>NZ_MRAE01000021.1 GCF_002008345.1 Clostridium tepidum
AGATTATATTATAAATTTAAGTGTTTTATAAAAATAATTTTAAATATTCATTTTATTTTTATTATTTGTAGAATATAAATATTATTTAATAATAAAACTAAATAATATATTCACTTTTATGGTTAATATGATAAAATGATAATATATTTTATTTAAGAAGGAGGGAATTATTTATGCTTAAAGAGTTTATATCTTATTATAAACCACATAAAAAGTTATTTATTTTAGATATGATAGCAGCTTTTATTGTAGCTTTATGTGATTTGTTTTATCCGATGATAACTAGACAAATCATAAATGATATTATTCCCAATGGTAAGATTAGATTACTTTTCTTTTGGGCAATATCTTTATTAATTATATATATAATGAAATATTTTTTAAATCATTTTATTCAATATTGGGGACATATGGTAGGGGTCAGAATGCAAGCAGATATGAGGAAAAAGGTCTTTAATCATCTTCAAACTTTACCATTTAAATATTTTGATGAAAATAAAACAGGTGTAATAATGTCCAGAATAATAAATGATCTTATGGAAATATCAGAATTAGCACATCATGGTCCAGAGGATCTTTTTATTTCTATAATTATGTTAATAGGATCTTTTATAATATTATGTACTATAAATGTACCATTAACAATAATAAGTTTTGCATTTATACCTATTTTAGTATGGTTTTCTATGAAAAATAGACTCAAAATGGAAAAAGCTTTTATGGATAGCAGAGTAAAAATAGGAGATCTTAATGCAGAATTAGAAAATAGCATTGCGGGTATAAGAGTTTCTAAGGCATTTACTAACAGAAATTATGAAAATGAAAAATTTGATAAAGGTAACAAAAAATTTGTTAGTGCTAGACAAATGGCCTATAAATCTATGGCAGATTATTTTTCAGGAATGTATTTTTTTATAGATATATTAGATTTAATAGTACTTGTAGCTGGTGGTTATTTTGTATATAAAAAATTAATTAACTTTGGTGATTTGGTTGCATATCTGTTATTTATAAAGATGTTTATGACACCTATTAGAAAGCTTATATCTTTTGTAGAGCAGTATCAATCAGGAGTAACAGGTTTTCAAAGATATAGACAACTTTTAAAAGTGAAACCTGAAGTGGATAAAGAAGGGGTGAAAGATTTAAAAAATGTTAAAGGCTCAATAGAATTTAAAAATGTAAGTTTTAAATATGATGAAGACACTCATATATTAAATGGTTTAAGTTTTAAAATTAAAGAAGGAAAAACTTTAGCTTTAGTTGGTCCATCTGGTGGGGGAAAGACAACACTTTGCAATTTAATACCTAGATTCTATGATATAGATAATGGAGATATATTAATTGATAATCATAGTATATATGATGTAACAATAGGTTCTTTAAGAAAGAATATAGGAATTGTTCAGCAAGATGTATTTTTATTTACTGGAACTATAGCGGAAAATATATTGTATGGTAATCCAGAAGCTACTCATGAAGAAGTAGAAAAAGCAGCAAAATTAGCCAATATACATGAGTTTATAGAAGGTTTACCAGAAGGATATAATACATATGTAGGAGAAAGAGGAATAAAATTATCTGGAGGACAAAAACAAAGATTATCTATTGCAAGAGTATTTCTAAAAAATCCACCTATACTTATATTAGATGAAGCTACATCTGCATTAGATAATGCTACAGAATACTTAATACAAAAATCTTTAGAAAAGTTATCTAATGGAAGAACAACTATAGTGGTAGCACATAGATTATCTACTATAAAGAATGCAGATGAAATTATAGTTTTAACAGATAAGGGAATCGAAGAAAGGGGAACTCATGAGGAGTTATTATCTTTAGGCGGAATTTATAGTGAACTTAATAAAAATATTGAAAAGACTGAAGAATAGTTTTGAGATTTTATTATAAAAAATAAATTTTATATAAAAAGTTAGATAGATTACTGTATAAAAATGAAAGAACTCCAATTTTATTATTTAAAATAAATTATAAATAATAAAATTGGAGTTTTATTTTTAGAGTTATTTAAATAAGTTTGATTGATTAATATACAAATTATACCATATAATTATCCATAATATATATACAATTAACATCTTAAATGGTAAAATATATATAAAAGTATAAATATATACATAAATGAAAAAATATATGAATGATATTGTTGCATAATATAAAATATTTAATAATAAGGGGGTTAAGATGGTAGACAATGTAGAATTTAAAAATAAAAATAGTGAAGAATTTATTAAAATCTTGAATATTATAGTTAATTTACTTTTATATCAAGCAACATTTTATATGATTTTTGCTATTCTAGCGAATATTTTAGTATATATAGGAATAAATAAGGAATTTGCAAAGCCCTATAGCAAATTAGTAGGAGAAGTTTTATCTTATATTTTTTTTATTAAAAATTATAAAAAAAATAATAAATATAAATTGAAACTTAAAAATACTTTACGATTTAAAGGATATATTTTTATAGCCATGTTATTTATAGGATATATTTTGGTTTATGATAATACAATTAAAATAATTGTATTAAAAATTGTAAAAAATAGTATATTTTATGATATTATGGCTAGAGAAATGAAAAATCCTATAGTAGGATTTATTACAACAGTAATTATTGCACCTATTTTTGAAGAAATAATTTATAGAGGAATAATATTAGATGAATTATTAGATAACTACAACTATAAAAAAGCTATAATTATTTCTGCATTAGTATTTGCTATAGTTCACTTTAATTTTATTCAATTACCAGATGCTTTTATTGCAGGTATTATACTTGCAGCTGTTTATTGCGAAACTAAATCTTTAATACCTTGTATTGCAATTCATTTTTTTAATAATTTATTTTGTAATATAGCTAAATTTTGTCCTAGTATATGTAAATGTAAATTTAATATTATAAAATTAAGTATTGGTTTAGTAATTTTAATAACTTTAGCCTATATTTTTAACAATCATATCAATAAAAATGATTTTATATCACATAATAGTTAGTAATTTAAATAAAGCTTTTATATTTTAATAATTAATTAGAATATTTTGTAAACATAAATTATTAATTATAAGCTAATTATGTTATTATATATAATAGTAATGAGATAGGAGTGTGATATAAACATGAAAATAGCAATACCAACAAATGGAGAAATAATTAATCAACATTTTGGCAAAAGTAAAAGTTTTTCTATAGCAACAATAGAAGATAATAAAGTTGTGGATATCAAAAACGTATCAACAGAAAATTTACAACATAATCATAGTGGTCTGTCCAATTTATTAGTGAAAGAAAACGTTAAATTAGTTATAACAGGAGGCATTGGTCAAGGCGCTTATGATGCTTTGATTAATGGTGGATTAAAAGTTATAAGAGGAGCTAAAGGAACAATTCAAGATATATTGAACCAATATTTAAAGGGAGAACTTGAAGACAAGAAAGTAATTTGTAATCATTATGGTAAACATAACTAAACTCTATTTAAATTATATAAAATAGAAAAAAATAAAAAGTATTTTTAAAGAAGCTAAATATTTGCTCTTTAAAAATACTTTTTTATTTTTATATAATTAAAAATATAATAAATTTTAAAAAAAATGTATTATATTTTTACAAAATATCTGATATATTGAGTATAATAGAAAAATTTTATCATATAATTTATAATAAAATTTATTTTTAAAGCAAATGTTATTTAATTTAAATTACAAAAATTAATTTATAAAAGGAGAGTATTAATGAAAGATTATATTATAATGACAGATTCTTGTTGTGATTTACCAAGAGAATATATAAAAAAAAATTATATTCCTTATGTTTCATTAACTTATAATATATGTGGAAAAGAATATATAGATAATTTGGGTGAAAGTCTTCCATATAAAGAATTTTATGAAGCTATGACAAAGGGAGAAGTACCAAAAACATCCCAACCAAGTCCTGAAGTTTATTATAACATTTTTAAAGAATTTATAAATAAATATAAAGATATAGTATATGTATGTGTTTCTTCAGGATTAAGTGGAACATATAACAGTGCTAATATAGCTAAAAATATGATTTTAGACGAATTTAATGATGCAAGGATAGAAATAGTAGATGTATTAACAGCATCATTAGGACAAGGGCTTATGGTAATGAAATCTATAGAAATGAAAAAAAAGGGATTAACTATTGATGAAATTACTAATTATTTAAAAGAAAATAGATTAAATTTAAATAGTTATATGCTTGTAAACGATCTTATTCACCTTAAAAGAGGAGGTAGAGTTTCAACAACTGCAGCTATTATAGGTACAGTTCTTAACATTAAACCAATATTAACTTTAAATGATGAAGGAAAAGTTATAACTGTACGTAAGGCTAAAGGTAGAAAAGTTGCTATAAAAAAATTGACAGAAATAGTTACAGAAAGAATAAAAAATCCAGAACAAGAAATAGTAGCTATTTCTCATGGAGATGCAGAATTAGACGCAGAAAAATTAAAAAAGCATATACTAAGTGAAATAAATGTTAAAGATATAATAATAAATTATGTAGGTCCAGTAGTAGGAACATATGGAGGTCCAGGATCCCTTAATATATTTTTTATGAGTGATCACAGACAAAACCATATAATAGATATAAATTAATAATATAAGAAAATTATCACTTAAAAGTTAGTTTGTTTTCAGTATATTAAAAAGGAATATGTGTCTAGAAGTACAACTTAATTCGCTAAGATATTCTAAATTTGTTTTGGTAAAATATATTAAAAATGATAACTGACTATTGGTTAAAACAATCAGTTTTTTTCTAAAATATTTTAGAAAAACAAATAAAAATATCTTAGCTTTTTTAATGCCATTTACGTTGAATATTGTAATTTTTATATGTTTAAGCTAGCATAAATGTTTTAATTCTCACCCTTTAACGGATGTTAAGTTACAAGTTGGTTATATTTTCTATTTTTGACCTTTACCATCAATGTGTTTTATTTCAATTTTTATGACTTTAGTTTTATTATGGGCTTTTTCTATGTAATCCTTACCTTCTTTTATATAATCTTTTGAATATTTATTTATAAAAGCTAACAATGCTTCTTTCTTTTCATTTTCAAATACTTCATAAGCTTTACCAAATATTATAACGCTTTCATAATTTGTATCAAATTTTGAAGGAAGTAACTCTATATTATTTACAATAGAAAATGAAACTTTATTGTTTGCACTTATTGCTTGAATTTTCTGACCTTCTTTTGCACAATGAAAATAAATAGCTTCATTATTATAAACAAAATTTACGGGTACACCATAAGCATAACCATTATCTAGACAGATTGAAAGAGTTCCATAATTAGTTTTTTCTAATAAAGAAATAATATCTTTTTTATTTAATTTTTTTTCTTTTCTTCTCATTTCTTTAAACATATAAATTCCCTCCCTATTTAGAATAATATCTAATATTTTAACATTAAATTTTTATATATGAAAGTAATATTAAAGATTATGTCTTAGAATTAAAATTCATAATAATATATTTAATGATAATAAATAAAAAAATAAATAATTTTCTATTTAAGCTAAAAATAAATTATTTTATAATTATAAGATGTTAAAAATATTATTTTGTCTTTTATATAAGTTAATTTATAGTTTATTATAAATATATGATTCTAAAGTCTTAAAGATTGAGGAATATAATTAAATATAAGCAAAAGTTGGATTACTTTTTTACAATTTGCATTTTCTTTTGTAATCTATAGATTAATAATGAAATTTTTTAATTTTAACTATAATTTATTTAGTGATAAGTTTAATATAATTAAGTTATTTATATATTTAGGACTTTGGCTAATAATATATTTAATGATATGCTGTATTTTTTAAGGTGACTACAACAAAAAAAGATATCTAGACTTTTATTTAAAATTTTTATAAGAAGGAGATAAGTATGAAAAAAGATATGGAAAACTGTAATTTTTGTAAAATAATAAATAAGGAGAAAAAGGCTAATATAGTATACGAAAATGATTTAGTTTGTTGTTTTTTATCAGAAGAACCTATAAACGAGGGTCATATGTTAATAGTACCTAAAAAACACTGTTTAGATTTAGACCAAATAGATGATGAAATAGCTATAGAAATAATGAAAATATCTAAAATTATGGTAAGAGTATTAAAAGATACATATAAATTAGATGGATATAGTATAATGCAAAATGGTGGAACATTTAACAATGCTGGTCATTATCATATGCATCTGTTTCCAAGATATAAAGGCGATGGTTTTAGTTGGAGTTATGGAGAAGAGAATAGCAATACCCTTGAGATTGTGAGTAATAAAATACAACAACAATTAAAAGAATATATTGTAAAATAATATATGTCTATTATTAATTTAATGTATTATATATTAAATTAATTACAAAATAATTATAAAAAAATTGTTATATTTAATGGTATATATTAAAAAGCCTTATTTAGTTATAATATTACAACTAAATAAGGCTTTTATTTTATGTTTTTACATAAATCTTCCTGGAATTATAGCATCTATAATTCCAATAATTAATGCTGCAATTATAGCACCTACTATAGAAACTCTCATAGTTGGTACTAAGAATTGAGTTAAATATATTATTATAGCTGATATGACAAAGCCTTTTAGGCCTTTACCAAAAGGAGAGGCGTCTACTCCCATAAATTTTTCTACTGCATGGTCAATAGCGCTTATAATTACAGCAGCTAATAAAACTGCCCAGAATCCTGTTATAGAAAATCCAGGTGTTAAAAATGCAGTTATACTTAAAACAATCATAGATACTATTAGTCTTATAATGTATCCCCAGATACCATGAGTATTATTTTCTCTATTATTTTCATCCATTTTTTATACCTCCAATTTAAAGATATTAATATTTTTATTTTGTACATTATTCTTAAAAATATTATAAAAATTTAATATTTTTAAAAATAAATATTTTAATACAAAATTAAAATGTTAATAAATAACAATTAAGTGGATATAATATAAATAATAGTTTATAGAATTAAAAAAGTTAGTGAAAGGTATAAATATGAATATAATAGTTTTTATTTTTGGAATAATTATAGGAGGTTTTCTAAATTTATGCATTTATAAAATACCTAAAGGTGAATCTATAATTTATCCAAGTTTTTATTGTGAAAAATGTGGTGTAAGTATACAAGCAAGCAATTTAATTTCAGTAATAGGATATATATTTTTAAAAGGTAAATGTAAATGTTGTAAAAATAAAATATTTTTAAGAAATCTTTTGATAGAGTTATTAGTAGGTGTACTATTTATATATATATATAATATATTTGGGTTGAGTTTTAATTTTATAAAATATATTATATTTATTTCTTTTATAATTGTTATAGGATTTATTGATTTAGATACCACAAATGTTTATAGCAAAACCACTATTAGTGCTATGACTGTTGCAGTAATTTGTATATTAATTGAAAAATTTTATTTTGGTTATAATGTTAAAACGTATATTTATGCAGTATTATTATGTAGTATTATTATAGGAATTATAATTTTTACAACTAAAGGAATGGGAAATGGCGACTTAGATATTTATTTAGTAGTTTCTTTATTTTTAGGATTTAAAATTACTGCTATGACTATATTTTTGTCTTTTATTTTTGGTTCAATAATTGGAATTATACTTATAATTTTAAAAATAAAAAATAGAAAGGATTATATATCTTTTGGACCTTTTATAGCTGCAGCTTCTATAATTTGTATATTAATTGGAGATAAAATATTTTTACTATACATATCCTTTATATGATGATTATTTGTTCTAATACTCAAATTTTTTAGTGTAAAGAAAGTGTAATTGCTTTCTTAGAAATCTGTTTATTATGAATTATTTTTTTATATATTATATTATGTATTCTTTATAACAAACATATATTTAGTAAAATAAGTTAATATTTATTATATTATAGTTATAAAATGTATTGTGATTAATAAAACTTAATATAATTCGTATTAAATTTATTTAATTAATAGTATTTTAAATAAAAGAAAAGCTAAGCTATGATATAATTAAATTTATATTTTAATAATATATTCAATGGTAAATACTTAAATAAAACTAAGGAATATTGTAGGAGATGATGATGTGAACTTTATAGGGATATTAAAGGGAAATATTAAAAAATTAACTAAATCAGACATTAAAGTAATAGTTTTAACCATTATAGTTATAGTTGCTATGTTAATGCCTAGTTCTTATATAAGGAAAGAGGCTATACATGGAAAAATTATAGAAATAGAGAACAATGTAGAAGAAAAAAGACAACTATCAAGAAGTAAGGTAAAGGTAAGAATTTTAAATGGTGAATATAAAGGCAAAGTAATAGATATGGACAACTTAGTTAGTGATAAAACTTATCATGAGACCTATGCAAAAAAAGGAAATGAAGTATTAGTAAATATAGAGGAAGATAACAAGGGAAATATAAAAAAAGCATATATATATGAAATTGTAAGATACAAGTATTTAAAAGGAATAATTATATTGTTTTTAGTTTTATTAAGTTTTTTAGGTGGAATGCAAGGAGTGCGTTCAGTTTTAGCATTACTTATAACTACATATGCAGTAATTAAAATACTTATACCATTAATAATGGCAGGATTTAATCCAATATTAGTTTCTATAATTATATGTATAGGTGTTAGTATTTTAAATCTACTTATAATAAGTGGAAAAAATAAAAAAAGTTATTCTGCTATTATAGGGACTTTAGGCGGAGTTATGGTAGCAGGAGTTATAGCGCTTATAAGCAGTAATGTACTTCAAGTAATTGGTCTTACAGATGAAGAAGCTCAAATGCTTATATATATAACTGGAAATCAAAAATTTAATTTTAGTGGATTATTATTTTCAGGGATACTTATGGGAGCTTTAGGTGCAGTAATGGATATAAGTATGTCTATAGCATCATCTATGAAAGAAGTAAAAATAAATAATCCAGATATAACTAAAAGACAACTTGTAAAAGCGGGATTTAATGTAGGAAGGGATATAATGGGGACTATGGCAAATACGCTTATTTTAGCTTATGCAGGAGGAGCTATGTATACGTTGCTACTTATATCTTCCTATAAGTTACCCTTTGAAAGAATGTTAAATCAAGATGTAATGGCAGCAGAAATTATACAAGCTTTATGTGGAAGTATAGGGTTAATATTTACTATACCTATAACTACTTTTGCTGTAAGTTTGATAGGAGTAGATAAAGAGTAAATAATAGTTGCAAGGTTTTTTAAAAATCTATTTAAAGGAAAAACTATTGAAATTAATAAAAGACTAAAAATAAAGAATATATAAAGATGACCTCAGGCTATTGATAAACATATTTTGTCAACAGCCTTTTCTTTATTTAGATGAATTTAATTTTATTACAAAAAATTATCTAACTATAATATATAATAATACAATGGAGCATAAGTTTATTACTTATTAAAATAATTCTATGCTTTAGAAAATTGTTAAAGTAATTTTCAATCATTTTAATTATAAAATATATTGATTTGAGAAAAATATAGAGTCATATTAACAATATTATATATATAGAAGATTTATGGTTAAAATTAAAGATAATAATAGCATTATAGAAATAAATAAAAATATTTAGGGATTATGGAATTTATATAAATACATTTTACAAGAATTTGTATTATAATTATTGAGGATATGATGAAATATACAATATATTACTGCTTATTATAGTAGTGAATATAGAGTTAATTTAAGAAAAATTAAGATTATAAATTAACGTATTTTTAATCATGTTTTTATTATAATATCTCTAATTTGTGAAAGGACAGGTAAAAGAAAATGCATATTATAATTGTAGGAAATGGAAAGGTGGGGTACACTTTAGCAAAACATTTATGTCAAGAGGACAATGATGTGATTGTTATTGATAAAAATGCTGAAGCACTCCAAAAGGCTATGGATAGCCTTGATGTAATGTGTATTAGAGGCAATGGAACAAGGGTAAATGTGCTTAAGGAGGCTGAAGTTAGTAGTGCAGATGTAGTAATTGCAGTTACTAATAGTGATGAAAGGAATATGCTTTGTTGTTTAGCAGCTAAAAAATTTGGAGCAAAGCACACTATAGCAAGAATTAGGGACCCTGAGTATGCAGAAGAACTTACAATGCTAAAAAGAGAGCTAGAGATTGATATGATTATTAATCCAGAAAAAGAAGCAGCTCTTGAAATTGCACAGCTTATAAAATTTCCAACAGTATCTAGCGTAGAAAATTTTGCTCAAGGTAAAGTAGATTTAGTTAGCTTTAGATTAGGAGCGGAAGATTTTATAGCAGGAAAGTCTATTTCTGATATTGATTTTAAACAGTGCTCTGTATTATTTTGTGCTGTTGAAAGAAATGATAGAGTGTTTATGCCTACAGGAGATTTCGTACTTAAAAATAATGATAAGGTATATGTTATAGGAGATCACGGAAATATAACATTATTTTTAAAGTATTTAGGAAAACATAAAAATAAAATTAAAAATGTAATGATAGTAGGAGGAGGAAGAATAACCTATTATCTTACTAAATTGATTAATAAAGTTGGTGCAACAATAAAAATAGTAGAAAAAAGCTATGAGAAATGTAAATATTTAAACGAAACATTGCCAGAAGCCATTATTATAAATGGAGATGGTACAGAACAAGAACTTTTAGAATCAGAAAATTTAAAAGATGTAGATGCTTTTATAGCTTTGACAGATCGTGACGAAGAAAATATTGTAGCATCTTTATTTGCATTAAATGAAAAAGTACATAATGTTATAACAAAGGTAACAAGAGTGAATTATAATAATATAGTTAAAAATATTGGCGTTGAAAGAGTTATAAGTCCTAAAACTCTAACAGCTAATAAAATAATTACATATGTAAGAGGATTAAAAAATAAAAAAGGAAGCTTTATTGAAAATTTATATAAAATAGTAGGAGAACAGGCTGAAGCTGTAGAATTTGCAGCTAATAATACCACTAAATGTTTGAATATATCTTTAAAAGATATAAAGATAAAAAAGGGCGTATTAATTGCTGCTATAGTTAGGAATAAAGATATAATAATTCCTAATGGAGATGATTGTATAAAATCTGGGGATAGTGTAATTATCGTAACAGAAAGAAATAATATAATAGATATTAATAATATACTAGATGGAGGTAGTTTGAAATGAATTACCCAATAGTGTTTAAAGTATTAGGAGATGTAATAAAGTATGAAGCTTTAGTTATGTTATTTCCTCTTATAACATCTTTTTATTATGGAGGTAAAGATGCTAATAGTTTTATGATAACTATTGGAATAATGCTAATTATTGGTATTATAATGTCTAATATTAAACCTAAAAATAAAACTTTCTACGCTAAAGAAGGTTTTTTATCTGTTTCTATTTGTTGGATAGTTATATCCCTATTTGGAGCACTGCCTTTTTATATAAGTGGTGCTATACCGTCTTTTGTAGATTGTATATTTGAGACAGTATCAGGATTTACTACTACAGGGGCTACTATTTTAACAGAAGTAGAATCTTTACCTAAGGGAATATTATTTTGGAGAAGTTTTACACATTGGATAGGCGGTATGGGTATACTAATATTTACATTGGCATTAATGCCTTCAATAGGTGGAACTACAATACATCTTTTGAAGGCGGAAAGTCCAGGTCCTACTCCAGGAAAAATTGTTCCAAGAATAAAGCAGACAGCTAAAATAATGTATTTAATATATTTTGTTATGACTATAGTACAAATAATTTTACTGTTAATTGCCGGAATGCCTTTTTATGACACTTTAATACATGCTTTTGGAACGGCAGGTACAGGAGGCTTTTCCAGTATGAATAGAAGTGTAGGAGCATATAACAATGTATACATAGAAGTTATAATAACAGTATTTATGTTATTGTTTGGTATTAATTTTAATGTATATTTTCAATTAATAGCAGGCAATATTAAACAAGCATTTAAAAATGAAGAAGTTAGATATTATATAGGTATGGTATTAATTTCTATGATAATAATAGCTTTTAATATTAAAGGAATGTATGGCGGATCTTTAAAAGAAGGTTTTAGGCAATCTTCCTTCCAAGTAGCTTCTATTGTAACTACTACAGGTTATGCTACTACTAATTTTGATTTGTGGCCAACCCTTAGTAAATCAATATTAGCTTTATTAATGATTACAGGATGTTGTGCAGGTTCTACAGGTGGTGGAATTAAGACTGTTCGCATAGTACTTTTATTTAAAGCTATGAAAAGAGAAATAAATAGGATTATTCATCCTAGAATGGTTAATTCAGTAAAATTAGATGATAAGGTTGTAGATGATGAAATAATATCACAAGTTGGTTTGTTTGTATTTGCTTATGTTAGTATAATTATAATAGCAGTACTTTTAGTATCTATAGATGGGATGGATATGGAAACTACACTTTCATCAGTTCTTGCAACTATAGGAAACATAGGACCTGGATTTAAAGTGGTAGGACCTATAGGCAACTTTAGTAGTTACTCACCTTTTAGTAAAATAGTATTTTCATTTTGTATGTTAGCAGGAAGATTAGAAATATATCCAATATTAGTAATGTTGAAACCTTCAAAAATTGGGAAGTTATAATATATTAACTAACCTATTCAATAGGAAAATAAAAAATTATATAAATATATTTAATTAAAAAAATATATACAAAAATACACTTTGTAAATCATATTATTATGCTTACAAAGTGTATTTTTGTATGAAAATTAAATATTTTCTATTTTGATGTATGCTTTTGGATAATTAAGTTGTAATATTTTATATATAAGGAGAAGCAGATTTTTATCATTTAATTTTATGGTAACTTATTTGTAATAATACTTTTAAAAATAATATGAAATTTAAAAAATTAAAAGAATTAATAAAGAAAAATAGTTAAAAATTTAGGAATAATAAGGGTTGCTGATATAGTTAAAAATACATAAATTTGAAAGAGTTTATAATTATAATATAAAGAAATTATTATGATATAATAACTATTTTATAATTAGAAGATATTTGTTATAAAATTAATAAGTAAGAGAAAGCATGGAGGGAGGTAGTTTTTGTGTTGAATATAGATTTTAATCATAAACAACTACAAGTAATAAATACATTAGATAAAAATATACTTCTTTTATCTTCAGCAGGTACAGGTAAAACAAAAACATTAAGTAGTAGAATAGGAAATATAATAAGTAAAAATTTAGCTTCAGGAGAGGAAATACTTTGTTTAACTTTTACTAATAGAGCCTGCAGAGAAATGAAAGAAAAGATAATAGAAACTGTTGGAAAGGAAGGGTTAAAAGTTACTGTAAAAACTTTTCATAGTTTTTGTTTTGATATTATAAAAAAAGAGGCAAAAAAGAATACAGATATTTTTTTTGATTTTACTATATATGATGAGGAAGATACAAAAGAAATAATAAATGAGTTAAATCCTTATAAATTTAATGTTTCCTGTCTTCAAAGATTTATAAATATGGTAAAAGAAAAAAGTATAAATTATAAAGAAAGAGATTATAAAGATGTCATAGATTCTATGATACAATATAATGCTAATGTATTTAATGATGTATGTAAAAATGAAAAATATATGGTAGATAAGACATTGGTAGATTATTTAAATATATATGGATATTTGATTGTAGCAAGTTACGATAAGAAATTATATGAAAGACATGGGGTAGATTTTAATGATTTAATAATAAAGGTTTATGATTTATTTCAAAAGGACAATATAGCTACATATTGGCGAGAAAAATATAAGTTTATTCACATAGATGAAATGCAAGATACAAGTGAAATAGAATATAATATAGTTTCAAAATTGTTTAAAAATAATAATATAATGCTTAGTGGAGATTATTATCAAACCATATATGAATGGAGAGGATCTAATCCATCAATAATATTTGATAATTATAAAAAGGAGTTTAATCCTGAATTTATAGTTTTTGATAAAAATTATAGATCCTCAGAAATATTATTAAAAGCTTCTTATGGATTTTTGACTAATGCTTTTGGAGAAGGAGTAAACAAGATATATAAAGAGGGTATAAAACCTAAAGCTAATATAGAAGGGGAGATAATAGAATTTAAAAAAGCCTATGACCTTATGGCAGAAGCTGAGTTTATATTTAATAAAATAAAGTCTTTAAAAGTTGAAAACTTATCAAATATTGCTATTTTAACTAGAAACAATAGAATAAATATAGCTTTAAGTGAAAAGTTTAAAATATTAAATTCAAAACTACCTAAGGAAGAAAGAATCGGATTTCTTTTAGTAGATGAATTTAAATTTTTTAGAAGAGAAGAAATAAAAGATGTGTTAGCTTATTTAAAACTCATAGTAAATGATTTTGATAATAATAGTCTAAAAAGGATAGTAAAAAGGTTTGGAAAAGGAATAGGGGAAAAAACTATAGAAGATATAGAAAAAGAAGAAAATATAAAAATAGGTGTAAGACTTACAGATTTAATTCATAAAAATACTCAGGAATATGGAGATTATTATGAGCTTTTAATTAGAGAATTAGATAATGAAAATATAGTAGTATTTGATGTGGAAAGTACAGGAATTAATACCACAGAAGATGAAATAGTGCAAATTGCAGCTATTAAAATAAATAACAAAGGAGAAGTGATAGAAAGTTTTCAAAAGTTTTTAGTACCTAATAAACCTGTAGGAGATTCTTATTTAGTTCATGGTTTTAGTGATGAATTTTTAAAGAAAAATGGTGAAGATAAAAATACAGTTTTAAAAAATTTTTTAGAATTTATAGAGGATACAGTAGTAATTGGACATAATGTAACTTTTGATATAACTATATTAAATAGTGAGCTTGAGAGGTTAAACTTAAACAAATCAAATTTTAAGGCTTATTATGATACATTGGATATAGCTAGAAGGTTTTATCCTAATTTAGTCAACCATAAGTTGGAAACTTTGAGTCGTTTATTTAATACAGAAATCAAATCTAGCCATAATGCTATGGATGATATATTAGCTACAAAGGACGTTTTTATGGTTATGATAAAGGAAAAAGTTAAACCTACTATTATAAATAGAATGGCTGTATATAGTAAGTATATTAAAAAATTCAAACCTATATATGAAGAAATATCTAATTTAAAAAAATTAAGCTATATAAAAAATCCTAAAAATATAATAGGGGAAATAGTTAATAAAACAAAGATAAAATCAAAATATCAAAAGGAATATGTAAAGATGAACAACTTGAGAGAATTTTTTGTTATAGCTAAAGAAATAGAAAACAAAGAAATTTCGCCAAGGGATAATTTAATAGAACTTTTAAAGATAACTTCATTATCTAATAGTGAATTAGATAGAATGCTTGTAAAATATCCAAGAGTACCAATAATAACAATACATCAGTCAAAGGGAGCAGAATTTGATTATGTATTTTTAGCAGGTCTTCAAAATAATGTGTTTCCAAATTATATGGCAGTAAAAGAAGGAAATGAAATGGAGGAAAAAAGGTTATTTTATGTGGCTATGACTAGGGCTAAGAAAGCTTTATATTTAAGTTTTTCAGAGTATGAACACAATAAAAGAAAAGCTAAAAGTATGCTTGTAGATTTTATACCTGATGAATATTTGAAGTATATTTAAGAATAAAAATTACAAAATATATATAAATTTAAAACACATTAAGAAAAATATAATTAAAATATTTTTGCTTAATGTGTTTTTTATAGAATAATGCCAAAGGACATTATATTCCTCTATGAGGTTATTTTTATACATGAAAGACCTCCATAATTTTTATTTTTAATAAAAACTAGCTAGATTTTTGCATAATAGTTTATAAAATTACCTTTCTAAAAGAATATACAATAGTTATTTAAAATTATTCAGATAAACATTCACTTAAACATTCTTCTATAATATCTTCTGTTAAAAGTATTAAAGTTTCTTTAATCATTAAATTCACCTCCTTATTTAGTGCAAATGAAATTTTTAAAAAATACTTTTCTCCATTTAAATGTTGGAATGAATTGTCCATATACATATGATTATAAATTCATTGCTTCAACAAAATGGATACTCTCTAAAAGAGAGAAATTTTTAAAATAAAAAAATTATATATAAATACAAAAATGCATAAATATATAATCTTGTAAAAATATTATATTTTTGGTGAAAGAACATCCCACTAAAAGCATTTAATAACTTATTATAACATATGATTTCTTAAATGGCAATAGGAATTATAAAATATTATTGTATCCTATTGTCATTTAAGAAATTGTAAAATTTATGATTTTTTTATTTAATACCCCAAAAAATAAATATTAACACTGAGTTAAAGTAAATAAAAAGTTTTTACTTTTAGTCATATATAATTTAAATACCTAATTAAAATAATATTATTAGTAATAGAATTTTTATTTTTTTAGTTATGATATTATAAATATAAATTATTTACTTAATGGGTACTGTGTTATCGTATTATTCTCAAAGATTTTTTTAAATTTATATAAGAATAATAGAGCAATTACAAAAAATATAGCAATGATACTTTCTACTATAAATATATTTGGTATTATTTTCATTTGGTATAGTACAACAGGAGTATCTATGAATGCATGTATTAGTATTGTAATAAATAAATATAAATTTTTTCTGGATTTTATAGCATATAAAACTATCATAGTTAATGCTATTTGTATTCCAAAAGCAAATATTCTTTCTAGTATACCTAACATAATAGTACTTGAATTTGAATTAATTAATAATTCTTTTAATTGATTAAGTTGTGCAATTTGTGAAGTAGGTACTTTGGAACCTAATACGGTGTCAAATGAACCATTATTTATTAAATTACTATAAATAATATATTGTATATTTGTAATAGTGCCAATTAGTATAGCTTCTATACCGCCATGACCTATTCCATAAGCAATACCATCTTTCCATTGGTGATTATTTTTAAGAATTGTTTTAAAAGCAATAAATCTACCTATTTCTTCAAATATACCTGCTGCTAGCACCCCATATATAGAAAATAGTATAGGATTAGAAGCAAGATCTTTGATAATT
Source organism: Clostridium tepidum (assembly GCF_002008345.1). Lineage (GTDB taxonomy): Bacteria > Bacillota > Clostridia > Clostridiales > Clostridiaceae > Clostridium_F > Clostridium_F tepidum. The sequence continues at coordinate 17,157 of NZ_MRAE01000021.1, forward strand.
ACAATCATATGAAGTTGTTTTTCTAGTATTTGTGTAAATACAAAGAAAACTAACATACCTATAAAAAAAGGTTTTAAATTTATATTTTCTTTCTTCTTAAAATAGTAAAGAACAATTATAGGAAAAAGAAAGCATATAAATGCTGATATTTTCATAGATATTATAGTTGTAGAACTGACCATAAAATATACCTCCTAATTACATTAACTTATCTAGCTTATTAGCTATTAAATTTTTTATAATTTTTATATGAGCAGTAAGAATTATTCTGATTTTACAATTTTAGATTACTTAATTTAGCCAAAAAAGCTGATATTATAGCTACAATTATTAACAATATTGTAACTATATATATTGCTAATCCTAGAGGTCTACCTGCATTGATAGTCCAGCCTATACCAAATCTTTTTTCTATAAATAATGATGGATCTTCTTTGTTATAATATACCGTATTACCTAATATCCAATGATCATCATCGTCTTTATTTATAAAATCATTTTTATTTTCATTAGTATATTTCAATTTTAGTTTACTTCCACCTTGACCCACTTTTAATCCTAATACTATGGTTATGACTACTATTAGTAAAGTAAATATTAAACTAAAATATAGTAAAGTATTATTACTTATGCTTATAATATTCATAATTTGAAAATCTATTAAAGATAAAAGTATAGTCATTCCTATGGAGGTAAAGGTTATATAAATAGATGATATATGTCTAAATAGTTTATTTCTTATTTTTGATTCCTCGGGATTATAAGCATTTATTTGTTTTTTAGACCAGCCTATAATTTTATAGCATAAAAAGAATATGTTATTCATAAAAAGTTCAATTAGAGGCATTTGATATATTAAAAAAGTAGATTTATTTTCATATCTATTTATATTGCCATTAAAATCCCAATGGGTAGCTACTTTATTAGGCAAATTTGGATATGCTTTTATATTTATAAATATAGTAATTAAAATAATTAAAATATGAATTAAAAACCACCAAGGGCTAATCAAACTTTTATTAGGATTTTCAGAAGAAAATTCAGTATCTATAGCAATTACTTGTTTTTTGTTTTTAAACCAATTTTTGTTAGATTTTAATTTTTTTACATCATTATTGAATTTTAGATATATTAAAAAACTAATAAAAATATAAATAAATATAAATAATATAAATAGACCTATATTATTAGATTTATATACTATAAAGGAAAAAATAAAAATTATAGGTAAGCTTATTATAATATTCCATAATACAAAGCTTTTATAAATATTTTTAATTTCAATTTTTTCTGATTCATCCTCTGGAATTCTAACTCCTAAAAAGATATCTTTTCTTGTGGTTTTAGGAGTTACGATTTGAATAATTAGCACTAATAAATTATAAAAAACTAGGAACATAGATAAAAATAAATTTTCATTCATAAATATTCACATCCTTACTCATATTCTTCTAATATATCTTCACAAAATTTTAAAAAATCATTTTTAGAAAAACCTCTACAATGAGCATCAGCAATTATATATTTAAGTTCATCTTTAAGAGTAATTTTATATTCATCAGTTTTTTTGGGTAAATTATTATTTATAATTGTTCCAACTCTTCTATCTATAACTACATAACCTTCTGATTTTAAAATATTATAGGTTTTATTTACAGTATGAAGATTTATACCTATATCTTCAGCTAACTGCCGAACTGAGGGAAGTGGATCACCGGGAACTAAATCACCCTTAGCTATCCCTTCTATTATTTGTCTTTTTAATTGTTCATATATAGGAACTTGAGATTCGAAATCTATACACATAATCATTGTAATCACCACCTATTATATTAATTATATCCGTTATATATATTATATAACAGATGTTTCAAAAATAAAATAAAAAAATTTCATGAATAAGGTGGAAAATCATAAATTTTTTTATTTACTCAATTTGTTTTGAATATAGCCAAAAAATACTATAGATTTTTTTAAATATATAAGTTTTTGATGTATGTCTTTTTATAAATTAGTTATTTTAATTAGGTTAATTTGCATAAGTTTTGTATATATGGATAATTATAAATAGAAATTATATTAAGTAAATAAAAAAAAGTTTCTCTTATATGAATTTATAAAAAGTGAATTTAAATTAGGAAATAGTGAAGATTTATAAGAGAAACCTTTTAATGTTAGGTTGTTTTATGTATTTATAATTTTAAATATTATATATATATTTTTTATAATAATATTTTTAATTTTATATAGTGGCCTTTTAATAAAAATATTATTATTTAACATAAACCATGTTACCAATTCTAGCTGTTATAGGCTTGGACCATAACCATTTATTAGTAGCACTGTCATCAAAATAGTATAATGCACCTTTACTTGGATCAGATCCATATAAAGCTTCTTTAGCAGCTTTTTTTGATGTTTCTGTAGCAGGCTTATTTATCCACCCATTTTCTACCGGTGTAAATTGGTAGTATCCATCACTTTTTTGATAAATTACAGTTAAAATACTATTTGGAAATTCAGAACTTTTTATTCGGTTTATTACTACAGAAGCCACAGCTACTTGAGCATTATAAGGTTGATTTTGAGCTTCAGCTGTTATAAGTCTAGATAAAAGATCCAAATCTGATTCAGTATAATTTATTACAGGTTTTGCTGCTGAATTAGTAGTATTATTACCTATTCCAGGTAAATTTAAAACTTGTCCAGGATAAATTATATCATCCCATTTATTATTTGCTTTTCTTAAATTATATAAATCTATACCCTGTGCTTTAGAAATTAAAAATAAGCTATCTCCGCTTTTTACGGTATAAGTTTTACAAGGAATATCTAGAACTTGTCCAGGATAAATTGTAGATCCACTAAGATTATTATGTTTCATAATAGTATCTGAAGATATGTTAAATAATTTACCTATTTTGTATAAAGAATCTCCAGAAATTACTTTGTAATCTCCAGCTAAAACTGGACTAGATAAACTTATACATATAGTTAATGTAGTTAAAAGTGTTTTCAATTTGTGTTTTCTCATTAGTTAAATACCTCCATATTGCCTACCAGGTTAGTTGACGGATTCGGGTTAGAGGGACCCTACTATTACAAGATTCACCCCAAAAGTATCTCCGGTACTTCAAAAGAAGAAGATTCGGCATTATTTATTAATTTTTAGTAATATTTTAACAAAAAATTAAAAAGCTTGTCTATATTAAAGGACTGGAATAAGAGGAAGAGGAGGGGAGAAGTAGAATTCTACACCATGTATTCTAAAAAATTAATTATAAATGGTTGTTGTTAATTTTAAATCTAGAGTGATATATAAAATCTATATAATTTTATATAAATAAACTTAATTAATAAGAAATATGTAGGAAAAAATAATTTAAATATTGAAGAGTATAATAAGGTATCACTAAATATAGCTAAATTGTTTATTTTATATAATAATTTTGAAAATTTAAAGGGAATTGAATAAAAATATAGAAAATAAATTAATATAGTGATTTATTAAGTATAAATGTGGAAAGAATTTATATATACAAAGTTATAGAATTCAATAACAAATAATAATTATTATTTAATAATTATTATTGACAATTATACATTTATAAGTTAGAATATAAATGTAACAGAAATTAAATTTAAATTGTTAAATTATATTTACTATATAAAATATAAACATATAGGAGGGTATTTATATGAAATCATTAAGAGGTACAAAAACAGCAGAGAACTTATTAAAATCTTTTGCAGGAGAATCTCAAGCAAGGGGAAGATATACTTATTATGCTAGTGTAGCTAAAAAAGAAGGGTTCTTACAAATTTCAAAGATATTTTTAGAAACAGCAGAGCAAGAAAAGGAACATGCAAAAAGATTTTATAAATTTCTAAAGGAAGATCTTCAAGGAGATGCTATTGAAATTACTGCTTCATATCCAATTGCATTATATGATAATACTGCAGATAACTTAAAAGCAGCTGCTTCTGGTGAAAATGAAGAATGGACAGAATTATATCCAGAGTTTGCAAAAGTAGCAAGAGAAGAAGGATTTACAGAAATTGCAGTAGCTTATGATATGATATCAAAAGTAGAAAAAGAACACGAAAAAAGATATCTTAAATTATTAGAAAATGTGCAAAATGATAAAGTATTTAAAAAGGATGAAAAAGTTCTTTGGAAATGCAGTAATTGTGGATTTATATATGAAGGAACTGCAGCACCAGAAAAATGCCCAGCATGCTTGCATCCAAAATCTTATTTTGAATTAGCCTGTGAAAATTATTAATTAGGTTATTTTAAAAGTTTTATTTAGAAAATATTATAAATAATAGATTATATTAAAAAAGCTATGAAATATAGGATTAAACTCCTAATTTTATAGCTTTTTATTTTTAAAAATAAATTAAAAAAGCATTATTATAAATTTATTGTGGAATAATTTTATGACAAATTTATTTTATTTAAAATTGTGGCTAAGAGTTATTTGTTTGCATTAAAATAGGCTTAAATCTTATGTGATTTAAACCTATTTTGGTGTATATTTTTTATTTTAAATTAACTATATCTTCTTCTCCAGCTTTTACTGTTTTACCAAGTTTAACAATCTCTAATTTTTGATCATCAGTTAAATTAGTAAATATTATTGGAGTTATTATTGAAGGAACTTTATCCTTAATTTTATCAATATCTACTTTTAAAATTGGATCTCCTGCTTTAACTTTAGCATCTTGTTCTACTAAAGCTTCTAATCCTTCACCTTTAAGGTTAACTGTATCTATTCCAAAGTGGATTAGAAGTTCAAGTCCATTATCTGCTGTTATTCCAATAGCGTGTTTAGTTGGGAACAATGTAGTGATTACTCCATCTACAGGGGAAACGACTGTTCCATTTTTAGGATCTATAGCAAATCCATCACCCATCATTTTTTGAGAAAAAACTTGATCTGGAACATCAGTTATAGAAAGTATTTTTCCTTCTATTGGAGCTATAAACCTATCTTTTGAAGAAACTTTTACATTTTCTTTTTTAGGCTCTTTTATTTTTATATCTTCAGTTATAACTTTTCCAGATATAACATCTTTAATTTGCTCTTTTAACTGATCAGATTTTGGTCCGAAGATTGCTTGTACGTTATTACCTACTACAATAACTCCGGAAGCTCCTAATGCTTTAAGTTCTTCTTTATTTACCTTATCAATACTATTAACACTTACTCTAAGACGAGTTATGCAGGCATCTAAGTTAGCTAAGTTTTCTTTACCACCTAAAGCTTCTAGTATTTTAGCAGCTAAGGATCCCTCAGAAGCATGGTTATTACTTTCAGTATTTGTGTCATCTTCACGACCTGGAGTTTTAAGATTCCATTTCCTTATAGCAAATCTAAAGCCAAAATAGTAAATTACAGAGAAACATAAACCTACAGGAATTACAAGCCACCATTTAGTTCTGTTTGGAACAACACCAAACAATATGAAGTCTATAACACCACCGGAAAATGTCATACCTATTTTAATTTTTAATAGATGCATTGTCATAAAAGATAAACCTGCAAATACACAGTGTATTGCAAATAATGCTGGTGCAACAAATAAGAAAGAAAATTCAATTGGTTCTGTAATACCTGTTAAGAATGAAGTTAATGCAGCAGAAGCCATTATACCACCAACAAGTTTTTTCTTTTCAGGTTTAGCTTCTTGATATATAGCTAAAGCTGCTGCTGGAAGACCAAACATCATGAATGGGAACTTACCAGTCATGAATGTACCAGCTGTAAATGGAACCATATCTTTAAGTTGGGCGAAAAATATTTTTTGGTCTCCATTTACTAATTGACCAGCTTTATTTACATATTCACCAAATTGATACCAGAATGGATTATAGAATATATGGTGTAATCCAAATGGAATTAATGCTCTTTCAATAACTCCAAATACAAAGGCTGCCAAAGTTCTATTGGCATCTATCATATTATGAGAAAAAGTATTTAAGCCATTTTGAATTGGAGGCCAGATAAATACCATTATTAAACCTATAAGAATTGCAAAAGTTGCTGTTATTATTGGAACAAATCTTTTACCAGCAAAAAATCCTAAATAAGAAGGTAATTCTATGTTGTAATATTTTTTATATAATTGAGCTGCAATAATACCAATTATAATACCACCAAATACACCTGTTTGAAGTGTTGGAATACCTAAAACACTTGCAAATTCAGGATGTTCTTTACCGATCATGCTAGGATGAATTCCAGTTACAACACCCATTGTAACATTCATAATTAAGAATCCAACTATAGCTGCAAGTCCAGCAACACCTTCACCTGCTGCTAATCCTACCGCAACACCTACTGCAAATAATAAAGCTAGATTAGCAAAAACGATATCACCAGACTGCTCCATAACTTTTGCAAATCCTTGGAAAACAGGATTGTTTAATGCTGGAGCTAGCTTTAAAAATGCTTCATTTTGAAACATATTACCAAAGGCTAATAAAATACCGGCAGCTGGTAATAATGCTACTGGTAGCATTAAAGCTTTACCAACTTGTTGTAAAACACCAAATGCTTTCTTAAACATAAATAAGTTCTCCTTTCATATCATACAATAAATATGTTTTTTAATAATATTGTTTACTAAAATACAAAAGGCATGAGTAAAACTTTAAATAAGATTTAAAAGTGTAGAATACACCTATATAATCTTAAATATTAAAGTCTCACTCATGCCTGATCGAATCAGTAACACGTAATTTAAATATTAAATTTATTTATACTATATCATATATTTTTTTAATTATCAATATAAGTTTTAAAAAAATATTAATAATATTAAAAATATATTTTAATTTTAAATTTTTATATATTTATAAGAAATACAAAGACATATGTAAGGTGTAGAGTTATATCATCTTATATAATATAGTATCGAATTAAGGATAATACAAATAGATATATAGTGTAAAGATATTTATTCAATGGAATTTGCGGTAATTATACTAAATAATACAAATAGATACATATTTTTATATTAAATATGACTTGTTTGAAATAATATATATGTTTAAAAATACTATTATTGTACATAATAATGGTAATCAAAGAAAATTTAAGGAGGATGATTTATGAGAATACCAAATCATATTGGTATAATTCCAGATGGAAATAGAAGATGGGCTAATAATAAAGGAATGGAAAAGCAGTGTGGATATAAATTTGGGCTAAATCCTGGACTTATGTTATTTAGGCTTTGTAAAGCTGTAGGTATAAATGAGATTACATATTATGGTTTTACTACAGACAATAATAAAAGACCTAAAGTACAAAGAGAATCTTTTACAAAGGCTTGCGTTGAAGCAGTAGAGATGTTATCTAACGAAGATGCTTCCCTACTTGTAGTAGGAAATACAGAATCAGAAATGTTTCCAAAGGAGCTACTTCCTTATACTAAGGAAAGAAAAATATTTAACCAAGGGGGAATAAAAGTAAATTTTCTCGTGAATTATGGGTGGGAATGGGATCTTCAAGCTTTAGAGAATAATAAGTTAAGTAGTAGGAATAAAATAAATAAACATATTAAATCCACAGATATATCAAGAGTAGATTTAATAATAAGATGGGGAGGAAGAAGAAGATTAAGCGGATTTTTACCAATACAATCAGTATATTCTGACTTCTATATAATAGAGGATTATTGGCCAGATTTTAAACCAGAACATTTTTATGAAGCCTTAAAATGGTATGATAAACAGGATATAACTTTAGGTGGTTAAAATGATAAATTGTTTTTTATAGATATCATAAGAGAATATTTTTAAATTCTAAAAATTAAATAATCTATATTCATAAATACAACTCATAGAAAACAAAAAAAATACATAAATAGGAAAAGTGCGGATATTAATTGTTACTATATAAGAAGAATAATATGCTAATTTATAAGTAAAATTTTATATTAGATATGGAAACAATACTATGCATATATCATATCATAATAATGTAATTTAAAACTGTTTAATGAGGTGTAAAAATGAAAGATTGCAATATGAGTAAAATGCAAAAAGAAATGAAAACAGATGAAAAGAAAATGGATATGAAACTGGATAATATGGAAGTAATACCTATGAATCATATGCATCCAATGTGTCAAATGGGGATGATGGGGATGAACCCTATGAGTGGAATGATGCATCCAATGCAAGGTATGTGCATGGTAATGATGCCTTGCCATATGATGGGGATGAATCCTATGATGGGTATGGATCCTATGATGAGTATGGATATGGAATATATGAGAGAAATGAATGAAGACTATGATGACTATATAGATATTGAATAATATTGTTATAATTAATATATTTATTTTATTATAGTAAAATAAAAGGTACATAAGATGATATATATTATTAAAATTTTTATTATAACTAAATTTTAGTTTCTATAACTTTACATTGTAAAGTAAATTTAAACATATAATGTTTTAAAAGATTGGTATATTTATAATAGTATATATCTATGTACCTTTTATAGAAATATATATAAATATCTATTATTTTTAATTAAAATCATTGACAGCTTTATAACAAAGTAGTATATTTAAAGTGTACTCATTAAGTATACTTTTAGGAGAATGAATATGAAAATTACACAAGAAGCAGATTATGCATTAAGAGTTATACTCCATTTATCAAAATTAGGGTATGGAGAAAAAGTAGAAGCTAGGATTATATCTGAAGAAGAACAATTACCTTTGAGATTTTTATTAAAGCTTTTAAGAAAACTTACAAAAGCAGGAATAGTAACATCATTTAGAGGGGTTAAAGGTGGATATGCACTAAATAAACAACCTAAAGATATAAATTTGAAAGATGTAATAGAAGCAATAGATGGTCCAATTTGTATTAATAGATGTATATATGATCCAGCATACTGCAATGCAGGTAAAAATGGTAATTGTCAAATACATAAGACTTTATGCAAAATACAAAAAAAACTTGTAAATGAATTAGAAGCTGTAGATTTTCAATCTATTTTAGAACAAAGATAGTAAGTATTGAATAATTATCTAAGATTAGAGGAAATTAAATTTTAATTATCTAAAAGTATACCTAAAAGGTATAATTTAAATAAAATTTATTCTAAAAATATGAAAAGTAAATATGTAAAAACGAGGGAATTAAATATTCCTTTTATAAATAAATTAAACTATACCAAATAGGTAAACATTATTAAGGAGGATGGGTTATGTCAATGTGTACAAATTGTAAAACTTGCAAATCAGCGGATAAAATATTAGAAGGGTTTATATCTAATATGAATATGGAAACTTCTCATCATAGGGTAGAGGATCAAAAAATAAAGTGTGGTTTTGGGCAACTAGGGGTTTGCTGTAGACTTTGTTCAAATGGACCTTGTAGAATAACTCCAAAATCACCAAGAGGTGTATGTGGTGCTAATGCAGATACTATAGTTGCAAGAAATTTTTTAAGAGCGGTAGCAGCAGGAGCAGGATGTTATCTTCACATAGTAGAAAATACTGCAAGAAATTTAAAAGCTACAGGTGAAAATAAAGGAAAGATAAAAGGGGAAAAGGCTTTAAATAGATTGGCAGAAATTTTTGAAATAAAAGAAGAAGATATATACAAAAAAGCAGTTAAAGTAGCAGATATGGTTTTAAAAGATCTATATAAACCTCGATATGAAAAAATGGAAATAGTAGAAAAAATGGCTTATAAACCAAGATATGAGAATTGGGAAAAATTAAACATATTACCTGGTGGAGCTAAATCAGAAGTTTTTGATGCTGTAGTAAAAAGTTCTACAAACTTGAGCAGCGATCCTGTAGAAATGTTATTACATTGTTTAAATTTAGGTATATCTACAGGCCTTTATGGATTAACATTAACCAATTTATTAAACGATGTAATGTTAGGAGAACCAGTTATAAGACCTGCAAAGGTTGGGTTTAGAGTTATAGATGAAAGTTATATCAATATTATGATAACAGGTCATCAACATTCAGTTATAGCACATCTTCAAGACAGATTAATAGATAAAGATGTAATAGAAATGGCTAAAAAGGTTGGAGCTAAAGGATTCAGATTAGTTGGATGCACTTGTGTAGGTCAAGATTTACAGTTAAGGGGAGAACATTATCAAGAGGTGTTCTCAGGGCATGGTGGAAATAACTTCACAAGTGAAGCTATAATTGCTACAGGAGCAATAGATACTATAGTATCAGAATTTAATTGTACATTACCAGGGATAGAACCTATTACAGAAAATTTAAAAGTAAAAATGATTTGCCTAGATGATGTGGCTAAAAAATCTAATGCAGAATATGTAGAATACTCTTATGAAGATAAAGAAAAAATTAGTGCACATATTATAAAAGAAGCTTTAAATTCATATAAGGAAAGAAGACAAAACATAAAAGTAAATATACCTAGAGATCATGGTTATAATGATGTTATAACAGGAGTAAGTGAAGTTTCTCTTAAAGAATTTTTAGGTGGGACTTGGAAACCATTATTGGATTTAATAGCAGAAGGAAAAATAAAAGGGGTAGCTGGAGTTGTTGGATGTTCTAACTTAACAGCTATGGGACATGATGTATTTACAGTAGAGTTAACAAAGGAACTTATAAAAAGAGATATAATAGTTCTTTCAGCAGGCTGTTCTAGTGGTGGACTAGAAAATGTAGGCTTAATGTCAACTTCAGCAGCTTCACTTGCAGGAGACAATTTAAGAGCTGTATGTGAAAGCTTAAAGATTCCACCAGTGCTTAATTTTGGACCATGTCTTGCTATAGGAAGACTTGAAATTGTAGCTACAGAATTAGCTAAAGATCTTGGTATAGACTTACCACAACTTCCATTAGTTCTTTCAGCACCACAATGGTTAGAGGAACAAGCTTTAGCAGATGGAGCATTTGGATTAGCTTTAGGATTACCATTACATCTTGCTATATCACCATTTATAGGAGGTAGTAAGGTTGTATCTAAAGTATTAACAGAAGATTTAAAGACTTTAACAGGAGGACAATTAATAATAGAAGATGATGTAAAAAAAGCTGCAGATAAATTAGAAGCAATAGTTCTAGATAGAAGAAAAAAATTAGGACTTAAATAGTGATTTAAATAATTATATTTTTACGTTGATCCGAAATTTAAGTTAATATTGTTTCGGATCAATGTAAAAAAATATTATCCGCAAGAGTAATTTAAAAATGATTTAATATGATTATTATATTAGTTTTTTAAATGAGTTAAGGGGGAATTTTCTTTATGAAAAGAATTATGATAAATAAGGATTTATGTGAAGGATGCCTAAACTGTGTCATTGCCTGTATGTCAGAACATAATGAAAAGGGAAAATCCATATATGATTTAGATTTAGAGGATAATACTAATGAAAGTCGAAATCATATAGAGTTAGATATGTTAGGAAATAAAATCCCTATATTTTGTAGACACTGTGATAATCCAGAATGTGTAAATACTTGTATAACTGGAGCTATGAGTAAAGATGAAAAGACTGGTGTTGTATCTTACAACAAAGATAAGTGTGCAGCCTGTTTTATGTGTGTAATGAACTGTCCTTATGGAGTATTAAAGGCAGATGAAAAAAGCAGCAAAGTTATAATAAAATGTGACTTATGTAATGGAAGAGAAATGCCTAGATGCGTAGAAAATTGCCCTACAGGAGCTATTTATATAGAGGAATTTTAGATTATATAGTAAATATGGAGTAATTTAAATGTTTTTAATAATTAAGTTAACATTTTTTTAGTTTAGATTATAAAACAAAAATATAATTAAGATAAGTTAGTAGAAGTTAGTATGAAAATTTCTTTAATTACAAAATAAGATTTTAAAAATACTATAAGAATATTAGGCTGGGGAGGTAGATAATATGAAATATGTAGTAATAGGGGCTAGTGCAGCAGGAATTTCAGCAGTTAAAACCTTGAGAAAATTAGATAAAGATTCACAAATAGTTATGATTTCTAAAGATGATAAAATATATTCAAGATGTTTATTACATCATTATATAGGTGGAAATAGAGAAATAGAAGGTCTATCTTTTATAGAAAAGGATTTTTTTTATAAATATAATGTAAAGTGGATAAAAGGCAAAAAAGTAGAAAATATAGATATAGATAAAAAAATAGTAAAAGTACAAGATGAAATTTCAGAACATTATGATAAATTACTTATATCATCAGGTCCCTATGCTTCTATACCACCGATAAAAAATCTAAGAGAAGCTAAAAGAGTATATACTTTGAGGGATTTAAATGATGCTATAGATATAAAAGAAGAGGCCAAAAAGATTAAAAAAGCGGTGGTAATAGGGGCAGGTCTTGTAGGAATAGATGCCACTATTGGATTAATAGAAAATGATGTTGAGGTAACTGTTGTAGAAATGGGAAATAGAATGCTTCCACTACAATTAGATCAAAGAGCATCACAAACTTACGAAGAATTATTTAGAAAACACAATGTAAATATAAAAACTAATGTGGGAGCTGAGGGAGCTTTAATAAATGAAGAAGGTAGTGTTTGTGGAATAAAATTAAACAATGGTGAGACAATAGATTGTGATATTATAATTGTAGCAGCAGGTGTTAGACCAAACATAGACTTTGTAGATACTGAAAGAATAAAGACAGAAAAAGGAATAGTAATAAATGATAATTGTGAAACAACAGTTAAAGATATATATGCTGCTGGTGATGTAACTTTTAGAGCACCTATATGGCCAGTAGCTATGAAACAGGGAAGAATAGCTGCTTATAATATGGCAGGAGAAAAAAAATTATTAGATGATAATTTTGGTGCAAGAAATTCTATGAATTTTCTAGGTGTGTACACTATATCTTTAGGTTTAGTAGAGCCAATAGATGAGAGTTACAAAGTAGATATAATAGATAAAAATGGGGTTTATAAAAAAATAATACACAAAGATGGAATTATATATGGCGCTATACTTCAAGGGGATATAGCTTATGCTGGAGTATTAACAGAGCTTATAAAAAATAAAATAGATATATCAAAAATAAATAAGGATATATTTGATATAAGTTTTGCAGACTTTTTTAATATAAAAGAAAATGGAGAATTTAGTTACGAGAAATAAGGAAAGTGAATATCACTTTCCTTAAAGTTATTTTATTTAATTTTAGTTTTCATAGCTGGTTTCAGTAGGTATTTCTAAATTTTTATTATTTTTTTTAAATAATTTTAATAAATCTGATTTTTTTATTTCCAATAAAACTATAGAAAAAAGAATTAAAAGCATTCCTAATATTTGAATTAAATTTAAAGTTTCATTAAATACTATAAAACCTAAAATGGAAGCTACAACTAATTCCAAAGATGATATCATACTAGCAATACTAGCTTCTATATATTGCGTAGATTTTACATAAGCGGTATTTGCAATAAGAGTACCTACAACACTCCAAAATATAATTCTAAATAAGAAAAATAAATTATTAGAGCTTTTAAAAATATGTATATTGTTTTTCATATCCATAAAAGGAAATAAAAATATAGCTGCAAATAAAAATGAATAAGTTAATAAAGAAGTATGGTTATAGTTATATTTTTCATTACTTATTTTAGCTAAAAGTATTTGTAGAGCAAATGTAAATCCAGATATGAGTCCCCAAAATATACCTTTAGCACTTATGTTAAAATTATTTAATTTATGAACTTCACACATCATAAAACAACCTATCAAAATTAAAAGCATAGATATTATTTTTTTTGCTGTTAATTTTTCTTTGAACATAAAATAAGAAATAGTTATTACCCAAATTTGAGAAGTGTATAAAAACATAGTTGCTAATGCTAAAGAAAGAAAATTTATAGTTATATTAAATGCTATAAAACATCCTGCTATAACTACTATGCCATAAATTATAAAAAATAATATTCCTTTTTTATCTATTATAAACAAAGATGGATCTTTTTTAAAAGAATATATTAAATAAAATATTGCAGGTATACTTGTTTTAAAAAAAGAAATAGTATAATTATCAAAGCCTAAATCTGCTAAATGTTTGGTAGGAACGCCCACATATCCCCAAAATATAGCTGCTAAAAGTACTAATATAAATCCTAATTTTTTGCTGTTTACAGTTTTTGTCATTTTATCCCTCCAAAATTTATAAATCTATAAGTCTCCATTTTTATTTGTATATATAGGATATTTTAAACTATACTTAAATGAAGAAACCAATACAATTATATCATTTTATTTGTATAATTATAATATTTTATTAAATACATTATAATTTGTATAAGTTATATATTTATAGAATTAAAATTTATAACATGAAAAATTCATATGAAAGTTTAGTATAAGAATATTTATATGATATTGAATGTCGTTATCGCATGTGATAGTATTGTTAGTGGATAAGACTATTTAAAAGAAATTTTATAATAATAGTTATGTACAATTGAGTTTAGTTAATTTGAATGCTTGACGGTAAATTATTGCAAATATATAATAGATTACTGAAGATTAGTAATACTTAAATATGAAAATTAAGTATTAAATTTTATTACATAAATGGAGTCATTGGAAGAAGAATAATTTTTGTTCTTACTAAATATTGCAAAATGATTATTAAAGATGTATCTTCTTTACTCTAAATTTCAAAAGAGTGATAATATTAGAGAGGATAGTCAAAAACATAATATAATATTCAAAAAGAAAGGATGAAAAACATGAAAAATTTAAAAAGAAAAATATTAATAGTTATTTGTATTATCTTAGCTTTTACGCTAGTATCATGCAACTCAAAGAAAGGAGAAAATAAGCAAGTACAAAAAAATATAAAAATTACAGATTCTTATGGAAAAGAATTAACTTTTGAAAAATTACCAGAAAGAATAGTTAGTCTTTCACCTGGAGCAACGGAAACTATATATGCTTTAAATAAAGAAAATACGTTAGTTGGAAGGTCTGATTTTGATGATTATCCAGCAGCAGTTAGTAAAGTAAAATCCGTTGGTGGTGTAAAAGATCCAAGTATAGAAAAAATAACTGAATTAAAACCAGATTTAGTTATAGGTGGGGCTCACTTTTCAAAAGATACTGCCAAAAAACTTGAAGATTTAGGCATTAAAGTAGCAGTTCTTTATGGATCAGAGGATTTAGATGGAGCTTATAAAAATATAATGGATATTTCTACTATATTAGGAGTAACTGAAAAAGGTCAAACTATAGTTGATGGTATGAAAAAGAAAGTTGAAAGTGTTAAAAATAAGGTGAAATCATTAAATAAACCTAAGGTTTATTACATGGTTGATTTTGGGAAAGCAGATTTTACTGCTGGAGGAGATACTTTTATAGGTAAAATGATTGAAGAAGCAGGTGGAGATAATATTGCTAAAGATATAAAGGGATGGAATTATTCTTTTGAAAAAATAGTTGAAAATAATCCTGAAATTATAATATTATCTGATAAATTTAATACTAAAAAGAATTTTTTAGCTACTGATAAGTATAAACAACTTACTGCGGTACAGAAAAATAAGGTATATGAAATTGATGATAATACGTTATTAAGACAAGGCCCAAGGCAAGCAGATGGTTTAGAAGCATTAGCAAAAATTATTCATCCTGAAGCGTTTAAATAATTAATAATAAGGGGACACTAAATGAAAAAAAAGCATTTATTTATTGGGTTAATAATAATTACTATAATAGTTTCTTTGATTTCAATAACTATTGGAGCTGCTGATATAACTCCTTTTAAAGTTATGAAGGTTATTTTGAATAAGTTTATAGGAAATATAAATGATTTTACACTTCAAAAGATAATATTAGATATAAGAATGCCAAGAATAATACTTGCAGCTTTGATAGGTACAGGGTTATCTGTTACAGGAACAGTTTTTCAAGGTATATTTAAAAATTCTATGGCAGACCCTTATGTTCTTGGAATATCTTCAGGATCAGCACTTGGAGCAACCATATCTATAGTTTATAAATTAGAGACAAAGGGAACTTTAATAACAACTTTATGCGCATTTATAGGAGCTATTTTAACTATTTTTATAGTTTATAATATATCTAAAATAGGAAATAAAATTCCAACTTCTACATTATTATTAGCAGGTATAGCTTTAAACTTTTTTATGTCCTCTTTAATTTCAATATCTATGATATTACATAGGGAAGATATAGACAGGATTGTTTATTGGACAATGGGCAGCTTAGGCAATGCGTCATATAAACAAGTTTATTTTTTAGCGCCAATAGTAATAATTATAACATTTATTTTTTATTATAATTATAGGGCTTTAAATATAATAGCTGTAGGAGAAGAGAGCGCATATATACTGGGAATAGATAGTGAAAGATTTAAAAAGAAAATGATATTTTTAAGTTCTATAATGGTAGCAGCAATAGTATCAGTAAGTGGAATAATAGGATTTGTAGGTTTGATTATTCCTCATATAGCAAGACTTATAGTAGGAGCTAATCATAGAGAAGTAATTCCATTTTCAATGATTTTGGGAGCTCTATTTTTGATAGTATGCGATGCTATATCAAGAGGCATAATGCCACCTACAGAATTGCCAGTGGGTGCTGTTACAAGCTTTTTTGGAGCACCTTATTTTATGTATTTGCTTTGGAAGAAGAAGAGAGGGTAAAAATGGATTTTCTAAGTTTAAAAAATATTTCATATAAAAATGGCAAAAATGAAATACTAAAAGGATTAAATATAGAATTTAAAAGAGGTCAGTTTTATATTATTGTAGGTCCTAATGGAAGTGGAAAAACTACTTTACTAAAAACTATAATAAAAAATATAATACCCTCAAAAGGATCTATAGAGTTAGAAGGGAATAATTTAAAAAATATAAAGGCGAGGAATTTAGCTAGTAGACTTAGTTATGTTCCACAAGATACAAATATAGATATTGAATTTACTTGCTATGATTTAGTTATGATGGGAAGAAATTATAAACTTAAAACATTTCAATCAGAAAGCAAAGAGGATAAAGATATAGTTATAAATGCAATGAAAAAAATGGAAGTTTTCCATCTTAAAGATAAATCTGTAACTGAAATAAGTGGTGGAGAAAAACAAAGAGTTATATTAGCTAGAGCTATTGCTCAAGAAGCAAGTGCCATTATACTAGATGAGCCTATATCTAATTTAGATATAAAGCATCAAATTTCAGTTATGGAGTATTTGAAGAAATTAAGAGAAGAAGGCAAAACTATTATTACTGTACTTCATGATTTGAATTTTACTTTAAATTATGCAGATTACGGAATTTTAGTTAGCAATGGGAAAGTATTTTCTCAAGGAAAAATAGAAGATGTAATAACTCCTAAAAACATAAAAGAAGTTTATGGAGTGAAAAGTGAGATTATTAAAAAAAATAATAAATCTTTTGTAATTTATTAAGTTAAGAATTATCCACTGTATTTTCCGACAAAATTTACTTTCTTTAGCAATTCTTTTAGAAAAGTATAGATATATAGAAGGGGCTATTGTACTAAGGCGTTTACATTCAATATATTGATTTACAAATTTAAAATTAGCACAATATATTATAGTATTTATTCTTAGTGTAGCAGTCCCTTTTTCCATTTTCAAAAATAAAAAAGACATTAAAAATGAAAATTATATCTTTCATTTTAATGTCTAAAATTCTTTTATTTTATCTTTTCTTCCCACCATCCAAAAGCTACTCTGCCTTGAGCAGGTTCATTGGGTTCCTCTGGATTTGATAGGAAAATAATAAAGGATCCTCCAGGAGGAAAAATAAACTTACCTACTTCTTCATCTGCAATGGTGATTTCGGGAAGAACTCTTCTAACAAAGGCTTTAACTCCACCTTGAGGTTCACCTGTAACATTATTTGCTTCAAGAAGTTTAACCCTTGGTTGAGGCAATGGACAAAGAGCTGTATTGGCTGGAGTAACTAATTGTGATACAGTAGGTTTACCAGGTGGATCTGAATTAAACCATATTTGTGCTCTTATTGGAGATGTTCCTATATTTGTAGCAGTCCAAACATAAACGTGTAGATTAACTCCAGAACAACAAGGGTTTATTAATCCTGCCCATGCACTTTTACCATTTCAAAATTCTAACTCATCTGCATATCCTACAAAATATTTTCCCTGAAGTGAAAGATATAATGCATAAGGCATGCTAGCTACTTGAGTTATAGGATTAGGTAAAATAATGGAATGATTACAATTATTTATACAGTCCATTTTCATCATATCTCCTGTTAAAATATTTTTTCTAAAATAATATTTTATTAATTTGTTATTGTTGTTAGTAATGTAAAAACAATAATAAATTAATTTTTTACATAACCTATTGAATTTAGAAGCACTTGTCTACTAAAATTTAATTGTATATAAGCACTTAACATTATTATATGATGAAAAATTTATTAATGTTACCATAAGATTAGTTGTTATAATTTTATAAAGTTAGTAACAATGAATGTTTTTAAAAGAATATTTTATTTTTATGTGGATTGGAGTTCATTAGAAACCTGCTCTATTAAATTTATAAAATCTTCTTCAGATTTAATATTTAAATAGATGTTTAATAAAGCTCTAGTAGACATATTATTATAACCTTTCCATCCATTTTCTAAAATTTGAGTTAGTTTATCTATAAAACAGTCTTTACTTTTATCTATATCTTTAAGCATTTCATCTGCTTTATCATTTATTAATTCTATTTTTATATATTCTTTAAGTTTTTCAGAATAATTTTTCATATAAATTTGAACTTCTTTTGGATAGGGAGAAAAGTTTTCAGATAAAATATCTTCTATTTTTATCAATAGTAAAACACCCTTTCTGTTTTATATATTAATTATATGTATTTATATTAATTTTAAAATATATTGGAAATATTAAATATTTACATTTTTCCCATCATATATAGCGTATTTTTACCTCAGTTTAATTATATAATTGCATATGTTAGTAATAAATGCAATAATTTTGGCTGATTATACAAGGGAAATATATATAATATAAATAAAAAAAGATTATTTTTGTATTATTATAAAAATGTAGGCTATTAAATTATTTACTTATAATTAAGAATAAATAGTATTATGAAGTAGGTAATATTTAAATATATTAAAATATAATTAAGGGATATCTCAAAAATAAAAATAAGCTAAATAGTTATCAACAAACTAAAATTAATGTATAAAATGTTAATATAATAGAATTTTTATATCTTGAAGTTTAATTTTTTACTAAAAGAGGGGAAATATATGAACAACCAAAAGATAAAATATAAAATGTTGATGATAACTATTATTTTTATAGTGTTTGTTTCTATTTGTGGATTCATAGGAGCTTATTTTAATAAAAAATCTAATGTAAATATTAAAGAATTATATGAAAATAATTTAGTTACTTCAGATTTATTAAATGATAGTAGAACTCAATCAAGGATTATAGAGCTCGACACGACTAAAATAATATTAGAAAGTAAAGATAGCAAAAATATGGAAAAATTAAAGAAACAAATATATGAAGCAGAAAGTATATTCAATAAAAATATTAAAATATATAAATCTATGAAATTAGAACCAAAAGAGAAGGAATTGATAAGTTCTATTGAAGAAAAGTTGTCAAACCTTAGAGAAGATAGAAAAGATATAATAAAATTATGTCAAGAAGAAAAACCTGAAGAGGCCTTAAAAAAATTAAATTATATAACACCTATTATTAATGATTATCAGAAAGATATTTTAAAGCTAGTTCAATATAATAAAAAACAGGCTAACAATTTTATGAAAGAAAGTGATATGTTTTTTAAAAAATCTAGAATAATTATAATAAGCATAATTTTTTTTAGTATAGTTGTAGGTATAACTTTAGTTACTTTAATATCAATAAATTTACAAAAATCTGTGGAAGAATTAATAAGATATATTGATAAATTATCTAAAGGAGATTTTAGAGAGCCTATTTTAGATAATCTACTAGATAGAGGAGATGAAATAGGACAAATATCCAATTCTTTGAATGAAGTATATGAAAATATACTAGATATAGAAAAAAACACATTTAATGAGATGAATAATTCTATAAAATATATAGAAAGCATTATTAGTAGCATTAAGGAGTTAAATTTTAAAATTCAAAACACTTTTGCAGCTACAGAACAATTATCAGCATCTATGGAAGAAACTGGGGCATCTACAGAAGAAATGAATGCTACCTCAGGAGAAATAGGTATGGAAATTGAGAAAATATCAAGTAATGCTTTAGTTATAGATAAAAATTCAGAAAAAATATTGGAAAAGTCTGAGAAGCTAAAAGAAGGTTTTTTAGAATCAAAAAAACAGGTTAAATATATGAAAGAAAATATAGATGAAAATATGAAAAAAGCTATAGACAAGTCTAAAGTTATAGAGAAAATAAATGTTTTATCAGAAACGATATTACAAACTAACCTTTTAGCATTAAATGCTGCTATTGAAGCAGCTAGAGCAGGAGAGGTAGGAAATGGATTTGCGGTAGTAGCAGAAGAAATAAAAAAATTAGCAGAGGAGTCTAACAAAGCTACTATAGAAATACAGAATGTAACTAAGATTGTTGTACAAGCAGTGAAAAATTTAAAAGATAATTCCGAAAACTTAATGGAATTTGTAGATGAATATATAAGAAAAGCTTATAATGAAATGGAAAATATGAGCGAAGAATATAAAAGGGATGCTTATTATTATAGAAATTTTTGCAATAAATTAAGAGATACCACAAAGCAACTACTTGAATCTACCCAAAACTTTGAAAAAGTAATAAATAATGTAACTAAAGCTACTAATGAAGGAGTTGAAGGTATTACTAATATAGCAGAAAATTCAGAAGAAATAGCTAATTTTACAGAAATAATTCTTAAAAATACAAATGATTTAAATAGGAGTTTAGATAGATTAAAAGTTTGTGCTGAAAAATTTAAAATATAGTAAAACTAAGATATAGATGACTTTTTTGAGAAAAGTCATCTATATTTTTGGTATAAATAATAGGTTATTTTATATTATTTATAGTAATATTAACTTTATATAATTTTGCTTTCTCAATATGAGAAAATGTGCATAAATTATCAAAATGATACAATATTTTTTCTCAAAATGACACGATTGGTTAAAATTTAACAGAATTTGATACTTTGACCATTGGCATAGATTTTGCTCATTAATATATGTGTGCATGAAATATATTAATTTTAGGAGGAAGGAAGGCAACATGAAAAAAGAGAAAGCATTCAAAAAAGCTACTATATTGTTAATTGCCTTATTTACATTGCCAATAATATTCTCTGGCTGTTTTAATAAAAATAAACAATCAGAAAAATATTCTGAAAAAGGTAAGACGGTAGTTTATGGTGCAGAATTTGAAGATGAAAAATTAAATCCTATATTAGGACTAGCTTATGCTAATGATTTGATTTTTAGAGGACTTATGAGATTCGATAAAGATAATAAACCACAATGTGATATTGCAGAATCTTATAAGAAATCTACAGATGGACTAATTTATGATTTCAAAATTAAAAAGGGTGTAAAATTTCATGATGGAAAAGAACTTAAGGCGGAGGATGTTGTATTTACAATAAAATCAATACAAGATCCTAAAGTTAACACAGAAATGAAACCAGAATTTGAAGAAGTAAAGGATATAAAAGCTGAAGGAGACTATAATGTTAAAGTTATATTAGATAAGCCTTTTCCAGCACTTTTGGATAAGTTAACAATTGGAATAGTTCCAAAGCATGCTTTAGAAGGAAAAGATTTAAATAATGCGGAATTTAATCAAAACCCGATAGGAGCAGGTCCATTTAAATTTATAAAATGGGAAAAAGGTAATAATATAACATTATCAAAATTTGAAGATTATTATGATAAAGAGAAAACAGGAAATGTAGAAAAATTTATATTTAAATTTATACCAGACTATAATGTACGTGCTATGCAACTTGAAACAGGAGAAATTGATTTAGCTTATGTAGAACCTAGTCAAGTAAATAAGCTAGAAAAATTGGAAAAAATAAAAATATATAATGAAAATACAGCAGACTATAGATGCTTTATGTTTAATATGAGAAAAGAATTATGGAAAGATGTTAATGTTCGTAAAGCTTTTAATTATGCTGTAGATAGAAAAGGTATGGTGGATGGAATATTAAAAGGCTTTGGAGTAGAGGCGTATTCACCACTTCAAAAAAATAAATTTAATAATGTTAATGTAGAAAAATATTCTTATAATTTAGAAAAAGCTAATGAATTGTTAGATAAAGCAGGCTGGAAAAAAGGACAAGACGGTATACGAGAAAAGGATGGAAAGAAATTTGAATTTACTTTAACTGCACCAAGTACTGATGAAGTTAGGGTAAAAATAGCTAACTATTTAGCTTCTCAATTTAAAAAAATAGGGGTTACTGTTAAAGTTGCAGCTTTAGATTGGAATGCCATAAAAATAGATGAATGTGAGGCTTTTGTATTAGGATGGGGAAGTCCATATGATGCAGATGATCATACATATAAATTATTTCATTCCAGTCAAATAAAAAATGGTAACAATTTTGGAGCTTATTCAAATCCTAAAGTAGATAAATTATTAGAAGAAGGAAGAACTACAGAAGATGGAGGAAAGAGAAAAGAAATATATGAGAAATTTCAAGAGGAGTTAGCTAATGACCCACCATATAATTTTGAAATTTATGTAAATGCTATATATGCTGTAAACAAAAAGATTACAGGAATAAAAGAAAAAATATTAGGGCATCACGGAGCTGGATTCATATGGAATGCAGAGGAGTGGAAGATTCAATGACCTTAACATATATACTAAAAAGATTAGGACAAGGTCTGTTGATTATATTTTTTTTAAGTATAATATCATTTTTTATCATAAATGCTGCGCCGGGAGATCCGGCGGTAGCTATTTATGGTGGTAAAGCTGATAGATTAACTAATTTAGAAAGAGATAGAATAGTAAAAAATTATGGGTTAGATAAACCTGTAATAAAAAGATACATAAAATGGTTTGCTCAAATGATAAAAGGAGATATGGGAATATCATATATAGAAGGAAGACCAGTATCACAAATATTGAAGGAAAAAATCCCAAATACTGCAGTGCTTTTTATAAATTCTATACTTCTTATAAGTTTGATCTCAATGATTTTGGGATTAAAGGCAGGGTTTAATGAAGGAGCTGTGTGGGATAAACTACTTAGTGCTTTAAGTATAATATTTTATTCTATACCACCTTTTTGGTTAGCTCTTATTTTCATATTAGTATTTTCTGTTTATACAGGTTGGTTGCCTTCCTCAGGAAACATGAGTATAGATGGAGAAGTAAGTATTTTGGATATGCTCAAACATGCTATACTACCTATAACAGTTATAGTAATTACTCATGTAGGTGCTTATTCAAGGTTTATACAAGAAAAAGTAAAAGAAGAGAAAAAAAGTTATTATGTCATGGTGGCTAGGGCAAATGGAGTATTAGAAAATAAAATAAGGAAAGGAATAACTAAAAATGCATTAGTACCTTTTATAAATTACTTAGGCATAACAATTCCTACTTTTTTTAGTGGCTCTGTAATGATAGAAACAGTTTTTTCATGGCCTGGTCTTGGAATGCTTACAGTTAAAGCTGCTAACTCAAGAGATTATCCATTGCTTATGGGAACTATATTTATAACTGGAGTTTTGGTTGTTTTATGTATGATAGTTACAGATATTATAGAAATAATAATTAATCCATATCTTAGAAAGTAGGTGCAAATATGAATAAAAAATCTTATAAAATATGGACTATAGTTTTTTTTATTATACTATTAAGTTCTATTTTTGCACCACTAATAAATAAGTTTAACCCTTATGAAGTAGATCTTACAAAGGTACTTATTAGACCTAACAAAATACATATAATGGGTACAGATAGTATGGGGAGAGATGTATTTTCAAGAATATTGTATGGAGGAAGAGTTTCTCTAAGTGTAGCACTGCTATCTGTATTAATATCCACTATTATAGGAACTTTATATGGAGTTATAAGTGGATATTTTGGTGGAAAAATAGATAGCGTTATGATGAGAATATTGGATACATTTCTAGCGATTCCTACATTAGTAATAATGCTTGCTCTTCAATCTATTATAAGAGGTGGTATAGTAAGCATGATTATAATAATGGGAGTTACAGGGTGGCTTCAAACTGCAAGAATAGTAAGATCTCAAGTAATGAGTATAAAAAATAAAAATTATGTTAAGGCAGCAAAAGTGCTTGGAACTCCAACTTACAAAATTATGATAAATCACCTTTTAAGAAATAGTTTACCAGCTATATTAGTTATATCTGTTTTAAACTGTGCTCAGGCAGTTTTTACGGAAGTTTCTATGAGTTTTTTAGGCATAGGAGTGCCTCAAGGAGTACCTTCTTGGGGAAGTATGCTAAGTTGTGCTCAAAATGATATATTATCAGGTGCATGGTGGATAGCTTTTTATCCAGGTATATTTACAGTAATATCCATGCTTAGTATAAATTTTATAGGAGAAGGTATTAAGAGAAAATTAGCGGTTTATTAAGAAAAAATTTAATAAAGTTAACTGTGTGATTATTAAGTAGTTGTATAAACTAATAACTTTTTACAAATAATTGGTTTGACCTTTTAGGAGGGAAAAGTTTGAATATTTTAGAAGTCAAAGGCATTAAAATAGAAGAAGAGAAAAATAAAAAAAATTTAATTAATGATATGAATTTTGAAATAGAAAAGGGAAAGATTACTTGTATAGTAGGAGAAAGTGGAAGTGGAAAAACTATGACAGCTATGTCTATAATAAGAATGCTTCCAGAAGGAGTTAAATGCACAAAGGGTGAAATAATTTTTAATGGAGAAAATATTTTTAATTTTTCTAAAGAGAAATTAAGAGAGTTTAGAGGAAAAAGAATTTTTTCTATATTTCAAAATTCTATAAACTGTTTTAATCCCTCTATAATTATGGAAATGCAAATATATGATATGATACGTAGTCATTATAATATGGATAAGAAAAATTTTCAAAGAAAAATCATAAATATAATGAAAAATATTAATTTGAAGAACCCTGAAGTTATATTAAAGCAGTATCCGTTCCAGCTAAGTGGAGGTATGCTTCAGAGGATGATGATTGCATCCGCTGTACTTATGGAACCGGATATAATAATAGCAGATGAACCAACTACTGCTTTAGATTTGACATCTCAAAAAGACATATTAAATCAATTCAAAATGATAAAAAAAGAATTAAATACTACAATATTGATGATAACTCATGATTTTGGAGTAGTAGCAGAAATTTCAGATAACGTGATAATTATGCAAAATGGAAATATTATAGAAAAGGGAACTGTGTATAATATATTTGATAATCCTAAAGAAAATTATACTAAAATTTTAATTAATGCTACATTTAAAAGAGAGGTAACGGATGTATGTTAGAAGTTGAAAATGTAGTAAAAAGTTATAATTCTAAATTAAATCTATTTAAGAAAAACAAATTGAATTTTAAAGCTATAGACAATGTATCCTTTAAATTGGAAGAAGGAGAGACTGTAGGTCTTGTTGGAGAGTCAGGTTGTGGTAAAAGTACATTGGGAAAGCTTATTTTAGGACTAGAAAATGTTACAGAGGGTTCAATAAAATATAAAGGTAATAATATAGATCTTTTTAAAGGAAAGAAATTAAAGAATTTTAGAAAAGAGTGTCAGATAATATTTCAGGATACATATTGTTCTTTAAATCCTAATATTAAGATAATAGATTCTCTGATGGAGCCTTTAGATAATTTTTTTGCTGAATTATCTAAAAATGAAAAAATAACTAAGATAGAAAATATAGTAGTATTTGCTAAATTGGATAAGGATATATTAAAAAAGTATCCTTCATCTATAAGTGGAGGAGAGAGACAAAGGGTAAATATATGTAGAGCTTTACTTTTAGAACCTAAGCTTTTAATTTGTGATGAAATAATATCCAGTTTAGATGTATGTACTCAAGTAGCTATAATAAATATGATAAAAGAGCTAAAAGAAAAAAGTAATACAACTATACTATTTATCTCACATGATATAAGTGTCGTAGATCATCTTTGTGATAGGATTATTGTAATGAAATCTGGGAAAATAGTAGAAACTATAGAAAATAAAAAATTAGGTTTATATTCATGTAAAGAAGATTATACAAAAAAGCTTTTATCATCTGTGCCTATAAATCATCCTTCCCAAAGAGTAAATACTATTTATTAATAAATTAATTTGTTAATAATATGGCTACTTAATATGAAAATTAGAGTATGGAATCTAAATTTTATTAGAACCTCCTTTGAATAAGAATAAGAATGCTTTGTTTGAAATAGGATTAAAGCATAGGTTAAAAACCCCATAGTATGTTAAATAATATTGTTAAATAAAAAGTAAATATCTGGTATTAAGTAGTCATATTTTAAAGAGTTGAATATAAATTTTAATAATTTATATTCAACTCTTATTTAATATAAATGTTTACTATAAATTTAAATTTTATATATAATATACTAACAAAAACAGTATACAATATAAAAGAGATTTATATATTATGAATATTAATTATAATAATTAAAAATATTAAAATTAATATATGACTAATTTATTGTAATAGATTATTTGGTTTATAAGTATTTGGGAGGAGTATGTATGATTAAAGGTATAAGAATGCTAATAATTTTTTTATTAGTAAGTATAATAATAGCATTTTTCTGTACCTCTTTAATTATGGATGATAGAAAAGAATCAGAAAAGGCTTTTAAAGAATATATAAATTTACTATACACTGTTAATCCTAAAAGTAAGAGTAATAAAAATATGACATTAGAACAGGTATATACAGAAAATGTTTTTGAAGATATAATGACAGAAAATGCTTATAATACTTTGTGGAGAGATCAAATTCCATTAGTATTATCACTTATAGCTAATAGAAATAGTTATTATGTGAAAGTCAATAATATAGATATAGAAAAATATGATAAAAATAAGGATGGTACAACAACTTATACTTATAATGTGGACTTAAATATATTTTCTTCTTTAAATAAAAAATATATTAGAAAAAGTTTAAAAGGAAAAGCTACTTTAAAGAAAATTAAATTTAAATGGAAAATTATAAAAGATAAACAGTTTAACTTAGAAGAGATTCTTTTAGAACAAGAGTTTTGATAATGATTAATATAGATGATATACTATGCAAGAATATTTAAACATATTTTAATTAAAGTATAATATGTAACTTAAAATAAAAATTTATGAAATTAAAAAAAGTAACACTTATAAATTACAAGTGTTACTTTTTTATAAAGGGGGATCTTAAAAGGTTTAATTAACTTGTATCTTTTGGGGGAGGATACAAGAGTGGTATAAATAATATTACTTAATAATTATTATTTATAAGTATTTTATACTATTTACTGCTAGAAGTCAACCATTAAGAAATAATTTTATTTAATCTTTTTAAATATCATAACTATAAGTAAAACAAAAACAGAAATAAGTGCTGTTATTCCCCCAGGAGAGCAATCTAAATAATAGGATAAAAATAAAGCAGATATTACGTCAAATATACTTATAAATATAGATAAAAATAAAGTGGTTTTAAAACCTTTCTTAAATTGTAGTGCAGTAGCTACAGGTAAAGCTACTAAAGAACTTAAAACTAAAACTCCAACAATTCTAATAGATACAGATATTGTAGCTGCTACCAAAATAGAAAAAATATAATTTATAAGCTTTACTTTTATATTAGCTACATTAGCTCCTTCTTCATCAAAGGCTATATATAAAAGTTCATTATGCAGTAAAATTAATGTAAGGCAGGATATTATGCTTAATATAAATACAGTTAAGAGTTCTTTTTTTGATACTGTAAGAATACTTCCAAATAGAAAAGAGTTTATATTACCTGAAGCCTTACCAGAGCTTACTAAAGTTATAGCAATACCTACACTTAAAGAGAGAACTATGGATAAAATAAGTTCTGCATATCTTTTATAATAATTTCTTAAAAATTCTATAAACACTCCTGCTATAGAAGTAAATATAAATGCGCTTAATATAGGATTGTATCCTAAAGATAATCCTATAGCTACCCCTGTCAATGAACTATGAGCCAAAGTATCTCCAATCATTGAATATCTTCTAAGAACTAAATATATACCTATACTAGGGCATAAAATAGATATAAATATAGAAATTATTAAAGCTGTTTTCATAAAAGTGTAACTTAGCATTACATCACCTCTTTTAATTTTATGTATTGCTCTTTTGTATAAAGTTTTCCAGTACCATCTTCTATTTTAAAAAGATGACTTGAATTAGAAAGAGCTGCAGAAATGTTATGTTCTACGGATAAAACTGTTATATTATGGCAAGTATTTAAATGACTTATTATTTTATATATTTCATTTTGACTATTTACATCTATGCCTGTAGAAGGTTCATCTAATATTAAAAGATCTGGTTCTCCTATTAATGCTCTGGCAATGAATATTTTTTGTTTTTGACCTCCAGATAAGTTTCCTATAAGAAAAGATCTGTATTCTGACATTTTAACAAGATTTAAGACTCTGTCTATAGCGGTGGAATCTTTAATTTTTAATACTTTTTTATGACATTTAAGTACTTCTTCTACAGTAATAGGGAAATCAGAATTGAAATTTTCATATTTTTGAGGCACATAACCTATTTTATTATTTTTTAATTTTATATCTCCTAAGGTAGGTTTCAAAAATCCCAATATAAGTTTTAATAATGTACTTTTGCCACAACCGTTAGAACCAAGTATAGATACGTACTGACCTTTTTTTATGTTTAGATTTATATTCTCTAAGATATAAGGTTTTTTCTTAGTATAAGAAAAACATAGATTATTTATTTCTATCATATTTTACCTCCAATGATATTTTTATAGATAATTTATTTTAATTTCTATTTATGCTATATTATTAAGTGAATTCAATATTCATTTACAATTAATATTGACAATTTTTTTATATATGTTTATATTATACATATAAATGCAAATAGTTTGCAATAACTTATGAAAATATTGATAGTAATTATGTATAAATAATTATTCTAAATAAGGAGTGATAGCGTGAAAAAAATATTAAGCTTTATTTTAATTCTATCCAATATAATATTTTTTACAGCTTGTTCAGCACAAAATAAAGAAAGTTTTTCCTCAAAGAACGAAAAAGTTAAAGTAGTAGTTTCTTTTAATCCACTTAAGGAATATTTAAAAGCTATAGGTAAAGATAAAGTAGAAATAACTTCTATAATTCCAGAAGGCGCAGAGCCCCATGATTTTGAACCTAAAATAAGAGATATGGAATCTATAGGTAACGCTGATATATTTGTGTATAATGGTTTTGGTATGGAATCATGGGTAGATAAAACATTAAATAACATAGATAATAAAGAACTAGTTGTAGTAGAAGCATCTAAAAATGTTACCCCTTTAAAAAATAATGAATTAGAAGATGAACATAATGGTGAACACAAAGGTAAACATGATCATGAGCATGAACAATATGATCCTCATACTTGGTTAAGTATAAATGCTGCAATAAAACAATCAGAAGTTATAAAAGATGCTTTAGTTAAAGTAGATAGTAAAAATAAAAATTATTACGAAAATAATTATAAGGATTTTAAAGAAAGTTTAGAAAAACTATATAATGAATATAAGAATAAATTTGAAAGTGTAAAGGCAAAGCATTTTGTAACAGGACATGCGGCTTTTGGATATTTATGTAGAGATTTTAATCTAGAACAAAACAGTGTGGAAAATGTTTTTGCAGAAGGAGAGCCAACTACTAAAAAGATGCAAGAACTTATAGACTATTGTAAAAAGAATAATATAAAAACAGTGTTTTTAGAAGAGAATGTAAGTGAAGATGTATCTAAGACTTTAGCGAAAGAAGTAGGCGCTAAAGTAGAAAAAATTTATACTTTAGCCAAATCAGTAGATAATAAAGGATATGTGGAAGTAATGAAATATAATTTAGAAAAAATATATGAAAGTTTAAAATAATAATATAAATTATTATTAAATAAAAGTCTTTCTTATAATATTATCTTAAAATTCCTATTATTTATAAGGAAAATAAGATGATTTTATAAGAAAGACTTTTTAATTTATTTTGCAGTTTTATTTGATGATATATTACTTTCTTCAATAATACTAATAGATAATTCTTGTAAAAGGGATTCTTTTTCTTCTAATTTTTTATCATGTTCTGAGAATAAATATTTTTTTATAAAGAATATTCCTGCTAAAGATAAAACTCCTAAGAATGTTTCAAGAGCCGAAGAACCATAAACCAACATTTTCCTAGCTATAGCATAGAGCATTACTTCAACTACACTATTTGGTGTATGTTTTACTAGCATTAAAGCTAATTCTAAAGCTATTACTAATAATAAAAGATGAGACAGAAATTTTTGAAACATATCATAAGATGGTATAGCATCTAAAGTGAAAATTTGTATTATAAAACTTATAAGATCTTTAGAACTTAGCAATACAGAAACTATCATAAAAATAGCTAATAAAGTTTCTAACCACATAACACCAGATATTATTTTAGATTTTAAATTTTTTAATTTAATATTACTATATTTTTCCACTATTATATCAACATCCTTAATAATTCAATTTTTTAACAAACTAAAAAATTATAAAAAATAAATAAGTAAAGTGGTTATAAATACCTTATAT
>NZ_MRAE01000022.1 GCF_002008345.1 Clostridium tepidum
GGTGATATATATACTATATATAAGGGTGAAATGTATTGTTTAATGGAATTAATTGATGGACGAGAATGTCAATTTAGCAATCCTTTAGACTTAAAAATTTCTTCTATAGGTTTAGCTGAAATGCATAAGGCATCAAAGGGATTTACAACAAATTTTAATAAAAAAGTTTTAAATGGAAAAGTTATAGAAAAGTTTAAGATAAAAAAAGAAGAAATGAATTTTTTTAAAGAAATAGCAAACATTCATCAAAATAAAAATGAATTTGATAATTTATTTTTATCGCAAGTAGATTATTATATAGATGAGATAAGTAAAAGTATAAATATATTAGAAAATAGTTGTTATTATGATATATGTAAAGAAGATGATAAGATAGCTATTTGTCATCATGATTTAGCTTATCATAATATACTAATTAAAGAGAATAAAGCTTATTTTATAGATTTTGATTATGCTATTTTGGATTTAAAAGTTAATGATTTATGTAATTTTATAACGAAAGTTATAAAAAATTTTGCTTTTGATATCAATAAGGCAAATATTATATTAAGTAACTATTCTAACATATATAATATAACTCATGAGGAATTAGAGGTATTATATGGATTATTAAGTTTTCCATATGATTTTTATAATATATCTAAAAATTATTATACGAAGCGAAAGGACTGGAATGAAGAGGTATTTTTAAACAGATTAATAAAGAAATGTGGTTACAAAGAAGATAGGGAGGAGTTTTTAAATAAATTTAAAAATAATATATTGTAAAGAGGAAAAAAAAGAAATTAAATAGATATAAACACTATCAAAATTTTTTTCAGAATAAAATTTGATAGTGTTTTATTTAATGTCAAAAAGCATATTATTAAAATATTTTTTTGTTTTGTAAAGTATAATATAAATTCCATAGATAAAGATTATTGAAGGCTCCAGTTAAGTTATTCTGGAGCCTAATTAGAATTAAGTATTTTTTCATAAGCTAGTAATGTGTTTTTAGCGCAATTATCCCAAGTAAGTTGAGATGCTCTGTTTAGACCTCGTTTTATTAATATGTTTCTCATATTTTTGTTAGATAATGCAGTATACATAGCCTTACATATACTATCAGTATCATAAGGATTTATTAGCATAGCTGCGTCCTTTGTTATTTCAGGAATAGATGTTACATTTGATGTTATTACTGGAGTACCACAAGCCATGGCTTCTATAGGTGGTAATCCAAAACCTTCATAAAAAGATGGATATACAAATAATTCAGCACAATTATAAAAATAAGGTAAATCTTTGACAGATATAAAGCCAGGGAAAAAGACCTTATTTTCTAAATTTAATTTGCGAACTTCCCCTATATATTTTTCATATATTTTACCTTTCCTACCTACTATAACTAAAGAAATATCTTTTTTATATATGTTTGTAAGATTATAGAATGCATCAATTAATCCCAATATATTTTTTCGAGGACTAAATCCACCTACATATAAAATAAAATTCTTATTTATATTATATTTCATTTTTAATATGTTTTTACAAAACTCTTTGTTTAAAGGCATATATATATCTTCACTAGCTAAAGGTGTTACAAAGATTTTATCTTCAGGATAATTGAAAGATTTTATTATATCTTTTTTTGAGAAATCAGAAACTGTTATTATACCATCAGAAGAAGAAACTATTCTAGGTATTTCATCTGAAAATATTTTTAAATATCTATCACTTACAGTTTTCGGCATTCTATAGGGAATTACATCATGTAGTGTTATTATAAATTTACAATCTTTTTTGTTTTTAGGAAGACCTACTCCATTTTGAGGAACGTGGTAAATATCTATATTACTATTTTCTAATATAGCGGGTATATTTACTTCATTCCAAAAATTTTTTGGGGAATGATCATTTATACTTTTTATATTAAAATTATTATTTAATTTCAAGGGAGAATTTGAAAATTCAGGATTAAAAATTAAATAATCATTTTTTTTATCTACTTTGTTTAGAGAATTGATTAATTGGTAAGTATAAGTTCCTATTCCAGTACCCCTATACCAATAAGCAGGTCTCCCATCGATACCTATGCGCATAAAAATTTTCCTTTCTTAATTCATTATAATTCATTATATTAATTTAGATGGAAAAGTGTTAAATTACTTCTAAAACTATAATAATGCACATATAGTTTTAATAGAGGTGGTTAACTATGATGAGAGAATTTGAAATTGAAAGACAGTTTAATATTAAAATTGAAAAACTTAAACCTCATAGAGGAGTATATCATTTAAAAACTAATGAAGGAGATAGATGTTTAAAAAAAATTAATTATGGGGTACAAAAATTACTATTTGTTTCTGGTGCTAAAGAACATCTTGTAAAGAATGGATTTAAATATGTAGACAATTATTTTTTAAACCTAAATGGAGAGCCTTATGCACTTGTAAACGAAGATATATATACTTTGTCAGAATGGATAGAAGGGAGAGAATGTAATTTTAGAGACAAAGAGGATCTTATATTAGCATCTAGAGCATTAGCTTATCTTCATATAGCATCAAAAGGATATGAACCTCCAGAAAATAGTAAACTTAAAACAGATTTAGGAAGATGGCCAAACTTAATGAAAAAGAGAGTTAGATCTTTAGATAAAATGAGAGAAATGGCAAGAAAAAATAATAATAAAACAGATTTCGATTTAAATTATATAAAAAACATAGAATTTTATAAAGACTTAGGAAAAAGAGCAATGAAAGTATTAGAAGACTCTGCTTATATGGAAATATGTAAAAAAACTGAAGAAGAAAAAAGTTTTTGCCATCATGATTTTACTTATCATAATATAATAATAGATAAAGATAATAATATTAATGTTATAGATTTTGATTATTGTAAAAGAGAAATAAAAACTTATGATATTTCTAATTTTATGATAAAAGTCTTAAAAAGAGTGGATTGGAATATAGAATACGCAGAACTTATATTAAATTCTTATACAGCTATAAATCCATTAAAAGGAGAAGAATATAGAACCTTGTTTGCATTTTTATTATTCCCGCAAAGATTTTGGAGATTAAGTAATAGGTATTATTATAATGAAGTTACTTGGCCATCAAATACCTTTAATAAGAAGATGGAGGAATTGATTGCTGAACAAGATAAATATATTAATTTTATTGAAGAATTTAAAAAAATATATTCACAAAAGGAATAATGAATATATAAAGGCATATAAAGCTTAAATAGTTTTGTATGCCTTTAATTTTATTAACAAATTTATTATAAATATCATAGTATATAGAGTGATTGATTTATTAAGGTGGAGATAAATTATATGGAAATAGGAGATATAGTTGTAAGAAAATCTTATAAAAAGGATATAACATTTAAAATAATAGATATAAGACAAGAAGAAGGTAAAGAAATATATACTTTAAAGGGCGTAAATGTAAGAATAATAGCAGATTCTCCATACGAAGATTTAGAAGAAGTATCAGTAGCTACTATGACTAAAAAAGAAGAAGTTTTTACTAGTAAAGTAAATGAATCTATAAAAAAAATATTGGATGATAGAAAATTTAGAGGAGATGGTAAGGGAAAGCGGATAAACAAAAAAAGTAAAATAGAAAAAATGTATAGAACAAGTAAAAATATAAAAACAAAAGAATTATATTTTGGAAGACCAGGAAATATTCTCCATATAGATGGAGATTCAGAGTATCTAGATACATGTCTTAAAGTATACAAGCAATTACAGTTAGATGTAGTTGGAGAGAAAGTTTTAGAAAGGGAGCAACCTGATAAAGTGTTAAGTTTAGTTAAATTATATAAACCTGATATTGTAGTAATAACAGGACATGATGCTGTATTAAAAGAAATAGAAGATTATACGGATATAAATAATTATAGAAATTCTAAATATTTTGTTAAAACTGTAAATGTTTTAAGAGATTATGAAAGAAGTTATGATGATTTAATTATATTTGCTGGGGCATGTCAATCTTGTTATGAAGCTATATTAGATGCAGGTGCTAATTATGCTAGTTCACCAGGAAGGGTTTTAATACATTGTTTAGATCCAGTATTTTTGTGTGAAAAAATAGCTTACACAAACATAAGTAATATAGTATCCATAGAAGAGGCTTTAGAAAATACAATAACTGGTATAAAAGGAATTGGGGGATTACAGACCAGAGGGAAATATAGAGAGGGTTTTCCTAAATCAGAATATGTATGATTAATTAGTAAATTTTGAATATATATATAATTTAAAGGTAATATTAATAATAAGGAGAATTTTTTTAAAAAAATACAATATTTATATGAAAAATAATATTGACAAACATCATAATAAATTGGTAAAATATAAAGTTAATTTGACATTTTCTATATTTTAATGTATAATGTAAAATGTAGAAAGAGGGTGTTAAATATGGAAAGAAAAAATGTCATTGCTAACATAAAAAGGGACATAGAAAGCCATGTTGGTGAAAGGGTAACTTTAAAAGCAAATGGTGGCAGAAGAAAAACATTTGTTAATGAAGGAGTGTTAGAAGAAGCTTACCCAAGTATTTTTGTTATAAGATTAGAAGACGACACCCAAAGGAAAGTGACATATAGTTATTCAGATGTATTAACAAAGACAGTTCAATTAGATTTTGTATTATAAATGTATTGGTACTTAATAAGTACCAATTTTTTTTATTTATGCATAATTTCCTTAAAACTATTATATAAATTATTAGTAGGTTTTATGGGAGGGATAAATTAAATGGACTTGAATTTACTTAAAGAAAATATAGAATGTGAGCAATTACTTGGAGAAAATTTTGTTAATACCCCTGTAAAAGGGGAATATGTTATTCCAGATACTCATCCAGATGTTTATGAAGTACTTATGTTAGATGCAAAGCCTTATATAACAAGCAAAGACGTTATGCAAGATAAACTATATATAGAAGGATATATAGACTATAACATATTGTATCTTGCAAAAGAAGAGGATAAAGGAGTATTATATAACGCTAAATATAGCACTAAATTTTCGAATGATATGCAGATACCTGGTGCGGAAAAAGATATGTTATGTGAAGCAGAATGTTTTGTTGAAGATATGTATTGTAAAATAGTTAACGAAAGAAAAATCTCCATAGAGGGTATAGTTAAATTAAAAGGAGCAGCTTATAAAAAATATAATTTTGAAATAATAAAAGATTTAGATCAACTACAGGACATACAGATGCTTAGAAATCCAATTTCTATTGACAAAATAGCAGGAACAGCTACAGGAGAATTTTTAGTGAAAACTAATATAAAAATAGGAGCAGAAAAACCAGAAATAGGTAGTATATTAAAAACTAATTTAAATATTCACAAAAAGAAAATAACTGTATTAGATGATAAAGTAAATGTAGAAGCTTTTGCAAAAATAGAATTAGTATATAGGTCTAAAGATAGTAGAGAAGTTTGTTATGTAGTAGATGATATATTTATAGATAATGAAGTAGAATTAGAGGGAGTAAATTCCTTTATGGAAAGTTATACAGACTTTATTGTAGAGGGAATAAACACAGATCCTAAAGAAGATGATTTGGGAGAAGCTAGGATTATAGAAGTAGAGGCACTTGTTAAATCTAATACAAGGGTTATGTATAAAAAAGAGATAGAACTTATAGAGGATATGTATTCACCTAATATGATGCTAAACATGGATAAGAAAGATTACGAATTAAATGTTATGCAAGGTCATGCTAAAAATGAATGCATAGTTAAAGAAAATATAGAAATAACATCAGATATGCCAGGGATAAGAGAAATAATAATGGTAGAAGGAAAGACGTATATAACTGATAAAAAAATAGTAGAAGACAAGGTAGTTGTAGAGGGTATTTTAAATGCAGAAGTTATGTATAAAACTACAGATGATGAAAAATATATTTATACTTTAAAAGAAGATATACCATTTAGTTGTACTGTGGATATACCAGGAGCTAAAATAGATATGCAATGCATGACAAAAGTTGTATTAGAAGACATAGAAGCTAATATAGAAGCTAACACTGTAGCTATAAAAGCTTTAATAGAAGTGTATTCAAGAGTTAACTATACGTCACATAAAGAATTTTTAGTAAATGTAGAGCCAATTGAGGAAGAAATTCCTGAAAAGAAAGCTAGTATAACAATATATGTAGTACAACAAGGAGATACTCTTTGGAAAATAGCAAAAAGATATTATACTACAGTAGATAATTTAGTATTAATTAATGAAATTGATAATCCTGATGTTATAAAACCAGGACAAAAATTAATAATACCAGGTAAAGCTATTATATAATTAAATATAAATTAAATTTTTAATTTATGAAAGAAATAAATATTAAATTTATATATAAATAAAAAAACTCTTTATGACAATAATAAGTATTGTTATATAGGGTTTTTTTGTGTATAAAAATAGTTTATATGGAAAAAATAAAAGATATATATATAAGGAAGGGGTATGTATTTTGCAAAAAAAAATACAAGGTCACCTCATAATTATAGGAGGAGCTGAAGATAAAGAAAACGGTAAAGATATATTAAAAGAAGTATGTAAAAAAATAGATAAAGATAAAGATGAGTTATTAATAGCTACTGTAGCGTCCGAATTCCCAGAAGAATTAGGAGAAGAGTACACAAATATATTTAAAAATCTAGGAGTAAAAAATGTAAAAGTATTAAATATAGATAAAAGAAAAGATACACACTATGAAGGAAATATAAGCTTGATTAAAAATGCATCTCTTATATTCTTTACCGGGGGAGACCAGTTAAGAATAACAAGTTTATTAGGAGGAACACCACTTTACAGAGCCTTAGATAAAGCTTATAAAGAGGGATGTATTTTTGTTGGAACATCAGCAGGAGCGTCTGTTATGAGCGATACTATGATAGTTTCTGGTTTAAATGATGAATCACCAAGAAAATGCACATTAAAAATGGCACCAGGATTATCACTTATAAAAGGAGTAATGATAGATCAACATTTTGCTCAAAGAGGAAGAATAGGTAGGCTTTTAACAGGCATTGCAGAAAATCCTCAATGGCTAGGAATAGGTATAGATGAAGATACGGCTATTATGGTTAATCCAGAGGGAGAGTTTAAGGTGATTGGATCTGGGGCAGTATATATAATAGACGGCACAGGAATAAGTGGATCAAATGTTTCAGAACAATATCCAGACGAAATACTATCTATATTTGATGTTAAATTACATGTACTTAAAAATGGAGATAAGTTTGATTTAAATTATAGAAGGCCTATATAACAAAGCATATATCTTTTTGGAAAAGAGGAGGAAATTTTATAACATGAAAATAGAAAATATAAGAGTATTTGAAGGACGAAATATTTATTCTCATAAAAAATGTATAAGAATGGATGTAGATTTAGAAGGATATAGTAATATATCTAGTAAAGAAATAGATGGATTTAATGAAGCCCTTTTGGATTATGTTCCAGAACTAAAAGAGCATTGCTGTTGTATAGGCAGAAAAGGTGGTTTTGTAGAAAGACTTTATGAAGGAACTTATTTATCGCACATATGTGAACATGTGATAATAGCATTGCAAAATAGAATTGGTATAGATGTGAGTTATGGTAAGGCACGAGAAATAGAAAAAGAAAAGTATTATATAATTTATCAATATAAATATAAAAATACGGCTATTGAATGTGCAAAAATAGCTGTAGATTTAATTAACAATCTGATTAGTGGTAAAAAGTATAATATAAAAACTAAGATAAAAGATTTAAAATATTTACTGAAATCAGAAGAACTTGGACCTAGTACATATTCTATAATAGAGGAGGCTAAAAAGAGGAATATTCCTATTATTAAAATAGGTGAAGAAAGTATGTTTCAATTAGGATATGGTATAAAAGGTAAATTTATAGAAGCTACTATATGCAATAGTACTACTGCGGTATCTGTGGATATAGCTTGTGATAAACTATTATCTAAAAATATATTAATGGATCAGTGCATACCTGTCGCTGAAGGATATAAAGTAAATAATTATATTGATTTATTGTTTAAAGCAGAGAGAATAGGTTATCCAGTTGTTTTAAAACCACGTTTTGGAAATCAAGGGAAGGGTGTAGTAGTAAATATAAAAAATCAGAAAGAGTTAGTAAATGCATATAGAACAATAAATAAGAAATTTCAAAATATAATGATAGAAAAATATATTCATGGTAAAGATTATAGAGTTTGTGTTATAGGTGGAAAGGTAGTAGCTGTAGCACAAAGAATCCCACCATACATAATAGGAAATGGAAAAAACACTATTTATGAATTGATAAAGGAATTAAATAGAGATGAAAGAAGAGGAGATGGACATGAAAAGCCATTAACTAAAGTAAAAATAGATAAAGAACTTAAAAATAATATAAATAAAGAAGGATATACTTTAGGGGATATACTCCCTAAAGGACAAAAATTAGAATTAAGGCATAATGCTAATCTTTCCACAGGGGGTGTAGCTATAGATTGTACTGATTTAATATGCAACGAAACAAAAGAGATTTGTGAGAGGGTTGCTAAAGCTATAGGTATAGATATATGTGGAATAGATATATGTTGCAAAGATATAAGTAAGCCACTTAATGATAATGAAGGTATAATGGAAGTTAATGCAGCACCTGGTATAAGAATGCATCAATATCCTTATAAAGGGAAAAGTAGAAATGTAGCAAAAGCTATAGTTGATATGATGTTTAAAGAGGATAATGGAAATATTCCTATTATATCAATTACAGGAACCAATGGAAAAACTACGACTACCAGATTGATAGCTCATACTTTAAGTTTATCAGGCAAAAAAGTTGGAATGACAACTACTGGTGGTATATATATAAATAATAAATGTATAGATAAAGGGGATACTACAGGATATTACAGTGCTAAGACGGTATTAACTAATAAAGAGGTAGAAGTAGCTGTTTTAGAATTAGCTAGAGGAGGATTAATTAAGGCCGGTTTGCCTTATGATTTAGCAGATGTAGGTATAATAACTAATGTTACAGAAGACCATTTAGGATTAGGCGGTATAAATACCTTAGAAGATATGGCTTATGTTAAGGCATTAGTAGGAGAAGCTGTTAAAAAAGATGGATATGTAGTAATAAACGCTGATGATGAAGCTAGCATAAATATTATAGATAGGATGAGAAGTAGAATTATATTATTTACTAAAAATAAAAATAATCCCATTATATCCCAATATTTAAACCATGAAAATTTAGTATTATATTTAGATAATGATACTATATATTTGCAGAATTTAAATCAAAATAAAGCCATAATAAATGTTAATAAAGTACCTATAACTTTAGGAGGAAAATTAACTTACAATATAGAAAATGCAATGGCATCTATAGCAGCCTTAATAGCATTAGGATTAGATGTAAATACTATTAGACAAGGTTTGGAAAGTTTTAATAATGAAGAACAAAATCCAGGTAGGTTTAATGTATACGATGTTCATGGAACAAATGTAATATTAGATTATGGGCATAATATTGAGGGGTATAAAGCAGTTCTAGAAAGCGTAAAAAAGATGAATTATAAAAGAATAATAGGAGTTATAGGAGTACCAGGAGATAGAACTGACAGTAGTACGTTAAAAATAGGCAATATTTGTGGGAAAAACTTTGATTATATTTATATAAAAGAAGATAGAGATACAAGAGGAAGAAAAAATGGAGAAATAGCAGATTTACTTAAAAAAGGAGTTTTAGAAGCAGGGTTTAAAAATTCGAATATAAGTATAGTATTAGATGAGGAAGAAGCACTGAAAAAAGCCATAGATTTTTCACAACCAGGGGATTTAGTTATAATGTTCTTTGAAGAATTTGAACCTGCTGCAAATATTGTAAAAGAAAAAATAAAAAAAGGGAAATTAACAAATAATACAGCTTTAGCATAACAATAAAGCTACAATTTATGAATATCATGATTGTAGCTTTAATTTTTTTGAGGTATTATATATTTTATAATATAATTTTTGGAGGAATAAAATGTTATCAAAAGCTTATGCTAAAATAAATTTATCTTTAGATGTAATAGGAAAAAGAAAAGATGGATATCATCTTTTAAAGATGTTAATGCAAACTATAGATCTGTATGATTTAATAGAAATAAAAAAAATAAAAAAAAGTATAATATTAGAGTGTGATAGAGAGTACATACCTAAAGATAGGAGAAACCTAGCATATAAGGCAGCAGAACTATTTATAAATAGGTACAATATAGAGTCAGGAGTTAAAATAAACATAACTAAAAATATACCAGTAGCAGCAGGGTTAGCGGGGGGAAGTACAGATGCTGCTACAGTTTTAAAAATAATGAGAGATATGTTTAAACCCAATATAACTAATGAAGAATTAAAAGAGATAGCTTTGAACATAGGTGCAGATGTTCCATTTTGTATAGAAGGAGGAACAGCTCTTTGTGAAGGTATAGGTGAAAAGATAACTCCTATAAAAAATTTTAAAAATCAAATATTAGTATTAGTTAAACCTAATTTTGGAGTTTCTACTAAAGATGTATATAATAACTTGAAAATAGAAAAGATATATATTCATCCTAATACAACAAAATTAATAGGGTCTATAGAACAAAATGATTTGAAATCTGTATCTAAAAACATGAAAAATGTTTTAGAAAATGTTACATTAAGAAAATATAAGACATTAAGTTCCATAAAAAATAGTTTTATAGAATTAGGTGCATTAGGGAGCATGATGAGTGGTAGTGGACCAAGTGTATTTGGATTATTTGATGATATGTTAAAAGCACAAGTTTGCTATGATACTATGAAAGAACGATATAAAGAAGTATTTATAACAAGAACAATATAAAATTTTATTTAAATACCATAGAAATAATTTTAAAATTATATTTCTATGGTATTTTTATGTAAAAATTTAACTATTTATATAAGTAGTTAAATTTTTTATTTAAATGAATAAATTGAGGGTTTTGAGGAAAAAATACTTTAGAACTAATTTTTTATCTACAGGAGGATTTTATGGGAAAGATAATAGGCATATTTGATAATTATTTTTTAATTTTAGTCTTAATTGAAGGGTTTATTAGTATATTTATAGATGCTCCTTCTTTTAAAAAATCAAATATGATAAAAAGTTATAAACAATCTAGAGTAATTGCTATTTTTATTATAAGTATAAGTTTAGTATTATATATTTTACAAAAAATGATGTTTTAAATCTGATTTATTTCCTGAAATGTAGTGTTTTTTTAGATTAGTTCTAAAGGGAGTGTATATAATGAATGAAATAATTAATGATGAAATAGAAAAGAATATAGATAAAAATATAAAATATATAAAAGAACTACTAGAAGGTAGTTCCGATATGGTTTTCAGAGAGTTTTTAATAGGAAATGAAAAAGCTTTTATTATGTACATAGATGGTATGGCTGATAAAATTTTATTAAATGATTATGTATTAGAATCACTTATGTTAGATGCAGATAAATTAAATAGCATAGACAATGTCAAAAATAAAATTTTAACAGTAACTGATGTGTCAGAGCAAGAAGAATTAAGTAAAGCTATAAATTTAGTGTTATCAGGAGATACATTACTGTTAGTAGATGGTATTAATAAAGCTTATGTAATAGCTACAAGACTTTGGCCTGTTAGGGGTGTTAGTGAGCCACAGTCAGAAACAGCTATAAAGGGAAGCAGAGATGGATTTACTGAAACTATAAGATTTAATACTGCATTGATTAGAAGAAGAATAAAGGATACAAGACTCAAGATAAAATCTGAAAATTTAGGAGTAAGATCAAAGACAGATATAGCTATTATGTATATAGAAGATATTGTTAATAAGAATGTTTTAAATAATTTGTATGAAAAATTAGAAAAAATAAATATTGATGCAATATTAGGAAGTGGATATGTAGAACATTTTATAGAGGATAGTAAACTATCTATTTTTCCAACAACTAAAAGTACAGAGAGACCAGATGTTGTAGCTTCAGCATTATATGAAGGTAAGGTGGCTATTTTGGTTGATAATTCTCCTTTTGTAATTATAGTGCCTACTACTTTACCAAGTTTGTTTCAGTCCCCAGATGATTATTATCAAAGATGGATACATTCATCAATAATAAGAATAATAAGATTATTTTCTATAATTATTAGTACTATATTGCCTGCTATGTATGTAGCTGTAACTTCTTATCATAGTGCTATAATACCTACTAAGTTGGCTTATTTTATAGCTGCTTCTAGAGAAGGAGTTCCATTTCCAGCTTATATGGAAGCTATAATAATGGAAGTTAGCTTAGCCTTATTAATGGAATCTATAGTTAGATTGCCAAAGCCCATAGGAGCTACTATAGGTATTGTTGGAGGACTTATAATAGGTCAGGCAGCGGTATCAGCAGGTATAGTAAGTCCAATTATGATAATTATTGTTTCAATAACCACTATAACAAGTTTTACAGCTCCAAGTTATGATGTAAGTTCTTCATTTAGAATAATTCGATTCTTATTAATTATAGTAGCATCATTTTTAGGTTTATATGGTATAGTCTTAGGATTAATAGTAATGTTAATACATTTAGTGAAACTAAAAAGTTTTGGAATACCATATTTATCACCTGTGGTTAATCCAAGTATTAGTGACTTTAAAGATATGTATATAAGAGCACCGTTAAGGTTCTTTAAAAAGAGACCAGATTACATGAAAACTAGAGAT
The DNA here is from genome assembly GCF_002008345.1 of Clostridium tepidum. Lineage (GTDB taxonomy): Bacteria > Bacillota > Clostridia > Clostridiales > Clostridiaceae > Clostridium_F > Clostridium_F tepidum. Next base: position 12,764 of record NZ_MRAE01000022.1, read on the forward strand.
AAAATAAGACAAAGATAAAATAGAGTTGGAGGAATTGATGGTGAGGGATGATAACTTTGTAACATCTTATAGTTTATTTGCTACTATTATAACTACTGTCATTGGTATAAGCGTATTTTCTTATGCTAGTGAGCTTTCTAATGCAGTTGGAAATGATGGATGGATAGTAGTATTGTTAAGTGCTTTAATTAGTTTTGCTTTAATATATATTATGTATCTAATAATAAAAATTAATAATTATAATGAATTCTATCAAATAGTAAATTATAATTTTGGAACAGTTCTAGGGAAGCTTATAGCATTAAGCTTTGTTGTATATAATATTGTATATATATCAAATGGGTTAAGATTTTTTGTAGAAGAAATGAAAGTATATCTATTAGAACAAACTCCTACGGAATTTTTAATAATTGTTAGTGTGCTTGTAACTGGTTATCTTATAAGAGGTGAAGTAGATACTTTAGTCAAATTTAATGAAGTAGCCTTTTGGGTTAGCTTTATTCCAGTCATATTTGTGTTAATGTTTGCATTTTATCAAGGGGATTTTACAAATTTGTTACCTGTATTACAAGCTAAGCCTGCAAATTATATAAACGCTATTTGGAGTACTATAAACAGATTTAAGGGAATAGAAATTATATTTTTATTATTACCCTTTATGAAAAAAAAGAATAAAACACCAAAAGTATTGGTTAGTAGTTTATTTTTTGTAGGTGTTTTTTATATTTTTATAGTAATTTTATCAATAACCATGTTTTCTACAGAGCAGGTAAAAATAATGCTTTGGCCAGGAATAACAATGATAAAATCCATAGAGATTCCAGGAACATTTGTTGAAAGATGGGAAGGAATAATTATGGCTATTTGGGTAATATTCTTTTTTACCACATTTGTTAACTCTTATTATTTTTCAGCAGATATATTAAAGGATGTATTAAATATAGAAGATGTAAAAATATCATCTTTAATTATAGTACCATTTATATATATTATTGCTTTATATCCTCAAAATGTAGCTGAAGTAATAGATTTAGAAAAAAACTTAATGCCTATAATGTTTATTATAAATATAGTTATTATTCCTATAGTTTTATATTTCATAAGCAAGTTTAGATTAAAAAGAAGAAGCAAAAAATATTAAAAATAAGTATAAGCATAAATATGTATTTAGGAGTTGTTATATTATGAAATCAAAAAAGTATTTAGTTATAATGCTTATATTATCAACTATATGTATGACAGGGTGTTGGGATAAGGTGGAAATAGATCAAAAAGCATTTGTTTCCATCCTTGGAGTGGATGCAGGAAAAGATATAGGAAAAGAAAAAGAGTTAGATAAGATAAATAGCAAAGCATCTTTTACAGGCAACAAATTTGATAAAATTAAGGTAACTTACGATTTCCCAGATATAAGTGAATTAGGACCTGAAAAGGGTGGTACAGCAAAAGAAAATTCTATGTCAGTAGATGCATATTCGATGCAAGATAGTATAGATAAAATTGTAAATAAAAGTAGTAGAAGTTTAGATTTTGGACATCTAAAACTTATAGTTTTAAATACAAGTATTTTAGATTATAGCAATACTTTTAAAGAAGTAATAGATTACCTACAAAGACAACCAGCTATAAATAGAAGAGTATATATGGTATTTTCAGAGGACAAAAGTGAAGAAATTTTAAAGTTTAAACCTAATATGGAAAAGAGCGTAGAAAACTATATAATAGGTATATTAGAAAGCAATAACAAAAATAATACAGCTTTCCCTCTTACTTTAAATAAATTTTTGGAAGAAACTAGTCAAAATAATACTGCATTAATACCTATTATAGGTATAGATAAGAAGAATAAAGATCTTAAAATATCAAAAGTTGCTGTGATAAAAAATAATAAAATAAAGGGATACATAAGTACAGAACAAGCAAATAATATACAGCTTATTAGTAAAGATTTTAAAGGAGGAACTAGAACTATAATAAGAGATGGTAGTCCTTTAGATTATTCTATAGAAAATAATGAAAGAAAAATTAAGTTGAAAGATAAAGAAAATTTATCATTTGATATAAAATTAAATTTAGAAGGTCAAATTAAAGGGTATAATATTGATAAACAAATATCTTCTAAAAGAGATATAAATAAAATAGAAGAAGATTTAAATAATGCTATAGCACAAGAAATAAATGAAGTTATAAGAATATCTCAAATTGAATATAATACAGATGTTTTTGATTTGGGTGAGTATATTTATAAATATCATCCGAAATTATGGAAAGAAATAAAGGGTAATTGGAATGAGATATATGAGAATATAGATATAAATGTTACAGTAGATACAAAAGTTAGAAGAATAGGAGCAATAAAATAATTTTTTAAAATGAATATAACTATAATATTTGGTAATAATAACTAATAAATGAGGTTAATAGGGGGAATATATATGAAAAAAATATTAGTTTTTATATTAAGTATTATAGTTATATTTTTTATAGGTTTTAGCTCTTTTAAGTTATTCAACAATAGTACAAGCGTTAATCAAAGGGATATTTCAAATAAAATAATAAGATTTCATGTGTTAGCTAATAGTGATAGCATAGAGGATCAAAGTTTAAAACTTAAAGTTAAGGATGAAATAATAAATTATATGATGCCTAAATTAGATAAAAGCAGTAGTATAGATGAATCAAGAAAAATACTAAAAGAAAATGATAAAGAAATAAAGAGAATAGCTGAAAATATTATAAATAAAAATGGATATAAATATTCAGTTAATACTTATTTAGGACAAGATCAATTTCCTATAAAAACTTATGGTAATATAACTTTACCTCAAGGAAAATATGAAGCTTATAAAATAGTTATAGGTAATGGTGAAGGGCAAAATTGGTGGTGTGTAATGTTTCCTCCATTATGTTTTGTTGATGTAACAAAAGGAGAAGTATCTACAAAAGAAACAGAAGAAAAAATGAAAAAAGTATTAAAAGAAGAGGAGTTAAAAAGTATTAAAAATTCAAAAAATTCTTATGAAATAAAGTTTAAAGTTGTAGAGAAAATTAATGAATTAAAAAAATAAATAAAACTCTGTATTTGAAAATAATACAGAGTAATTCTAAAATAAAAATTTTTCAGCTGTTTTTATAAAGTATTTTTCTATAGATTTAAATAAATTTTTATTTTTATTATTAATTATATGCTTAGAAGTGTAAACTTTATTTTTAACAGAATCGTTTTTTCTTATGTTTATTAAAAATTTTAATAAGTTATAAATATCATTGCCTGAATTTGGTTTAGCAAACTTACTACAATTTAAACTCATAGTTTTTAATTTAGATTTAGATTTTAATAAATCACTTATTATATCTTCAGTATTTTCTATATGGTTTATGTTTACAGCTAAATTATGTCTTAACAAAAATTCTGCATTTTTTTCTTCTTGCCCAGGGATAGGAGAAAAAATAGCCATTGGTATGTTTGAAATTAATGCTTCTGTAATAGTAAGACCACCAGGTTTAGTTAAAAGTAAGTCACAACATTGCATATATTTGTTTACTTTATTAGTAAATCCTATAATTCTAGTTGCTTTATTAGAAGTTTCTTTCAACTTATTTAGTTGATTATATAATTTCTTGTTGTTACCTGTTATTATAATAATTTGTATATCTTGTTTTATCTTTATTAATTCACTATAAAGATCAGATATTTTACCTATACCTAAACTTCCCCCCATTATTAGTAAAGTAGGGATATTAATATTCAACCCTAATTCTTTTAATGTCCTTTCTTTATCATATTTCTTTAAGAAACTTGGACTAACAGGTATACCAAAATCGAAAATTTTATTTTTAGGAACATTTCTAGCTACCATTTCATCAATCATGTCTGAATTAGATACTACATAAGCATCTGTGTATTCTTGAATCCAAAAACTATGGGGAGCATAATCAGTAAGTATAGTTAAAGAAGGTATACTTAGTTTCCCTTTGTTTTTCATGATAGATATCATTTCAGCTGGAAAAGGATGAGTGCATATTATAACATCTGGATTAAATTCGTCTATTAAAGGAGAAAGCTTGTAAGTCATGATTTTATTAAAATTAGAACTTATGACTGTAGCTAAACCTTCATCATCCTCTGAGTGATCATATAGCTTTCCAAATAACGAAGGAGTTACCTTTAGCGTTTTTAAATAACTACCTATAATAACTTTGTCTATTAAAGGGTTTATGTATTTTAATGTATCTATTACAGTAATTTCAGCTTCATTATTATTTAATTTTATATAAGATTGTAATGCTTCTGCGGCATGGCTATGGCCTCCTCCAGCAGAAACAGATAATATTAAAATTTTCATTTAGTCACCCTCTAATTTATTATGTAATAAATAAAATATGATTATAGCAATAAAGTGTAAAATATGAATTATACATTAACATTATATAGGATAAATATATAATTATAAATGTATTTAAATAAGTTTTAAGGATTTTTTAATGTGAAAATATAAAATGTTAAGAACTACATTAAATCTAGTATATATTATAAATATAAAATAAATACTTAAATGTTTTATAAAATTTATATTGTATAGTCTATAATAACATATAATTTAAAATATGAAACTTATAAATTATTACATATCTTTAAATAAATTTTACTAATTAATGAATAACCATAATTATAAATACAGATAATAAGGTAAGAAATGTTGGGAGGTTAGGATATATGAAAAAAGGTACTAGAAGAATATTATATACTTTAGTGGTAACATTGATAGTCGTTTTTTCAAGTACATTTGCTATTTTAATGACATTAGAGAGAAATGACTATAGAAATTATCTTCAAGGCGAGTATAGTAAAAATTTACATGAATTAATAACTTCTGTACAGAATATAAGAGTTAATTTATCTAAAGCACCTATTATAGGATCTAGAGAGCAAGAAATAATTACTTTTGAAGAAATATTTAAATACTCATCTGTAGCCACTGATAAGTTACATTCATTACCTATAGATCAAAATACAATAAATAATACTAGCAAATTTTTAACCCAGGTAGGAGATTTTTCTAATAGTTTAGCAAAATCAATAGTTAAGGACAATAATTTATCACAATCTGATTATGATAATATTGAAAAATTAAAAAAAGAATCACTTGAATTGGAAAATCAATTAAATAATGTTGTTACAGATATTAATGAGGGGAGAGTTAGATGGGGAGATATAAGAAAAAAAGTGGGTGGAGTATTAGCTAAAGAAGATCCAAACTCAATTAAAGGTCAATTTAATAATATACAAAAGCAAGTAATGCAGTATCCTTCATTGATTTATGATGGACCTTTTTCAGATAATGTTTTAGAAATAACTCCTAGAATAAATAGTCAAAAAAAGATTACTGAGAAGGAAGCGAAAAAAATAGCACAAAATATAATAGGAAGCGATAGAATAGAATCAATTAAATTAGATAAAAATCAAGGGAAAACAACTATATCAACTTATAGATTTATAGCTAATATAAAAGATAAGGATAATAAGAAAGATAATATTATATGTGAAATTAGTAAGAATGGAGGAAAACTAGTATATCTAATAGATTCTAGAAGTGTGGGTCAACCTAAAATAGATACTAAAAAAGCTATAAATATAGGAAATGAGTATCTTAAAAAACTTCAAGTTTCTAATATGATACCTACATATACTTTAAATTATGATAATGTAGCTGTAATAAATTATGTATATAAGGAAGACGATGTTATAATTTACCCAGACCAAATAAAATTAAAAATAGCTCTAGACAAAGGAGAAGTAATAGGAGCAGAATTAGAAAAATATTTAGTATCTCATCATGATAGAAATATTAATAAGAATGTAAAAATTACTAAAGAAGAAGCGCAAAAAAGAGTAGGTAAAAATTTGAATATTACTAATGTTAGGTTAAGCATTATACCAACAGAGGTTAATACAGAAGTCTTATGCTATGAATTTTCCGGAACTTATAAGAATGATAAATTTAAAATATTTATAAATGCCAATACGGGATATGAAGAAAGGATATTACAAATATTAGATACCCCAAATGGCAAACTAACAATATGATATAATACAAATAAAGAGTGAATAGTTAGTGTATTCACTCTTTATTTGTATTATAATAATTATTATTGAAATTAAGTAATGAAAAAGAAGGGTGATTTTAATGACAAGAGCTTTAGCTATGATATCAGGTGGATTAGATAGTATATTAGCTGCTAAACTTATAAAAGATCAAGGAATAGATGTAATAGGAATATGTTTTAGATCTTATTTTTTTAATGAAAAAAATGCAGAGAAAATGACTAAACAAATAGGAATACCTTTAGAAGTAGTAGATTTTTCAAAAGAACATTTAGATATGGTCAAAAACCCTAAACATGGATATGGTAAAAATATGAATCCATGTATTGATTGCCATTCCATGATGATGAAATACTCAGGTGAGCTTTTAAAAAAATTTAATGCAGATTTTATAATAACAGGTGAGGTATTAAACCAAAGACCTATGTCACAGAATAAATCAGCATTAAATGTAGTAAAAAAAGAATCAGGATATGAAGAAAAGATATTAAGACCATTATGTGCTAAGATTTTACCACCTACGGAAATGGAGTTGAAAAACCTTGTAGATAGAGAAAAACTTTTAAATATCTCTGGAAGAAGTAGAAAGGTACAAATGGAATTAGCCAAAAAATGGGGTATAAAGGAATATCCTTCACCAGCAGGTGGCTGTAAACTTACAGAACCTAATTATGCAAAAAGATTAAAGGATCTGCTAAAATATAGAGAGGACCCTGAGGAAAGAGAACTTGAACTATTAAAATATGGAAGACATTTTAGGATATCAGAAAATTGCAAAATAATATCTACTAGAACTAAAGATGAAGGGGATATTATTAAAAATTACTTAAATTCAAAAGACTATATGTTTTTAGCTTGTGATTATAATGGTTCTGTTGTAGTAATAATAGGAGAACCTAGTGAAATTGATATAAAATTAGCAGCTGAAATAACAGGACGATATAGCAAGGGAAAAGATGAGAAGAATATAAAAGTTAAATATGGCAAAGTAAATACTAATTTAAATGATATAATAGAAGTTAAACCAGCTTCTGATGATTATTTAAAAAATTTCATTATATAAATATAGGGAAAAGGAATGGAAGCTATGAAAAAGAAAGCGCTTATTCATGTGTTAAGCTCTGTACCAGATGCAAAAGAAAAAGATGATTCAATTGAGGTAGTGACACCGGGGAAATTTTATAAAAAGGATAAGAATTATTATGCTGTTTATGAGGAAACTGAAATATCTGGAATGGAGGGTACTACTACTACTCTTAAAATAGGAGAAGAAAAATTTTCATTAATAAGAATGGGAACTACTAGTACAAAAATGGATTTTGCAATAAATAAAAAAAATATATCCATGTATAGTACTCCTTATGGTACTTTAGAGATAAACATAAATACTAAAAAATTGGACATAAATGTAGATGATAATGGAGGATATATATATATTGATTATATTATGAGTGTAGCAGGTCAGAAACCTCAAAACACAATATTAAATATAAATATAGAACCTGAAAAAGAATAAATAATATATATTTACAAAATCAATATTGACCCTCTTAAGAAGGTAGTTTAAATATAAAATCTTTTCTTAAGAGGGTTAATATTGTTTAAAAATAAATTATATGGACAAAATTATAATAAAAACCGTAAGAGGTGTTATTATGAATTATTTTTCAAATTCAAAATATGAAAATATAATAAAGTTATTATGTAAATATAAAGGTTTATCTGAATATGAAATTATAAATATAATGAAAGATAATGAATGTAAATATTTACTATTTTTATTGTTAAGAAAATATAATTGTATACAAATGGAAAATTTGAAAAAAGACTTTAATATTAATGATTATGAAGGAATATGTAATAATATAGAAGAAGCAGAAAAGAAATTATTGTTAAACAAAAAGATAAGGGATATGTTTTTTGAGGCAGGAGAAATTTTAGATAATATAAAATAAATTAATTAACGAAGAAAATATAGCACAACATAGAAATTTGTGTTATTATATATAGGTATATTTTTTGGATGCATAAAAATTTACATAAAATCGCGATTTTAAATGTTAAAGGTAAGGATTATTATATATTAAAAATTTAATAATGTCAATGATTTTATGTGAATTTTAGTGCGCAATAATACAAACTTAAACTTTGGAGGTGAAAACTGCCTTATTATAATTAAGGCAGGAGAGTATGAGCACTAAATATATATTTGTAACAGGTGGTGTTGTTTCTTCATTAGGAAAAGGAATAACAGCAGCATCTTTAGGAAGACTTTTGAAAAATAGAGGACTTAAAGTTTCTATACAAAAATTTGATCCGTATATAAATATAGATCCAGGAACAATGAGCCCATATCAACATGGAGAAGTATTTGTAACAGAAGATGGTGCGGAAACAGATTTAGATTTAGGGCATTATGAGAGGTTTATAGATGAAAATTTAAATCAAAATAGTAATGTAACTACAGGAAAGATTTATTGGTCTGTTATATCTAAAGAAAGAAAAGGTGATTACTTAGGGGCTACAGTTCAGGTTATACCACATATAACCACAGAAATAAAATCTAGAGTGTATAGAGTAGCTAAAGAAAAAGAAGTAGATGTAGTTATAACTGAAATAGGTGGAACTATAGGAGATATAGAATCTCTTCCATTTTTAGAGTCTATAAGACAAATAAAATATGAAGTTGGAAGAGAAAATGTATGTTTTATTCATGTAACTTTACTTCCGTTTTTAGGAAAGGCTGGTGAACTAAAGACAAAGCCTACACAACATTCAGTTAAAGAACTTAGAGGAATAGGCATACAACCAGATATAATAGTTTGTAGATCAGAAAAGAAAATACCAGAAGAGTTAAAAGAAAAAATAGGATTGTTTTGCAATGTAGATAAAGAAGATGTTATACAAAATTTAGACGCAGAAAATCTTTATGAAATACCATTAATGTTACATAAAGAAAATCTAGATACTTTAGTTTGCAAAAAATTAGGTTTGAATTGTAATAAAATAGATAATACAGAGTGGATATCAATGGTTCATAAAGCCAAGAATCTTTCCAAGAGTACTACTATAGCTTTAGTAGGAAAATACGTAGAATTACATGATGCATATATATCAATAGTAGAAGCTTTAAATCATGGAGGCTATGCTAATGATACTAAGATAAATATAAAATGGATAAATTCAGAAGATGTAAATGAAAATAATGTTAAAGATTATTTAAAAGATATAAATGGTATATTAGTACCAGGTGGATTTGGTGATAGAGGTGTAGAAGGAAAGATATTGGCTGCTAAATGGGCAAGAGAAAATAAAATACCTTTTTTAGGTATATGTCTTGGGATGCAATGCGCTGTAATAGAATTTGCAAGAAATGTATTAAATTATGAGGGTGCTCATAGTGCAGAGATAGATCCAAATACAAAATATCCAGTAATAGATTTAATGCCAGAACAAAAGGATGTTGACAATATGGGCGGTACTATGAGATTAGGCGCTTATCCTTGTAAGTTACTTAAGGGTACAAATGCAGAAAAGGCTTATGGGCAAGAAGTTGTATATGAAAGACATAGGCATAGATATGAATTTAATAATGAATATAGAGGCAAATTAACAGAAGCAGGTTTAATATTATCAGGTACAAGTCCAGATGATAGATTAGTAGAAATTGTAGAGATAAATAATCATCCTTGGTATGTAGCTGTTCAATTTCATCCAGAATTAAAGTCAAGACCTAACAAACCACATCCATTATTTAAAGATTTTGTAAAAGCAACTTTGGATAAAAATTAAATTTTAAAAGTAAATAAAAATATATAAATAAAAAGAATAATGAAATGGACTGTCAAGCTAAGAACAAACATTATAATATATTGTGTTAACTTTAAATTTTTAAAACAATATATTGTATATAAGTTTTTATAAGACAGTCCCATTTTTTATTTATATGCAAAATTAAACTTTAAAAATTAATATTATAACAAGAATATTTGAAGGATTTAATACATATTTATAGAAATATAATTAACAAGAGAAATGAAAAAGTTAATGAAAAATATATAAGTTTGTTATGAATTGTAAAATTATGAAGGGAGAGATGGAGTCCTATGATAATACAAACAGAATTAGGTATAGCGGTTAAAAATATTTTTGGCAAATATGAAATAGTAGATTTTTCTTTATTTAATACCTCTAAAATAAATGAATATGGATTAGGACTCATAGTTAATAAAAATAATAAAGGTAATATTACAGTCAATAGCAAATGCCATATATGCAATAATATTCATAAATACAATTATAGTATAGATGACTTTTTAAAAAGAGAAATAATTGTAGGCGGATGTGAAATATTAGGTGTTCCATTATTCTATATAGGTAACAAATGTATAATAGAGGAAAGAGTGTATAAACAAAATAAGATTTTTGATAAAATATATATGATGATTTAGAGTAACTTTAAAAAGTTACTCTTTATTTTTATTTGTATATGGATTAAAATACATAAATAGGGTATAATCTATTTTGAAAGATTTTCTAAAATTTAACTGCTCTTTTAACCTAAGTCTTGATATTTTCCTGTTATTTAATATATATAATTTAATAGAGAGAGGGGATTCTTTTGATAAATAAGGATTATGAAAGTATGACCGTTAAAGAATTACGAGAAATAGCTAAGAAGCTTAATATAAAAAATATTTCTAAGTTCAAAAAAAATGAATTAATAGAAGAGATAAAAACTTGTAAGTCAGCTGCTATAGAGAAGGATGGAAAAATTTTAGTTGAAAAAATATCGCCTAAGATTACAAAAAATGAAAACAATATACATAGCAATACAGTAAATAGTGCAAATGAAGAAAAAAATAGTACTATTACAAAAAATAATGAAGAAAATAAAGCTGAAAGATTAAAAGAGATGATAAATGAATCTCAAAGAGCTAAAGGTGTTTTGGAGATTATAGAAAATAATAATTATGGATTTTTAAGAGGTCAAAATTATTTGTCAGGGCCAGAAGATATATATGTATCTCCATCACAAATAAGAAGGTTTAATTTAAGAACAGGTGATGAAGTTGAAGGAAAGGTTAGAATACCAAAGGATGGAGAGAAATTTAAAGCTCTAATATATGTGGAAAAAATAAATGGAGAAAATCCTGAAAAAGCTGTGGGAAGAAAACCTTTTGAAAGCTTAGTACCTATATATCCTAATGAAAGAATTAAACTTGAAACAAATTCACAAGATTTATCTACACGATTAATGGATATAATATCACCTATAGGTAAAGGACAAAGAGGAATGATAGTAGCCCCTCCTAAAGCAGGTAAAACTACTCTTCTAAAAAAGATAGCGCAAAGCATTTCACAAAATAATCCATTATGTAAACTTATAGTACTTTTAATTGATGAGAGACCAGAAGAAGTAACAGATATGCAAAGATCTATCAAGGGAGAAGTAATATATTCAACTTTTGATGAAGAGCCAGAACATCATACAAAAGTTACTTATATGGTTTTGGAAAGAGCTAAAAGAATGGTAGAGCAAGGACAGGATGTTGTTATATTATTAGATAGTATAACAAGATTGTCTAGAGCATACAATTTAACTATTACTCCAACAGGTAGAACGCTATCAGGTGGATTAGATCCTGGTGCCTTAGTAATGCCAAAGAAATTTTTTGGTGCTGCTAGGAATATTGAAAATGGTGGAAGTTTAACTATATTAGCTACAGCTTTAACCGAAACAGGAAGTAGAATGGACGACATGATATTTGAAGAATTTAAGGGAACTGGTAATATGGAAGTACACCTTAATAGAAAACTTCAAGAAAGAAGAATATTCCCTGCTTTAGATATTTATAAATCAGGTACAAGAAGGGATGATTTATTATTTACAGATCCTTTAGAAAAAGAGACTGCATTTAATATAAGAAAGCTTCTTTATGAAGAAAACAATGTGGAAAATGTAACAGAACAAATTTTAAGTGTATTGTCTAAAACTAAAACTAATGAGGAATTTATAAATATGATAAGCAAAATGGATATGAATAAAAAATATTAATAAATAGAAACATATAAAACCTAATCTTAAAGATTAGGTTTTATATTATTTAACGTCTTCGTTAGATAAATTGAATTTTTTCATGAATTTATCAACTCTTCCACCAGCATCAACAATTTTTTGTTTTCCAGTAAAGAATGGATGACATTTTGAACAAATTTCTACCTTTAATTCTTTATTAGTTGATCCAGTTGTAAAAGTATTACCGCATGCACATTTAACTACAACGTCATGATTATATTCTGGATGTATTCCTTCTCTCATTTATTTTCACCTCTTTCGAATTGGTATCATCACTATTTTAACTACATTATTATAACATAGGCATTTAAATGAAGTCAACAAATTACGGATATTGCATAAATTACTTAAAAATACTAATAAAATAAAAAATAAAGTCATAAAATAAAAGCTACTACAACCTTTAAATAATCAAATAAACGTTTAATTTTATAATTATATGTAAATTTTACTTGTAATAAATTCTTTATTATAATAATTACTTTTGATAAAATATATTTGTTTATTAAAATGGAGGTGTTTATATGTATGGTCCCAAGGATCATGGGTGGATCGAAGTAGTAGCAGGCCCTATGTATAGTGGAAAAACAGAAGAGTTAATAAGACGTATAAGAAGAGCGGAAATTGCAAAACAAAAAGTTCAAGTTTTTAAACCAGAGATAGATAACAGATATAGCAAATATGATGTTGTGTCTCATGCAGGAGATAAAATTCAGTCAATACCGGTTAAAAGTAGCAAAGAAATATTAGAAAAACTCTCAGATGATACGGATGTAATAGGCATAGATGAAGCACAATTTTTTGACGATTCTTTAGTTGAAATAGTAAGTAAAATAGCTAATAATAATAGAAGAGTTATTTGTGCAGGACTAGATATGGATTTCAAAGGAGAACCTTTTGGTCCAATGCCTAAACTTATGGCTATAGCAGAATTTGTAGATAAAATACAAGCTGTATGTATGGTTTGTAATAATCCAGCTACGAGAACTCAAAGGCTTATAGATGGAAGGCCAGCAAAGAAGTCTGATCCAGTAGTATTGATAGGCGCACAGGAGTCTTATGAAGCTAGATGCAGGAAGTGTCATTGCGTTCCAAGATAAATAATGAGGTGATTAAATGGGGAAAAGTACTAATGTTGGAGGACAAGCTGTTTTAGAAGGGGTAATGATGAGAGGAAAAAATGGTATAGCTACAGCTGTGAGAAAAACAAATGGGGAAATAGTTGTAAATAAAGAAGATTATAATCCTTATAACAAAAAAAATTTTTTCTTTTCTATGCCCATAATAAGAGGATTTGTATCTCTTATTGAGTCTTTATTTATAGGCATAAAAACTTTAAATTATTCTGCATCTTTTTTTGAAGATGAAGTTGAGGAATCTAAATTTGATAAATGGTTTAACAGAGTTTTTAAAGATAAAGCAGATAGTATTTTAATTGGAATAACATTACTTATTTCTTTTATTATATCTGCAGTAGTATTTTTTATTTTTCCTACCTTCGTAGCTAATTTTTTTAAAAAAATATATATACAAAGTGCCCTATTATTAAATATAATAGAAGGAATAATAAGAATAACTATATTTTTATTATATATTTTATTAATTAGCAATATGGAAGATATAAAAAGAGTATTTCAGTATCATGGAGCAGAGCATAAGGCTATATTTTGCTATGAAAATGATATAGATTTAATACCTGAAAATGCTATGAAATTTGCAAGATTTCACCCAAGATGTGGAACTAATTTTTTGTTTTTAGTAATGATTGTAAGTATCCTTTTATTTTCACTTACAGGATGGAATAATATATGGCAAAGAATTTTATATAGAATAACATTACTGCCTGTAGTTTCAGGAATAACCTATGAAATTATAAAATGGTTAGGTAAAAGTAATCATAAATTTGCAAAAATTATAGCATATCCAGGAATTATGTTACAAAAACTAACAACTAAAGAGCCTGATTTACAGCAATTAGAAGTGGCTATAATGGCTTTAAAAGCTGCAGAGGGAATTAAAAATTCAATGGAGTGATGTTAATTTGTTATTAAAAGATTTGCTGGTAGAAGGATATAGTATTTTAAAAAAAGCATCTATAGATAGTTATCAAATAGATACTCAACTTTTATTAGGTAAAATATTAAATAAGGATAGATTATTTATTTTAACTAATCCTGATTATCACATAGAAGAAGAAGAGATAAAAAAATATTTTGAATTAATAGATCTTAGAAAAAATAAAATGCCTATAAAATATATATTAGGTACAGTTGAATTTATGGGATTAGATTTTAATATAAAAGAAGGTGTATTAATACCGAGAGCAGATACAGAAATATTAGTAGAAACTGTTTTAGAAGAAATAAAAAATAACAACTATAAAAAAGTTTGTGATGTTTGTTGTGGTAGTGGTATTATAGGAATTACTATAGGGCATGCTTTAAATAATACAGAAGTAATTTGTTATGATGTAGAAGATATTCCATATAGTGTTACTAGGAAAAATATACTTAAATATAATCTTCAAGATAGGGTGGAAGTTATAAAAAGTGATTTGCTTACAGAAGCAATAAAAGAAAAAAGAAAGTTTGATATTATAGTATCTAATCCTCCATATATAAGAGAGGATGTTATTGAAACTCTTATGGATGATGTTAAAAAATATGAGCCATTTGAAGCTTTGTGTGGTGGAAGTGATGGTTTGTTTTTTTATAAGGGGATAATAAAACAAAGTTTACAAGTGTTAAATAATGGGGGAACCATAGCTTTAGAAATAGGTCATGATCAAAAAATAGAGGTTTCTCACATTTTGTATGAATATGGATTTAAGGATATATTGTGTATAAAAGATTTAGCTGGAAATGACAGAGTTATAAGAGCTAGAAGGTGTTAAAAATTAGAGGTTGGTTGTAAATACTTTATAAAGTATGATATAATATAAAATTGTGAAAATATATATACGGAGTGAGAAATAATGTTAGAAAGACTTAATTTTATAGAAAATAAATATGAAGAACTATCAAACAAAATCAGTGACCCTTCAATTATGGCAAATCAAAAAGAATGGCAAAAACTTTGTAAAGAACATGCAGATTTGGAAATTATAGTGAGTACATATAGACAGTATAAAAAGGCACAAGAGGATTTAGAGGCAGATAAAGAAATGCTAAAAGAAGAATCAGACAAAGAATTAAGAGAAATGGCACAGGAAGAAATAAAAGAGTTAACTTTAAAATTAGAAGATTTGGAAAGAGAATTAACCATATTATTATTACCAAAGGATCCTAATGATGATAAAGATGTATTCATAGAAATAAGAGCAGGTGCAGGTGGAGATGAAGCGGCTTTATTTGCTGCTAATTTATTAAGAATGTATACAAGATATGCAGAAAGAAAGAACTGGAAAGTAGAAACTATAAGTTTAAATGCTACAGATATAGGGGGATTTAAAGAAGTTACTGTAGCTATTAAAGGAAAGGGTGCTTATAGTAGGTTAAAATATGAAAGTGGAGTTCACAGAGTTCAAAGAGTTCCAGATACAGAATCAAGTGGTAGAATTCACACTTCAACAGCTACTGTAGCAGTACTTCCAGAAGTAGATGATGTAGATATAAATATAAATGCTAATGATTTAAGAATTGACGTTTATAGAGCATCAGGTCACGGTGGACAATGCGTAAACACTACTGACTCAGCTGTAAGAATTACACATTTACCAACAGGACTTGTAGTTACATGCCAAGATGAAAAGTCACAATTAAAAAATAAAGAAAAAGCAATGAAGGTTTTAAAAGCTAGATTGTTTGAAGCTGCAGAAGCTGAAAGAGCAGCATCTATAGCAGAAGATAGAAAAAATCAAGTTGGTACTGGTGATAGAAGTGAAAGAATAAGAACTTACAATTATCCTCAAGGAAGAATTACAGACCATAGAATAGGATTGACTTTATATAAATTAGAAACTTTCTTAGATGGAGATATAGATGAAGTTATAGAAGCTTTGGTTACAGAAGATCAAGCAGAAAAAATGAAAGATTTAGGTAAAGTAAACTAATATTAATTAAGGAAAGAAGAGGTAAGTATGGATTTAAACAAAGGCCTTAGAAATCAAAAGAGATCTTATAAAAGATTTGTTATGATTATGAGCTTTATTTTTATCCTATTGCCTCTAATTTTGTATTTATATAATAAAATTAATAATATTTTTTACATTAGTTACTTAATTGTAATTGAAGTTTTGATTATAATTGCTATCATAATTAGAACTGATAGAGAAAAATTGGAATTTAAATATTCAAACAATAGATTGAGAATTGTATTGGGGATATTAAATAAAAAGTTAAATATAGTTTGTGATAAAGTAGCTTTAGTACATATAGAAAAATTTAATAATATATATGATGTAGAAGATTTTAGTATAATAATATTAACTACATCGAAATTTAGAAATAAAAGAATAATAAAAGTTAATGAGAAGTTTCTTAAGTTGCATAATTATGCTGCAAAATTCTATTATAAACTAAAAAAAATTAGTCCTGAAAAAGATTTTTATTATACAATAATAAAAAGAGGCGGATTTAAGAAATATTATTTATTAGATGCACTTTATAGAACTTGTGTATATGCACATTTTACAGAAGAATGTATAGAAAAAATAAAAGAGCTTAGAAAAGAAATAGAGATAGATTAGAATATTTAATAAATTGCAATAATAAATATCATATGTAAACAATAAATAAGGTGATTTTTTGAGTGAGTTTTTATTTATTATTGTAATTGGAACCATTGTATCTTTAACAGGAACAATGATAGGAGCTGCAATAGGGGTATCTTTAAAGAATCCCTCTGAAAGACTTCTTTCAAAATTAATGAGCTTTTCAGCAGGGCTTATGATATCTATAGTAATTTTTGATTTAATACCAGAAGCTTTGAATACATGGGATTACTTTGGAGTTGTAATTTTTTTATTACTAGGAATACTAATTGTATATTTTATTGATAAGAATACAAATAGTATAGATATAAATATGCATAAAAAGATAGCTTTTATGACTGCTTTAGGTCTTATATTGCATAATTTACCTGAAGGTATTTTGATGGGGGTTGGATTTCAAGCTGGAAGTAGATTAGGACTTAAGATGGCAATTGTTATATCTATACATGATATACCAGAAGGTATAGCAGTGGCTACTCCTTTGATAGCATCTAAAGAAAAAAAGAGCAAAACCTTATTTTATGTTTTTCTTACTGCACTTCCAACATTGTTTGGTGTATTTTTAGGGTTTTATATTGCAAATATATCTAATAATTTTTTAAGTATGCTTTTATCACTTGCTTCAGGAATAATGATTTATGTTGTATGTGCTGAAATGGTACCAGAATCAAGAAATCTTGGTAATAAGATTACCTCATACTTTTATATGATAGTAGGTATTATAGCTGGGTTAGTTATAATAAAACTGCTATAAAACTTAGGATGGTGTTTATTATGGAAACAAAAGTTGTGAGATTAGATGAAAACAATATAGATGAGTATATTATAAGTGAAGCGGGAAATATATTAAGACAAGGTGGGCTTGTAGTATTTCCTACAGAAACCGTATATGGATTAGGGGCGAATGCTTTAGATAAGAATGCAGTAAAAAAAATATTTGAAGCAAAAGGTAGACCACAAGACAATCCTTTAATAGTTCATATTTCAAAAGTAAATGATATATATAATTTAGTTGAAGAAATATCACCTATAGCTAAAAAAATAATGGATAAATTTTGGCCAGGACCTATAACTATAATATTAAAGAAAAAAGATATAATACCACATGAAACCAGCGCAGGATTAGATTCTATAGGAATTAGAATGCCTTCTAATAAAATAGCAATGGAAATTATTTCAATGGCGGGTGTGCCTATAGCTGCACCTTCTGCAAATTTATCAGGTAAGCCTAGTCCAACAGATGTAGAAACTTGTATAAATGATTTATATGGTAAAGTAGATGTAATATTAGGTGGAGATAGTTCTGAAGTAGGAGTTGAATCTACTGTAATAGATTGTACAATTAATCCACCTTGTATTTTAAGACCGGGTGGTATAACGTTAGAAATGTTACAAGATATAGATCCTAATATATATATAGACCCTGCTATAATGAAAAAACCAGAAAAAAATTTAAGACCAAAAGCTCCAGGTATGAAATATAGACATTATGCACCAAAAGCTCCATTGAAAATAATTAAGGGAGATTTAAATAAAACTATTGAAAAAATTAATCAAATGGTGCAAAATTATATAGATGAAAAAAAGAAAGTAGGAATTATAGCTACAGATGAAACTATAGACAATTATAAAAACGGAGAAGTAATTTCTATAGGAAGTAGAAATGATTTAAGTAGTGTTGCTCATAACTTGTTTCATGTATTAAGAAAGTTTGATGAAAAAAATGTAGATTTAATTTTATCAGAGGCATTTGAAGAAAAAGGTATGGGAGTGGCAATAATGAATAGATTAAAGAAATCATCGGGATATGATATTTTAAATTTAGATTAGGAGGCACTAATGAATATATTATTTGTTTGTACAGGAAATACTTGTAGAAGTTTTATGGCAGAAGCTATATTTAATAATTTAAATGATATGGAAGATATAACTGCTAAGTCAGCAGGTATAGCTGTAGTACCAGGAAGTATTTCATCAAGTAATGCTTGTAAAATAATTAATGAAGATATTAATATAGACCTATCTAATAGAGAAGCAGTACAATTAAGTGAAGAGATATTAGATGAATCAGATTTAATATTGACTATGACATATTCGGCTAAAGATTTATTGTCTAATTTATCTTTAGAAGATAGTGATAGAATTTTTTGTATAACTGAATACGTAGGCGTAGAAGGAGAAATCTTGGATCCTTTTGGAGGAGATATAGAAGTATATAGAAATACTTATAATCAATTGAAAAATATTATTTTATTATTATTGAAAAAATTAAAAGAAGATAGACAAAACTAATAGGTGGTTTATCTTCTTTTTTTGCAAAAATTAATATAAATAATGTGGAGGTGTTTTAAATGAAAATAGCTTTAGGAAGTGATCACGCAGGATTACCTTTAAAAAATGAAATAATAAAACATTTAAAGGACAAAGGAATAGAGATAGAAGATTTTGGTACATATACAGAAGAATCTTGTGATTATCCAGACTATGCAAAAAAAGTTGCAGAAAAGGTTGCAGAAAATGAATTTGATTTTGGGATATTAGTATGTGGAACAGGTATAGGCATAAGTATAGCTGCTAATAAAGTTAAAGGAATTAGAGCAGCTTTATGTAGTGACACATTTAGTGCTCATGCATGCAGAGAGCATAATAATGCTAATATATTAGCCCTAGGACAAAGAGTTGTAGGTGTAGGTTTAGCATTAGACATAGTAGATACTTTCTTAAATGCTAAATTTCAAGGTGGAAGACATGAAAAGAGAATCAATAAAATGATGGAAATAGAAAAATAATATAAAAGATAATTAGGAGGAAAATATAAATGAGTAAAGTAACACAAATAGGACATCCATTAATTCTTCATAAATTGGCCTTAATTAGAGATAAAAATACTGGTTCTAAGGATTTTAGAGAATTAGTAGAAGAAGTTGCTATGCTTATGGCTTATGAAGTTACAAGAGATTTACAAGTAGAGGAAGTTGAAATAGAAACTCCTATATGTAAAACAAAATGCAAAATGCTATCAGGTAAAAAAGTAGCAATAGTTCCAATATTAAGAGCAGGCTTAGGTATGGTTGGTGGCATGACTAGTCTAATACCAGCAGCAAAAGTGGGACATATAGGACTTTATCGTGATGAGGAAACTTTAAAACCTGTAGAATATTTCTGTAAATTACCTCAAGATATTGGTGATAGAGATGTAATTGTTACAGATCCAATGCTTGCTACAGGAGGATCTGCAAAAGATGCAATAACATTATTAAAACAAAAAGGAGCAAAACATATAAGATTAATGTGTCTTGTAGCAGCTCCAGAAGGAATTAAAGAAGTTATGGACGAACATCCAGATGTAGACATATATGTAGCTTCTGTAGATGAGAAACTTAATGAAAAAGGCTATGTAGTTCCAGGTTTAGGAGATGCAGGAGACAGACTATACGGAACAAAATAAAGAAATTACAACTTAGAAGCTTTTAAAAATTTATTATTAAAACAATAAATATTTTTAGTAAATAGATAACTATAAAAATAATAATTATTTTTATAGTTATTTACTTTTTATAAAAGTGTTTCTCATTTTCATATTTTTATAAGTTGTTATAGTAATTTTAAACTCAACCAAAGCTTGAAATTAAAATTATTGAAATTTATATTTGTTATGTTTATATATTAAATTATAGCTTTTATAGTTTAAGCTTTTTTATTATTAAAGTTAAAATTTTAAATTTTTTTATAAGATAAATTTTAGCACTTTGAATTCTAGATTTATTTTTAATAGTTTTTGTATTAGTCTAATTTGTTATAACAATGTTATAACAAATTATGATAAACTGAAAAGAAAAAATAAAAATTTTACTTGCTATATTTTCATGAAATTCAGTTATCCCAATGGATAGAACCTATTTTATGAGTTTGTCAAAAACTATATTAAGTAAAATTAATTTATGAATAAAAGAAGTTAGTATAAATAATAATTATTCAAATATAGAATCTTTTGAACTATATATAGAAATATGTAAAATACTTAATAATATATTAAATGTTTTATTTTAGCAAAAGTATTTAATATATTATTAAGTAGGTCTGTAAATATAAATCTGCAGAATTAAAATAGAAAAAGTAAGATATTATAAAAAAATAAGATGATTCTTGTTTATATTAAGAATCATCTTATTTAACTATCATCTATTATACTTTTTCTTTTTGCTTTTTTGCTAAAAACAATACTAATATACTAAATATCATTAAATTTAATTGAAATAGCGAGAAATCTCTATCTATTTCTAAGAATGTACTATTAGTTAATATCCATATTGAACCAACAAATAATGAATATAATCCAATTAATAATAAGAATCTTTTTTGATAAATAATATATTTTTCTTTGGGTATTTTATTTTTATATAATAAATGTAATTTTAATATATATTTTTTAGGTGGCTTAAAATATAATAGAAAACATAAAATTCCTAGAATAATATAAATAATTGATAAGTTTAAATTAATAAATAACGTATTAAGAATATACATTAAAGATAATATACTTATAAAATAACCAGAAATTCCATTAAATATACCCAATATAAAATATACAAAAATAAAAAGTATCTTTATTAAATACATATTTATTATTTATTAACCGGCAATATCTACAAGACCATCAAGAATAGCTATTGCACCAGGAACTACTCCAATACCACCACTTGTTGCTATAGTGGCAGCACCACCCGCTACTTTCAATACGCCTGTTGCTATATCTGTTTTACGACCGCCACCATTAATATTATTTAAATCAGAATAAGTTAATTGTTCCATATATATTCAACTCCTTATTTTTAGTATTATTTTGATAAGCATTGACTCATTCTTGAAACAGCAACTCCTCCTACAGCTGCTCCTGATGCTATTGCGCCTACTCCACCAGCAAGGGCTCCAGTTGCAATAGCTAAAGGAGTAAAAGCAGTAGCTACTCCACCAACGAAGCATTGTCCAAATTTTCCTCCACCATTAATTTCTTCTAATTCATTTAAATTAATATTTACCATAATAATTCCTCCTTTTACATTATTTTAAAATATGTTACAATTATAACAACAAATTTAGTATAATTCAACAATATTTTTAAAATAGTGTAAAAAAAACCATTCAAGCATTTATATGTATAATAGTTAGTGTAATACACATAAATTAGGATTTGAATACACAAAAGAGGTGGAGCATGAGATATTTTTTTAATAAGTACATATGTATAAAACAACATGATTACAAAGATTGTGGTGCTGCTTGTCTTGCAACTATATGCAAGCAATATGGTTTAAAATATCCAATTTCAAAAATAAGAGAGGTTGCAGGAACAGATAAGGAAGGTACCAGCGCTCTTGGAGTAATTAAGGCTGCAGAGGAGCTTGGATTTACTGCTAAAGGGGTTAAGGCAAGTAAACCAGAGGATTTATTTACTGATATTCCACTTCCATGTATAGCTCATGTAGTTATAGATAAAACAATGCTACATTATGTAGTTATTCATAAGATAACAGAGAAGGAAATTATAATTGCAGATCCTGGTAGAGGAATTATCAAGTATAATCCTCAGGAGTTTTTTGAAATTTGGACAGGAATACTTCTTATTATGACTCCTACTGTAAAGTTTGAAAAGGGAAATAAGGAGAAGGGATTGTTTCAAAGGTTTTTTAAACTTATAAAACCTCAAAAAAAGCTTTTAATTAATATATTTTTATCCTCTATTATATTGACTATTTTAGGAATTATAGGAGCTTTTTATTTTAAGGTTATTTTAGATGATATTATACCAAACAATTTAAACAAAAGTCTTCATATGATATCTATTGGAATAATAGTTTTAACTCTTTTTAGAGTTTTACTTGGAGCCTTTAGAACACAGCTTTTAATTTATTTAGGGCAAAATATGGACATACCTTTAATGCTTGGATATTATGAGCATGTTATAAATCTTCCTATGAACTTTTTTGGAACTCGTGAGGTAGGAGAGATTATATCAAGATTTAATGATGCATCTAAAATAAGGGATGCCATATCAGGGGCTACCCTAACTATGATGATAGATAGTTTTATGGTTATTATAGGTGGAATATTTTTATATACTTCAAATAGTTTATTGTTTGGTATAACTATAATTCCAATTGTATTATACATAATCATTGTTTGGATTTTTAATAAACCTTTAGAAGATGTAAATAGAAGTGTTATGGAAGATAATGCAAAGCTTACTTCATATCTTGTAGAGTCTTTAAATGGAGTAGAGACTATAAAAGCCTTTAATGCTGAAGGTGAAGTTAATTTAGAGACAGAAAAGAGATTTATATCCCTTATAAAAAGTGTGTTTAAAAATGGTTTTATAAATAATCTTCACGGTTCAATAAAGGGAAGTGTTAAGGCTATATTTGGTGTGGTTATCCTTTGGGTTGGAACTTATCAGGTTTTAAAAGGAAATATGTCTATAGGTCAGCTTATAAGTTTTAATGCATTACTTGCATACTTTCTAGATCCTATAGAAAATATAATAAATTTACAACCACAGCTTCAAACAGCAGTTGTAGCCGGGGAAAGGCTTGGAGAAATATTAGATTTGGAGCTTGAAAAAAGTATAGATGAAGAGAAAAAAATTAAACCTGAATCCTTACTAGGAAATATAGAATTTAAAGATGTAGATTTTAGATATGGAACTAGAAAGCTTATACTTAAAGATATAAATATAAATATAAAGCCTGGTGAAAAGATTGCTTTAGTTGGAGAAAGTGGTTCAGGTAAAACTACCTTAGCAAAGCTACTTATGAATTTTTATCAATGTGAAAAAGGTGAAATATTAATAAATACATATAATATAAAGGATATAAATATAGAAACTTTAAGGGATAAAATAGCGTATATATCCCAAGAAACTTTTCTATTTAATGGAACTATAAAAGAAAACTTATCCTTAGGAAATCCTTATATTACATATGAAGAGATTATAGAAGCTTGTAAAAGGGCACAAATACATGATTTTATAAATTCACTTCCCCTAAGATATAACACATTAGTAGAGGAGAATGGGTCTAACTTTTCAGGTGGACAAAAACAAAGATTATCTATAGCTAGAGCAATACTTAAAAAACCACAAATATTGATAATGGATGAGGCTACAAGTAGCTTAGATTCTATAACAGAGAGAGCTATAGAAAATACTATGAATGAATTCAGTGAAGGTATAACAACTATTATAATAGCCCATAGATTAAGTACTATTAGAAGATGTAATACTATATATGTTTTAGATAAAGGTGAGATTATAGAGAAAGGATCCCATGATGAATTAATAAATATTGAAGGTAGGTATTATAACCTTTGGAAGGATCAACTTCCCTTTGATGATGTTAAACTTGAAGTTGCTGCATCAAAGGATAAGGGAGGGATTAACTAATGAAGCCAATAATACAAAATATTGATGAAATGAAAGATAGTAGAGAAATATTAGAATCTAAACCTCACCCCTTTACAACTATTTTTATTTATATATTACTTTTAATATTTTTAAGTGCCTTTATATGGTGCTGGTTCGCTGAAAAGGAAATAGTTATAGATGTACAAGGTGTAGTTAGACCTAATAAAGATATTCATAAGGTATCTAATCTTTTAGGAAGTAAAGTTTCCTCTGTAAATTTTAAAAATGGTGATAAAGTAGAAAAGGGCAAGGTTTTATATACCTTAGAACACAAAGAATTAGATGTTCAAAAGAGTTCATTAGATAAGAGTAAAAAGGACTTAGAAAAAGAAATAAGTAATTTAGAAAAATTAAAGAAAAGTATATCAGATAATAAAAATTATTTTACAGATAGTAAAGATGAAAAAGAGTACTATAACAAATATTTAAGTTATGAAAAGAGCAAAAAAAATCCAGAAAATAATAAAAAGGTAGTATATTCACAAATAGATAATTTAAATTCTAAGATAAACAATTTAAATTCATTAAAAAAATCTGTACAAAATAATACTAATTATTTAAGTTCTGGTACTTCTTATTATAGCCAATTTAAGGATTATAAAATAAATGTGGAAGGCTATGAAAAAAATATAAAAGCCTTAGAGGATTCCTATAATTCTTTAAAGGATAAAAAAGCAGAAGAAGTTTTAATAAATGATGCAAAGGCTAAGCTAGAGGGGGCTAAATTAGAACTTACAAAATATAAAAATCAATTTACATTAAATATAGAAAATGCTATAGAAGAATGTAATGATAAAATAAAAGATTTAAATAATCAAATATCAAGTAGTGATGATGCAAAAGAAATAAATGAAGAGAAGATAAAAAGTTCTTCTTTAGTTGAAATTGACAATTCAATAAAGTTAAGTAAACAAAAACTTGAAGAAGTAACAACTAATTTAAAGGTTGTAGATATGAACATTGATAAGTGTACTGTAAAAGCTCCTATAGATGGTATTGTTGATATAAGCGCTCCCATTAAAACAGGGGATTTAGTAGGTGAAGGGCAAGAAGTTTTAAATATACTACCATCTGAATCAAAATATAAAATAGATCTTATGATACTTAATAAAGATATAGCAAATATAAAGAAAGGTACTACTATAAAATATGATTTTGAGTCTCTACCTTATAAAGAATATGGATATTTAGATGGTAAATTAGAAAATATAAGTGCAGATTCAAAGGTAGATCCTAAAAGTGGAGTAAGCTTTTATACTGGTGAGGCCTCTATAGATAGTAAGCCTTTATATAGCCATAAGGGAGAAAAGGCTCAAATAAAATCTGGTATGGTATGTACTGCAAAAATAATAACAAGAAAAGAAAAAATGCTTTATTATTTATTAGAAAAGATAAATTTAAAAGAGTAATTTTATAGTATTCTTTATTTTAAAGAGTTATATTATCTTCCCTTGGTTTAAAAAATGGGGATATGTGGTGTGAAAGGCATTTGAACAAGATTAGAGATTCTTAGTTATTTTTGCAAAATATATGTATGTTCCAAATTATTGTTCGAGCGTTCAGTGAGTTATGATTTGGAACTATATATTTTAAGCAAAAATAATTTAGAATCTCTTATTGAAGTGAGTTGCCTTTGTAACCACATATCCCCTTTTTAAACCAAGGTAGTATAACTTTCTTCTAAGTGACAATTTTCTTAAAATGTTCTTAAATACTTTTAATTATTTGGGTTTTATTATAGAATAAAGTAGAGTTATAATTAAAATTTTATTTATACTATATAATGGAGGTTCTAATGGATAGAATAGATAAGAATAATTATTATTTAGATATATGTGAAACTGTTTTGGAAAGAGGAACATGCCTTAGACGAAATTTTGCTGCTATAATAGTTAAGAATGATGAAATAATGGCAACAGGATATACAGGAGCACCTAGAGGAAGGAAAAATTGTTGTGATTTAAGGTATTGCAAAAGAGAAGAATTAAAAGTTCCTCGTGGAACCAGATATGAACTCTGTAGATCTGTTCATGCAGAACAGAATGCTATCATATCTGCTAGACGACAAGAAATGATAGCAGCCACTATGTATTTAGTAGGAAAAGAATATAATACTGGTGATTATGTTCCGAATGCTGCACCTTGTTCTCTTTGCAAAAGATTTATAATAAATTCCGGAATTGAGAAAGTAGTTATAAGAGATTCTAAGGAAAAGTTTAGAATTATAATGGTTGAAGAATGGATAAAAAATGATGATTCATTAGATGGTGATGGAGCCTATTAATAAAAAATAAATTGATTTATAGCTCTTTTATTTATCATAGTTAATATTGATTAAATAATAAGTCCTGTAATTAGATTAAGGAGAGTTTTATAATGGATACGAAATTGTATATAATTGGAGCTATCACAGCTATAGTATTATCAATTATTTTAACACCTATAGTAAAAAAAGTTGCATTTGTATTAGGGGTAGTTGATGTACCTAAAGATGAAAGAAAAATTCATAAAAAACCCATACCGCTTTTAGGAGGTATAGCAATATACATATCTTTTGTAGTGGCTTTAGTATTAAAAAAAGGTCCTTTAACTTTAGAAGAAGTAGGTATAATATTAGGAGCTACTGTTATAGTTATAGGCGGATTTATTGATGATAAATATGATATGTCACCTATAAAAAAGATTATATTTCAATTAGTTGCAGCTATTTGTTTAATAATGTTTGGATTAAAAATACAATTTATAACTAATCCTTTTGATCAATCTACATTATATGTAGCATTACATGCTTTTTCTATACCTATAACTATATTATGGGTTATAGGTATAACCAATGCTTTAAATTTAATAGATGGACTCGATGGGTTAGCAGCAGGTGTTGCATTGATTTCGTGCGTTACAATGTTCGTAATAGCTGTTTTAAATCAAAGATGGGAGGCAGCCATATTAACTAGTATATTAAGCGGGTCTATATTAGGATTTTTACCTTATAATTTTAATCCTGCATCTATATTTATGGGGGATATTGGATCTCAACTTTTAGGATATTTGTTAGCAGCCATATCTATAGAAGGGGCTATTAAGTCTGCTACGGCTTTTGCTATAGTTGTACCAATATTAGCATTAGGACTACCTATCTACGATACATTATTTGCTATGATTAGAAGAAAGATAAACGGAAAACCAATAATGCAAGCAGATAGAGGACATCTGCATCATAGACTTTTAGATATGGGATTAACTCAGCGTCAAGCAGTTATAATAATGTATTTAATAAGTGCTGTATTAGGAAGTTTTGCTATAATAGCTATGCAAATAAGTAATCAGAAATCATATTTTTTACTTGCAACGATAATGTTAGCTCTTATATTAATAGCATGGAAGTGTGGTTTTTTTAAACATAAAGAATAGGGAGGCAAGAACAGTGGATAAAATAAAGACTATTACTATATTTGGAACTAGACCAGAAGCTATAAAAATGGCTCCACTAGTTAAGGAATTAGAAAAAAGAGAAGATATAGAAAATAAGGTTTGTGTAACAGCACAACATAGAGAAATGTTAGATCAGGTTTTACAATTGTTTAACATAAAGCCAGATTTTGATCTTAATATAATGAAATCAAAACAAAGCCTTACAGGTATAACTACTAGAGTATTAGAAGGATTAGAAGAGATTTTTGATAAAGAACAACCAAATTTAATATTGGTTCATGGTGATACAACTACAACTTTTGCAGGAGCTTTAGCAGGTTTTTATAAGCAGATAAAAGTAGGGCATGTAGAAGCGGGATTAAGAACTTTTGATAAATATTTTCCTTTTCCAGAGGAAATGAACAGAAAACTTACAGGAAGCATAGCAGATTTAAATTTTGCTCCTACTGCAGGTTCTAAGAATAATTTATTAAGAGAAGCTATAGATGAAGAATGTATATTTGTAACAGGAAATACGGTTATAGATGCTATGGAATTTACTGTAGAAGAGGATTATATTTTTGAAAATAACGATTTAAATAAAATAGATTATAAAAATAAAAAAGTTATAATGGTTACAGCTCATAGAAGAGAAAATTGGGGAGAAGGTATAGAAAATATTTGTAATGCCTTAAAAAGTATAGTAGAAAAATATAATGATGTTGAAATCGTATATTTAGTTCATTTAAACCCAGTGGTAAGGGATACAGTTTATAAAATATTAGGGAATATAGAAAGAGTACATTTACTAGAGCCGTTGGATACAAAAGAAACACACAATTTAATGAATAAATGCTATATGTTAATGACAGATTCAGGGGGACTTCAAGAAGAAGCACCTCATTTGGGTAAGCCTGTTTTAGTATTAAGAGATGTAACAGAAAGGCCGGAAGCTGTAAAAGTTGGTACAGTTAGATTGGTGGGAACGGATAAAAAAGTTATAGTAAAGGAAGCTTGTGACTTAATAGAAAATAAACAAAAATATGATACTATGAGCAAAGCTATAAATCCATATGGAGATGGAAAGGCATCATCTAGAATAGTAGATAGTATATTATATTATTTTGGTAAGATAGAAAAAAGACCAGAGGAATTTTACATTAATAAATAAAAAAATAAAATATGGTTAAAATAAAGAAAAGTAACATAAATATTTATTTTTTATGTTACTTTTTTTATAAGATTATTGAAGGAATAATAAGTTATTAATTCATTATTATTTCTCTAAATTGTAACAAATACTACATAAAATAGTGCTATTTACAGTGAATTTTATGCAAAAGTATAGAATAATTATAATTTTTTTCAAATAATCAATGGAATTTAAAAAAATAATACAAAAAAATTACATTAAATCAAATTTTGCTAATTTTGAATTAAATGATAAAATTGCATGAAATATTTTGAATTATTCTTACAGTGAGGAATAAATATA
>NZ_MRAE01000023.1 GCF_002008345.1 Clostridium tepidum
CGCTAGATCCTAAGTCTAGTGCGTCTGCCAATTCCGCCACACCTGCATATTATATAATTTTGGTGATCCACCGGGGAATCGAACCCCGGACAACATGATTAAAAGTCATGTGCTCTACCGACTGAGCTAGTGAATCAAATGGCTGGGATGGCAGGATTCGAACCTACGCGTGTAGCAGTCAAAGTGCTATGCCTTACCGCTTGGCGACATCCCAAAGTGGGGTGAGCAAAGGGACTCGAACCCTTGACAACCAGAACCACAATCTGGCGCTCTACCAACTGAACTATGCCCACCATATTTGGTGCGTCTTAAGGGAGTCGAACCCCTGGCACACGGCTTAGAAGGCCGTTGCTCTATCCAGCTGAGCTAAAGACGCATATTTGGAGCGGGTGAAGGGAATCGAACCCTCGTAACTAGCTTGGAAGGCTAGCACTCTACCATTGAGTTACACCCGCACTCTTTTGGTCGGGGTGACAGGGCTCGAACCTGCGACCTCATGGTCCCAAACCACGCGCGCTCCCATCTGCGCCACACCCCGATATTAAAGAGTTTTTCGAGTTAGTATTTTTATTATTTTGCTTTGCCGTTGTTTCATTTGTTTCAACAACTCTCAACGACATAAACTATTCTACATCATATAATTATATTCGTCAATACATTTTTTTATTTTTTTTTTACTTTTTTAAAATTTTATTATATCTTCTTTATAATAGGAACAATTTTATCCCCTTCAATACCTACAATAGCAACGCTTCTGACACCGTTTCTTGGTAAAGTAGGGCTACCAGGATTAATAAACCAAATTCCATCCATATACTCTATTTGAGATATATGTGTATGCCCAAATAATACGATATCAGCTTCTAATTCTAAAGCTCTATATCTCAATTTAGCTAAATTATATTTTACATCATATTTATTTCCATGGGTTATAAAGAATCTTTTTCCTTCTATTTCCTCCATTAATTCAGATGGTGCTTGATTTGAAAAATCACAATTTCCTTTTACGTTTATAATTTTCCCTTTATAAACTGAAGATAATATTTTTACATCTTCTATATTATCCCCCAAATGTATTATTAACTCTACACTGCCTAACTTATTTATAAGCGAAGTTGCATCTCCTATATATCTATGAGTATCACTAATAACACCTATCTTCAAAATTGTCCCTCCTTATCTATATATATTTTTCTAATTCACACTTTAAAATTTTTAAAGCCCTTCCCCTATGACTTATAGAATTCTTAGTTTGAGAATCCATTTGTGCAAAAGTTTTATTATATTCTGGTACATAGAACAATGGATCATACCCAAATCCATCTTCTCCAATTTCTTTTTCTCCTATAATTCCATTAATTTCACCTTGAACTTTTATTACATCATCTTTATTTATTATAAATACTATAGAACAAACAAACTTAGCGCTTCTTTCTTCCGCTTTTTTCCCTTCTAGTTCTCTTAATAATTTTTCATTATTCTTTTTATAATTTCCATGTTCCCCTGCAAATCTAGCAGAATATATACCTGGTGCTCCATTTAAAGCATCTACCATAAGACCTGAATCATCTGCAATTACCATATAATCTGGTAAGATTTTATGTATAGTGCTTGCCTTTTTATAAGCATTTTCCATAAAGGTGTTCCCATCTTCTTCTATATCTATATCAATTCCTGCTTCCTTCATTGATAAAGCATTTATATTAAATTCTCTTAATATTTCTTTTATTTCTTTTATTTTATCCTTATTATTACTTGCAACAATAACCTCTTTTGTCATATGTTAATCCTCCAAACAAATTAAATATTTTATTTATGTATCACTAAATTACCATTGTATAACATATTATAATATAAGAATTAATTTATGGTAGGTGTGTTTTTTGAAGTATATAGGTCCTTTCTTAAGAATGAATACTTTAAATCCAAGCAATATTTGCTCTCAAATGAATTTTTTAGCTAAAGAATCTTTACAAAACATAGTACTTCATTCCAATTGTGGTATTTGTATACCTTTTAGTGAATTAAAATTAAAGCATGATTTTGCTGATTCTAAAAATTTTACCTCTTGTACACCTTTATTGTGTGTTTATAAAAAAGCTAATCCTAAACTTATAAATTCAAATAAAAAACTAGTATGGAATGATAGTAAATTTAAAAAAGAAATAAACATATTAGGTAATAGCTTTATGGTTTTATCCCTTTTACAATTAATAGAATATTATGAACAATTTAAAGATAGGGATAAAAATTTATACTCTTACACTAAATTATACAATAAATTATGTAAAAAACAATTAGAATTCTTTGCAACTTATTTTAGAAATGAAGAAGGAGTTTTTGTTGATAAACTAGATGTATCAGATAGTATATTATCTCATATAGATTTTAAAGAAAAAAATAAAAAATTTAATTTTTCAAATCAATGCTTTTTAATGTGCGCTTACTATGCTACATCTTTGTTAGATAATGATGATTATTCTTCTAACTATATGGATTTCTCTTTAGATATACTTAATATGTTTTTAGATTATAGGGATGAACTTTATACCCTTTCTACAGATGAAATATCTAAATTATGCTTAGGTATGAATATATTTTATAGATATTCTAAAAATGATGATAGTAAGGTACTATTACTAGATTTATCAGAACTTTTACAAGAAAAATTAAAAGAAAAAAGTTTAGATAGTGAAAAAAAGGTTAATACTTATTGTTTAGCTTATTTAGATTTTATGCTTACTTTTGACAATTTAGGAATATTAAAATTTAAAAATTTAAGTAAAGAAATATATAAATCATTAATAAAATTATATAATAATAACTTGAATATGTTCATTAAAGCTTCCGATAAAAAAGAAATAAAATATTCATGTGATGAATTAATATTATATCTTTTAGTATTACTTAATGAATATAAAAATGATAAAGAAAATTTAGATAAAAATTTATTAATTAAATTCTATAGAAATCAAATAATAAATTCTGGCATAATACTGAGTTGGCCAGAAGAACCAGCCTTAAATAGTATAGAAAGATACAAAAATTTTTCTTTAAAGTCTGAAGATTTATTGGATTCACAATGTTTTAGAATGGGATCAATACCTTCTCCTGAAGCCATTGAGATAGCTCCAGTATTAGGCAAAAATGTTAAGTACAATACAAAAAAACAAGAGTTCACCAATTGTAGAAAATCCTTTGATAGTAATAAAAATTTCTTTTTATGGTTTCTAATTTTATATACACTTAAAAATTAATATTAGGATATTGCAATGCAATATCCTAATATTAATTTATTTTTTGGATATAATAAATCTACATCAATAAGTACAAGCATTGGTAATAAAATACTTTATAGGAGGGCTTTGTATGAATATAACTTGTTCTGAAAAATGTAAAAATAATAAAAATGGAAGATGCATATTAAATTATGTCAGTCCTTTTTTAAGTATTCACGAAGAAAATGCTAATTGTGCTTACTTTCTTCCTATTAACTCATATAAAAACAAAGCTACTATAAAATAATATTAAGTATAGGGTGCTAAGGTTATCTTTTTTAAAACAACATTACCATGAGCAGTAATGAATTCCCCTTGTACCCTAATCTTTTTACATAAAACGTCATAGAAAAAACAAATAGGAATCTCATATAAATCTTTAACTAAAACATCCTGTGCTTTATTAATATATTCCACTCTTTTCCATGTTTCTTCCTCTGCTTTGCTCTTATTTAGAAATTCTTGATATTGTAATGAATTGTTATTAACTTTTGATAAAAAATATAATGGATCATTATTTTCAGCTTTCTTTCTAATAAAAGCTAAATCATATCCCCCCTCTTTAATTTTTTTATCTAATTCATATTTATTTTTACAACTAATTATATTAATGTTTACGTCTAAATTTTCTTTTAATTCATCTATTAAATTATTAACTATCCTATTAGAAACAGGATCTTCTATTGATATAATGTTTAAATCCCTTTTTTCTTTTATATATTCACTTTTGTTTAAAAATTCTTTTGCTCTTTTTAAATTTTTATCTAAACTAAAGTAATTTTTGCCATAGCTTATATTATCATTTTGGGCTATATTATTTGGTACATAAGCAAGAGCAGGTGCTGCTTTGCCATATAATACTTTTGAGCACATATATTCTCTACTAATACAACTGTCTATGGCTTTTTTAAAATTTAAGTCTATATAATCTTTTTTATTAAATATTATACTTCCTGACTCTAAAGATAATTTTTTAGATATAACTTCTTCTTTATTTAAATTATCAATTTCAGCTATGGGCGGGTTCATAAATAAATCCAATTTGGAAGTTTTTAAATTAGCTAAAGCTTCTTCAGTATTTTGTATGGATTTAAGTACTATTTTATTAATTTTTGTATTTTCTTTATCCCAATATCTATTATTCTTATTAATTGTTATTTTATCTTTTTCAATCCTATTTATATAAAATGCACCTGTATATAATATTTCATTATAACTTTTTTTATAATTTTTAGCTTTAGTATCTATCTTTCTTAATTTATATTTAGGCTTAGATAAAGTATTTAAAAAATATGGATCTTTATTATTTAATCTTATTTCCAATATATTATTTTTTTTAGCCTTTATAGCTACATTTTCTAAATTGCCATTGTCTAAATAATCTTTAACTCCATATACTGAGTCTAATTCATTAAATTTAATATTATTTTTTTTATAATACATAAGGATATCTTTAAAAAAGCTCTCAAAATCTTGAGCAACTATTGTTTCTCCATTACTCCAATGCAAATTTTCTTTTATGTAAAATTTATAATCTATACCGTCTTTACTAACTTCCCATTTTTCTGATAATTCTGGAATAATATTGTTATTTTTATCTAATCCTACTAATCCATCAAATAAACTTAATAATAAGTCTTCTTCCCTTTGCGAAACTTCTTCTAACATAATTAAATCCTTAGGAATAGTTTCTATATTATATATTAAATAATCTCTTGTCCCCTCATCTGAACTAACTTCTTTATTTTTTTCTACACAACCGCTAAAAAAAATTAATATAAAACTTAGCAATAAACATATAATTTTTTTCATTTTATCCCCCCTATTTTTAAGAATACAATCCTCTATTTAATTATTTACATTTATAAGTTAAAATAAACAACATTTTAAAATTTTACACATATTTAAATTATTTTCATATAAAAAATCCCCACATTTTTTGTGAGGATTTTTTTATTAATATTTACATTTTATTTGCTTCTTCATTTACTAATTTATTTACTATTTGAGGATTAGCTTTACCCTTTGTTTCTTTCATTACAAGACCTACAATAAACCCTAAAGCTCTCTTCTTTCCATTTTTAAAGTCTTCTATAGATTGTGGATTATTCTCTATAACTTTTTTAACTACTTCTAATATAGCACCTTCATCATTATTTTGAACTAATCCTTTTTCTTCAACTATATCTTTAGGATTTTTGCCAAAGTTAAACATCTCATTTAATACTTTCTTACCTATGTTATTAGATATAGTTCCAGCATTTATTAATTTAATTAACTCTGCTAACTGTTCTGGGTTAAATTTCAAATCCTTAACTTCCATATTTTTTTCATTCATAAGTCTTGAAATATCACCCATTAACCAGTTAGAAGCTGCTTTTGCATCTTCACTTTTTATAGCAGTTTCTTCGAAAAATTTAGCCATATCCATTGTTAAAGTTAATACCATAGCATCATATTTAGGTATTCCAAATTGTTTTACGAATCTTTCTGCTTTTTCATGTGGTAACTCTGGTATAGTTTTTCTTATTTCTTCTATCCATTCATCTGAAATATTTATAGTAACTAAATCTCCTTCTGGAAAATATCTATAATCATTAGCTTTTTCCTTACTTCTCATAAGCACTGTAACAGAGTTAGCTTCATCCCATCTTCTTGTTTCTTGCTCTAAAGCTTCTCCATTATTTATAGCCTCTATATGTCTATCATACTCATATGAAAGAGCCTTTTCTAAAGCTTTAAAAGAATTCATATTTTTTATTTCTGATTTTACTCCAAACTTTTTACTACCTTTAGGCATTACAGATATATTACCATCACATCTTAAAGATCCTTGTTCCATTTTACAATCTGAAACTCCTATTGAAGATAATATACTCTTTAGTTTTTCTAAATATTTTGTAGCTTCTTCTGGAGTTCTTATATCTGGTTTTGATACTACCTCAATTAATGGTACTCCTGCTCTATTATAATCTACTAGTGTTCCTGCATTAGTATGAAGTAATTTTCCGGCATCTTCTTCTATATGTATTCTTTCTATACCTATTTTCTTCTTTTCCCCGTTTTCTAGTTCTATTTCAATATATCCATCTCTACATATTGGAACTTCATCTTGAGTTATTTGATAGTTTTTAGGACAATCTGGATAAAAATAATTTTTTCTATCCATTCTACATACTTTATTTATAGAACAATTTAAAGCTAAACCAGCTTTAATTCCGTACTCTACTACTCTTTTATTTAATTGAGGTAGAGAACCTGGTAATCCTAAACATATTGGACAAACATGAGTATTAGGCTGCCCACCAAATTCTGTAGTGCATCCACAATATATTTTAGTATTGGTTGAAAGCTCAGCATGAACTTCTAATCCTATAACTGCTTCAAAATCCATCTATATTTTTCACTCCTTTGTTTTTAACTATATAATTAAAACTCCGCTCTCATTTTATGAAAATCTACTGCCTGTTCATAACTATATGCTAAATTAAATAATACATCTTCATTAAAATAATCTGATATAATTTGAAGTCCTACTGGAAGTCCATCTACCATACCACATGGTAATGATATAGCCGGTACTCCTGCTACACTGATTGGAACAGTATATATATCTGAAAGATACATTGCCATTACATCATCCTTTTTTTCTCCTATCTTAAAGGCTGTTGTTGGAGATGTTGGTGATACTATAGCATCAAATTCTTTGAACACTCTTTGGAAATCATCCTTTATAAGTTTTCTTACTTTTAATGCCTTTTTGTAGTAAGCATCATAATATCCAGCTGATAATACATAAGTTCCTAGCATTATTCTTCTTTTAACTTCATCTCCAAAACCTTCACTTCTAGATTTTAAATATATATCTTGAGCATCTTTGAAATTTTTGGATCTATAACCATATCTTATTCCATCAAATCTAGCTAAATTTGATGAAGCTTCTGCACTAGATATTATATAATAAGCTGATAGTGCATAATCCATTAATGGTAGGGAACATGGTTTAATTTCTGCTCCATTTTCCTCTAATACCTTTATAGCTTCTTCTACAGATTTTCTTACATTATTATCTAATCCATCTCCAAAGAACTCTTTTGGGATACCAATTCTTTTACCCTTTATATCTTTAGTTAAACTTTCTTTATAATTAGGAACTTCTTTATCTACTGTTGTAAAATCCTTTTTATCAAGTCCTGCTATAACTGATGTTAGCAAGGCACAATCCTCTACATCTTTTCCCATTGGACCTACTTGGTCTAATGTAGAACCAAAAGCAACAACCCCTGATCTTGATATTCTACCATATGTAGGTTTTAACCCAACTACACCGCAGAAAGATGCTGGCTGTCTTACTGAACCACCAGTATCTGTTCCTAATGCTAGTGGAGATTCACATCCTGCTACTGAAACTGCAGATCCACCTGAAGATCCACCTGGTACTCTTTCTAAATCCCATGGATTCTTAGCTAATTTAAATGCACTATTTTCTGTAGATGATCCCATAGCAAACTCATCCATGTTTAACTTTCCAAGAATTATTCCATCTTCTTCTTTTATTTTTTCTGTTACATGAGCATCATAAGGTGAAGTATACCCTTCTAATATTTTAGATGCACATGTGTTTTGCATTCCTTTTACACTTATATTATCTTTTATACCTACTGGTATCCCTGATAAAGCTTTTAATTCTTCATTTTTTTCTATTTTTTCATCAACTTCTTTAGCCTTTTTCATAGCTTCTTCTTCTGCTACATATAAATATGCACATAATTTATCATCTACTGTAGTTATTCTATTTAAAAAAGCTTTTGTAATTTCTTCTGCTTTAACTTCTTTATTTGAAAGCATATCTTTTAATTCATGTGCTGTTAATTTAGTTAAATCCATTTTCTTTCCTCCCTTTTCCAGAAAACAAAAGAATTATTAGTCTATAACTTTAGGAACAATTACATATTCCTCTAAGCTTTCTGGTGCATTCTCTATAACCTCTTCTAATTTCATAGATTTTTCTATATTATCTTCTCTATATTTGTTTTCAATATAATATGGATTTACTACTATATCCACATCATCAGTATTTAATTCATCTAATTTTTCCATATAGTTTAATATTTTGTTTAAGTCATTTACAAAATTATCTTTTTCTTCTTCTTTAAATTCTAATCTTGCAAGTTCTGCTACATATTCTACATCTTTCTTTGAAACTGACATTTTATCCCTCACTTCCTTATTATATAAAGATTATTTTTATCTTATATAGTTTAATATTTTTATTTTACCACAAATATATATTTTTTACATAGAAATAAAAAAAACTACCTGTAAAAATTAGGTAGCTTTTTTATTGTATTATATAGCCTCTCCAAATACTTCTTCTTTAATCATTTTTCCATTATAAATGCTTTCTTTTCTAAATAATTTGTCTATAACTATAGCTATAGCTCCATCTCCACAAACATTTGTAGCTGTTCCAAGGCTATCTTGTGCAAAATGTATAGCTATCATTAATCCTTGTTGTGCTGGATTAAACATAAGCATATCTTTTAATAAACCTAAAGTAGCGTATACACCACCGCCAGGTATTCCTGGTGCTGCTACCATAGTAACTCCTAACATAAATATATATGGTATCATCATAGTTGCTGTTGGTACTTGACCTGATATAAGCATTATACCCATAGCTCCTAATACTAAAGTTATAGTGTCTCCTGCTAAATGTATTGTAGCACATAATGGTATTACAAAGTCTGCTACTTCTTCTGACACCTCATTTTTCTTAACACATTGTAAATTTACAGGTATAGATGCTGCTGAAGACTGAGTTCCTAAAGCCATAGTGTAACCCGGTATCATATTTATTATAGCCTTAATTGGATTTTTTCTTGAAACAACATAAGCTATAGAATACTGCAGTACTATATAAGCTATTTGAAGCGGTATTATTATTAAATATACTGATGAAAATGTCTTTAATGTTTGAATTATTTCTCCTGAAGCTGTTAATTTTGAAAATATACCTGCTATATGTATAGGAACTAATGGTATTATTACATTTTTAACTATTATTTCAACTATTCCTTTAAAATCCTTTATAACTTCTAAAAGATGTATTCCTTTTATATAAGGAATACAAATTCCCAATGCAAATGCTAATACTAAAGCTGACATTACTCCCATAATAGGTGGTATATCCACTTTAAAAAATGGTTCTAAATATACATTTGATTTAAACACATTACCGCTATTTTTAATTAGTTTTGGCAGCATAGATTGACCTAATAAAAATGCAGCTATTCCAGCTATTATAGTAGATATATATGAAAATAATACAGTTATTCCTAATAGTTT
This sequence comes from Clostridium tepidum, assembly GCF_002008345.1. Taxonomy (GTDB): domain Bacteria; phylum Bacillota; class Clostridia; order Clostridiales; family Clostridiaceae; genus Clostridium_F; species Clostridium_F tepidum. The sequence goes on from NZ_MRAE01000023.1 coordinate 9,627, forward strand.
TCCTGATCCTTTTCCTAGATCTGCAATTCCTGGTGCAACAAATCCTATTATAATCAATGGTATAGAAAAATTAAGAAATCCTCCAAACAATCCTGAAAATGTATTTAAAGCCCTAACAATATGATACATACCTAAAGTTTTTGATATTAATCCTATTAAAATGCCAAATATAATTCCTAAAAATAATTTAGTTAAAAGACCTAGTTTTTTCATTTTGTCTCCTCCTTAGTCTGTGTGTACTCTTATTATATACATATGTTTTTAATATAAATACATTTTTTTATATTAACACCTATATTTATATTTGTCAATATTATTGTACAAATGTATTTCTTATAAAACACAAATATTTTATAAATTTTAAAACATTTAATCTATAAATTTAAGATAGACTAGCTATTAATTTTTTATATTATTATAAAAAAACCCTATTTAGTTAGATTATAACTAAATAGGGTTTTTATTTATAAGTTAATTTAATACACTTTCATATATATAAAAAATATATTAGCTATAGCAAGAAAAATACAAACTAAAGAATAAAATTTATCTCTCATACCTTTCGAGAAATCTAACATCTTTACAGCCCAAACGATCATAGTAAAAAACATACACCATTGAAGTGTATAATAACTGTCAAAATATTTTATATATGTAAATTGATATATTGTAAGTAAGGTAGCTAATAACGCTACAGTTGTTATTATAACCATTATCCACCCTAATAAATTTATATACTTTCTCATTTTTATCCTCTCCACACTCTTTGAGCTATTATTATAAATTAAACCACTTAAATAATATACTTTTTTTCATTTGTTGTAAATATATGTTTAGCTAATACCATTATTTAATCATATTGGAAAATTCATCTTCACCTATTACCTTTACCCCTAATTTTACTGCCTTTTCATACTTAGATCCTGGTTTTTCTCCTACCAAAACATAATCTGTATTTTTGCTTACACTGTTAGAAACCTTAGCTCCTAAAGACTGTAATTTATCTTTTATTTCTCCTCTAGTATAATTATTTAAGCTTCCTGTTATAACTATCGTTTTATTAATGAAGGGGTTTTCATTAACTATTTCTTCTTTATAATAAGGCTTTACACCTAAATTTAATAATTCCTCTATATTATTTATAATCTTTTCATCCGCAAAAAAATCATATATACTCTTAGCTACTATTTCTCCTACATCTGGTACTTCCACCAATTGTTCCATTGTTGCATTCTTTATATTCTCTAGAGTTTTAAATTTTGCTACTAAATCACTTGCAGTTTTCTTTCCTACATTAGGAATACCTAATGCATATATAAAGGATGGCAAATCACAATTTTTGCTATTTTCTATAGCATTTATAAGATTTTGAGATTTTTTATCTCCAAATTTATCTAAAGTTAATAATTCTTCTTTTCTTATTTTATACAAATCACCTATAGACTTTATATCCAATTTTTCAAAAAGTTGCTCCGCAGTTTTCTCGCTAAATCCTGCTATATTCATAGCTTCTCTACTAGCAAAATGAACTATACTTTTTACCATTTGTGGTTTACAAGATAATGTATTCTCACAATAATAATGTACTCCATTTTGTACTAAATAACTACCACAATAAGGGCATTTTTCTGGTACTTCTATTTCTTTAGTTCCTTCCAATGATTCTCCTACTACACCCATTATCTCAGGTATAACATCATTAGATCTTCTAACTAAAACTTTAGCACCTAATTTTACATTTTTTCTGCGAATATCATCCATATTATTTAGTGTAGCTCTTTTTACTGTAACGCCACCTAGTTCTACAGGCTCTAATAATGCCGTTGGAGTTACTCTTCCACTTCTTCCTACATTCCATTCTACATCTAAAAGTTTTGTAGTAATTTCTTTGGCTTCAAATTTATAAGCTATGGCCCATTTAGGAAATTTTATAGTATATCCTAATATTTCTCTTGTTTTAATATCATCTACAACAATTACTACTCCATCTATATCATATTCAAGTTCTTCCCTTATGGATTCTATATATTGAATTTCTTTTTCCACTTCTTCCATATTAGTACACTCTTTAATATAGTTGTCTTGAGGCAGTCCCATATCTTTTATAAATTTCATCATTTCTGTATAACTTTTAAATTCTGGTCCTTCATTATAACCTATATCATAAAAAAATGCGGATAAATTTCTTCTAGCAGTTTCTTTAACATCTAAATTTCTAAGAGCTCCTGCTGCACCGTTTCTTAAATTTTTTAATGGAACTTTAGCATTTTTATTATATTTCTCAAAAGCTTCTTTAGTCATTATAGCTTCTCCATGTATCTCTACAACATGATTATTTTTTATTTTCAACGGAACCGTCTTTATGGTTTTTATTTGAGCTGTTATATCTTCACCTATAATTCCTGTCCCTCTAGTAGCACCTTTTATTAGAATTCCGTTGGCATCATAGGTACAATTCACTGTTAATCCATCAAATTTTTTAGTAACTATATATCTTAATTCTGGCAATTTTTCCTCACTCATAGCATTATATTGCTCTATAACTTTTAAATTTCTATTATGCCATTCTATCAATTGATTCATATTTTGAGCTTTATCTAAACTCCAAAGCCTTCCTTTATGTGTATATTTACTAAACTCACTTAATATATTATCTCCTACCCTTTGAGTTGGTGAGTAAGATAACGTAACGTTAATTTCTTTCTCTAAATTTACTAATTCATCATATTTTAAGTCATATTCTTTATCAGATATACTGGGATTATCTAATACATAATACTCATATGCATACTGATTTAATTCCTCTACAAGTTCCTTCATTTTTTCTAACTTGCTATTCATATATATACCTCCTAAATCGCTTCAATTGGTGCCATACTAAGCATTAATATTTTAACGCCTCTACGATCAAAAGCAATGGTTAACTTTATATCATTAGAAACCTTACTCATACTAACTATAGTCCCTACTCCAAAGTCTTTATGCTTAACCTTTGAACCAATACTAAGCTTATTAGAATCTATATTATTTTTCGGCACATTGTTTGAACTATGTGCTTTATAAGAATTAATATTGTTTGTTCTTTGTAATTTTGAAGCAAAATTTTTAGGTAACACTTTACTAGTGGCTACTTCTCCATTAATATTTACATTATCTTTTAAGTCTTTAGATATTTCATTTACAAAATCCGATATACCATAGGATACAGTTCTTCCAAACACCTTTCTAATTTCTGCTGAAGTTATATATAATTGCTCTTTTGCTCTTGTTATAGCAACATAACATAATCTTCTTGATTCTTCCATTTCCTTTGGATCTGATAATGATTGTGTTCCTGGAAATATTCCATTTTCCATACCTACCATAAATACTACAGGAAATTCTAATCCTTTAGCACTATGTACCGTCATCATAGCAACACTATCTGAGTTTTCATCATAATTATCTATATCTGTAACTAATGCTACCTTTTCCAAGAAAGCTCCTAAAGATTTATCTTCTGATTCCCTTTCAAAATCCGATGCTGCAGAAACTAACTCTTTTAAATTTTCTACTCTGCTTACATCATCTGGATTTTTAGAATTTTTTAATTCTTTTAAATAACCTGTATCCTCTAATACTTCTTTTATAAGAGCAGATACACTTATATCATCTTTTTTTCTTATTAAATTATTTACTATGCTTACAAATTTTTTAATACTTGTTATACTTCTTTGGGACAATGTTAATATTTGATCTGCATCTAAAAGTACACTGTACATACATTCATCCATTTCGTTTGCAAAATCCTGAACTTTTTTAACTGTAGCATCACCTATACTTCTTTTAGGAACATTTATTATTCTTCTTAAGCTTATATCATCTAATGGGTTATTTATAAGTTTTAAATAGGCCATTAAATCTTTTATTTCTTTTCTATCATAGAACTTTAACCCACCTATTAATCTGTAAGGTATATCAGCTTTCATAAATACATCTTCAAAAATACGTGATTGAGCATTAGTTCTATATAAAATAGCAAAATCATTAAAAGATTTATTACCATCTTTTATTATTTTTTTTATTTCTGAAGCCACAAATTTTGCCTCATCTATATCAGAATATGCTCTAAATACCTTTATCTTGTTTCCATTCTCATTTTCAGTTCTTAAAACTTTGTTTTTCCTTTGAGAATTATTTTTTATAACCTCATTAGCAGCATTTAATATATTGCCCTTTGATCTATAATTTTGCTCTAATTTTATAACCTTAGAATCTTTATAATCTTTCTCAAAATTTAATATATTGCTTATATCCGCTCCTCTCCATTCATATATGCATTGGTCATCATCCCCAACTACACATATATTTCTATGAACAGAAGCTAATAATTTTACTAATTCATATTGAGATTTGTTAGTATCTTGATATTCATCTACCATTATATATTTAAACTTTCTTTGGTAAAATTCTAGTACTTCTTTATTTGTTTTAAATAATTCAACAGTTTTATATATTAAATCATCAAAGTCTAATGCATTATTAGCCTTTAATTTTTTTTGATACAAAATATATGCATCTGCAATTTTATCTTTTCTATAATTTCCACTAGAAATTTTTTTAAATTCCTTAGGTGATATTAGATTATCCTTCTGATTGCTTATAGTGTTTATTATTTCTCTATCTGTAATATCTTTATCATTTATATTTAATTCTTCCATACATTGTTTAATCAGAGTTTTTTGATCATAGGTATCATATATTGTAAAGTTTTTATCATATCCTAATTTATCTATTTCCCTTCTTAAAATCCTTACACAACTTGAATGAAAGGTAGATACCCACATTCCTTCTACTACATCACCAACTAATGATTTTATTCTTTCTTTCATTTCTCCAGCAGCTTTATTAGTAAAAGTTATAGCCAAAATTTTAGAAGGATATATATTTAAATTCTCTATCATATGAGCAATTCTATACGTTAATACTCTTGTTTTTCCTGAACCTGCTCCTGCAAGTATTAATAACGGACCCTCTATATTGGTAGCAGCTTCATATTGTTCTTTATTTAATTTATTTTTTAATTCCATTACATCAGCTCCCTAGATTTTATCTATTTTACATCTTCTTAATATTATATCATCTTCACTATTAGTTAAACATTATTTGTAAATGGAGTTATTTGATTTAGAGGAACCCTTTATTTCCACTAAAGTCTAGAAATATTTATCGTATATCTATATAACCATTTCTTCCAATTTTTAAAAAAATCATTGTATTAATCAAATAAATTTAAAATGTGCTAGCAAAAACTAGCACATAATAATTTAATTCTATCTATTTATTCTCTATTCTATCCAAAACTATTTTATAACCTTCACTTCCATAATTAAGGCATCTATTTACTCTACTTATAGTAGCAGTACTAGCCCCTGTAGCTGCTGCTATTTCTAAGTATGTAACTTTCTTCCTAAGCATTTTAGCTACTTGAATTCTTTGTTCTAAAGCTTTTATTTCATTAATAGTACATATATCTTCAAAAAACCTATAACACTCTTCTTTAGTTTTTAAACTTAAAAAAGCTTCACATAGAAAATCCATTTCTTCACTTTCTAATTTAGATTGATACTGCTCCATATGTTTCAGCTCCTTATCCAAACTCCAATTTATTATTTACTTTAATTTTATCACGTATTAAAATATTAATCTACAAAATTAAGTAAATATATAATGACAAAAAAATAAAACAGCCTATTGGGGTTATAGGCTGTTTACAATAAATAAAAAGGGGGCTATTTATTCTTTTTACTTATCCTTGCATAAACTATTATAATTAATAGAAATAATAAATGCAAGTTTTTTTTGCAGATTTTATTGTAAATTTTTTTTAAAATGATATTTTTATATTCATAATATTTTAATATTTTTTACATTTATATATCTTTTAATAAATCTATTTCTTCCTCTGTCAATTCTCTATATTGACCCTCTTCTAAGTTTTTATCTAATTTTAATGGTCCAAATTCTTCTCTTTTTAAGTAAATAACTTTTTTTTCTACACTTTCAAACATTCTTTTAACTTGATGAAACTTACCTTCATATATAGTAACTCTTACTTCTGATTCCTCTGCAAATGATTTTATTATTTCAAGCTTTGCAGGAAAACATTCATATCCATCATCTAATACTATCCCCTTTTCAAATTTTTCTATATCTTCCTCTGTAACTTTCTTATTAATTTTTGCATAGTATACCTTATCTACATGCCATTTAGGAGATATAAGTCTATGATTCAACTCACCATCATTAGTAAGCAAAAGTAGCCCTACTGTATTTTTATCTAATCTTCCTACTGGGAAAGGGTTAAAAACTCTATCTTCTTCCTCTAACAAATCCACAACAGTTTCATCATAATTATCAAAAGTTGCTGAAACTACATTTTGTGGCTTATTCATCATCAAATAAATATATTTTTTATATACTACTTCTTTTCCTAATACAAATATTTTATTTTTTTCTGGATCTATTTGCATACCATTATCTTTAACAACTTTACCATCAACATCAACTTGCCCCTTTTTAATTAAAGCCTTAACTTCTTTTCGTGTACCATATCCTAAATTAGCTAATATTTTATCTAAACGCTCCATGAGACTCCTCCTATTTTTTGCTTATTATATTATTAGTATTACCATTATAACAAATTTAAAGGAAAGTGCATTGCACTTTCCTTTATGCTCCATAATTTTTCATTATATTTTTTACATAATTTCTTGTTTCACTTGGCAATTTATTTATATCAGAAATATTTTTTACACCTCTCCATTGAAGAGTTCCAGGTCCTGCATTATATGCTGCTAAAGCCAATTCCTTCACATTCCCATGCATATCTAGCATCTTTTTTAAATATTTTGCTCCACCATCTATATTTTGCTCTATATCAAATGGATTTGTAACTCCTACTTCTTTAGCTGTACCAGGCATAAGTTGCATTAAACCTTGAGCCCCAGCATTTGATACACAGTTAGGATTGAAATCTGATTCCTGTTTTATAACTGCCATTAAAAGTTTTTTGTCTATTCCATATTTTTTGGAAGCCTTTTCTACAGCATTATCTATAGTTATATTACCTGTTTTAACATCAGATTTTATATTATTTATTTCCCTTTTTGCATCTTCTAATTTTTGTCCTACACCATAATACTTATTATCACTGCTGATTATACTATTTAACGATAATATATTACTTAAATCACTATCACCTTTATTTTCCATAGCCTTTAATAAGCTATCTAAAACTATTTGAAAGCTTGATGAATCTCCAAATGATGACTTTATTATTTGCCCAATCAATTGCATTTGTAGCATTTGTTGTAATTTCATATCACTACTATCTACTTTCATAAATTCACCACCAATTTTAAACATATATTTAAATTATCGTCTTATTTTCGACTTTATTTATACTTTAAATTTAAATATATCATAATCCTCATAAGCACATTTTAAAAAACTACTTTTTGATAAAACCAATACTTCATATTCCCCTTCATTAAAAGGCATAAAAGTATAATATTTCTTTCTACTATAATCTTGAACTAACTTCCATTCACCTTTATTCATAATATAAAATTGATAAAGAACTGCATTTCCACCTTCACTATCTACACTAAAAGTTACAGTCTCATTACATTTTATGTCTGTTCTACTAGTTTTTATTTTTGTATTTGTTATAGGAAGAGCTTCTCTTACATAAAACTTAACTTCTTTTTTAGAGTCATAAACCTCTTCGCTTTCTTTATTCTTAGCTAATACTTCTATGGTATAAACTCCGCTGCATTTTGGTGTATATTTAAACTCTTTGTTTTCAATATAATCTGTTTCTTCTACTTTTTCATTATTTATTTTTAAAATATATTTTATCAAGTTATCCTTTGTATTTTGAATTATAACTTTTAATAATATATCATCTCCTACTATATAACTAGTTTTTATTGGGTATATAACATAATCAATTATAGCAGGTATATAATTATGGCTATTTATATAAGTTATATAGTGAGAATCATATTCTCTAGATGAGTATTTATGTTTTGCTAAAACTTCTAGTTCATATGTCCCCGTTTCTTTTGGTATAAATTTAGCCCAATTACAAGTACCAAAATCTATTTTTTCTTTCTCTTTACCATCTTTTTTTATAGAAAATGCGTATCTTACATTATTTCCACCATTGCTTATAGCTCTTATTTCTACTTCTTCTCCCTTTAAAACATGCTTACCTTTATCTAATATTACTTTTTCAATTTTTATAGGTTCTTTAATATATTCTAAATTTATTGTATATTCTATAGAAGATTTATCATCAAATTCATTTTCACTAGAAACATCTTTTACTAAAGCTTCTATAGAATATTTACCTGGAATAGAAGGTGTCCATATATATGTATTATTTCTTATATATCCAGAGTCTTCTGTGTACTTACCTTCTATTTTAAATTTATATAAAAGTTCCTTCCCACCCTCTACATTTAGTTTTAACTCTATAGGAGTATCTGTCATTTGAGGCGAATTTAAATTAGTGGTAAACTTTCTTATAACTATATCTCTATAAGCTTTAACCGTAAATTTCAACATAGCTCTATCATCAAATTCATTTTGAGAATACATATCCTTTACTAAACATAGCAATTTATAATCACCGCTATTTTTTTCTATATAAGATACTACATTATTGCTAGAATAATCTTGTATACATTCTTGTTTACCATTACTATCTATTTTTATAAATTTATATAATATATCTCTACCTTCTTCATAAACTGATTCTACCTTAAATACTAGGTCTTCATCACATATTAATTCTTTAGTTAAGCAATTAAAATCAACTATTTCTACATTATCTATAGAGTTAACCTTGAATGCTACTTTAAAAGAATCATCATAATCTTTAACAGATTTTAAATCTTTACATTCAACCATAAGTTCTTGTATTCCTGGTTTTTTTACTACAAAAGATATACTATTTTCAGTAGAATAATCTTTTATAAGTTGCCAACTTTCATCTTCTTTTAACCAATATTTAAACATCAATGGAAATTTGTTTGTTTCTACTACTGCTTCTATTCTTTCTCCTATATTAAGATTATCTTTATTTAAATATACATTTCTTATATATTTTTCATCTACTTCCCCTATTATATAATCAAATTTACTAATAAAATCAAATGGTTTACAACTATCTTCTTTCTTAGCTTGTACCATTATTATATAATTGCCCTCTTCTTCAGGTACCCAATTTATAGTATCATTAAAACTAAAATCACTAACTGTGTTCCATGTACCTTCTTTTCCTATTATAAATTTATATAAATTTTTTTTGTTATTTTCTACAAAAGCTTTAATTTTTATGCTAGATTTTTTTTGTTGAGGACTTTCCTTATCAAAAATAATATTTAACTCTTCCATTATTGCACCATCCTCTCTTAAAAATATTAACAAATACATTATACTATAATACCAAATTTTGTAATAGTATTTTGTTCTATTTATATTATTATATCATCTTGGGAACACTTATTATAAGGAGGTTGATGTTTTTATGAAAGATTTAGATAAATATGATGGAGATTATCCATATAAAAAATCCTCTGTTTTTACTGGTAAGTCAAAAAAAGGATATCCTATAATAGAAAGATTAAATAATGGATTAATATTTCCTGAAGGTCCTCAAAAAGATTTAGAATTCAAAGATATGAAATAGAAATAAAAGAGTTATTAATGAAAAAAATTTTTCATTAATAACTCTTTAAATAAAATTTAAAATAAATAATTTATTAAAATATTTTTTATTCAAGTATTAATTTTATAAGATTTTTTTCTAATCTAGCATCATCTTCTGAATTTCTTTTTTTATGATTAGAAGTATTTTTTATACCTGCCCTTCTCATCTTTGAACTTATGTGTCTTTCAAATAACATTCTGTCTATGTTATTATTATTAAATATATATCCTTTAGGATTTATAGCTTTAGCTTTTTTTCCAAGAGCCATAGTAGCTACTCCAAAGTCTTGAGTTATTATTATATCATTTTTTTTAACTTCATTTATCAATGCCATATCTACACTTTGAAATCCATGATCTACATATTTAATAATCCCATAACTACTATTTAAAACATGATTTATATCACAAAACATTATAAGATCTAAATTATATCTTTGAGCTACTTGCTCTATTATATTTTTGCCCGGACAAGCATCTGCATCTACTAATATTCTCATAAGACTTATATTACTTTAATCTTTCTTCTAATGTAGCTTTCATATCTTCATAGCCTGGCTTACCTAAAAGGGCAAACATATTCTTTTTATATGCTTCTACTCCTGGTTGATCAAAAGGATTAAGCCCTTGTAAATATCCACTAATTCCACAAGCTTTCTCAAAGAAATAAACTAATTGTCCAAAATAATAAGCTGAAAGTTCTGGAACATTTAATACTATTGATGGAACACCACCATCATTATGAGCTAAAACCGTACCTCTTAATGCTTGATGATTTACATAATCCATATCTTTATCTGCTAAGAAATTAAGACCATCTAAATTTTCTTTATCCTTTTCTATTATAATTGACTTTCTAGGATTTTCTACGTTTATAAAAGTTTCAAATATATTCCTTAAACCATCTTGTATATATTGTCCCATAGAATGCAAATCTGTTGAGAAATCCGCAGCTGCTGGGAATATTCCCTTTCCATCTTTGCCTTCACTTTCTCCATATAATTGTTTCCACCATTCTCCAAAATAATGCAAGCAAGGTTCAAAATTAACTAACATTTCTGTAGTTTTTCCTTTTCTATATAAAGCATTTCTTACTGCTACATATCTATAAACATAATTTTTTTCTATATCTTCTGAAGAATATTCCTCTCTAGCATCCGCTGCCCCTTTCATCATTTCATCTATATCTATTCCAGCTACAGCTATAGGTAATAATCCTACTGGAGTCAAAACTGAAAATCTGCCACCTACATCATCTGGAATTATAAAAGTTTCATACCCTTCTGAATCAGCTAGAGTTCTTAATGCCCCTTTATTTGCATCTGTAGTTGCAAATATTCTTTCCTTAGCTTCTTCTTTTCCATACTTCTTTTCTAATAATTCTTTAAATATTCTAAAGGCTATAGCTGGTTCTGTAGTTGTTCCTGATTTAGATATTACATTTACACATATATCTTTATCTTTAACTAACTCCAATAAATCTGCCATATAAGTAGAGCTTATATTATTTCCTGCAAAATATATTTGAGGAGTTTTTCTTTGAGATTTATCTAAATTATTATAAAATGTATTTGATAACATTTCTATAGCAGCTCTTGATCCTAAATAAGATCCTCCTATACCTATAACAATAAATACATCACAAGTATTTTTAATTTTTTCTGCTGCTCTTTTTATTCTTTCAAATTCTTCTTTATTATAATTTACAGGTAAGTCCATCCAACCTAAAAACTTATTTCCTGGACCTGTTTTTTTATTAAGAATATTATCCATTTCCTTTATCATTGTTTCTAAATATTGTATTTCATAGTCCTCTACATAAGGTTTAGTTTTTGTTAAATCTAAACTTAAACAATTTCCCATATTTAATACCTCCAATGTAATTATTTACACTTTAATATAAAAAGCTGTTGAAGTAATTCAACAGCTGTTTTTTCATTATTTTATTATCTTCTAAATCCTCTATTGTTTCTTTCTTGTTTTCTAGCTTTTCTACATTCTAAGCATCTTTTTGGTTCGTTTTCGAATCCCTTTTCTTTGTAAAATTCTTGTTCTCCTTCAGTGAATATAAATTCTTTGCCACAATCTTGGCATGTTAGCGTCTTATCTGCCATTATATGATATCCTCCTTTATTTGGGATTTACAACTAGTGAAAAGAACATACTTCCCAAATTCAAGGAGATATACTTCTTTATATTACCAGTTTAAATCTCACATAATTTTATTATTTTAATATATTATAACAAAATATCAATTCCTAATCAATAGAAAACAACTCTATTTTGTTACATTTTATTCCATGATTTTAATGGTTAACAACATCACATTATATAATTATTATTAAATTCGTAAAAATTATCAATTAATATAATTTATATAATCTACATAAATTTAAATTATAATTTATGTTAGCTTATAATTTTTTTCAGATAAAGGTTGTAATATTTTACTTATAACATCAAATAAAGACACTTTCATCTCTTCTATAGAATAAGGTTCATCCAATATTATAGAGCTGTAACAAACAGTTCCTGTTAATTCTATAATCATAAATAATCTTTTTTCAAATTCCTTTTCATCTATTTGCTGTTTTACTATTATGTTTTTAAATATATTTCTTATATTCGTAATTTCTTCAGTTTGACTAGAATTTAATAAAGCCTTTCTAAATATACCCCAAGATAAATTTTTATGTATAAGCTTTAATAGTCTTTTATTGTTTTTAAGGTACTCTATTATATAATCTGTAAAACAAAGAACTGATTCTATAAATTCTTTTTTATTCTCATTCATAGTATGTTTCAAAGCTTCTTTAATTATACTTAAGCTTTTCTTTATTATTATCTTATCAATAATATCATACTTATTTTTAAAATATAAATAGAAGGTTCCCTTAGCTACCCCTGCTTTTTTTACTATATCGTCTATAGAAGTATCGTTTATACCTTTTATTATAAAAAGTTCATAAGCAGATTCATATAATTTCTTTTCCTTTAATAATTTTTTTTCTAGAAACTTGCCACCTGAAGTGGATTTTATTTTAGATTTTAGAACCATTATAAGTCCTCCCAACTAATTATTGACTTAAAGTCATTTCCTCTTAATTTAATTATATATCTTTTTCTAATAGTATCAATAGATTTTTATATAAATTTATAAATTTCAATTTTATTGTATGTAAATTGCATAATAAATAATTATATATTAATAAGTTTATAAAAATCAATATTCTATTCTTATAATTGAATATCAAATTAATCCATAAAAATATTATTTAAAATTTATACCTAATCTACTCCTTTATTTATATTTTTAAACTATAAATAAAATTATATAAATTTTAATTTTAACATATTATGCAAAACAATAGTAATTCATATAATTTAATCATTGACCCAATTATTTATAGATTATTTAATATTAAATGCCTTTATTTTTTAAATAGATATATTTTTAACAATTAATAATATTCTTTTCATTTTTAGAAGAGTAATATTATCTCGGTTATGCTCATATCTATAAGTACTATAATAGTTAAATTTCTAAAGCTAATTAACCTATTTTTAATTTTATTTATACTTTACAGAATAATACACAAATATATTTAATTATTGAATAGTATATTAAATTATTACACTATTATACAAATATTATTGATGTCTTTTAACATAATTTTTCAACTTATATGTTAAAAATATATCTAAAATATAAAGGGGGACATTTATTATGAAAATACTTATGTACAGTGTGCGCGACCACGAAAAACCAGCTATAAAAAAATGGCTAGAAAAAAATCCTGATGTTAAAATTGATCTATGTACTGAAGCTCTTTCTGAGGATACTGTTTGTAAATCAAAAGGCTATGACGGAATCGCAATTCAACAAACAAATAGCATAGGAGGAGAAATTGTTTATTCTACACTAAAAAAATATGGGATTAAACAAATCGCTTCAAGAACTGCCGGAGTAGATATGATTGATTTAAATCTAGCTTCAGCTAACGATATTCTTGTTACTAATGTTCCTGCTTATTCTCCAAATGCTATTGCAGAACTTGCCGTAACTCATACAATGAATTTACTAAGAAATATTAAAACTATAAATAAAAGAATAGCTTTTGGTGATTATCGTTGGTCAGCAGACCTTATAGCTAAAGAAATAAGATCTATAACAGTTGGTATAGTAGGTACAGGAAAAATAGGAAGCACTTCTGCCAAACTTTTTAAAGGATTAGGTGCAAATGTTATAGGCTATGATGCTTATCCAAATAAAAAATTAGAAGATGAAGGTATACTTACTTATAAAAATTCATTAGAAGATCTTTTAAAAGAATCTGATGTTGTAAGTTTACACACACCTCTTATAGAAAGTACTAAACATATGATAAATAAAAATAACTTAAAATATATGAAACCAGACGCTTTTATAGTAAACACTAGTAGAGGTGGAGTCATAAACACTAAAGATCTTATTGAAGCTTTGGAACAAAATAAAATAGCTGGCGCTGCACTTGATGCATTTGAAAATGAAGGATTATTTTTAAATAAAGTAATTGATCCAACAAAAATCCCTGACCCTCAACTTGACAAGTTATTAAAAATGGATCAAGTCTTAATAACTCATCATGTTGGTTTCTTTACTACTACTGCCGTTCAGAATATGGTAGATACTAGTTTAGATAGTGTTGTAGAAGTTTTAAAAACTAATGATAGCATAAATAAAGTAAATTAAAAATTATATTCTTTAAAACAAAAGCGTTTTCTATTTACTATAATACTAGTAAAACTTGAAAACGCTTTTCACTGCTATTTTCCATTTTATCAGTTTCTAAAATCAGAAAATAGAATTTAAATATATTTACTAAATAATATTTTTATCAATTCATTTCTAATAATTTTTTCTATACTAAAAACATTTAAATTTACTTACATACTCTTTGATTTTTACAAGTTCCTTTTAATTCAAATTCTTGTAAATTCATAAGAGTAATTTCTACCATATTAGATACAGCTTCATCTGTATAGAACGCTAAATGAGGTGTAATAATTACATTTGGGAAGCTCTTAAGTCTTGCTAATGTATCATCCTGCATAATTTCATTCATTTTGTTATTATGGAAGACTCCTTGCTCATATTCATAAGAATCTAAAGCTGCCCCAGCTATTTTACCTGATTTTAATCCTTCTATTAAAGCTTCACTATCTATTAATGCTCCACGTGCTGCATTAATTATGAAAACTCCATCTTTCATTTTATCTATACTTTCTTTTCCTATCATATGATAATTATCATCTGTTAAAGGTGCATGTAATGTTATTATATCTGCTTCTTTATATACCTCGTCTAAAGATTTATATTCAATATATTTTTTAGCTTCTTCATTCTCTATAATATCGTAACCTATCATTTTTTTCATGCCAAAGCCTGAAAAACCTTCGATCACTTTTAAACCTATTCTTCCTGTTCCTATAACTCCTAATGTTAGATTTCTTAACTCTACTCCTATTAATCCACCTAGTGCAAAGTTATTAAGTTCTACTCTTTTTAATGCAAAAGGAATTTTTCTTGTTAAGGATAATGCAAGTCCTACAGTAAACTCTGAAACTGAGTTAGGAGAATAAGCTGGAACATTAGCTACACTTATACCAAATTCTTTTGCAGCATCAAAATCTATATTGTTTACTCCAGCAGTTCTTGTTGCTAAATATTTTATTCCACAATCTCTAATCTTTTCTAAAGCTTCTCTGTTACAGATATCATTTCCTAAAATTGAAATACCATCATATCCTTTAGCCAAATGAGCTACCTTTGGCCCAAAGGAATCTGGTATTAAATCAACAGTATGTCCATATTGTTTAGAAAACTTTTTGAATGAATCGATTTCATCAGGTCTTACACAATAAGCTAAAATTTTCATATTTTATACCCCCCATTTGTGTTTTTTTCATAATTTTCTATCAAATTCAGCCTAACATATTGTTTAATATTTGTCAATAAAAATGGTTTATTACACTATTTTAGTATATATTTAAAACAAGAAAATATTTTATCTTACACTTTTCAACAATAGATTAGCAATAATTAGTATTAATATATAGTGCAAATAAAAACTTTTAAAAACTAATTTCAAATAAAACTCCATAAAAATGCATAATTTTTTAAAAAAAATATAGAACAATTTGTAACCCTACTTTTTAAATTTTAAATTGACTATTACATTCATTTTTATATTGGATTCTTGTTTTTTTAAATCCAACTAATATTATTGGTACAACTACTATAAATATGCACGCATATCCTAGATATTTATAACCCTTACTTACAATAGCATCTAATCCCAAAGCAGATACTACCATACATAATATCATTAAAATTAATGTTATAACAAAATCTCTTTTTGTTCCTGGCTTCATAGGAAGTTTTTCTCCATATCTTGCAACTACAGCAAATGAAAAAGAAACATTTGTACTCATAACTGCAAGTAATACCATTACCACATATGAAAATAATAATACAGAAGAACCAACCTTATCTGCTACAAAATAATTTGGTAAAGTTTTCTTTATGGATTCTGGATATGCAAATAATAAAAATACTATTCCTAAAATAAGTAGTGAATTTAATATTGTACCTAAAATTGCTGCTTTTCTAGATTCTTTCTTACTTCCTATACCTTCACTTACTGATACAGCATTTGCAATATTTCCAGCTGATTGAAATCCAGTATATACAATAGCCATAATTATAGCTTTCATTGGTGAAATATCACTAAAAGATTTAGCTTTCCAGTTACCAGCAAAATCTCCTTTTGGAGAAAGCAGCCCAAGTATTACCATGGCTATTAAACAAAGTATAATAAATACTGTCATAATAGTTGATGCTGATCGTACCAAATTAGCTCCGTACATTGAAAGAAGTATTGTAACTATTACCAATATTATACTTCCTATTTCTACAGAAAGGCCTGTATACTCATTCAAAACTGCTGCACCTGTAGCTATACATCCTCCTACAACCATAAGAACTGTTGCCATAAATGTAATTTCAAAGAATGTAGAAAACAACTTTTCATATGGATGAAATAAACTATCAGTTAATTCTCTAAAATTTTTTGCTTTCGTCAAACGAGCATATTCTACAGAATAATAAATACAAAGTCCCATTAAAAGCATTGCAATAACTGGAGTTATAAATGCCCATTTTCCAAATTCACTATAGAAAACAGCTGTCTGCTTACCTGAAGCTACTCCTGGACCACAATGTGCTCCAAACCACACGCTGGCAATTCCTAAATATATAGGAATACCTGATTTTTTCTGTTTCGCTTCATCTGTCACATTTTTTTTACCTGTGGACATATTATCTTCTCCTTTCAAATTAATGTTTTTGATTATTGTATAATGCACATTATTAATTTATAATGCTGAAATTAATAATTTTAAAATTATACTAAAATAATAAATAATATTTGTTATTTTTTTAACTATTATTTTTTAAAAATCATACAAGAAACAAAAGGAGAAGGGTCTCATTTTGTTTCTTGTAATTAGATTATTTAAGCTTTTTGCTTAATTTTTTTCACTTCTTCTATCAATATTGGAACTATTTCATATAAATCGCCAACAATTCCATAATCAGCTATTTCAAATATAGGTGCATTTTCATCTTTATTTATAGCAATTATTACATCGGAATTTGACATACCAGCAACGTGTTGGATAGCTCCTGATATACCACATGCGATATAAATAACAGGTTTTACAGTAGTTCCAGTTTGTCCAACTTGATGTGAATGTTCTATCCATCCTATATCAACTGCTGCACGGCTACTACCAACTACTCCACCTAATAGGTCAGCTAATTCTTGTAATAATTTAAATCCATCTGGACTTCCAAGTCCTTTACCACCAGATACAATAAAATCTGCGTCAACTAAAGAAACTTGTTTTTTACTTGATTTAATTATTTCCAAAACTTTAGTTCTGATTTCATCTTCGCTCAATGTTACTTTTATATCTATGATTTCACCTTTATTATTTTCATCATATTTTGCTTTCTCCATAACACCAGGTCTTACTGTAGACATTTGTGGTCTATGGTTCTTACATACTATAGTCGCCATTAAATTTCCGCCAAAGGCTGGTCTAGTTTGTTTTACGTTTTTATGTTCAGGATCTATTTCTAATTTTGTACAATCAGCTGTAAGTCCAGTATCAACTCTTGCTGCAATTCTAGGAGCTAAATCTCTTCCGATATGAGTTGCACCAAATAAAACTGATTCTGGTTTATATTGATCTATAGCATTTGAAATTACAGTAGTATAAGCATCTGTTGTATAATTTTCTAATTTTTTATCATCTGCTACATATACTTTATCTGCTCCATATTTTATTAATTCTTCTGCTAATCCTTTAACATTATCTCCTAATAAAATTGCAGATAAATCTGTTCCTATTTCATTAGCTAATTTTTTACCTTCTCCTAATAACTCTATTACTACAGGAGTAAGCTCTCCCTGTCTTTGTTCAGCATATACCCATACACCTTTGTATTGACTAATATCTTTTCCTTTAACTTTCTTTTCTTCTTTTTCTATTGCTTTAAATGGACAAGCTTCTACGCAGGCTCCACATATTGTACATTTTTCATTTACTTCTGCTAATCCGTTAATTACATGAATAGCATCAAATGGGCATTGCTTTTCACATATACCACATGCTTTACATTTTTCTTTAATAATTTTGATAGCCATAATAAACCTCCCAAAACTTAAATATAGTGTTTAGATTGAAGTGCTGATACTAATTTTTCTACCTTTTCTTTAGCTGTTCCTTCCAATATCACACCTTGTGACTTTTTATCTGGTGCGAAGGATCTAAATACTGAAGTTGGAGAAGCATTTAAGCCTACTTCATCTGGAGTAACATCTAAATCTTTAATTGTAAATACCTTGATGTCTTTTTTATATGCATCTACTATACCTCCAACTGTCATGTAGCGAGGTTTGTTTAATTCACTAATAGCAGTAATTAAAGCTGGCATAGATTTTACTTGTACTCTTTCATAACCATCTTCTAATTGTCTATCTACAATAAGTGTATTATCATCTTTGTTATATTCAAAGCCCATAGCATAAGTTACTTGTGGTATATCAAGTCTCTCTGCAATTTGAGGTCCAACTTGCGCTGTATCTCCATCTATAGCTTGTCTACCAGCAAATATTAAATCATAATCACCAATTTTTCTTAAAGCTGAAGCTAAAGTATTAGATGTTGCCCAAGTGTCTGCTCCAGCAAAAGCTCTATCTGTTACTAATATAGCTTCATCAGCTCCCATTGCTAAACATTCTCTTAACATATATGAAGAAGATGGAATACCCATAGTAATCACAGTAACCTTTACATCTTCATATTTATCTTTTAATTTTAAAGCTTCTTCTAGTGCATTAGCATCATCTGGATTTAATATAGCAGGTACACCTTCACGAATAAGAGTTCCTTTTACAGGATCAATCTTTACTTCATTAGTATCTGGTACTTGTTTTACACATACAACTATCTTCACTTTCTCCACTCCTTACTTTAAAAGATTTGATGCGATTACCATTTGCTGAACTTGAGAAGTTCCTTCATATATAGCAATTACTCTAACATCTCTATATAATCTTTCTATTTTATAATCCTTTATGTATCCATATCCACCATGGATTTGTAGTGCGTCATTTACAATTTGTATAGCAGACTCAGCAGCAAAATATTTTGCCATAGAAGCTTCCTTATCTGCCTTTTCTCCACAATCCATTTTGTAAGCAGCATTATAAACTAATAATTTTGCTGCATTTAATTTTGTTTCCATATCAGCTAATTTAAACTGAATTCCTTGGAATTTAGCAATAGGTCTATTAAATTGTTTTCTTTGTTTTGCATATTTAACAGCCTCATCTACAGCAGCTTGTGCTATTCCTATAGCTTGAGCAGCAACACCTATACGTCCAACACTTAAAGTTTTCATTGCTGTTATAAAGCCTTTATTTACTTCTCCAAGTATATCAGATTTATGAACTTTTACATTTTCTAAAATAATATCACTAGTAGGGCAACCAATCATACCCATCTTATCTTCAGGTTTACCAAAAGATACACCCTCTTGTTTGCTATCTACTATAAATGTAGTAATTCCTTTTGTTCCTTTGCTCATATCTGTTTTTGCAAACACTATGATATTATCAGATATTGGAGCTCCTGTAATAAATGTTTTTCTTCCATTTAATATATAATAGTCGCCTTCTTCTCTAGCAGTTGTTGCAAGTGCTCCTGCATCTGAGCCTGCACCTGGTTCTGTTAAAGCAAAAGCTAATGTCTTTTCACCTTTAATCATTGGCTTTAAATATTTTTCCTTTTGTTCATCTGTACCAACTAGTAAAAATGGTGTTCCAAGCAATGAGTTAGGTGATGATAAATATATGCCAGCTACACCAGACGCTCTTGATATTTCTTCCATTATAGTTACGTAAGCTCTATTATCTGCTCCTGCTCCACCATATTCTTTAGGCATTTTTATTCCAAAGAAACCATTTTGGGCCATTTTTTTCACAATTTCTTTAGGGAACTCAGCGGTTTTATCTACTTCATCTGCAATAGGCTCTATTTCCTGCTCTGCAAAATCTCTTGCTAATTTTCTAATAAGTTCATGTTGTTCTGTGAAAAACATTATATCCCTCCTAATATATTAATGAATTTGTTAATTTATATAAACATTGATTTCCCTTCATCCATACAAAGATAACTTTTTTTTAATTAAATATTATTTTATAAAAGAGAAGAGAAATCAATGTCTCAATTAATAAAGTTTACAGTATATGTTGAAAACTTTTATTAAAGTGTTTCTGCAAAAGCTTGAATCGCAGTTCTAGCTTGTTCATAATTTTTCATTTGCATATCGGTTTCTATTAATACATGTGGAATACCAGCTTCTTCAAAATCTTTTTTCATTTGTGGATAATCATATTCCTCTGGATCACAGAATTTTGTCATGAAAAATATAATCCCATCTGCTTTTCTCTCTTTAGCCATTTCTACTATATATTTACCCCTTTTCTTTTCAGGATCATATAAAGTACTACATTCTCTATTAGCAAATTGTTCAGCTAATCTATCCATTGGTGTGCTTGCTTCTGGTGTTAAAGTTCTATATTGTCTAGATTCATGTGCTATATCATCACCAACTATAGCTATATTATTTTCCTCTAATATTTTAAGTAAATCTTCTGAATCTGCAATTATTCCTGTAGTTATAACCCTCTTTCCTTTAAACTGTTTTGGTTCTGTAGCCTTAATTTCACCCATTAATTGTCTAACCTTTTCAGTGTGCTCTTTTTTATCCATATAATATGCAGATTTCATAACATAATTACGTTTTATTGGTGTTATTACATCTGGATATTTTGACGCAAGCAATGAGAATTCATTCATTACTTTTCTATGTTCGTCATATATTTCTATAGCTTTTTCTATAGATTCATCAGTTATTTTATTACCAGAAATTTTTTCTAGTTGTTCAATATTCATTTTATATTGACTTTTTAAAAATTCTTTTCCAGCTTCCATTTTTCTATTTTGTGGAATTGTTACTGGTATAAATTCAATATTTTTAACTGCTAACTTAAAATTTTGTCCCATACATTTTAATGAGTCACAATAATTTGTAATCATCATACCAGATAACATATCATATTCACCATTTAATGCATTTTCTAATGTTGTTTGTAGTATGGAACAAATAAATGCTGGAAAATATGTTTTAGCTTTTGAAAGTTCTGTGTTGCTTCCCCATACACCTACTGGAAACATTCCAGCAGCTAATATAAGTTCTTCAGGAGTATATAATGGCATACATCCTATAGCCTTTTGTCCTGTTTCCTCCATATGCTTCATTATATATTTTTTAGGATTGTCTACAACATCCTTAAAGTCATTAAAAAATCTATCTGAATTTGACATATTATTCAGCCTCCTTTTTAGCAACCATTACTTCATTAAGAGCTTGGATTCTAGTATCATATTGCGCCTCTGAAAAATTCCTTGGATCTGCTTGATCTCCATCAAATGATACTACTGGAATTCCAGTTTCCTTTTCCAATCTTCTTGCTAACTCATATAAGAATCCGCTCCATAACTTACAACTTCTATTTATATGAATAACAGCACCTTCTGTATTAGTGCTTTTAACAGCATTTAATCTCATTTTTAAAGCATTTTCAAAGTTAATTGAATTAGGAACTTTATTATAAGCAGCCATTAATTCATCTGTATTTTCATATATAACACCAAAAGCTTCGGCATATACAGTTGCTGTTACATTCATACCATATTCACTTAACGTAGTTAATTTATGTCTTAAATATGGCCAACAGGCAATTCCTTCAAATAATATACGTTGTTTTTCTTCTCCTCTATAAGTTGACTTTCCAGTTTTAACGTTTTCTTCATACTCATCTGCCAACATTTTAAAAGCATCTGCAGCTTCCTGTGTACCTCTTGCGCAAACCGCTACAGCCATATGATTAAATAAATCAAATCCACTGAATGGTGAAGGTTTATATTTTGCATAAGACGCTGCTCTTAACCATTGTTTTGCACTTTCTTGAGATATTTTCATAACCTCATCAAATTTTTTCTCATCCCATTTTTTACCTGTCATTTCTTCCAATTGTCTTATTGCATCATCAAATTGCGCTCTAATATATTTAATTCTATCTTGAGAAACAGTATCTTCTGTATTATATGGTATATCTATAAGAATCATTGGTATATCTAAAGTTTTTGCTATATGTTCATACCATTTAATCATTTGATTACAGATGTTATTACAGCATAGTACAAAGTCTGGCATAGGTATTGGTTGGTCTTCACTATGACCTATATCCATAACAGCTAAATTTACTCTTGCATAACCACATACATCATTGGAGAAGCCCATAGCTTCAGCATGTTCACACATATTTTGCCCATTTCCTCTAG
This sequence comes from Clostridium tepidum, assembly GCF_002008345.1. Lineage (GTDB taxonomy): Bacteria > Bacillota > Clostridia > Clostridiales > Clostridiaceae > Clostridium_F > Clostridium_F tepidum. Next base: position 32,406 of record NZ_MRAE01000023.1, read on the forward strand.
CTGCTACAGCCGCAGCATGATTTTCTGGATAAACGACTTTTATACCTAATGTTGTAGCTATTTCTTGTGGGAAGTTAGATGCACACCATCCAACTTTTTCACCTCTTTCCTTTGCTTCGAGAGCTTCTTTATAATGCTTTGCAGTAATCTCTCTAAGATAATGCTTTGCTTTTTTTTCTTTTACTTCCTTATTTCTATCACTCATGTTTTTAGCTCCTTTCTTTTTGAAAACTTTCATAAGCGTATAGACTCGCTCCCAATGCTCCATTTAACTGAGAATTTTTAGATATATATATGTCTTTTCCTAGTTCTGACTCCATAGCCTTTACTACTCCTATATTTTTAGCTACTCCTCCACTCATAACTACTAATTCTTCTATACCATTTCTTTTTGCAAGGCTAGCCACCCTTGATGCTACGGACTTACAAATCCCTGCTATCAAATCTTCCGTTTTAACGCCTCTTGCAAGTTGAGAAATTACTTCTGATTCTGCAAATACAGTACAAGTGGAACTAATAGTACATGGATTTTTGCTTTCCAATGCCTTTTTACCTAGCTCATCAACTGGAACCTCTATAACTCTAGACATTACATCCAAAAATCTTCCCGTTCCTGCAGCACATTTGTCATTCATTATAAAGTTTAAAAGTCTTCCACTATCTGCTAATTTTAATACTTTAATATCTTGTCCGCCTATATCAATAACTGTTCTAGCTTTATTGTTATCAAAATAGACTCCCTTTGCATGACAACTTAATTCAGAAATTTGTTTGTTAGCAAACTCAAAACTATTTCTTCCATATCCAGTGGATACAATATAATCTAAATCTTTAATAGATAGTTTAGCATCCTTTAATACAGAATCTATAGCTCTCTTGGGGCCACTTGTTCCGGCCCCTACACTTATTACTGCTTGACTTACAATTTCTTTACCATTTTTTAATACTATTGCTTTTGATGCTGTTGAACCTATGTCCACACCCATAGTATAAATGTCTGTCATTATTTTTCATTCCTTATCATAATATCTTTGTTTTTTTCTAGTTCCTTAATTTCTTCATCTGTATATCCCATATCTTTTAAAACTTCTACAGTATTTTCTGCTATCTGTGGTGATTGTTTATATTCTGGTAATCCTGCTTCTTTAAATAATACTGGAAGTCTTACTAACGCTCTTTCATTTCCTGTTGGGTATTTCATCTTATAGAAATAATCGTTTGCCCAAGCTTGTTCATCTTCTAATAAGTCTTCCCAAGTTTGTGCGATAGCAAATGGAATATCTGCCTCTCTAAATATTTTATCCCATTCATCCTTTGTCTTCGTAGCCATTTGTTGTTCAATTATATTGTATACTTCTTTAACACGTTCTCCTTTTAAATTTTCTATTTTATTGTATCTTTCATCTCCAACTAAATCTTCTCTTCCTAAAGCTTTCATAAATCTATCATAGAAAACATCATATGGTGGCATACATACTTGAACAAAGTAATCATCTTTAGATTTATATGAAACTATAAAAGGATTTGGAGTTTCATTACGATTTATAGGATACACTAATCCATGATCTTTATATTGAGCAGCTTGTATCATAATACCCAATCCATACATAGCACTATGCATTAAGCTTACTGTTACTTTATCACCTTGTCCTGTTGTCTTTGCTTTATATAAAGCTGCTGCCATACCTGCTGCTAAAAACATACCTGCTTGATGATCACCAAGTCCTGGAACAACATTTGGAGGCACAGTTCCCTTTTCATAAAGAGTACCAGAAACACCACCTCTAGCGAAAAATGCAGTATAATCAAATCCTGGAAGATCTTTATCTGGGCCTTTTTCACCATAACCAGTTATTTGTGCAAAAACTAATTTAGGATATTTTTCTTTTAATGTTTCATAGTCTAATCCTTGTTTAACCAAAGCCTTTGTTCTCCAGTTAGTTAATAATATATCTGCATCTTTTAACATTTCATGAAATATCTTTTTACCTTTTTCGCTTTTAAGATTTAATACTATTGCTTTTTTATTTGCGTTTTCTAAATCATAAGTAGTATTTTCTTCTTGGCTTAATGGTCTTCCTTCTGATGGAGCAGTATATCTTAAAGGATCACCTGCAGGTGATTCAATTTTTATTACCTCTGCACCGCAATCAGCAAAGAATCTTCCTGCTGCTGGAGCAGCTATAAAATTTGCTAATTCGATAACCTTTACTCCATTAAACATTTTTGCATTGTTTTCCATAAAAAAAGCCTCCTTAAATATATTTATTGTTATATATATTTATTTATTAAATTTAAATAGATTGTCTTAATTCAAATTTTCTTTCACAGAATTTTTTTAATTCATGCCTTTTAATTTTACCTGTATCTGTTAAAGGAAATTCATCATAAAATTCTATGTATTTTGGTACTTTATAATGTGCTAGTCTTTGCGAAACATATTCTTTTATATCTTCCTTGCTTAAAAAACTTTCTGGTTTAAGAATAATACAAGCTACAATTTCTTCCCCATATATTTTATCTGGAACTCCTATAACTTCTACCTTAGAAATTTCAGGATGTAATAATAACTTTTCTTCAATCTCATGTGGATTTATATTTTCTCCACCCCTTATAATTATGTCTTGTATCCTACCAGTTATATGATAATATCCTTCTTTATCTACAAAGCCTAAATCACCAGTATGAAGCCATCCTTCTTTATCAATAGTTTTTCTAGTTAATACATCATTTTTATAATATCCTTTCATTACGTTAAATCCACGAACACATATTTCTCCAATATTATTTATTGGCAACTGTTTTTTTGTGTCCATATCAATAACTTTCATTTCCACAAAAGGTAATGGCTTACCTACACTATTATATTTTTTATCAATAGTATCTGTATTTAATGTTTGAGTACATCCAGGGGAAGTCTCTGTTTGCCCATAAGCTATTTGAATATCCTTTATATTCATTTTTCCTATAATACCATCTAATAACTCATCTGTAACATTTGCTCCAGCTAATATTCCTGTTCTTATACTTTTGAAAACGTTTATATCTATACTATCATCCTCTAATATCCTGCAAAACATTGTAGGTACTCCATGTAAAACAGTACAATTAAATGATTTTATAGTATTTATTAATGGAGTTATTTTATAAGATTCTACTAATACCATAGAACATCCTCTGCCAATAGATAGTAGTATTCCTACTGATAATCCAAAGCAATGAAAGAATGGAACAACTAAACATAGCTTGTCTTTATTTGTTACCCCTAAAACTTTGCCAGTTATAAATGAATTGTTTACAAGGGAATAATGTGTTAACATAACTCCCTTTGGAGAACTAGTAGTTCCTGAAGTAAATTGAATATTAACAACTTCATCTGGCTTTATATTATTACAAATTGAATTAAATGTTTCTTCCTTTAAACTTTTTCCCAAAGAAATCAAATCATCTATTCCTGTATATTCTGGACGATTCTTTTCTCCAAAGTAAATAAAATATTTCATTATTTCTGGTATATTACATATTCCTTCGTTATATCTTCTTTTAATTTTTTCAATAATATCTACATAGTTTGTATTATAAAATGATTCCATAAATGCTATAGCTTTGGCATCAGCCATTTGTAAAATTTTTTCTACTTCTTCTAATAAATAATTAGTATTTAAAGTAACTGTACATACCCCTATTTTACTTGCTGCTAAAAATATATAAATCCATTCTTTTTTATTAGAACCCCAAAGTACTAAATTATCTCCTTTTTCAAGTCCTAATACAAGCATACCTTTAGCTATATCATCTGTGATTTTATCAAGCTTACTCCATGAAATACCTTCAGGCATTTCTAAAGACTGAATAGCAATATCATTAGGGAATTTTCGACAAGTTTTTTTAAGATACTCACCTATAGTAATGTTATAAAGTTCCATACCTACACCTCAAATTTCTTAAATTTATTAGTAGAATATTATTAAAAATATTTAAATATAGCATGATGGAATATAATATCGTATCGTAAGTTTTTCTGTCAAAAACAGATTATCATATCGTTTTATTTTTGTCAATTTAATTTGTAATTTAATAGAACTAATGAATTAAAATTCCAGTAAAAAATTCATTTTTACTGGAATCCCCATTTTTTTAATCTTTTTCAAATCACCTTCCAATCCTTTATTTCTTGAGGTTTTATAGATATTTTAATATATATTTCCCCTAACTCCATATTAGATCCAATATGAATTTTTTTGTATAACTTTTATCAATTTTTTCTTCTGTATATAAATTGTTTATAATTAATCTATCTGCTTTGTAAATTTATAAAATTTTAATATTTCTATAATTGCTTTTTTAATTACTAATATATAACTTTCTTAATTTAGCAGATTAATGTGATCTAATTTTTAAAGTTATTTTCATGCTCTAATTTTTTAGCATTACTTTTTTTGCCAAATATAGTGAATAAAATACTTACTACTATGGTTGGCACAATCCATGGGAATCCAGCTTCAAAAAGAGGTAATTTTTTTACAAATACCATAGCACCATTTAAAATACCAAAAGTTCCATTTACGTTTATAATTAAACTAACTAAAAATGCCCCTACAACAGCACCAGTATAAGTCATATCATTAGAAATATATTTATCAAATAATGTCATTAATATTAAAACAATCATTACTGGATACACAGTAGATAAAATTGGTACAGCTATATTAATTAATCCTTCCACACCTATTACTGATAAGAATAAACTACACAATACTACAGCTACACTAATAGCTTTGTAAGAAAGCTTTCCATTACTTACGCTATTAAAAAAATTAGCTGCTGTAGAAGTAAGTCCTACTGATGTAGTCAAACAAGCTAAAGTTACCGCTATTGCTATAGATACAGCCCCAACTTTTCCAAAAAGTCCATTTACTAAACCTAATAATAAGTCAACTCTAGTAATACCTGGTTTAAATACTCCACTTCCAGTTGCCCCTACAAATGTAAGTCCTCCATACACTAATACTAATAACAATCCTGAAACTAATCCTACTCTAATAGTCATATATTCTTGTTCTTTTCTTTCTTTATATCCTTTAAATATTAAATCTGTTAATACTATTCCAGCCATTAATGATGCTCCTAACGCATCCATAGTTTGATATCCTTCCTGAAAACCTATTAGGAAATATCGATCAGGTTTTGTTGATAATATCGGTCCTACAGGTGTCACTATACTTGCAATTACTATAGCAGCTAGTATAATTAATAATAATGGTGTTAGAATTTTACCAATATTATCGATTACATGTCCCTGATTACATACAAATATATAAGTCAGTATAAAAAATATTAAGGATATAACTATGATTGGTACATTAGGTGCTATTGGCTTTACTGCTATTTCATATACGGTAGCTGCCGTTCTAGGAATAGCAAACAAAGGACCAATAACCAAAATACAGACAGCGCCTAAAACCTTTGCAAAATTAGGACTAACTCTCTTCCCTAAGTCTTCCGCCTTTCCTCCTACCTTAGCTGTCGCAATTACACCTAAAATTGGTAATACTGGATCTGTAAGCAAAAAACCAAAGGCAGCTAATGCCCATTTATCTCCTGCAGCCATCCCTAAACTAGGCGGGAAAATTAAATTTCCTGCTCCAAAAAAAATTGCGAATAGTGCGAATCCTTGTACAAAAATATCCTTTTGTTTGTTTTGTTTTGACATTTTTCACACTCCTTTTTTCAAAATTGTTTATTCTTTATCAATGTACCATATAAATAAATTGTAGTCAATATAGCAATTATTCAGAATTTCATAAAAATTAAAAATTGTTAGATGCACTAATTGTTAATTTTTATAAAATTAATATAAAAAACTCATATTTTTAATATAATAAAATAATTTTTTGAAACTTAATTTATTAAATTCAAAAAAGCAAATTAAAATTAATATCATTTATGTTAAATTTTAAATATAATATAATATTCTACCTATTTAAAATTAGTTTTTAATTTATCAAATTTCTTAATTTCACACTTATTAATTAAACATACTTACTATATAATTTTTTATTAAAATCCTTACGCAAATTAACACAAAAAAATACAAAAAGTGATTTCAAATTACTTTTAATTAAGCAATTTTTGAAATCACTTTTTATATTACCTAAATATTATAATCTATTCCCATTCAATAGTAGCTGGTGGTTTAGAAGTTATATCATATACAATTCTATTAACTTCTTTAACTTCATTTACTATTCTTCTAGATACTTTATCTAATACTTCATAAGATATTCTTGCCCAATCTGAAGTCATTGCATCTGAAGATGTAACAGCTCTTAACGCTATTGTATGACAGTACGTTCTTTCATCGCCCATTACTCCTACTGATTGTATATTTGGTAAACAAGCAAAGTATTGCCATATTTTTTCTTCCAACCCAGCTTTAGCTATTTCCTCTCTAAATATAGCATCAGCTTCTCTAGTAATAGCTAATTTTTCTTCTGTAACCTCACCTAATACTCTTATAGCTAATCCTGGTCCTGGGAAAGGCTGTCTCCATACTAATTTATGTGGTATACCTAATTCTTCTCCAACAGCCCTTACTTCATCTTTAAATAATTCTCTTAGAGGCTCTATTAATTTAAACTCCATATCTTCAGGTAATCCACCTACATTATGATGACTCTTTATAGTAGCTGATGTATTTGTTCCACTTTCTACTATATCAGGATATATAGTACCTTGAACTAAAAAGCTTATATCTCCTAATTTTTTAGCTTCTTCTTCAAATACTCTTATAAATTCTTCCCCAATTATCTTTCTCTTTTTTTCTGGATCTGAAATTCCCTTTAACTTTCCTAAGAATCTATCTTTAGCATTAACTCTTATTAAATTCATGTCAAATTGATCTTTAAATACTTTTTCTACTTGATCACCTTCATCTTTTCTAAGTAAGCCATGATCAACAAATATACAAGTTAATTGTTTTCCTATAGCTTTGTGAACAATTACTGCTGCTACAGATGAATCTACTCCACCAGATAAAGCACATATTACCTTTTTATCTCCAACTTTTTCTTTTATAGCCTTTATTTGTTCCTCTGCAAAAGAACTCATAGTCCAATCGCCTTTTAAATTACATATGTCAAATAAAAAGTTTTTAAGCATTTGTTTCCCAAATAAAGTATGTTCTACTTCTGGATGGAATTGAACTCCATATAATTTTTTTTCTGTATTTTCCATAGCTGCACAAGGACATTCATCTGTTGTTGCTATAATTTTAAATCCATTTGGAACTCTTGATATATAGTCTGTATGACTCATCCAACATCGATCTTTTTCTTTTAAATCTTTAAATAATAAACTGTTGTTATCTAAGTTTATTTCTGTTTTACCATATTCCCTTTTTTCAGGACTTGTAACTTCACCGTCTAAGCTATAAGCCATAAGTTGATCTCCATAGCATATACCTAAAACTGGAATACCTAATTCAAATAGTTCTTTTGGAACTTTAGGAGCATTTTCTGCATATACACTATTAGGTCCACCTGTAAATATTATTCCTTTTGGATCTTTTTCTTTTATTTTGTCTATGGAAGTAGTATAAGGTATTATCTCACAATAAACCTTATTTTCTCTTACACGTCTTGCTATTAATTGATTATATTGACCTCCAAAGTCAACTACTAATACTAATTCTTTATTCATATGTTCCTCCTTTTATTGATTAACACTATAATTTGGCGCTTCTTTTGTTATTGAAATATCATGAGGATGACTTTCTCTTATTCCTGAAGATGTTTGAATTACAAATGTAGCTTTTTCATATAAATCTTTTAAAGTAGCAGAACCTAAATAACCCATACCAGAACGAATTCCGCCTAACATTTGATATATTGTTTCTGTTACTGCACCCTTAAATGGTACTCTTCCTTCTACTCCTTCAGGGACTAATTTTTTATTATCTTCTTGGAAATATCTATCTTTACTACCACAAGCCATAGCAGATAATGATCCCATTCCTCTATATACTTTATAACTTCTTCCCTGATATATTTCTGTTTCGCCAGGAGCTTCTGCGCATCCGGCAAACATTGATCCCATCATAACAGCTTTAGCTCCAGCAGCTAAGGCTTTCACAATATCTCCTGAATATTTAATTCCACCATCAGCTACTACTGATATACCGTATTTATTGGCTTCTTCAACGCAATCCATAACTGCTGTAAGCTGAGGAACTCCCACACCTGAAACTACTCTAGTTGTACATATAGATCCAGGTCCTATTCCAACTTTTATACAATCCGCTCCTGCACTTATTAATTCCCTAGTTGCTTCAGCTGTCGCAACATTTCCTGCAATAATTTGTATTTCTGGGTATTTTTCTTTTATTTTCTTTACACCCTCTATAACTCCTTTAGAATGTCCGTGGGCAGTATCTACTGTAATTACATCAACTTGAGCATTTACTAAAGCATCTACTCTTTCTATCATATCCTTTGTAACCCCAACTGCTGCTCCACATAAAAGTCTTCCTTTAGAATCTTTAGCACTATTAGGGAACTTTTTAACTTTCTCTATATCTTTTATTGTAATAAGTCCACGTAAATTATTATCTTCATCCACTAAAGGCAATTTTTCTATTTTATGTGATTTTAATATCTCTTTAGCTTCTTCTATAGTAGTATTTTCTGGTGCTGTAATAAGTTTCTCTTTAGTCATAACTTCTTCTATTTTTTTTTCATAATTATTTTCAAATAATATATCCCTATTAGTTATTATTCCAACTAACTTTTCTCCTTTAGTTATAGGAACTCCAGAAATTCTGTATCTACTCATAAGATTTAATGCGTCTTGTATTGTATTATCTGGTGCAAGATAAAAAGGATCTGTTATTACCCCATTTTCTTGCCTTTTTACTTTATCAACTTCGCTCGCTTGCTCAGCTATACTCATATTTTTATGTATTATTCCTATACCACCTTCTCTAGCCATAGCAATAGCCATTTTAGATTCTGTAACTGTATCCATTCCTGCACTCATAAGGGGTATGTTTAACTTTATTGTCTTAGTTAAATTTGTTTCTAAATTAACTTCTTTTGGTAAAATTTCTGATTTGTTTGGGACCAAGAGAACATCATCAAAAGTATATGCATGTTTTATTATTTTTGCCACTTAAATCATCCTTTCTATAAAATTATAAAAAAAAACACATTAATTATCACTAAAATTATAAGTGAAAATTAATAGGCTTTTATCGTAGCATTATTAATAATCACTCATAGTCGAAAATTTATGGTTTTCGGTAGATACTCCCATCCTTATTATGGGGATATATGAGCTGTCATTGAAAATATTGATATATTTATTGCATTTTTTTACGAAAACGAATCTTTTCATGCTTTTTATTAAAAATATTTGTTAGTATTATACTTCATAAAAAAAATAAATTCAATAGTAATTTCATTTTTAATCTGCAAATTTTATTTTTAACATTAAATATTCATTCTTATTATTGAAAATCTATTT
>NZ_MRAE01000024.1 GCF_002008345.1 Clostridium tepidum
AATATGGTGGGCATAGTTCAGTTGGTAGAGCGCCAGATTGTGGTTCTGGTTGTCAAGGGTTCGAGTCCCTTTGCTCACCCCACTTTGGGATGTCGCCAAGCGGTAAGGCATAGCACTTTGACTGCTACACGCGTAGGTTCGAATCCTGCCATCCCAGCCATTTGATTCACTAGCTCAGTCGGTAGAGCACATGACTTTTAATCATGTTGTCCGGGGTTCGATTCCCCGGTGGATCACCAAAATTATATAATATGCAGGTGTGGCGGAATTGGCAGACGCACTAGACTTAGGATCTAGCGCCTATGGCATGGGGGTTCGACTCCCTTCACCTGCACCATTTACATCAATGGTAAATGGCGGTCAATTAGTAATTGATTGGCATAAATTAATGGTTACAAGTTAAAATATGCGGGAGTGGCTCAGTGGTAGAGCGTCACCTTGCCAAGGTGAACGTCGCGAGTTCGAATCTCGTCTTCCGCTCCAATGCGGGTGTAACTCAATGGTAGAGTGCTAGCCTTCCAAGCTAGTTACGAGGGTTCGATTCCCTTCACCCGCTCCAAATATGCGTCTTTAGCTCAGCTGGATAGAGCAACGGCCTTCTAAGCCGTGTGCCAGGGGTTCGACTCCCTTAAGACGCACCAAATAAGTGCCATTAGCTCAGCTGGTAGAGCACCTGACTCTTAATCAGGGTGCCCCGGGGTGTGGCGCAGATGGGAGCGCGCGTGGTTTGGGACCATGAGGTCGCAGGTTCGAGCCCTGTCACCCCGACCATTATTAAATTGATAAGAAAAATGTATTATGCGGGTGTAACTCAATGGTAGAGTGCTAGCCTTCCAAGCTAGTTACGAGGGTTCGATTCCCTTCACCCGCTCCATTTTTTTGTTGTTTTTTATTAAGGGCGCCCATAGCTCAGCTGGATAGAGTGACGGACTTCGAATCCGGAGGTCGCAGGTTCGACTCCTGCTGGGCGCACCACAAGGAAATAAAATCAATGTTTAAAATCAAGACTTAAAATATTAAGTTCTTGGTTTTTTATTTTTGTCTAAGATTTCATTTTAGAAATTTAAATTTGATGAACTTACTTTTCAATTTAGTAAAACCTACCTCTAAAGTTTATTAATAGAACTATTAGAAGTCTACCCATTAGAAATTATATCCTTTTAAGAGAAATAATATTTAGAAATACACTTATAATATTTTGAATATTATGACTTTTAATTATAAATCAAATTAATTATTGCAATTTATTATGAGATTTGTTAATATAGTCATTGATTATGAAACATATCATAAAAATAAAATTCATTATGGGGGAGTTAATATTGGGAAAACTAAAGAAAAAGAAATCATTAACCTTTAAAATATTGTTTGCATTATTTTTAGGAATATGTTTTGGATTAACAGCTAATTTATTTTTACCTCAACATACAAATGATATTTTAAGTAAATGGTTTTTAGTTCCGATGGGAAACGTTTTTTTAAGAGGAATAAAAATGTTAGTAGTGCCTTTGGTACTATTTTCAATAATATGTGGAGCAGCTAGTGTAGGTGATATTAAAAAATTAGAAAGAGTTGGTGGCAAAATATTTATATATTATATTTTTACAACAGCTTTTGCTACAACTATATCTCTTATTATGGCTAATATACTAAAACCAGGAGTAGGGGTAACATTAAAAGCAAGTAAAGAAACTGTAAAGACAGCGTCACCTCCATTTATTATGGATATGTTTGTTAATATGATACCTTCGAATCCAGTGGAAGCTATGGTAAAAGGGGATATGCTACAAATAATAGTTTTTGCTTTAATATTTGGTGTTTCAATAACATTAGTTGGAGATAAGGCTAAAAATTTATTAAATATATTTGAGGAAATCAATAATGTTTTATTAAAGATGATAAATGTAATAATGATAATAGCGCCAATAGGAGTATTTGCACTTATAAGTAATGTTATAATGACTCAAGGATTAAAAGTTTTAATACCACTTATGAAATATGTTTTAGTTGCAGTTCTTGTTATGATAATTCAGATAATATTTATTTATGGTGGTATGCTTAAATTTATAGGAAAATTAAATCCTATAAATTTCTTTAAAAAATTTTGGCCTGTTATGGTTCTGGCTTTCAGTACGTCAAGCAGTAATGCAACTATACCTGTGAATTTAGAGACTTGTGAGAAAAAATTTGGAGTAGATAAATCAGTATCTAGTTTTACCATTCCTTTAGGTGCAACTATAAACATGGATGGTACAGCTATAATGCAAGGAGTTGCAGCTTTATTTATAGCACAAATGTATGGGATTAATGTAACTTTAAATCAACAAATAACTATAATACTTATATCTACATTAGCTTCTATAGGAACATCTGGAGTACCAAGTGCTGGGGTTGTTATGTTATCTATGGTGCTTCAACAAGTAGGACTTCCATTAGAAGGAATTGGTTTAGTTTTAAGTGTAGATAGAATAGTAGATATGGTAAGAACTACTGTTAATATAACAGGAGATGCTGTAGGAACTATAATTGTAGCTAATTCAGAGAGAGCAGTACAAAAGGAAGTATACGAAAATATAGCAGCTTAAAGAGATGAGTTTAATCATCTCTTTTTTTATGATAAAAAGTAGTATAATCTATTTAAATAAATAGATAAATAACTATATTGTAATTAATAAAAATTAAATATACAGAAAAATTAAGTAGATAAAATAAAAAGAAGAGTATATGAATAAATTATCAAAATTTATTAAAACATTCACTAAAATAAAAAATGCACTTGTAAAGGTGAAGGAATTTAAAGTAAAAAAGTAATATAATGGACTTTATATTTATTAGAAAAAAATAAAAAATATAAATAATATTAATTTAAGTTTCTATAAAAATATCTGATGTATATTATTACAACAATTACATATTCAAATAACGTGTCATATGTTAACTATGTTAAAATTGATATAAAGTATTTTATTTGGAGGGATTTTATTAATGGGAGATTATAGGAAACTATGGACAGATTTAGGAGTAAATTTAGAAAAGCATGATCAATTATGTGCTGTTTTACCAGAATTATATAGCTCTACATATTTAACACAAGAAAATAGACCAGAGGGAATGAATTATTTTAATTTTGTTGTGTCAGAAGTTCATGGACTTAGAATTCAAGAATTAAATGAACATAGAAATAAAGGTGGAAAAGTAGTAGGAACTTTTTGTGTGTTTGTACCTGAAGAAATTATAGTAGCGGCAAATGCAATAAGTGTAGGATTATGTGCAGGCTCTCAATTTTGGATTGAAGATGGAGAAAAAGTTTTACCAAGAAATATGTGCCCTCTTATAAAGGCTTTTATGGGTGCTAAAATAGGTGGTACATGCCCTTATTTCCAATCTTGTGATATGGTTATAGGAGAAACTACTTGCGATGGAAAGAAAAAAGCATGGGAAATATTAGATGAATATGTGCCAGTACATGTAATGGATCTTCCACAAATGAAAAAAGATAAAGATTTCAAAAAGTGGAAAGAAGAAATTAGTGATTTTATTAAAAAAATTGAAGAACTTACAGGGAATAAAATAACAGTAGAAGCATTAAAAGAAGGCATAAGAGTAACAAATGCAAAGAGAAGAGCATTAAAAAGATTATATGATTTAAGAAAATATAAACCATCACCAATAAGTGGATTAGACTGTTTATTAATAACTCAAATAGCTTTCTATGATGATCCGAAGAGATTTACAGAAAAAGTTCATGAGTTATGTGATGAATTGGAAGAAAGAATTAAAAATTCTAAACAAAGTAATAAAAAGAGAATATTAATAACAGGAACTCCAATGGCACTACCAAACTGGAAGCTTCATTCAATAATAGAGAGTTTAGATGCTGAGGTTGTAGTAGAAGAAACTTGTACAGGAACTAGATATTTTGAAGGAGAAGTTTCAGAAAAGGGCGAAACTTTAGAAGAATTAATTAAAAATTTAGCTGATAGATACTTAAATATAAATTGTGCCTGTTTTACATCTAATACAGGTAGAATAGAAGATATAATAAAATATACAAAAGAATATGAAGCTGATGGAGTTATAGACACTAATTTATCTTTCTGTCATACTTATGCAGTTGAACATAGGGATGTAGAAGCAAAATTAAAAGAAAAGAATATTCCAATAATGCATATAGAAACAGATTATTCAACAGAAGATTCAGGACAGATAAAGACAAGGGTAGAAGCATTCCTTGAAATGATATAGTTTAGTAAATACTATTATTCTTTAAATAGGTTTAATGTTGCAAATATAAAAATTTAAAATAATAAGTATATTTATAGACAAGTTAATTTTATTGTGAATTTTTAAATTTTATTTAGAAAAATTTTATCCAGGAGAGAGACCTTGTTATAGGTTTTACTCCTGGTTTCTCATGTTATATGAAAAATTAGATTAACTTTTAAATATATTAAATCAATAAGTAGTAAAAGTTATACGTATGTCTACTAAATATATTTTTATATTTGCTATAATATAACTGAATTTGTTTTTAGATATCCACTTAATTAGATATTATAAAAGGAAGTGTATAAAATGGAGCAAACGAACTATTATATTCTTTTTCCTTCACATACAGAAGGGATGAAAATGGATAGTTTACTTAGTAAGAATAAGATAAAGCATACTATAGTTCCTACACCAAGAGAATTGTCTAAATCTTGTGGTATATGTATAATGTATAATAAAAGTGATGAAAGTATTATAAGAAAATTAATAAAAGATAACGAGATAAAAATTTCAGGATTACATTCCTTAACTAAAACTATAAAAAGTTTTTATACTTAATTTATAAAAAGGTGGGATAAGATGTTTTATATAGGTATAGACATAGGATCTACTGCATCTAAGGTTTGTGTATTTGAAAATGATAATATAAAAGAAACATTTGTATTACCAACAGGATGGAGCAGTGTTAAAACAGCAGAAGAAATTAAAAATAAATTAAAAGAAATGGGAATAAAAAAAGAAAATTCTAAAATAGTTGCAACAGGTTATGGTAGAGTTTCTGTTCCTTATGCCGACAAAACTATAACAGAGATAACTTGTCATGGTAAAGGAGCTTACTATTTATTTAAGAAAGATTGTACAGTTATAGATATAGGGGGGCAAGACACAAAAGTTATAACAGTAGAAGATGGAAATGTTACTAATTTTACTATGAATGATAAATGTGCTGCAGGAACAGGAAGATTTTTAGAGCTTATGGCAAACACATTAGGATTCGATATAGAAGAAATGTGTGAAAAAGCAAAGAGTGGAGAAAATGTAACTATAAGTTCTATGTGTACAGTATTTGCAGAATCAGAAGTTATAAGTTTAATAGGTAGCGGTAAAAAAAGAGAAGATATAGCTTATGGAGTATTAGATTCTATAGCTGGGAAAGTGAAATCTTTATGTCAAAAGCACTCTGATACTGGGCAATATTTTTTAACTGGAGGTTTAAGTGAAAATAGTTACATATTGGAGAAGTTATCAGAAAAATTAGGTTCAGAAGTAAAAGCTCATGAGCTTGGTAGATATGCTGGTTCTATAGGAGCAGCTTTAATGGCAAAAAGGTTAAAATAAATAGTTGACTTGATTAAATTTTTATGCTATTATTGCAAATAAAGATTAATAAAATTTTTATAAGACCTTTAAAATTAGTCCTGTGAGGCTAAAAAGGAAGAGAAGTATATTTCATAAAAATGTAATTATAAATATTATATGCATAATATTTAAGATGGAGTATAATTATGCCTTCCTTTAAAAAGGAAGGCATTTTTTATACCTTTAAATTTAATCCAGAGAGATTAAAAAGGAGGAATTGTATATGTTAAAAGGAAGAAATTTATTAGATCCAATGGATTTTTCATTAGAAGAATTGGAAGAAGTATTTAAACTAGCAGATGAAATAATTGAGGAGCCAGAAAAATTTTTGCATATATGTGATGGAAAAATATTGGCGACATTATTTTATGAACCAAGTACAAGAACTAGATTTAGTTTTGAAGCTGCTATGCTTAGATTAGGTGGTAAGATAATAGGATTTTCAGAACCTAATTCAAGTTCAGTAGCTAAGGGTGAAAGTGTAGCAGACACCATAAGAACTGTAGGTTGTTATGCAGATATAGTAGCTATGAGACACCCAAAAGAAGGTGCACCAGCAATAGCTGCAATGTATTCAGAAATACCAGTTATAAATGCTGGTGATGGTAGTCACCAACATCCAACTCAAACATTAACAGATCTATTAACTATAAGGTCCTTAAAAGGAAATTTATCGAACTTAACTATTGGTTGCTGTGGAGATTTAAAATTTGGAAGAACAGTACATTCATTAGTTAAAGCCCTATCAAGGTATAAAAACAATAAATTTGTTTTTATGTCACCAGAAGAATTAAAAATTCCTGATTATATAAGAAAAGAAATCTTAGAAAAAAATAATATAGAATATAAAGAAGTATTTAAGATGGAAGATGCTATGGCGGAATTGGATATACTTTATATGACAAGAGTTCAAAGAGAAAGATTTTTTAATGAAGATGATTATGTAAGGTTAAAGGATAGTTATATATTAGATAACGAAAAAATGAAATATGCTAAAAAAGATATGATAGTTCTTCATCCATTACCAAGAGTTAATGAAATAGCTTATGAAATAGACAAAGATCCAAGAGGATGCTATTTTAAACAAGCTAAATATGGAATGTATGTAAGAATGGCTTTGATAGCAAAGTTATTGGGGGTTAGATAATATGTTAACAATAAATAGTATAAAAAATGGTATAGTAATAGACCATATACAAGCAGGTCATGGTATAAAGATATTTAAATATTTAGGATTAGAAGAAGCTGATTACAGAGTAGCGCTTATAATGAATGCTGAAAGTTCAAAATTGGGAAAGAAAGATATAATAAAAATAGAAAATATAATGGAAATAGATTATAAAGTATTAGGATTTATAGATCCTACAATAACAATAGATATTATCGAAAATGAAAAGATAAAGGAAAAAATAAAATTAGAATTACCTAAAACAATAGAAAATGTTATAAAATGCAAAAATCCACGTTGCATAACATCTATAGAACATTATATACCTAATGAATTTTATTTGGTAGATGAAGAAAATGGTGAATACAGATGCAAATATTGTGATGAAGTATATTCAGGTGGAGATATAAACAAATTATAAATTTATGGAGGGATGCACAAATGAACGAATTGTTAATTAAAAATGTAAATATAATAGATTGGTGCCAAAACTTCCATGGAGATGTTTATATAAAGAACGGAATTATATCAGAATTAGGAATAGATTTAAAGAAGGATTGTGAAATATTTAATGGAAGAGGATTAACTCTTCTTCCATCTTTTATAGATATGCATGCTCATTTTAGAGATCCAGGTTTTACATATAAAGAAGATATATTAACCGGAAGTAGAGCTGCAGTAAAAGGCGGATATACTATGGTAAATTTGATGGCTAATACTAAACCTATATGTAGTTCCAACAAAGAAATAGAATATGTGCTACAAAAAGGAAAGGAAATAGGATTAGTAGATATACATCAATGTATATCAATTACAAAAGATTTTTCCGGAGATGATATAAGTCATTTAGATTCCATAGATGAGAAAGTAAAAATAATATCAGAAGATGGAAAAGATGTAATGAATACAAGGGTATTAATAGAGGCTATGTTTAAAGCTAAAGAAAAAGATCTTATAGTAATGTGCCATTCAGAAGAACATGATGTAACAGAATTAGATACTAGGCTTTCAGAAAATTTAATGACTTGGAGAAATATAGCGCTTTCAGAATTTACAGGATGTAAAATTCATATAGCTCATGTAAGTACCAAAGAATCTATAGAATATATAAGGAATGCTAAAAAGAAAGGTTTAAAAATAACCTGTGAAGTAGCACCACATCATATAGCTCTTACAAATAAAATTTTTTATAGAGTAAATCCACCTTTAAGGGAAGAAGAAGATATAAAGGTATTGATAGAGGCAATAAAAGAAGATTTAGTAGATTGCATAGGAACGGATCATGCACCTCATAGTAAAGAAGATAAGTTAAAGGGGAGTCCGGGAATATCAGGAATAGAAACCTCTTTTTCTACATGTTATACAAAATTAGTTCATGATAATCATATTAGTTTAAGCAAACTTTCAAAAATAATGTCCAAGAATCCAGCGGATATTCTAGGTGTAAATAAGGGTGAAATAAAAATAGGAAGAGAAGCAGATTTAGTTTTAGTGGATACAAAAGAAGAATATAAAGTGAAATCTGAAGAATTTCATTCAAAAGGAAAAAATACTCCTATGGATGGTATGTGTCTTAAAGGAAAAGTTAAAGCTACATTTAAAGCAGGTAGTATAGTATATAGTGAATTTTAATAGAAAAAGAAAGGATGAATAAATTGATTATAGATAAATTGTATGAAAGTGTAGAAAAAAAAGGTTGTGTTTGTGTAGGGCTTGATACAGATATAAGTTATATACCAAAAGGATTTTTAAATAAATTTACTAATATAGAAGATGCTATATTTGCATTTAATCAAAGAATAGTTGATTCAACTTTTGATGTATCAGCTTGTTATAAAGTTCAGATAGCTTATTATGAGGCTATGGGGATTAAAGGAATGATTTTATATAAAAAAACCTTAGAATATATAAGAAAAAAAGGAGGCATAGTTATAGCTGATATAAAAAGAGGAGATATATCTGCTACGGCTAAAATGTATGCAAAAGCTCATTTCGAGGGAGATTTTGAAAGTGATTTTATAACATTAAATCCATATATGGGAATGGATACACTAGAGCCTTATAAAGATTATTTTATAAATAAGAAAAAAGGAGCTTTCTTATTATTAAGAACTTCTAATGAAGGTTCAAAGGATATACAATATTTAGATTTAAAAGACAATAAAAAAGTATATAACAAAGTAGGAGAGAAAATAGAGAATATAGGAAAAAAATTTTTAGGTAATTGTGGATATAGCTCGATAGGAGCAGTGGTTGGATGTACAGCAGAAGAAAATAATATTAGAAAAGAATTAAAACATACATTTTTCTTAATACCTGGATATGGTGCTCAAGGAGGAAAAGCTGAAGTTGCCAAATCTTATTTAAGTAAAGGTAATGGAGGTATTGTAAATTCTTCAAGGGGAATATTGCTTGCCTATAAAAAATATGATGAAGAAGGAAAAAACTTTGAAGAATATGCTAGAAATGAAGTTATAAATATGAAAAAAACTTTACAGATTATATAGATTTACATAAAGTTACTTTTAGTATTGCAAGAATTTATTTTTAAATGTATTAGCACTTGTATTTTATTTTAAATAAAATAGGGGCAAAATCTTATGTGCATTATATAAATATATTTTTGTAGTATTAGATTACAAGAAAGAGTGGTGTGTAAAATAACGGCTAAAACTTTTAAAGTAAAGGTAATAGAGAATAAAAGTATATCAACAAATATATTTAAAATGACACTAGAAGGTACTTTTAAAGGTAATCCAGGACAATTTTATATGATTAGAGCTTGGGGAAATGAGCCAATTTTATGGAGACCAATAAGTATACATGATATAAGTGAAAATTCAATAGAATTTTTATATAAAGTAGAAGGAAAAGGAACCAAAATTTTATCAGAGAAAACATCAGAAGATGAAATAGAAATAATGGGTTCTTTAGGAAATGGATTTGATTTAGAAAATATAAAGGGCAAAATAGCTATAGTAACTGGTGGTATAGGAATAGCTCCAATAAATTATTTAATAAAAAGTATGAAAAATATAAATATAGATATCTATGCAGGCTTTAGAGATGAGACTTATAGTATAGAAAGTTTTAAAAATTTAGTAGATAATGTAATTGTAGTTACAGAGGATGGCAGTTCTGGAGAAAAAGGATATGTAACAGATTATTTTCATCCAGAAGATTATGATTTGGTTTTGTGTTGTGGTCCGGAAATAATGATGGATAAGGTTATATTAATGTGTAGGGAAAAGAAGATACCTTTGTATGTATCTATGGAAAAAAGAATGGCCTGTGGTATAGGAGCATGTCTTGTGTGCACTTGTAAAACTAGATTTGGTAATAAAAGAACTTGCAAGGATGGTCCCGTATTTAAAGGGGAGGATATTCTTTTGAAAGGAGATATATAATGCTTCAAGTAAATTTATGTGGTAAAATTTTTAAAAATCCTATTATAGCTGCATCAGGAACTTTTGGATTTGGAGAAGAATATGGAGAATTTTATGATGTTTCGAAATTAGGAGGAGTTTCCAGTAAGGGGTTAACTTTAAATCCTAAAGATGGGAATGATGGAATAAGAATTTATGAAACGAATTCCGGTATAATGAATAGTGTAGGACTTCAAAATCCCGGAGTAGATAAATTTATAAAAGAAGAGTTACCTAAAATGAAAAAAATAGATACTATAACTATTGCAAATGTAGGCGGAGGATGTATAGAAGATTATATGGCAGTAGTAGAAAAGTTAAATAAAACAGATATAGATATGATAGAGTTAAATATATCCTGTCCAAATGTGAAACATGGAGGAATGGCTTTTGGAATAAAGTCAGAAGTAGCTTATGAAGTAGTAAATAGAGTTAAACAAATATGTAAAAAGCCGCTTATAGTAAAATTATCTCCTAATGCAGAAGATATAGTAGATATGGCTATAAAATGTGAAAGCGCAGGTGCAGATGTCATTTCTTTAGTAAACACATTTAAAGCTATGGCTATTGATATAAAAAGAAAAGTTCCTGTATTTGAAAATGTAACCGCAGGATTATCAGGACCATGTATTAAGCCTATAGCATTAAGAATGGTATATGAAGTATGTAAGCAGATAAAAATACCAGTTATAGGAATGGGCGGAATAAGCAATTATGAAGATGTAATAGAGTTTATTATGGCAGGGGCTACAGCAGTACAAATAGGAACAGCTAATTTTATTAATCCATATTCCGCCGTAGATATAATAGAAGATTTAGAAAATTATATAAAAAAACAGGGGATTACAAGCTTAGAGGAAATAAGGGGAATTATTTAAAATAAATTTTGTGAATATAAGGAGAAGATATAAATGAGTAATGTAAATGTTATAGATATATTAAAAGAATCAAATGCATTATTAGAAGGACATTTTTTATTATCATCTGGTAGACATAGTAATAGATACTGTCAATGTGCAAGGTTACTTCAATATCCAGAAAAAGCAGAAAAAGTTATTAGTGTAATAGCAGAAAAGCTTAAAGATGTAGATTTTAATATAATAGTAGGTCCAGCTATGGGTGGTGTAATAGTATCTTATGAATTAGCAAGGCAAACTAATAGACCGGGAATATTTGCAGAAAGAAAAGGTGATGAAATGTGCATAAGAAGAGGATTTGAAATAAAAAATGGAGATAAGGTTATAATATCCGAAGATGTAATAACTACAGGAAAATCTTCTTTAGAAGTAGCTAAAGTTATAGAAGAAATGGATGGAGAAGTAGTAGGTATAGCATGTATAGTTGATAGAAGAGCAGAAGATATAAACATAAAATATCCAATATATAGTGCTTGTAGATTAGAAATAGAAACATATGAAAAAGATAATTGTGAGTTATGTAAAAATAATATACCTTTTGAAAAACCAGGCAGTAGAAGGCAAAAATAAATTTAATAGTCAAAAGTGTTTCAAAATAAATTTGATTTTGGAACACTTTTTTAGTTTAAACAAATGATAAATAAAAACTTAATTTTACTTTAATAATTATTAAAATGATTATTATTTTTTATAGTTTTGAGTTATAATAATGTTAGGTATGCATTATTATAAATATATTTTATTTAGTATAGTATAGATAGGTATTATATATAGGAGGAATTATTGTGGCAAAACCAAGTATTTTTAGCAAAGATTATGAAAGAAGAATGAAAAGAAGAAAAAGAAGGACTTTCTTTTCTGTTATAGTTATAATATTAATTTCTTTAGTAGTAATATTCACTAACAATGGTATTGGTAAAAAGATAAAAATTAGTTTAAATCAAATAAAAGAAGAAACTAAGGCTGAAGAAGAACGAAAAAATAAACAACAAGAACAAAAGGAAAATAAAAAAGAAAATGAAAATAACAATGCAGCCACAGTAAAAAAAGAAAGTGAAGTTCCTAAAGATAATAATATAGAAGTTCAATTAGAGGATAATATAAAAATAAAGTTGATATATATAGAAGATAGTAATAAAAATAAGACCATTAAATCTATAGATTTAAATAAGAATAATTTATTATATGATATAAATCCTTCAAAAAATTTAATAGTTTTAACAAACCCAAAGACTCAAAATATTTATTTAGTAAATTTAAATGGTGAAAAGCAGGATATAACAAATAAGCAGTATACATCAACATCCGGAACAACTTTTCAAAAGGATACAATATTAGCTTCAAAACAAGATTATCTATGGTCAGTTTTGCCTAAATTTATAGATAATGATAATATAGCATATATTTCTCAACTACCATGGTTTAATAAGACAACTAAATACATTTGGATGTATAATATAAAAAATAAAACTCATTTATACAATCAAAATATATCAGGAGAAGACATTAAGTTTGACAAATTAACAGAAAAGGGACTTACGGTGATTTCAGATGGTAAAACTATATTTTTAAAAGCAGATGGAAGCATAAGTGAGTAAAATAAAGATTCTATATAAATAATATTAAAATTAATAAGCGCATAGTAGTTTTAAGAGTGTATCAAATATATACACTCTTGCTTTATTTGAGGAGGTAAATATGAAAATAGGAATGTCTTCTGCTTGTTTGTATCCTAAAGTACCAATAGAAGAAACTATATCAGTTATGAAAAAATTAGGATTTAATGTGGGAGAAGTTTTTTTAAACACTTATAGTGAGTATAGTGAAGATTTTGTAAAAAAAATACAAGAAGAAAAAGAAAAAAATAATTTTTTTATAAATTCTATTCATGCTTTTTCAAGTGCTTTTGAACTCTATTTATTTGATTCTTACAGAAGAAGACAAAGAGATATGCTTAAGATATTTAAAAAAGTATGTAAAGCAGCAAATTTATTGAAAGCAAATTATTATACATTTCACGGCATGAGAAGAAGTAATTTATCAGATTTAAATATGAACTATATTATAGATATTTATGATGAATTAAATTATATTGCTAATGAAGAGGGAATAAAACTAGCTCAAGAAAATGTAGCTTGGTGTATGTCTTCTAATATAGATTTTTTAAATATATTAAATGAAAAGTGTAGAAATAATTTAAATTATACATTGGATATCAAACAAGCCTTTAGGATAGGTAAAGATCCTATTGAATACATAAATACAATGGGAAATAAAATAGTTAATGTTCATATAAATGATAGAGATGAGGAGAATATTTGTCTACTACCGGGAAGAGGCAATATAAATTTAAAAAAAATATGTTGTAAATTACAGGAAATAGGATATAATAATGTTTATACTATAGAAGTTTATAGTGACAATTATTCCTCATATTCAGAAATTATAAATTCAAGGGATTTTCTTCAAAATATTTTATCATGATGAAAAATATTGTAAATAATATAGAATATGATATATAATATGATATATAATAGTTAATAAAGTGTAATTTAGGTAACTATAATCTATTTTACTTTATGTTAGCGTAATGTATATTAATAATTATAAATATATGATATAATGATAGAGTTAAAATGAGCATAAACAAGGAATTGGGAGGAAGAAGTATAATGAACGTTAAAGTGGAAAATATAGAAAAGAATGTTGTAAAATTAGAGATAACAGTTGATAGTGAAAAATTCAATGAAGCTGTTAAAAAATCATTCAAAAAAAATGCTAAAAGATTTAATGTACCAGGATTTAGAAAAGGTAAAGCACCTTTAAATATAATAAAAAAATATTACGGAGAAGGAGTTTTATTTGAAGATGCTATAAATTTCTGTTGTGAAGATACATATCCTAAGGCTATAGAAGAAAATAATATAAAACCAGTAGATTTTCCTCAAATAGATATAATACAAATAGGAGAAGGAAAAGACTTTATATATACAGCAGAAGTTACAACTGTTCCTGAAGTGAAATTAGGAGAATATAAAGGTGTAGAAGTTAAAAAGGTTTCATATGAAGTAGAAGATGAAGCTGTAGAAAATGAATTAAAATCTATGCAACAAAAAAATGCAAGGGTATCTGTTAAAGAAGAAGGAGCAATTGAAAAAGGAAACATAGCAGTAATTGATTTTAAAGGATATGTAGATGGAAAAGCTTTTGAAGGTGGAGAAGCTAAGGACTATGAATTAGAAATAGGATCAGGCACTTTCATAGGCGATTTCGAAGATCAATTAATAGGCCTTAAAAAAGGTGAATCAAAAGAAGTAAATGTAAGTTTCCCAGAAGAATATGGTAGAGAAGATTTAAATGGAAAACCAGCTACTTTTGAAGTAACAGTTAAGGATATAAAAATCAAGGAACTTCCAGCTTTAGATGATGAATTTGCAAAAGAAGTTTCAGAATTTGATACATTAGAGGAATTAAAATCAGATATAAAGGATAGAATGAAAAAAGAATTAGCTGAAAAAGCTAAAGCAGAATATGAAGAAGCAGTAGTTGAAAAAGTTGCAGCAAATGCTGAAATAGATATACCAAAAGTTATGATTGAAAAAGAAATAGATAATATGGTAAGAGATTTAGAAATGAGATTAAAATATCAAGGACTAGACCTTAAATCATATTATGAATTTACAAATAGTTCAGAAGAAAAAGTAAAAGAATATATGAGAGAAACAGCTGAAAAAAGAGTTAGAACAGATTTAATAATGCAAGAAATTGCTAAAGTAGAAAATATAAAAGCTACAGAAGAAGAATTAAAAGAAAAAGCTATGGAAATGGCTAAACAATATGGTCAAAAAGATGTAGAAAAAACTGCTGAACTAATAGTAAATGCTCAAAAAGCATACTTAGAAATTGATATAATTAATGGAAAAGTTTTAGACCTATTAGTAAAGAATAGTAAAGAAATAGCTTAGTTTATTTATAATAATAGGTAATAATATAGTTGCCAGGATATATTTTCTGGCAACTAAGTTTTAATAATTATAAATATCACATAGGTATCATTAGTATCTTATTTTTATAAAAGGAGGAGATATGTATGAGTTTAGTACCTGTAGTTGTAGAACAAACAAATAGAGGGGAAAGGTCTTACGATATTTATTCTAGATTATTAAAAGATAGAATAATAATGTTAAGTGAAGAGGTTAATGACACAACTGCTAGTTTAGTGGTAGCACAATTGTTGTTCTTAGAAGCAGAAGATCCAGATAAAGATATATATTTATATATTAATAGTCCAGGAGGTTCTATAACTTCTGGAATGGCAATATATGATACAATGCAATATATAAAACCAGATGTTTCCACTATATGTGTAGGAATGGCAGCATCTATGGGAGCATTTTTACTTGCAGCTGGTGCAAAGGGAAAAAGATATGCATTACCTAATAGTGAAGTTATGATACATCAGCCACTAGGTGGATTCAGAGGTCAAGCAACAGATATAGGAATACATGCTGAAAGAATCCTAAAAATGAAGAAAAAATTGAATACTATATTAAGTGAAAGAACAGGAAAACCATTAGAACAGGTAGAGCTTGACACAGAAAGAGATCATTTCTTAAGCGCAGAAGAAGCTAAAGAATACGGTTTAATTGATGAAGTTATTGATAGAAAGAAATAACCTTTAGTGAGGTGTAGAAATGTCTAAATTAGATGAAAAAAAACAGTTGAAATGTTCATTCTGTGGAAAAACACAGGATCAAGTAAGACGACTGATAGCAGGCCCAGGAGTATATATATGTGATGAGTGTATAGAACTTTGTTCTGAAATAATAAGTGATGAGTTTGAAGATGATATACAAGTAGATTTAACATCATTGCCTAAGCCAAAGGAAATAAAAAACTATCTTGATCAATATGTTATAGGTCAAGAGGATGCTAAAAAATCATTATCTGTAGCCGTGTATAATCATTACAAAAGAATTAATTCAAATTTAAATAGTGATGATGTAGAGCTTCAGAAAAGTAACATTCTTCTTTTAGGACCAACAGGTTCAGGGAAAACATTATTAGCGCAAACATTAGCTAAGTTTTTAAATGTACCTTTTGCTATAGCAGACGCTACAACACTTACAGAGGCCGGCTATGTAGGAGAAGACGTAGAAAATATTCTTTTAAAGCTTATTCAAAATGCTGATTACGATATAGAAAGAGCAGAAAAAGGAATAGTATATATAGATGAAATAGATAAGATAGCCAGAAAGTCAGAAAATCCTTCTATTACTAGGGATGTGTCAGGTGAAGGAGTACAACAAGCATTATTAAAAATTCTTGAAGGTACTGTTGCAGCTGTTCCGCCTCAAGGTGGAAGAAAACATCCACATCAAGAGTTTATACAAATAAACACTACGAATATATTATTTATTTGTGGTGGAGCCTTTGATGGAGTAGATAAAATAATAGAAAGAAGAACAAGAACTAGCTCTTTAGGATTTGGAGCTGAAATTCAATCTAAAAAAGAAAAGGACTTAGGTAAACTTTTAAAAGATATTATGCCAGGAGATTTATTAAAGTTTGGTTTAATACCTGAATTTATTGGAAGATTACCTATAGTTGTTACTTTAGATAAATTAGATAGAGAAGCTCTAATAAAAATATTAACTGAACCTAAAAATGCTCTTGTGAAACAATATAAGAAATTGTTTGAATTAGACGATGTAGAATTAGAATTTAATGAAGAGTCATTAAAGGAGATTGCTGATGAGGCAATAAATAGAAATACTGGAGCTAGAGGACTTAGAGCTATAATAGAAGATATGATGAGAGAAATTATGTTTGAGATACCATCTCAAGAAAATATAGCTAAGGTAATAGTAAATAAAGATTGCATAAAAACTAGGAAACCAGAGCTTATAGAGGCTGAAGGTGGAAAAAGGTTACCTATTAAGCCTAAAAAAACTAAAAAAAGAAAAGATTCTGAAACAGCATAAAAATAGCACCAAGATTTGATCTTGGTGCTATTTTTTATTTAATTAGTGAAATTAATAAATTATCCTTTTGAATATATAGAGTGAAAAAAGAACATAATAATAAAAAAAGGATTAAAGGGGTTTTGGATATGACACAAACATTAATATTAATAGAAATATTTTTCACAGTTATTATGGGATTATATTTTATGAACGCTTTAAAAAGTCAAAAATCTAATAAGGTAGTAATTGAAAAGGAAAATAAAAAAGAAATAGATACATTAAAAAAATTAAGAAGTATAAAACTAACAGAACCTTTAACAGAAAAAAGTAGACCTTCATCTTTTGATGAGATAATAGGGCAAGAAAATGGAATAAAAGCATTAAAGGCTGCTATATGCAGTCCTAATCCGCAACATGTAATAATCTATGGACCACCAGGAACAGGAAAAACAGCAGCAGCTAGGTTGATTTTAGAAGATGCAAAAAAGAAAGAGTATTCTCCATTTAATCAAGATTCTAAATTTATAGAGATAGATGCTACTACAGTTAGATCAGATGAAAGAGGAATAGCAGATCCTCTAATAGGTTCAGTTCATGATCCTATTTATCAAGGAGCAGGCGCTTTAGGATTAGCAGGAGTACCTCAACCAAAGCCAGGGGCAGTAACTAAGGCACATGGGGGAATATTATTTATAGATGAAATAGGAGAACTTCATCCTAGTGAAATGAATAAATTATTAAAAGTTTTAGAGGATAGAAAAGTTTTTTTAGACAGTGCCTATTATAATTCTTCAGATAATAATATACCAAGTTATATAAGAGATATATTTGAGAATGGTTTACCAGCAGATTTTAGATTAATAGGGGCTACCACTAGAAGTCCAGAAGAACTAACTCCAGCCTTAAGATCTAGGTGTGTAGAAGTATTTTTTAGAGGGTTATTACCAGAAGAGATAAAGAAGATAGCTATGAATGCTATTAAAAAATTAAATTTTACTATAGAAGAAGAAGCTTGTGAATTAATATCTAAATATTGTAACAATGGAAGAGATACTATAAATTTAGTGCAATTATCTGCAGGGCTATCAATAAATAGTAATAGAAATAAAATATTAGTTCAGGATGTAGAATGGGTTATAGAAAATGGTCAGTATTCTCCAAGAATACAAAAGAAGATACCACTGGAGTCTAAAATTGGATATGTGAATGGATTAGCAGTATATGGAGCTAATATGGGTATGATTATGGAGATAGAGGCAACAGCCAAAAAAGTTAATTTTAGAAAGGGAAGTTTATCTATAACAGGATTAGTTGAAGAGGAAGAAATTAACAATTCAAATAAAAAAGCAATTAGAAAAAGTACTGCATGGTGTTCTGTTCAAAATGTTATTACCATAATGAAGCAGATATTTGGCATAGATTGTTATGAATATGATATACATATAAATTTTCCAGGTGGAATACCTGTAGATGGACCATCAGCAGGTATAAGTATAACTACAGCAGTATATAGCGCTATTACAGGTAAAGCTGTAGATAATAATGTGGCTATGACTGGAGAAATATCTATTCATGGAGAAGTAAAACCAGTAGGTGGAGTAAGTGCTAAAATAGATGCAGCTATTAAGGCTGGAGCTAAAAAAATTATAATACCTAGGGAAAATTGGCAAGATAAATTCGATAATTTAGATAATGTAAAAGTAATTCCTGTTTCTAATATAAAAACAGTAATAAAAGAGGCTGTTTGTATTGGAGAAGATAAAGTATTTTTAAATATAGATAAGAATGTAGAAGTTTTATCAGCAGAATCTATGACTAAATAAAATCTAAATACCTACGTATAACTTAAAAAAATAATAAATAACATTATAATAGACATTTGAAAAAAAGTATTTTTATAGGTATAATATATTAGTCTAGCTATATATAAAGCTAAATTTAGCAAAGTGAGGGAGATATATGAAAGAAAACTTAGAAGTTCTTCCTTTAATTCCATTGAGGGGAATAATTATATTTCCATATATGATTTTACATTTTGATGTAGGTAGAGAAAAATCTATTTTAGCTTTAGAAGAAGCTATGGAAAATGGACAAAAAATATTTTTATCTGCTCAAAAAGAGGCTGAAACAGAAGAACCAATTGTAGAGGACATATATGATGTAGGAACTATATGTGAAATAAAACAAATACTAAAATTACCAGGAAATACAGTTAGAGTTTTAGTAGAAGGAAAAACTAGAGGTAAAATAGCTAATTATTTAGAAAAAGAACCATTTTTAAAAGTAGAGATAGAAGAGATAGAAGACAATCAATATGAGAATGATAAGGAAGTAGATGCACTTGTAAGATTGGTAAAAACTAATTTTGATGAGTATATTAAACTTTCGGGTGATTCATCTTCAGATTTAACTATAGGAGTAGAAGATTTAGAAGAGCCAGGTAGAATAGCAGATGTTATAGGTTCATACATAAACATAAGTCAAGAACAAAAACAAGAGTTAATAGGAATTGTTGATTCCAAAGAGAGATTAGAAAAAATATTAACAATTATAAATGAAGAAATAGAAATACTAAAAATTGAAAGAAAAATAGGAATTAAAGTAAAGAACAAAATAGATAAAGTACAAAAGGAATATTATTTAAAAGAACAATTAAAGGCGATACAAGAAGAATTAGGGGAAGATGAAGAAGATAAAAAAGAAATAAATTTATATAAAGAAAAAATAAATAAAGCAAAGCTTCCTAAAGATGTAAAAGAAAAAGCTATATATGAATTAGACAGACTAAAAAATTCTGGTAATTTCTCTGCAGAAGGAGGAGTTATTAGGACATATTTAGATTGGATATTATCATTACCATGGAATAAATACACTAAAGATAATTTAGATATAAAAAAAGCTAGAAAAATATTGGATGAAGAACACTATGGATTAAAAGATGTAAAGGATAGAATAATAGAATATTTGGCAGTGAGAAGGGTTAGTAAAACATTAAAAGGTCCTATATTATGTTTAGTAGGTCCACCAGGGGTAGGAAAAACATCTATAGCTAAATCTATAGCCCATTCTCTAAATAGAAATTTTGTAAGAATGTCTTTAGGCGGAGTAAGAGATGAGGCAGAGATAAGAGGACATAGAAAAACTTATGTAGGAGCAATACCAGGAAGAATAATCTATGGTATGAAACAAGCCAAATCTAAAAATCCATTATTTTTACTTGATGAAATAGATAAAATGAGTAATGATTTTAGAGGAGATCCAGCAGATGCATTATTAGAGGTATTAGATGCAGAACAAAATTCTACATTTAGAGATCACTATTTAGAATTAGATTTTGATTTATCTAAAGTATTATTTATAACTACTGCAAATACTTTAAGTACAATACCAGGTCCACTCTTGGATAGAATGGAGATTATAGAAGTATCTGGATATACTTCGGAGGAAAAATTTTATATAGCTAGAAATCATCTTATTCCTAAAAAATTAAAAGAGCATAATATGGAAGATGGAAAAATTACTTTTTCTAACTCATCTATATATTATATTATAGATAATTATACCCGTGAATCAGGAGTTAGAGGGTTAGAAAGAAAAATATCTTCTATTATAAGGAAAGCTATAACAGAAATGATGGAGAAAAATAAGAACACAACTAATGTTACAATTAATCATGTTAAAAAGTACTTAGGACCAGAAGTATTTTCTTATGAAAAAGCAGATAAAGAAGATAAGATTGGTGTGGTAACAGGATTAGCTTGGACAGCTTATGGTGGAGATACATTGCCTATAGAGGTTAGTGTTATGGAGGGTAATGGTAAACTTCAGCTAACAGGAAAGTTAGGAGAAGTTATGGTAGAATCTGCAAAAGCAGGATATAGTTACGTAAGAGCAAATGCTAGTAAATATGGAATAGAAACTGAATTTTATAAAAATAAGGATGTTCATATACATGTACCAGAAGGTGCAGTTCCTAAAGATGGTCCTTCAGCAGGAGTAACTATGATAACAGCATTAGTTTCTGCCTTGAGTGGTAAAAAAGTTAAGCATAATGTAGCGATGACAGGAGAAATTACATTAACAGGAAGAGTATTACCTATTGGTGGATTAAAAGAAAAGTCATTAGCTGCATATAGAGCTGGAATAGATACAATAATAATTCCTAAAGCTAATGAAAAAGATTTGAAAAACATTCCGAAAACTGTAAAAAATAAAATCGATTTTATTGTAGCTGATAAAATAGAAAGGGTTCTTGATAATGCTTTAATAAAAGAATAATAATGGAGAGATTAAATATGGAAATGGAAATAAAAAAAGCAGAATTTGTAATATCAGCAGTGAAAAAAGCTCAATATCCTGAGGATGGTAGACCAGAAATTGCCTTTGTAGGAAGATCTAATGTGGGTAAGTCTACTCTTATAAATACATTGACTAATAGAAGAAAATTAGTAAAGGTAAGTTCTACTCCAGGAAAGACCAGATTAATAAATTTTTTCTTAATAAATGATAATATGTATTTTGTAGATTTGCCTGGCTATGGTTATGCTAAAGTTTCTAAAAAAGAAAAAGAAAGCTGGGGATACATAATGGAACAGTATCTTGTTGGAAGAGAACAACTAAAAAAAATAGTTTTATTAGTTGATAGTAGGCATAAACCAACAGCTGATGACATAAACATGTATAACTGGATAAAACATTATAATTATGAAGTTTTAGTAGTTGGAACTAAACTTGATAAATTAAAAAGAAATGATATAAATAAAAATAAAAAAATTATAAGAGATACATTAAAAATGGACAAAGATGATAAGATTTTATTAATATCTTCATTAAGTAAAGAAGGAAAAGAAGAAGTTTTAGAGGAAATATTAGTTTATTAGATGGGATTTAAAGGGGGAATATATAATGGAGAGAATAAAAAATATACTTACATTTATAATATTATGGATTCCCCCTATAATATTATTTTTTAAAATAAAACCCAAAAAAAATAATTTATTTGTGAGTATTATTTTTTGTATAGTTTATATAATAGGATCCTTATTTACACAAAATCTTTTTCCGTTTATATTGACCATAATGGACATATTTCAGCTAAAAAAAAGATATGAAATGTGTGAAGGAACCTATAATATTGAATACAATGATGATTATTGTAGATTTAAGTTTGACATATCCAGTTTTTCTTTTGTAAAAGGAATACAGTATACTTTAACTACTTATTTAGGATACATTTTAATAATGATTATATTTAATATTATATTTAATTATTTTAAATTAAATTTGAAAGAACAAGAGGTAGTTACGTGGCTTACTAATATGCCTTTAAATAAATTTTTGATGGTTGTACCTATAACTGTTATATTTGCACCAGTAGCAGAAGAATTTGTATTTAGGTGGTATATATTTGAAAAGTTGTTAAATGGAAGGTTAGGTATATTGTTAGCAGCTTTTATAAGTAGTTTGCTTTTTGGATTTGTTCATTTTAATGTGAAGGCATTCCCTGGTTTAGTATTTATAGCTTTATTTAATTGCTATTTAATACACAAAGAAGGGTTTTGGTATGCTGTGTTTAATCACTTTGTATTTAATTCTATTAATACAATTATGATATTTTTAACTAAGTTAAGTTATTTTTAAATAGATTAGAAATTTAAATGACATAATTATATATCAAATAAAAACAACAAAGCATCTATAAAATAGATACTTTGTTGTTTTTATTTTTTTGATCTTTTTAATTACAGTTTTGTGTCAAAAATATATTAGTAGAATACTATATATTAAGAACAAAAGATAATAAACAAACTAGGGTAAAAAAATAATAAACTAACCTTAGAAAGGGGGATGTAAAGTGGATTTTAATGACATAGCAGGTTTATTAAATGGAGCTACAAATGATAAGCATTGTGGAAATCCAAGTTGTGGACCAAGTTTTGGCTTTGGAAGTAGCTGGTTTATATGGGTTATAGTGTTTATACTATTATTCTGTTGCAATGGAAATGGTTTTGGTGGCTTTGGAAATTGTTGTGGTAGCGGTTACGAGTATGAATGTTGTTGTAGAAGAAAACGCCGTAAGAGAAAACATTGTGATGATTACTGTGATGATAATGATTGTTGCTGTGATTGGTCATTTATAATAATCTTGATATTAATTTTATGTTGTTGTTGCAATAAACAACAGCCAGTGTGTGGACCAGTAAGAGAAACAAGATCATCTGGTAATATAATCAATGTAGATTCTAATGAAGAAGAATAGAATACAAAAAAAGCCATAGCCCAGGAAAGGGGGGTTTAGCATGTCAAAAAAATGTAAATGCAGAGGCACAAGAAGAAAAGGCTCAGGTAATGGGCTAATAATATTAATATTAATATTACTACAATTTGGCTGCTGCAGAGGATTTCATAATGAATGTCATACAGGCAGAAAGGGATGCTGTGAAGTAGATAATAGTATATTATTTATAATAGCGTTGTATTATTTAAGCTGCTGTGGAGACTTCTCATTATGCTGCTGCTAATAATTTAAGCTAGGAGGGTTAATTAACCCTCCTTACCATTAATTTTTATTGGAGGTGCTCAATGTCTAAACACAAAAAAAAGCATAAGCGTAAATATGA
This sequence comes from Clostridium tepidum, assembly GCF_002008345.1. GTDB lineage: Bacteria > Bacillota > Clostridia > Clostridiales > Clostridiaceae > Clostridium_F > Clostridium_F tepidum. The sequence continues at coordinate 23,725 of NZ_MRAE01000024.1, forward strand.
TAATAGGAATGGAAATAACTTAGATATGAATAATATACAAAATATGTTAAGTAATATAGATATGAATCAGTTATCTAACATAATGGCATCACTAAATAAAGGAGCCAATAATAGTAATAATTATTATGATGATGATTATGATGATGATGATGAAATATATGATAATAACATAAATAATATGAATAATAATTTATTTAATAACATGAATATGAATCAGATGCAAAATGATTATACATTACAGTTTTTAAATATGCTAAGACCTATGATTAATCCAGAAAAAATGGATATTTTAGATAAGTTAATTCAGATATATTGTGTAAGTAGATTAATGAAAAAATAAATAATGTATTTGATAGAAAGACTTAAAGTTCTTTCTATTTTTTTAGGATAATAATGTTGTTAGTAAAAACTAATTATGATTCAAATTATATGATAAAAATATTTATTTTACTAAATTAATTATAATATATTATTTGGTAAAACTAAAAATTATCATAAATATAACGATATAACTAAAGAATAGAAAAGAGGTGATAATATGTCAAAAATTTCTCATATACTACAATTATTAATTATATTACAATATAAAGAGTTTGTAACGGCTGGAGAACTTTCAGATTTTTTGATGGTAGATAAAAAGACAATATATAGATATATAAATAGTTTAAATTCAGCTAATATACCCATACACGCTAAGAAGGGAAGATATGGGGGGTTTTATATAGATAAAAATTTTTATATGAAAAGCCCTGAGTTGAATGAAAATGAAATAAAAGCACTATTGATGGCAGGAGAAATTTTAACAGAAGAAAATGGTTTTATTTACGAAAAAGAGTATAAAACAGCATTAGGAAAGATAAAAAATAATTTAAGTAGCAAAGATATAGATTTAACTAATATTTATAATTTTAGTGATTTTAAAATAAGTAGTATAGGAAATAATAAAATTTCACAGGATAAAATATCACAGATATGTAAATCTATAATGGACAATAAATCTATAAACATAAGTTATTTTAGTATAAATAGAAACGAGATTACCTTTAGAAAAATAGATCCTTATGATATTATTTTTAAATATGGGAAATGGTATGTTATAGGATATTGTCATTTTAATAAATACATAGAAATATTTGATATAAACAGAATCAAGGATATAAAGCTTACAGATGATACTTTTGTTATTTCTAAAAATTTTTCAATAAATAATTTTTTAGAAAGATATAAAAACATATTTGCACACAATAAGATTAAGGTTGAATTGAAGTTTAATAAAAATGTAGCGGATTTTATAAAAGGTAATAGGTGGTATGTAAATGAAGAAGTAAATGAACTTCAAGATGGCGAAATTTTATTTAAAGTATATGTAGAAAATTTACAAGAAATAAAAAGATGGATTTTGGGGTTTGGAAAAAATGTGAAAGTTATGCAACCTAAGGAGTTAAAACTTCAACTAATGGAGGAAATATCTGAGTTAAATAGTATATATAATTAATAAAATTTAAATAAATCTGAATAATTTTATTTAAATTGGCAATTATATAAATGTAGTTAGGCGAGATAATCTCCCTAATGCATTAAATATATAAATTTATATATTTAATGCAACAACCCCCCATCCCCCTTGGGACCGTAAAACGGTCCCTTTTTGTTTTTAATTTAAAGTAATAGAATAAATTTTAAATTTATGATTATCATCAGGATTATCTACCAATTTTAATAAAACATCTATATTATAATTTTTTACTAAATTATTATCCTGTTTTGACATACCTTTGAAATTCAAAGACCATTTTATTTCATTAATTTCACCATCATTATTATTTCTTATATCTTTAAAACTAGCATCTTGAAAAGTATATATATTATTTTCTTTTACAAGATTACCTATAACAGATATGTCTTTACCACTTATATTATCTGTAAGTATATTATTAGGCTTATTTTCTTCAGAAATAGGAAGACTTTGTATATAATTTATGAATTCTATAATAGTATTACTTCCCATAAAATTTTCATTAAAGTTATAGTCAAATCTTTTAATACTATCTTCCATGAATATGAATGAGTCAAAAACTATTGTATTATTTTTAAAATTACCAGATATAATTTTAGGAGTTTTATTATTATTAGAGTCCATTAATCCAATAATGTTATTATTAGATGAATAAAGTTTTTTAAATTCATTATTTTGCCATTTAAAAATATATTGAACAGGCATTTTGTATTGAGAACATTGTATAAATATTTCAGGAATTTTATCTCTAGAAATGTCCTGAAAATTAAGTTTAATAGGCCAAAATTTATTGTAATCTCCTATAAAATTTTTATTTTCATTATTTTTTAACGTGTAGTTTTTATTTTGAGATTTTACAGTTATGAAATATTTGTTGTTTTTATTAGTAATATTTATATTGTCTTCATTTCCATCACCAGTTAAATCTTTTCTTATAGTTTTATTAGAATTTAGTAATTTAAAAGTACAAGTATTTTTATATTTAATGGTTGTTAATAAAGTTATTAATATTAAGCTTAAAAGTAAAAAATAATAAATAGATTTTCTTTTTAGGAAAAATACCCTCATTTTCATATAATTCACCTCTAATTAATTATATGAAGCTATTATATATTTAATTAATTTGTACAAAATAAAAATAAAAGAATATACTTCCGATGGAGGTGAAGTGTTTTTGAAATTTAAAAAAATTATATGTTTAATTCTTGTATTAATATTTCCAATAACTTTTTTTTCTTGTAAAAAAGAAAATGAAAGCAAAAATAAAGAGCTCAATATATATATAGATATTAAAGATGAAAATTCTTTAAATATATTGAATATCATTATGGAAGAGTATAAAAAGTCTAATGAGAATGTAAAAATAAATATAAATAGTGCATTAGGTAGTAATGTAGAGGAAGAATTAAAAAAAGAAAAATCTTCAGATTTGATAGTTGTTTCAAGGAATAAAATGATAGAATTATCTCAAAAAGGATTTTTAGATGATATGAAAACTAATTATGAAAAAAATAATATCACTAAAGATTACTACAATATTTTTAATAGTTATGGTAGGTTTAAAGATAAATATTATGGAATACCTATTATACCTTATACTATAGAAATTTTATATAACACAGAAGCTTTGGATAAATTAAAAATAAAAGAACCTAAAAATATAAATGATATAAAAAATATTATGAAAAAATTAAAAGATTCATCTATTAAAGTTCCAGTTATGTTGCCAAATGATTTGGATATAAATTTAGTTATATTCTCAATGATATCAAATAATATAATTAATTCTATGGAATTAGAAAATATTTATGATAAAGGAAAAAAAGAATATCAAAATATGAAAATTATGCAGGAACCGTTTAATATTATAAATAATATGGTTAAAGACAATGCATTAGATAAGAATTTTTTTGAAGAAGGAAATGAAGTTACATTAGAAAAATTTAACAATGGTGATATTCCTATAATGATAAGTACTTCTTATTATAATAATAAAATAAAAAATCCTAATATAAAGACTATTGAAGGATTATATAATGTAGATAAATTAAGTAATACAGAACCTGTAATTATAAATTCCATATTGTGCTTACCATTAAAAGCTAAAAATTCAGAGCAAGCAAATGATTTTATAGATTTTACTTTTAACGAAAAAACTCAAAAAAGTTTATTACAAAAAGGATTTATAACAGGAAATAAAAAAGTTAATAAAGAAAAAGAAAGAGAAGTTAATAAGCTTAATAAAACTACTGTTAACAAGTTAAGCAATTTAAATGAAAATAGTATTTTAGCTTTGTATAATTTACCTAATACCTTTAAATCTAGTATTTCAGCTGCTATTGATAAAATATTAAACCACGAGCACTCTGGAAAAGAATGGGATAAAATTGCAGAAGATAGTTTGAAGTAAAATTTTACTAATAAAGATGACAATGTTAATAAGCACTTAAATTATATAATTTAAGTGCTTATTAATTACTAGTTTTCTGAATCTGATTTATTACTACAAGATTCACATATACCATAAAAGTAAACACGATTATATAAGACGTTATATTTTGTAAAATTTTTTACTTCATCATTTAAGTTTGAAAAAGATACATTTTCTATATCATCTACTTTACCACATTTAATACATTGTATATGTGGATGTGAATGAGTATTAGCATCGTATCTAAAATTGCCTTCACCTACATTTAACTCGTGAACTAAATTTACTTCTACTAAGGTCTTTAAAGCTTTATAAACTGTAGCCAAACTCATAGTAGGGTAATCTGGTTGTAAAGCTTTGTATATAGTTTCAGCGGAAGGATGTTCTTTAGTATATTTAAGATACTTATAGACAGCTATACGCTGAGGTGTTAATTTTAGATTTTTCTCTCTGAAAATACTTGCGATTGTATCCATATTCACCACCCTTTACTCTAAATATAATTAATTATATAATAAAAAAAGTTATTTGTCAAAAATAATTATTGTCAAATAAACATTACAATTAGGGATATAGATTAATTAAGATACAACAATATTTTATCACAATATTGTTATTTTTATATAAATATTAAACAATACTTTAGTCAATATTTTTAATATTGGAAACTTAATAGAAAGGATGTATTTTTATGTCTAATGCTTTAATAGGAACAGCTATTTCGGCTACAGCTATAATAGTAGGAGCCATAATAGGTGGAATATGGAGTTCCTGTATAAATAAAAAAAGTATTATTAAAAATGAAGAAATACAAAAACATATATTAGAAGAAAATAAAAAAATAGATAAAATATATTATAGAGATAAATTTAAGGAAAGTGGAAGAATAGTAAGATTAGACATATGTACAGCAATTTTTGAAGGAATAAGAACTATAAAAAAAATTAAATATAATAAAGAAGAATATTATCCAGTTTGTATTTCTATAAATAAAAATTATTATAGAGATATTGCTGTATTAACTAAAAAATTTACTTTGAAAGAAATAAGTTATATAAGCCAATTATATGGAATAATAGATAAAATAAATTATGATGTAAAAAAAATAGATTATAGTAATAAGAATAATTGGCTTAATATATTAATGGATTATGAAATACTATTAAAAAAAGTATATGGTTGCAACTATAATAAAATATTGGAAGTAGACATAGAAAAATGCAATTATGATAATTTAATAAATAATAATATAATAAAAGAAGGATATAGAGAAGTTCTTATGAAGCTAAATGATATTATAGAATAATTATATACATTATAAACGAAGTGTTACTAATATATGAATAAATAGTAAATGTTTGGGAATGTATATTGAAGTAATTCAAATGTAAACTATACTTAAATATATAATGATTATAATCTAATATGAATATAATTATTATGATTTTGTAATGGGATAGGAGGAATTTTATATGAGTAGCGCTTCGTTAACTGCTATAATAAGAGAAGAAAGTGGTAAAAAATGCAGAAAAGAAGGATTTGCGCCAGGAATAATTTATGGAGCAGAAATAAAAGAACCTATAAAGGTTAAATTTGAAGTTCCTAGTCTCTTGAGATATTTAAATAAAGCTGGTATTAATTCAAGATTATGGCTTAAAATTGGAGATAGAAAAGAGTATGTATTAATTAAAGAAATACAAAAAGAAGCAACAACAGGTGAGATACTTAATATAGATATGCAAGCTGTTTCACACGATGAAGTTATAAAAAATAATATACCTATAAAATTTGAAGGAAAAGATCAATTAGAACATAAAGGATTTTTATTAGAAGAATTTACACCATATATAGAGGTGGCTGGAAAGGTTGGCATACTTCCAGAAATAATAGTAGTAAATGTTGGAGCAAAAGAACCAGGTGATAATATAAAGGTTTCGGATATAGAATTAGACGAAAACATAAAATTATATACTGATCCGGAAGAATTATTAGCTACTGTATCTTATAATGGAAAAGATATAGTTGAAGAAACAGTAAGTTAAACATAATAAATTTAAAAATTAGGTTCTTTAATTTATTTTACGATTGTTGTATAGATTTGTTATTACTTTTCGTAAATAAAATTAGAGAACCTAATTTTATTTACGAAAAGTAATAACAAATAAATTTATAAGTATTTATTTTATGAAATAAGTTTATACAAAAATATATAATATAGAAATTATATAGAAGAAAGGAACATTTATGAAGTATAGAATAGGTCAAGAGATAGAATTTACAAATGAATTTGTAGTTGAATTAAGCAAAGGTGGAGCAGTTAAAGTTGTACCTGGTGATAAAGCTATGGTAGTAAGGAAAATAGATAATAATACAGGAGAGATTGTATATACTACAGGTAATGCTAGAGGATTAAGTCAAAATATACAAATAGAAGTTGATGAAGTTTTAGATGAAAAAGAGTTAGCAAAAAAAATATTAGAGGAAATATATAAATAAAGTATATATTTTATGAAATAAAATGATATGAATGAATATATTTTATATTGACATAATGTTCGCAATAATATAAAATAAAATTAAATTTTAGAGTAAATCATATGACTGGCGGAAGTGGATTTAACCACAGGAAGTATGATTTATAAATTTAAGTTAGAATGTCGACCGCCTGGGCACAAAAGTCCAGGCGGTTTTTTTGTGTTTAAAATAATTTTAAATAGTGGCACTATTTTATTTGAAAGGTTATAAATTAAGAAGTGTAAAAGAGAAATGATTTTAATTGACAAACATTTTCAAGTTATATAAAATAAAGGTGATAAAAATCATAGAGCTTTGGATTTAAAGTGTTGCTTATAAACTAAGATTAAACTCTAAATGTATTTATGCAATATAAGCTCTAAAAGGTTTTTAAATATATTAAGCTTTAGGAGGTTTACTATGTTTTTTGATTCATGGAAAAAATTTAATAAAGGTGTATGGGAAAAAAATATAGATGTAAGGGATTTCATACAAAAAAACTATATTCCTTATTATGGTGATCACAGTTTTTTAAAAGGACCTACTGAAAAAACAAAAAAACTTTGGAACCAATGTGAGAAATTAATAGCAGAAGAAATAGAAAAAGGGATATTAGATGTAGATTTGAAAAATATTTCTGCTATAGATGCTTTTAATGCAGGATATATAGATAAGGGAAATGAAACGATAGTAGGTCTTCAAACAGACAAACCATTAAAGAGAATTATAAATCCATTTGGTGGAATAAGAATGGTAAAACAGGCTTTAGAGGCATATAATTATAATTTGAAGCCAGAAATAAAAGAGATATTTTCTAAATATAGAAAGACTCATAATGATGGAGTTTTTGATGCTTATACCGAAGAAATGAGAAAAGCTAGAAGCGCAGGGTTATTAACAGGTCTTCCAGATGCATATGGAAGAGGAAGAATAATAGGAGATTATAGAAGAATACCACTATATGGAATAGATTATTTGATAAAAAATAAAGAAGAAGACTTAAAAGCTGTTAAAGGTGAAATGAATGAAACTACTATAAGAAAAAGAGAAGAGATAAAAGAACAAATAAAAGCTTTAATATCCATGAAAGAAATGGCATTAAAATATGACATAGATATAAGTAAACCAGCAAAGAATGCAGAAGAAGCAGTTCAATTTTTATATTTTGGATATTTAGCAGGTGTTAAAGAAAATAATGGAGCTGCTATGTCTTTAGGAAGGGTAAGCTCATTTATAGATATATATATAGAAAGAGATTTACAACAAGGTATATTGACAGAAGAAGAAGCACAAGAGATTATAGATCAGTTTGTTATAAAATTAAGATTAGTAAGGCATCTTAGAACACCTGAATATAATGAACTTTTTGCAGGAGATCCTAATTGGATTACAGAAGCTATAGGCGGAATGGGGCTAAACGGTAAAACATTAGTTACTAAAACATCATTTAGATTTTTAAACACTCTAAATAACTTAGGACCAGCACCAGAGCCTAATATGACAGTGTTATGGTCACAAAACTTACCAGAAGGATTTAAAAGATTTTGTGCCCAAATGTCTATAAAAACAGACTCTATTCAATATGAAAATGATGATTTAATGAGAGATATATATGGAGATGATTATGGTATAGCTTGTTGTGTATCAGCTATGGCTCTAGGAAAACAAATGCAATTTTTCGGAGCAAGATGCAACTTAGCTAAAGCTTTATTATATTCCATAAATGGTGGCGTAGATGAAAAGAAAAACATTAAAGTAATAGATAATATAAATACAATAGAAGATAATGTATTAGATTACGAAAAAGTTAAAGAAAATTATTTTAAAGTATTAGAATACATTGCACAGTTATATGTTAATACTATGAATATAATACATTATATGCATGACAAATATGCTTATGAAGCTGGACTTATGGCACTTCATGATACAGAAGTAGAAAGGCTTATGGCTTTTGGTGTGGCTGGATTATCTGTTGTAGCGGATTCATTAAGTGCTATAAAATATGCAAAAGTAAAACCAGTAAGGGAAAATGGGATTGCTGTAGATTTTGAAATAGAAGGTGAATTCCCTAAGTATGGTAATGATGATGATAGGGTTGATGAAATAGCAGTAGAGATAGTTAATAAATTTATTAGTGAATTAAAGAAAAATAAAACTTATAGAAATGCAAAGCATACACTTTCAGTTTTAACAATAACTTCTAATGTTGTTTATGGTAAGAAAACAGGTTCAACACCAGATGGAAGAAAAGCAGGTGAGGCATTCGCTCCAGGAGCTAACCCAATGCATGGAAGAGATAAAAATGGTGCTTTAGCATCATTAAATTCTGTAGCTAAAATACCTTATAAAGATGTTTGTGAAGATGGAGTATCAAATACATTTTCTATAGTTCCAGATGCACTAGGCAAAAGTGATGAAGAAAGAATAAATAATTTAGTATCCATATTAGACGGATATTTTGTACAAGATGCCCATCATTTAAATGTTAATGTATTAAATAGAGAATTATTAATAGATGCTATGGAACATCCGGAAAAATATCCGTCACTTACTATAAGAGTATCAGGATATGCAGTTCATTTTAATAGACTAACTAAAGCACAACAATTGGAGGTTATAAGTAGAACTTTCCATGAAGAAATGTAATTTATTTATAAATATTGTTTGGTAAAATAAATATTATTAGTATTTTAAAATTTACTAAATATAAATTTTTAATACTCAGGTGAAAAGTAATACTTTTTATCTGAGTATTATAATTACTTCGGGAGAAGGTGTAATATGGGTAAAATTCATTCAATAGAAACTATGGGACTTGTGGATGGGCCAGGAATTAGAGTAGTAGTATTTTTTCAAGGATGTCAATTAAGATGTATTTATTGTCATAATCCGGACACATGGGATCTAAATTCTGGTATAGAAATTAGCAGTGATGAGATATTAAAAAAAGTATTAAGATATAAACCATATTTTAAAAATGTTGGTGGAATAACGTGTTCAGGGGGAGAACCTTTAATGCAACCAGAATTCCTTTTAGAAGTTTTAAAAAAATCTAAAAGCAAGGGCATTCATACGGTTTTAGATACATCAGGAGTAGGAAAAGGAAATTACGAAGATATTCTTAAATATGTAGATTTAGTTATATTAGATATTAAGCATATAGATGAAAAAGAATATATTAATATTTGTGGCAGAACTATGGAAGAGTTTAATAAATTTAAAAATACTGTAAATAAGCTTAATAAAAAATTATGGATAAGACATGTAATTGTTCCAGGAATAAATGATAATATAGATCATATATATAAATTTAAAGATTATGCAAATAATTTTAGTAATGTAGAAAAGATTGAATTATTACCTTATCATACATTAGGTGTAAATAAATATGAAAATATGGGAATAAAGTATAGACTTAAAAATGTAAACCCACTAAGTAAGGATAAGCTTAAAAAATTAAATAAAATTATTTCAACATAAAATAGCATAATTAATAAAAATATATAAGATCTTAAATCTATAAAAGATCTAGAGCTTCTAATTTATTTTTTATAAATTATATAAGATTATTATTAAGGTATACTTAGTCTTATTATTTTATATATTTTTTATAAAATAAATTAGGAGCTCTTTTAATTTTAAAATTTATATGTCAAAAATAAAATACTTGTATAAATATATATTAATCAATAGATTCTTGTAGACATTCCTCAATAATATCTTCTGTAATTTCAAATTCCTCTTCTCTTGTCATAAATACTTTCCCCCTAAATAAATATTAATACATTAATATATTCTAATTATTAAAACTTGTTACATAATATAAAAAAATATATGTAGTTGCTAATATATTTTTTTATATTCATTCTAAAATTTCAATCGATAAACTTGGTTATATATGATTTTAAATCAAATTATTTCATATTTAAAATAAATTTGAAAAAAGGGGTTGATTATTTATAATTATTATTATATAATAATAATTGTCCAAAGGGAAATTAATTAAATAAATTTAAATAAATATATTATAGTAGGAGGATGTTAAATATGAAAAAATTTATATGTTCAGTATGTGGTTATGTTTTTGAAGGAGAGGAAGCACCAGAAAAATGCCCTCAATGTAATGCACCAAAAGATAAATTTGTAGAAAAAGTAGAAGGTGAAATGTCTTGGGCTGATGAACATAAAATAGGAATAGCAAAAGATATAGATCCAGAAGTTATAGAAGGATTAAGAGCTAATTTTATGGGAGAATGTACAGAAGTAGGAATGTACTTAGCTATGAGTCGTCAAGCAGATAGAGAAGGATTCCCAGAAGTTGCAGAAGCATATAAAAGAATAGCTTTTGAAGAAGCAGAACATGCAGCAAAATTTGCTGAATTATTAGGAGAAGTTGTTACAGATAGCACTAAGAAAAACTTAGAAATGAGAGTTGAAGCAGAACATGGTGCTTGTCAAGGTAAAAAGGATTTAGCAACATTAGCTAAAAAATTAAATTATGATGCTATTCATGATACAGTACATGAAATGTGCAAAGATGAAGCTAGACATGGTTCAGCATTTAAAGGATTATTAAATAGATATTTTAAATAAAATCTATTTGTAGTTAAAAAAGAGTTACTATATAATTTAGTAACTCTTTTTTTTTTATTATTCTAATATTTGGATTATTTATCGAAAATATAAAAAATAAAGATAAAAATGTAATATGTGTATTAATTTTTAAATTTGTTAAACGATAACATGAATGTTATTACTATTATTTTAACAAAATTGGGGGAGAAATACATATGAAAAGTATAAAATCTAAGATAATAGCAATTATTTCTATAGTTTGTATAGTAAGTGTGACTTTATGTTCTTCTGTTAGTTATTATTTTTCTTATGAAGCTATAATTTCAGAAGCTACCAATAAAGTTAGTATGGCATCTCAAAAATACTCAGAAATGATAAATGGATGGCTTTTGGGTAAAGCTAAATTAATGGATTCCATGGTTGTAGATTTTCAATATAATAATAAATATGATCAAAAATATATATATGAATATTTTCAAAGTCAATTAAAGAATAATAAAGATGTTATAGGTATGTATGTTGGATTTGAAGATAAAAAATTCATATCTGGTAATGGCTGGATACCAACTAAAGATTATGATTGTAGGGAAAGAGATTGGTATAAAGAAGCTATTAAAAAAAATGGAATAATATACTCGGCCCCATATATAGATAAAAAGTTTAATAGTATGGTAATAACCGTAGCTAAACCACTTAAGAAAGATGGAAAAATAATTGGTGTTGTAGGTATGGATGTAGTTGTAGACTATCTCAAGGATTTAGTACAAAAGGCAACACCAGTAAAAAATAGTTATGGTTTTTTATTAGATAATAATAATGATTTTATTGTTCATCCTAATAAAGAATTCCAACCTAAAGATGAAAAAGTGGTAAATGTAGCTGAAATTATGAATGGAAAATTAAAAGATTTAGCACAGTTAGATTCTAGCAACAATGAAGTTTTAAAATCAAAAGATTATGATAATAAAGAGAAAATATTTACAAGAAGCAAAATAGCATCATCAAATTGGTCAGTAGGATTTTCGGTACCTGTAGAAGAATTTAAAAAACCTTTAAATAGTATTATTATAGGTTTTATATCTGTTATAGTAATATCCCTATTGGCAGCAATATATTTTGCAATATATGCAGGTAAAAAAATATCTGATCCTATTTTAAAGATAACAGATTTAGTAAATCAAACAAAAGATTTAGATTTAACTAGTAAGAATAATTATGAGACTATTGCTTTATATAAAGATGAAACTGGAATAATAGGTAGAGCAGTTATAGATTTAAGAGAAGAATTAAAAGACATTGTAGAGAAATTAAAAAAGTTATCAAAGGATGTATTAAAATATTCAGAAATAGTAAATGGTGCTACAGATGAAACAGTTCAATCAATAGAAGCTATATCAACAACAGTAGATGAATTAGCAAAGGGAGCTGTAGATCAGGCAAAAGATTCTCAAAACGGCTCAGAAAAGTTGTTTAGCTTGGCAGAAGAAATAAAAATAACACATGATAGTACAAATTTAGTAAAAAGCTATTCTTTAGAAACTAAAGAGAATAGTGAAAAAGGAATATTATCTATGGATGAAACTATAGATAAATTTAAAGAAAACAATAGAGTTAATAAAGAATTAGGTAAAAATGTGGAAATGTTATCTAATAAATCTGGATCAATAGGAGAAATAGTAAATTCTATACAGTCTATTGCAGAGCAAACTAATTTATTAGCTTTAAATGCAGCTATAGAAGCTGCTAGAGCAGGTGAGGCAGGAAAAGGTTTTGCTGTTGTAGCTGAAGAAATAAGAAAATTAGCAGAGCAGACATCTATTTCAACCAAGGAAATAGAAAATATAGTAAGAGAGATACAGTTTGAAATAGATAATACAAAAAATAATATGGAGTTATCAGAAAAAGTTGTGGAAGAAGTAAATGACTCTATGAAAACATCAAAACAATCCTTTGATATAATAACAAAATCTATAGTAGATATAATAAATCAAATAGAGGTTTTAGTAGATAATGTTAACAAAGTAGATTCAGATAAAGAAGAAGTATTAGTTGCAATACAGGCAATATCTGCTATAGCTCAGGAATCAGCAGCTTCAACAGAAGAGGTATCCGCTTCTGTTGAAGAGCAGACCGCATCTATGGAAAGTATTTCACAAACAGCTAAAGATTTAAAAGAAATAACAGGTATACTAGATGAGTTAGTTAATAAATTTAAAATTTAATCATATTATTAATTTAAATTTAGATAAAAAGATCTCTTAGTAAATTTTTATGCAAGGTAAATTTTATAAATAGAGATCTTTTTATTTAATTTTTATAAAATTAAATGGGTTATATTTTAATAAATTTAATAATTGAGGTTTATTTGTTATTATACCATCAATCTTATGTTTAATCATATAGACCATATCACTTTTTTTATCTACTGTAAAAGCTAATATTTTTAAATTATTTTTTTTAAAAGTATTAATATTATTTTGTGAGAATAATTTAATATAATTTACATCCATACACAGATAATCTATTTTAAATTTTTTTTTCATGTCTAAAGGGTTAGTTTGTAAGAAAAAAACTAGAAGACCTGTTTTAATATCTTTACAAATTTGTTTGCATTTTAAAACAGATATTGGATTAAAAGACGTTATTATGGTTTTTTTCTCATAGTTATAATTTTGTACCATAGTTATTACCTTTTCCTCTATTTCGGGTTCCCATTGCTTAATTTCTATGTCTAATAAAATATTGTATGGAACTATTAAATCAAATACTTCTTTAAGAGTAGGTATTCTAGCATTTTTAAACTTATTACTAAAATGACTTCCAGCATCTAATTTTTTTATTTCACTTAGAGTAAAATTTCTAACTGATCCAGTACCGTTGGTAGTTCTATCTAAAAATTCATCATGTATAACTATTAATTGTTTATCTTTTGTCATATGAACATCTAGTTCTATTCCATTACATCTTAAATCTATAGCCTTCTTAAAGCTTTCTAGGGTATTTTCTGGAGCTAAAGAACTAGCCCCTCTGTGAGCTATATTAATTGGAAAGTTTTTCATTGTTACCTCTCTTTCTTAGTTTTTCATAATATTATTAATATATATATGATTTATATTATTTTTATTATTAATTATTTGTACATTAAAATTTTATAAATCATATTATAGAATTACAAAGGGGGGATATAATGAGCTTTAAAAATAAATTTTCTAAAATAAAAGATAGTATTCAAAAAGAAGGATATAATTTAAAGGAAAAATCAGAGAATATATATGAAGCTTCAAAAATATCATTTAAAATAAAATCTTTACAGGAAGAGATAGATTATTATTATAAAAAAATAGGACGAAAAGTATATAAAAGATATAATAGGGGGAAGAATGTAGAGGAGGATTATAAAAAATATTGTAAATCTATAGAAAAAGTAAAAAAAGAAGTAAAAGTATTAGAAGAAAAAAAATTAAAATATAGTGATAAAAAGTTATGTAAGTATTGTGGAGAGGAAATTTATTTGTATTCTGATTTTTGTAACCATTGCGGTAAAGAACAGTAGGAAGGTGATATTATCAAAATAGGTGTTATATCAGATACTCATATGGATAAGCATACTAAAAAAATAGAGAAACTTATAGATAAATCTTTTAAAGATGTAGATTTAATAATTCATCTGGGAGATTTTACTTCTCCAAGAGTTTTAGAAAAAATAAAAAAAAAGAAAAAAGTAATAGGAGTATGGGGAAATAATGATAGAAGTGGATTGAGAAAAGAATTAAAGGAAAAAGAAATAGTTACTTTAAATGGATACAAAGTAGGATTGTTTCATGGGCATGGAACAGAAAAGAATACATTGGATAAAGTTTATAATATTTTTAAAGATGATAATGTAGATATTATATTATTTGGACATAGTCATAAGCCTATGATAAAAACTAAAAATAAAACTCTTATTGTAAATCCAGGATCTCCAAGTAAAAAAATAAGAGAAAGATGGTTTTCTTATGTGATTTTAAATCTAAAAAAAGATAAAATAGAAACTAAAATTTGTTTTTATAATAAATAAGTAAAATATTAGAATATTTCCGTGGAAATAATTAAATATTTGTAGTATTTTATAAAATTTTTTTTAGGGATAATAAGGTTATAATTTAATAAATATTAATTTTAGTTATAAAATTAATATTTATTAAATTTAAATTATAAAATTTTTATTCATGTGGTATTTATAGTATAATTACCATATAAAATATATAGAATAAAGGTGATATAAATGAACCCAATAGCATTTTATGTAGGAAATTTAGAAATTAGATGGTATGGTGTAATAATATCTATAGGAGCAGTTTTAGGATTATTGTTAGCTGAGTATAGTTGTAAAATAAGGAAAGTAAATTATGATGAATTTATAAATGTGTTTTTAATAGCATTTCCGGCAGCAATTATAGGGGCTAGACTATATTATGTTATTTTTGAATTTGAAAATTATAAAGATAATTTAATTAATATTTTAAATATAAGACAAGGCGGGTTAGCTATTCATGGAGGAATTATTTTTGGAGTATTAGCAGTATATTTATACTTAAAATATAGGAAAGAAAACTTTTTTGAATATGCGGATGTGGCGGCCCCTTCTATCATATTAGGGCAAGCTATTGGAAGATGGGGGAATTTTTTTAATTCTGAGGCTCATGGAGGGCCTGTTACAAAAGAATTTATAAGTAAGTTTCCACAATTTATACAAAAAGGGATGTTTATTGGAGGGACTTACTATCATCCTACATTTTTGTATGAGTCAATTTGGAATTTTATAGTATGTATTTTTCTTATACATATTTTAAAAAAGACAAAAAAGAAAGGCATAGTTTTTATGTCTTACATAGGGTTATATTCTTTAGGAAGATTTTTTATAGAAGGGTTAAGAACTGATAGTTTATATTTAGGATCTATAAGGGTAGCCCAACTTATGAGTATAATAGGTATAAGTTTGTCTATATTTTTTATATACAATATTATAAAAAAACATAAAATATATTAGAGAAGATTATATTAAATTTGCTAAAGAAATATTATATTTATAAAATATTGTGTGATTTTTTTTGTAAGCTGGATATAAATTTTTATGGAAAAGAAGAACTATATAAATAAATTTCTTTTTTATATAGTAGGAATAGTATTTTCTTATATTTGTTTATTATTACAATATTACAATTGTTAAAAAATACATAGACATTAATAAAAATTTATGTTAATATATAAAATAATTTTAGGCGATGGGGTTCGCCATTAAATGCGTAAAGCTAATGACTCCTACAAATAGCAGTTTTATATTGCTATTTGTAGGAGTATTTTAGTTGTCTTTAGGAGGTGATTGTTTATTAAACATAAATAATATTAGTGGATTAGTAGAGTTTATAGTATAAATAATTAATAAAAATATTTTATTAATACTAAGCTAGATAGAAAGGATTTGTATTTTATGTATAACAAAATAAATTTAGTAAATAAAAATAATGGTATTATTTTAGGCGTATCATTTATAAAATGGATTTTTATAGGTACTTTTGTTGGAGTTATTACAGGATCAATAGCTGGATTGTTTTTAAAAATTTTGGAATTAGCAACTAATTTACGTTTGCAATATCCTTGGATGCTTTTTTTTCTTCCTTTAGGAGGCGCATTTGTAAATTTTCTATATAAAAAATATGGTAAAGATTCGTCAAAAGGTAATAATTTAATTTTAGAAAATATTAATGAAGAAAGTCATATAGTGCCTCTTCGTATGGCTCCATTAGTTTTCTTAGGTACTGTAATTACTCATTTATTTGGTGGGTCTGCTGGAAGAGAAGGTACAGGTGTACAAATAGGTTCATGCGTAGCAGAAGGAGTAGGAAGGTTGTTTAAATTAAATAGAGTTGATAAAAAAATCATACTTATATCTGGAGTAAGCAGTGGATTCGCGTCTGTATTTGGAACTCCTCTTGCAGGTACAATATTTGGACTAGAAGTAGCTACATTAGGAGTTGTGGAATATGAAGCATTAATGCCGTGTTTTGCTGCAAGTATTATTGGTAATTTAGTAACTTCAGCTTTGGGGATTCACCATGTTCATTATAAGATTTTAGAAGTTCCTCAATTATCATATATTATAACAATTAAAATTATTTTTGTAGCTATTTTATTTGGTTTAACAAGCAGATTGTTCAGTCAGTTAACTTGTAAAATGAAAGAAATTTTTTCACTATGGTTTAAAAATGCAATTATAAAAAGTACTATAGGTGGTTTTATTATAATTGCATTAGTTTATATTCTAGATACGAGGGATTTCTTAGGATTAAGTCTTCCGTTAATTTCAGATTCTTTTACTAACAATGTTCATCCGTTTGCTTTTTTAGAAAAGATTATATTTACATCATTAACATTAGGAACAGGTTTTCAAGGGGGAGAGGTTACACCTTTATTTGTAATTGGTTCTACATTAGGAAATACTTTAGCAAATTTAATCCATATGGAACCTTCATTTTTGGCAGCTTTAGGTCTTATTGGGGTATTTACTGGTGCAACTAATACACCAATTTCATCTTTTATATTAAGTATTGAAATTTTTGGATCTCAAGGGATACTGTATATGTTTATGACTTGTGTTATTAGTTATATGTTCTCTGGACATACTGGTATATATACTTCTCAAAGGATTGGTATAACTAAGAGCAATTCAATCAAAATACCGCGCAATACTACACTTTTTAACTATAGAAAAAGTAAAAGTGTATCATAATTAAATGTTAGTAAAATGTAATTACATATTATGTTATAACATTTATAGATTATGACAAAAAATATGCGCCTTTAGGTAAAATGTAATTATATTCTATGTTATAACTACTGACATATTTGTTTTTTTAGGAAGTTATAATAATTTTTAGAATAATGTATAAAAGATAAAAATATTGAGTTAAGTATATTAAAAGAATTAATTATATTATTTTTAACATAAAAATAGTTTATCTGCATTTTTGTAT
>NZ_MRAE01000025.1 GCF_002008345.1 Clostridium tepidum
TGAAATTATAATAAGGAGTAAAAAATTTGTATTAATATAAAATTATAAATAAAATGTATATAATGGGCTATTAGGTAATTTAGATTTGATTCGATACTTTATTTAGAGGGCATAATTATAGGGTTTTTTGTTGAAATAAAAATGTATTTAACAAAAATCAATTTATAATAATTAAAAAACATATTTAAAAAATTTATACAGCATATTTATTAAATTATTAAAAATTTAAATTAAAGAAAGGAAGATGATTAGTGAAAAAGAAAGCCTTGATAATTGGAATTATAAATTTATTAATAGTCTTTGGTATTGTTAATGTAGATACCAAATTAGTTTATGCTTATACTAATGCAACAGGTATGTATGTAAATCCTGTAAATGAAAAGAAAGCTGATATAATGACAGTGGATTGGAGCACAACTAAAAATGCACCCAATACTTATTGGGCTGTACATAATTGGAATGCTGGTGGAGAAGCTGGTGGATATGCTGGATTTCAACAAAGACCTGACAGACGAACACTACATTTTGCAATTTGGGACCCAATTTCTGCAAGACAACCTATTAAAGCAGAATATTTATCATCAAGTTCTACTTCATCACGATTTGGTGGAGAAGGAGAAGGAATGAAAGTAGAAACTAATTATGATTGGAAACCTGCCAGTTGGTATAAAATGACTATGCGTAATTGGCAAGAAGATGGACATACTAAATTTGGACAATGGATAAGAGACGAATCCACAAAAGAATGGAAACAAATAGCTGTATTAGATTTCCCTGTAGCTAATGTAAACTTTAATTGGGGAACAGGAATGTTCCAAGAAGATTGGGCAGGAAATGGTCAAGATGTAAGAAATGCTAGATTGAAAAATTTTTATAGTAGAAGTGTTTCAAATCAACATTGGAATTCTTTATATCAACAAAGAATTAAATCACAATATCCTGAGAAGAATTGGAATGGAGGAGGAAATTCTGAATATGTCTGGGTTGAGGCAGGTGGTAATACAAAGCCATCAATGACTAGTGGACAAATATTTAATATAAATCAACCTAGCAAACCAGATGTAGGAACTTTAGATTTTGATATAATAAATGCAAAATATGAGAATAACTCTTTAAATATTTCTTGGAAACTAAAAAATCAAAGTACTCCTCAGTTTAAAGGTAAAATAGAAATTTATAATAATCCTAGTATGATAGGTACTCCAATTAAAACTATAAATAATATTAAATCATATGAAAATTCTATAAAAAAAAGCTGTCAATTAGTTAGTTTAACTGGTCTTTATGCAAAAGTAGTTATAACTGATTTATTTGATAATACTATTACTAAAACGGTTACTTTAACTGGCAACAATGAAGGTAATTATAAAGGGTCAAACTTTAATTTTGATTTTAAGGGGTATAGCGATAGGCAGTTTGCTAAACTTGATTTAAATCTTGATAAATTAACTAGTAAACTTACTGTACAAAATATAAAAACCCATTATTATTTTAATGACAGTTATGCATCAATTTTAATTCAGGACAAAAATGGACAAACTGTTTTTTATAAAGATTTTATTGGTAATAAAGTAAATGATGCTATGGTTAAAGATATTCCTTTAAAAGAAGGATACTATTTAACGGTTAAGCACAGAGAATATTCAAATAGACTTTTTCTAACAAATGTAGATAAAAATTTAGCTCTTGATAAAGGAGCTACTAACACATATAAAATTAGTAAAAATCAGTTAAATCCAATTAGTGAAAATGAGATACCAAATCCAAATAAAAGTCCTTATGTAGGTAAACATTTTGATTTTATTTTCAAAGGACTAGGAGATTGGATATTTGGACAATTAAATTTAGATTTATCCTCTAATGAAGCTAAGATTGACATAACAAAAGGTAAGCCACATGTTTACTTTAAGGATAGTTATGCATCACTTTTAATTAAAGATAATGAAGGAAATATTGTTTATACAAAGGACTTTATAGGAGATAAATCCAATGAAGATTTAGTTAAAAATATTCCTGTTAAAACTGGGTACTACATTATATTAAATCATCAGGAATCAAAAGATAGATTGATAGTTACTAATTTGGATAATAAATTAGAATTAGAAAAGGATAATAATACAAATTATAAGATTACAGATAGTGGACTTTTAAAAGTCTCTAAAGGTGAAATTCCTAATCCTAGCAAACCAATATATTATGGAACTGAATTCGACACTTTATTTAAGGGATATGCTGATAGAGTTTTTGCAAAGATGAAAATAGATTTAAGTAAAAGACAAGCTACAATAACTACAAATTCAGGAATTCCTCATAGTTATTTTAATGAATATGCTACAATATTAATTCAAAATAGTAAAAAAGAAACTGTATATTCAAAGAATTTTATAGGAACTTATAATTATTACTCAAATAATGAAACTGTTTCAGTTGAAGAAGGAAGTATAATTACAATAACTCACTTAGAATCTAAAGATAGACTTAAAATTATAAATACAGAAAATCTTAGTGAATTAGAAAAGGCTAACTCAGTGACTTATCAAGTTATGAATGGTGGTTTAAAGAAAATTAGCTAATAAAATTTAAGTATAATGTTTAAATGATTTAGGATTTATTTATATTAATTAAATGAGCAAATTGCATAATTAAAAGAGTTATAATACCCACATAACATATTGTATTTGAATAAATTATATTAAAAAATATATTATGCAATTTGCTCAAATATATAAATAAATTTTAATATATAAGTCTGCTAGTGAGTATTAAATAATTTATTCTAAATTTATTAATTTAATCTATTTAACAGACTTAATTTGACAATAAAGGAGGTATAATTGTGAAAAAAATAACAAAATTTTTAATACTTCAAGTATTATTCATTTGTACTATATGTGGAACTGTTACAAAAGTTTATGCTGATGAAGTAAAACAAAAAGAAATTTATATTTTAGAAAATCCTACTTGGCTTAGAAAAACTGGTCTTTCTAAAGGCCTTGGTCATGATAAGCAGGATTTAGGTATAATTTTACCTGCCAATGCACAGCTAACAATCAAACAGGTAAATCCTAATTTTAAAGGAGATTTAACTATAAGATTATTAAATGACGATAATAAACATGAAACTTCTAAAACATTTAATCAATCAGCAATTACAATATCAACTCCATATAGTTCTGTTCCATTTGTGAATACAGTTTATGGTGGTAGTGAAAAACCTAAAATTGAATATAAGGTAACTGGTAATGTGCAGACTTTACCTATCTATAAAAAAGGACAAAATGAACAAGTATTTTTTAATCAGTGGGATAAAACAGGGGCTCCTTTTGCTTTAGTAATAGATGACTATTTTCAATTATTAGTTCCACAAAAAGACAAAGCTTATATGAAAAATATGAAGGATTTTTCATCCATTGATGAATTAATTCTTTATTATCATGACATATTTGAATACTATAATAATTTAGCAGGTCTTAGTTTTAATGCAAATATTCAAACTAATAAAAATGTGCCTAACAAGTATTTTATAAAAGCTGATAAGAGTGGTGCTGGTGCTGGTTATTATGGAGGAAATCATACCGCAGAAACTTCAAATTCAGTAGCTAGTTTTTGGTTATCAAAATGTTGGGGAGCATTACATGAAATTGGTCATGGATATCAAGACGATTTCAATAGAGGAGAAGTTTGGAATAATATATATGCTCATAGTTTTCAGAAGAAGGATCCTAATCTAAATATTTTTAAAAATGGTTGGTTATATAATTATGGGAAAAAGGATTCTGTTGACAATAAGGTGAACAAGCTTTGGCACCAAGATAAAGCAAAATTTGATACTTGGGGTTTAAGAGAAAAATTATATGGATATGTACTTTTAAAGGATAAAGCTACAGATGCTGGTTTTACTCACTTCAATCAAGAGTATCGTAAACTAGCAAATACTCCTGGCTTTAATACATCTGATTATAAACAATTTGATTTAATAAGCAAATACTATGGTGAAATAAGCAAACTAGATTTTACACCAGTTATAGAATCTTTTGGCGGGACTATGACAGAGTGGCAAAAGGAAGAAAATAGATATAAAAATTATAAACCAGTTGCACCATTAAATGAAGTTGTTCCTGACAATCAAGTTTCTAAAATACAACAATTATTAAATCTTGAAACTCCATTATCTTTAGTAACTACAGATGAATTAGCTAAGACTGGTTTAAAAGGAAATGTAACTTTGAATTTTAAAATTGATGATTTCAACCAAATTAAAAATCAAAACCTCTATATAATGAATGGAGAAAAACAAGTAAAAAAGATTACTATTACAAACCAAACTATTTCTTTAGGGGAACTACCAGTAGGTATTTATACTATTTACAGTACAAATGGGCATAATAAATCTTATAAAATAGATAATCATTATTTAAGAGTTAAAGAAGCTAACAATAATCTAACTTTAAATTATAAATTACGTACAAAAAGCAACTTAGTAAATCAAGAAATAGATTTCTTAGGACTAGGTGATGGATTGTTTGCTACAGCAAAAGTAGATTTAGAAAGTGAAAAATTGAATATAAACGTTTTTAAAAAATCACCACATTCTTATTTTCCCAATGAAGAGTATGTTAAAATTGAAATATTAGATAAAAATAATAATGTTACTTACCAAAAATCAATTACTGGTACAAATGCAGTATTAGAAAATAGTATCCAAACTTTAAAGGAAGGTTATAAAATTAGATTATACCATTGTGAACCATCTCGTTTAAAAATTAAGGATAATAAAACTGCTCTTACTAAAAATAAAATTAATACATTAGTTGTTACTAGTCAAGGACTTAAAAATGAAAAATTAAATCAAGATTTAAATAAAGAATTAGCAGAAAAGATTGATAGTTTTGCAGATAAAATTTATTCTGAAAAGCTTATGACTAAAAGTGATTGTGCAGAGGCTAAGATAGAGATAAAACTTGCAATAGATGCATTAGCAGAACCTTTAAAAAGTGAAATGTTAAAAAAACACAAAGAACTTTTACCACATTCAACAATAAATAAAGAAAATCCTTATGTAGGTAAACATTTTGATTTTACTTTTAAAGGATTAGGAGATTGGGTATTTGGACAATTGAATTTAGATTTATCCTCTAATGAAGCTAAAATTGATATAAAAAAAGGTAAACCACATGTTTACTTTAAGGATGAGAGTTATGCATCACTTTCAATCAAAGATAGTAAAGGGAATACTGTTTATACAAAAGACTTCATAGGAGATAAAGTAAATGAAGCTTTAGTAAAAAATATTCCTATTAAAATTGGATACTATATTACAATAAAGCACCAGGAACCAAAAAATAGATTATTAATTACTAATTTGGATAATAAATTAGAATTGGAAAAAGGAAATAGTATAACTTATAAAATTACAGATGGTGGAGTAGAAAAAGTACCTGAAGATGAAATTATTAAAGTGCCTAAAAATGAATGGAACGCCAATAAAAGCTATAATGCAGGAGATAAAGTTGATTATAAAGGAAAGACTTATGAAGCGAAATGGTGGTCACACGGTTTTGCTCCAGATACAAAAGTACAAAATTCATGGGAGACACCTTGGAAATTAATAAGTTAGTATATTAATAGAATTAAATATTTAAATTATTAAAATGTATTGGGTTAGAGATGTATTTTTCTCTAACTCAATATTTTTTTATATTTAAAAACTCTAGCATTATGGGAGTTTTTGTTTTTACAATTATTAAATTGATTTTTACCAAATTACTACTCTTTATGATATTTGATTTTTTCAAAGAAATAGCAAAGATCGGATGAGGTATAGGGGCAAAATTAAAAAAATAAATTAAAAAGCAACAGGCATGAAATTAAGTTACTTAAATATAATTATGTAAAGTAATAATAAAAGTAAACCTAAAAAATTACTACAATATAACAGAACTTTTTAATATTATTAGCTAAAATATATGGCAAATAAATCTGTTAAAATGCAAATTTAGCTGCATTTTTTATATGATTATATAATATTATTAAAATGATATTATATTTAATTCTGATATAAATTATTCACTAAAAGGTTAAAATGTGGTAGAATTGTACATGGACAAAAATTCAGAAAAAGTTTGCATAAAGATATGTGGAAGCTATAGTGAAACTAGATGATATCAATGATGCCAATAACTTTAAACTATAAAAATTATGTATTTGTTACCATTTTAAATCTTTATTTTGTGATTCTATGTTAATATTTATATTATTCATAGTGATTGTCTTCTGTTTAGATTTGGTTTCAGCGTTAAATCATAACACAGAGTAAGCCACTATGGATTTTTTTATTTAATAGATGTAAAAAATTTATATTAAATTGTTAAGAAAAAATGGTTGTTTTAAGTAATTATGAAAAAACAACTTTAAGAATTATTAGGAGGATACATTATGAAAATTTCAAAGAAAGATGCGTTAATATGGTTTGAGTTTTTTGCCATGCTGCCAGAAGAAGAGGAAGTTATGCCAAAACAACAAGAAATTATTTATGCTACATTTTCACAAATTGAAACAGCTATTGATCATAGAAATGATATGTTGATGTCAGAAATTAAGAATTTAAAAACCTTAGAAAATAGAACTTTTTTTGTAGGAAATGAAAACAAATTCTCAAAAGGGTGTCGTTCTTGTTTGTTGGGAACTGGTCTGAGTGCAATTAGAAAAACTAATAAATGTAATGTAGAATGTAAGTTCTGTTATAATTATGGAGAACTAGACAATATGTTTCCTATTGGAGAAGGTATGTGGGAAATCGGAGGTACAAAGTTTTATGAAAAAGACATTGACTTGCTTCTTTCTATTCATAAAAAACCTACCGGTGTTGCTTATGTTTATTTAGAGCCATTTATGGAAATTGAAAAATATTATTCAGTTATAAAGAAATTTAGTAATGCTAATGTTTATCAACATCTATATACAAATGGTACTTTAGCTTCAGAAGAAACATTAAAAGCATTAGGTGAAGCTGGTCTTGACGAGATACGTTTCAATTTGGGTGCATCTAATTGTTCAGACAAAGTTATTGAGAATATTAGAATAGCAAAAAAATATATTAAAAATGTAGGAATTGAAACACCAATGACTCCAGAATTTTTTGAAGGATTTTTTAAGAAAAAGCAAGCAATTTTAGATACAAAACTTGATTTTATAAATTGTGCAGAACTGCATTTAAATGAAAATAACATAGATAATTATTATGGAGAAAATATGTACATATCAAGACATGGCTACATATCTCCAATTTGGAGCAGAGAATTAACTTTGAAATTTATGAAAATAGCTGATGAAGAAAATTGGGATTTAGTAATTCACGATTGTTCAAATCATACAAAGTTTGCTAGAGATTTAAATTTAAGTAATAAAGAGGGTAAATGGTTTGGAGCAAGTAATTATGCCTGTGAATTTCCTAGAATTCCATATGAAGTATTTTTACCAATATTACGTGATGACAATTTTAAATTTTTAAGTGAAGAAGAATTGCCTGAGGATTATAAAGCAGGAAATTTGCTTTTTTAGATAAATGAAATTTATTAATATTGAATAGAAAAGATAGCGGAAACATTAAATTTTCGCTATTTTTTATTGAGGTACAATTAAAATTTTACTAATAATGAAAAAACTTTAATTATTATTTTAAAATATGAAATTATATATACTTTACATATAAGTATTTTGGTATTATAATACAAAATATTATATAATTGTTATAAAGTTTTAATTAAAATAACAATTATATAATATTAAAAATAACAATTGGGGGGATTATAAATGAATGCTATATTAAGAAGAAGAAGTATAAGAAAATACAAGGATAAAAAAATAAGTGATGATATTGTTGAAGAATTATTAAGAGCAGCAATGGCGGCACCTTCTGCTGTAAATGAGCAACCTTGGCAATTCATAGTTTTAAGAGATAAAGAAATTATGAAAAAAATAACTAAAGTCCATGAGTATTCAAAGATGTTATTAGAGTCAGATGTTGCAATTGTAGTTTGTGGAGATAAATCAAAAGAATTAATAGGTGATTTTTGGATACAAGATTGTTCAGCAGCTACAGAAAACATATTAATAGAAGCAGAAGATAGAGGGTTAGGTGCAGTCTGGTTAGGAGTTTATCCAATAAAAGAGAGAGTAGAAGGAATAAAAGAAATTTTAAATTTACCAGAAGGTATAACTCCTTTATCTGTAATTCCTATAGGGTATCCAAATGAAGACAAGAAGCCAATAGATAGATTTGATAAAGAAAGAGTACATTACGATAGATGGTAATTTATAACTTTTACAAATAATTGCACCTATACATTGGAACTTAATTCAATAGAAAAAAATAGAACAATATTTTTAGAACCAAAAAATTAATTAATACAAAATAGCCTATTATAAAAATATAATAGGCTATTTTGTATTAATTAATTTTAAATAAATAGTAGTATATATGTGTGTTTTAAAACTTGTCAGTAATTTATTAAGGAGGATATTAATAAAAACAGAGTATATTAAAGTAAAATAATAGCCTTAATTTTAAAACTGTAAATATAAATAATATATTCACTATATTAAAATTAAAGCTATTTTAACATATACTTCCTTATAGTTTGTATGAGATTATAAAGAAGAAATAGTAATTATATTAATCGTTTTTGTTTAACCATTTATTAAGAACTTTTATATATTTTCCATTTTCTTCTACAAATGGCATATGTCTACTAAATTCAAATAACTCCCATTCAGAATTTGGAATCTTATCGTACATTGTTTTTGCAATAAGTGGTGAGCAAAGATCAAGTAAACCACTTGTTATTAAACAAGGTTCTTTTATATCTTCAATTTCTTTTATAAAATCAAAATCTTTTAATGTACCAGATGGACTAAATTCATTTTGCCCCCATGCAGTTATATAAGCTTCTGTTCCAGCAACTTTTGGACGTCTTAAACATTCTGGTGAATCTGGTCCTACTTCTCCTGCGCAGTGGCGACGCATAAATTCTGCTTCTGCTTCTTGATATTCTTTTGAAGAGTAATCTCCAGATTCTTCAGATTTTGCAATAGCTTCTTGCATTTCTTTAGGAAGATATGCAACTCTTCTACGTTGTTCTTTTTCCCATAATGCAGCAGAAGGTAAAGTACTAGATAATATATAACTTTTGATTCCTTTTGGTTTGTACTCACAAGCGTATTGTATTGCTTGCATTCCTCCCCAAGATTGTCCTAATAAGTGAATTTCATCTAAACCTAAATGTTTACGAAGTTGGATTAGTTCCTCAATCCAAGTTTTAGCAGTCCATAAGTCAGGACGGGAAGGGGTTGCAGATAATCCGCATCCTAATTGATCATACATAATAACTGCACGTCCATCTTCTGCAACTTTATCAAGAACTTCAAAATAATTATGAGTAGAACCAGGTCCTCCATGTAATAAAACTAATGGTTTTTTATTTCCGGTGCATTCTCCAACTATGCGGTAATAAGTTTTGTATTCTAGATATGGCATATAGCCTTCAGTAATCTTCATAATCAATCTCCTTATCTATATTTAAGTTTTATTAAGTTATATGAATATTGACTTTTCTTAAATAACTGTATGATTTTTAAAGCTTTTTTAAATTTTTAACATAGTTTATCTTTACAATAAGTTTTAGTTATTATTATAACAGAATTTCATAACTAATTTATCTATATCTATTTTGATTCAGGAACAACAATTATATCCTTTGTATATTTATTTAATACTTCACAGCCATCTTCAGTTATGATAACAAGATCTTCTATACGAACGCCTATTTCTTCATAAGGAAGATAAATTCCAGGTTCTATAGAGAAACATTGTCCTGGTTTAATAATATCTTCATTTACGGAAGAAACATCACCAAACTCATGATCTTCTAAACCACAAGAATGTCCTGTTCTGTGTGTGAAATATTTTCCATATCCTTTTTCTTCAATATAATTCCTTGCAGCTAGGTCTACATAACACATTCTATTTCCAGGCTTTGCAGCGGCAATAGCTCTTAAATTTGCTTCTAGAACTATATTATAAATTTCTTTTTGTCTTTCAGAAACCTCGCCAATAAAAACAGTTCTTGTCATATCAGAAGCATAATTTTTATAAAATCCTCCAATATCAAGAATAACACAGTCCCCATGTTTTCCTTTTGTATCATCTGTTACATGGTGTGGATCAGCAGCACCTTTAGCATATGCTGTAATTGGATCGAAGGATACCTCATTGATTCCATGTTTTTTATAAATTTCACGAACCTTAGAATTTAACTCTTTTTCAGATAAACCTTTTCCTACCCATGGAATTAATTCATCCATTACAAGATCATTTAATCTTGAAGACTCTTTTAAAAGAGCTATTTCTTCTTCATCTTTAATCATTCTTACATAATCAACAATAAAGGAACCGTTTACAAATTTACTACCAGCACCAAGTTCTTGTAATCTTAATAAGAATTTAGATGGCCATACTTTATCGATACCTATAACTTTATCTTTCTCTACAAATTTAGATAAAATTTCAACTCCATCTTGAATATCGTTATACCATATAATTTCTACTCCAAGATCTTCTTCCTGTGGGAATAATTCATTAATAACGATTTTGTGATTGCCATTAACATTTAAGTATAAAGCTAACAATCTTTCTCCGGGAATAATCCATTTTCCTGTTAAGTAAAAAATAGCTGTGGGATCAGAGATGATCATTTGTGGAATCTCATGTTCTTTCATGGATTTCAATACTCTGTTTAACTTATTTATATACATAGGTACTCCCTCCAAATTTAGTTATTAAACATTAATATAATAATATGCTTGTTTACAAATGTCAATGAAGATACTAATAATTATTGCAATTAATTATTATCATTACTTCCTTTTTAAAAATTTTTTTTATTTTTTTATTTTTTATAGAGATTTTTAGAATATTATATGATATAATGTTGAAAAATAATATTTTTTTAGCATATGTGTAACACGATAATAATAAATGTCATAATATGGAGTTGAGATAATAGCTGGAATATTAAGCTTTCAAGACATAATTTTATTTTAAATATAAATAAGGAAAATAAAGTAATACTAAAAAGCGATTTAAATGTGATTTAAATTTAATATTTAATTTTATTATTATTAAATCAATTGTTTATATTAAACAAAAAAGAAAAGGATACCATAAGGTATTTAAAATCATGTCAATTACTTTTAGAAAATAAAAAATGACATGATTTTTGAAATACACATGCAATATTAATTTTTTATAGGGGGAATAAAAAATGGAAAACACAAGTAAAAAACCATTTGGGTTTTATGTATGTTCACTTGCTTTTACACTCGAAAGATTTGCATTTTACTCAGCAAAATGGTTACTTGCAGTATTTGTAGTTGCTAAAATAGCAGACGGAGGACTTGGGCTTTCTTCTGCAGAAGCAGCAAAAATGTCTGCGAATTTAGTTGCATTCACTTATCTTGCACCAATACTTGGAGCAATTATTTCTGACCATTTTATAGGAGCTAGATATCTTGTCCCAATTGGAATGATTTTAATGGGATGTGGTTATTTAGTAGGATGGCAGGCTTCAAGTGCTGGTATGGTTAATTTAATGATTGTTCTAGTTTCTATTGGTACAGGTCTATTTAAATGTCAGACAAATGCCATTACAGGTAGACTTTTTGATGATCCAAGAGAATTAGATAGTGCATTCTCTGTTCAGTATTCTTTTGTTAATATTGGTTCTTTTATTGGAACAACAATTATAGGTGTGCTTGTAGGAACTAAAGGATATGCTTTCTGTTTCTTAGTTTGTGGAATAATGATGCTTGTTGATGCTGCTTGGTTCATGTTTGGATGGAGATTTTTAGGAGAAACAGGTAAAAAGCCATTCAAGATTGATGAGCATGAAGAAGTAAAATCAAAAAAAGTTAATGAAGAAAAGAAACCACTTACATCAATAGAAAAGAAAAGAATTGCTGCTATTGTTTTAGTATCTTTCTTCTCAGTAATTTTCTGGGTGTTCTGGTATTTAGCATATATGCCTGTATATTTTTACTGGGGGGGAGACAATGCAGCTGCTAATTGGATGATAGGTAATTTTGAAGTACCAACAGCGTGGTTTGATTCATTAAATGCATTAGCATGTATATCATTAGGACCAATTCTTGGTAAAGTTTGGGAAAGGTTAGCTAAAAGACCTCAAGGTGATTTAAGTATGTTTAAGAAAACTGCTTTAGGTATGATACTTCTAGGATTATCTTATGTAATATTTGCAATGGCAGATGTTACAAGAGGTGGAAATCTTGCATCACTTGCTTGGATTATTGCATTCGGTATAGTATTATCTTTAGGTGAAATGGTATTCTCACCACTTGGAAACTCTTTCATTAGTAAATTTGCACCACCTAAATTATTATCAAGTATGATGAGTGTTTGGGTACTTGCTGTTTTCTTTGCAGCTAAATCTTATGGATGGGTATATGAATTTACATTAAAATTTAAATTCGCACCAACCTATTTTGTAATTGCAGCTATTGCTATTGGCGCAGGTATTATTCTTTGGTTATTAGATGGAAAATTAAATAGCTTAGTTGTAGAAGAGGAAGAACCATTAAACAAAGCTGTTTAATCACTGTGAAAATTAAAATTAATATGAAATTTTATAAAATATTTATTTAAAGAAGTCATTGTTTTTAGTGACTTCTTTTTTTTTATAACTTTTTTTATTTTTCACAATTATTAAAATTTTTCTTTTATTATTAAAATTTTTATGTTATCATATGTGTTGAGTGGATAATATATTATTTTTTGCATTTATATGTAAGTAGAGAATATTAAAGGCAAAAATATGGTGTTTAAAATCATGATACATAACCTTGAAAAGGTATGAGAACATGATTTTTAAAATACAAATGAAATATTAATATTTTATAGGGGGGAATAAAATATGGAAAACACAAAAAAACCTTTTGGATTTTATGTATGCTCACTGGCATTCACATTCGAAAGATTTGCATTTTATTCAGCAAAATGGCTAATTGCAGTATTTGTAGTTGCTAAAGTATCTAGTGGAGGACTTGGACTTTCAACTGCACAAGGAGCTAAAATGTCTGCAAATTTAGTTGCATGGACATACTTTGCACCACTTATTGGATCTTGGCTATCTGACCGTAAAATAGGTGCTAGATACCTTGTTCCTGTAGGAATGATTTTAATGGGGATAGGATATTTAGTAGGATGGAAGGCCTCAAGTGCTGGTATGGTTAACTTAATGATTGTTTTAGTTTCTATAGGTACAGGTTTATTTAAATGTCAAAACAATGCTATTACAGGAAGACTTTTTGATAATGAAGAAGAATTAGATAGTGCATTTTCTATTCAGTATTCTTTTGTTAATATTGGTTCTTTCATAGGCACAACAGTTTTAGGTGTACTTGCAGGAAGTATGGGATATTCTTTCTGTTTCTTAATTTGTGCAATTATGATGTTTTTTGATGCTGCTTTCTTTATCTTTGGATGGAGATATCTAGGAGAAGCAGGTAAAAAACCATTTAAAATCGATGAACATAAAGAGGTAAAAGAAGTAAAACAAGAAGAGAAAAAACCACTTACAACAATAGAAAAGAAAAGGATAGGAGCTATTATATTAATATCCTTCTTCTCAATAATTTTCTGGATATTCTGGCAATTGGCATATCTACCTGTATATTACTACTGGGGTGGAGATAATGGACTAGCTAATTGGATGATAGGTAATTTTGAGGTTCCTACAGCGTGGTTTGATTCATTAAATGCATTATGCTGTATTGTATTAGGACCAATTCTTGCTAAAGTATGGGAAAAGTTAGCTAAGAGACCTCAAGGAGATATGAGTATGTTTAAGAAAACTGCTTTAGGTATGCTTCTTCTAGGGTTATCATATGTGATTTTTGCAATGGCAGATGTTTTAAGGGGAGATAATCTTCTACCTCTTGCTTGGCTTCTTGTATTTGGTATAGTATTAGCTCTTGGTGAAATGGTATTTTCACCACTTGGAAACTCATTTATAAGTAAATTTTCTCCAGCTAAATTGTTGACAGCTATGATGAGTGTTTGGGTACTTTCAACTTTTGTTTCAGGATTAGCTTATGGATATGTATATGAATTTACATTAAAATTTAAATTTGCACCAACATATTTTGTAATAGCAGCAATTGCTATTGTGTGCGGTATTATTCTTTGGGCATTAGATGGAAGATTAAATAAATTAGTTATAGATGAGGAAGTTGTAGAAGATGATTCCATAAAAGCTTAAATTAAAATTTAAGTTTCCAAAGTTATATTTTATAATTATAGTTATTACTATTGTAAAGGCTATTATAAATTAAATCATTATATGAAAGTTAAGGGCAGTCTTTTGACTGCCTTTTTAATTATGAAAATCTTACTATGTTTTATATTGTATAGTTAAGGAGATGTTCTATTAAAAGATTTGTTTCTGTATACCTAATAATTGATAGTGTTTTTATGATAATTTCTCAGTTTCTAAACAGAAATAGAGAATGAGATGATAGAGTATAATAAAAAATAGCAAGTTATGATGTATTTATTGTCATATATATTTTGTTTATTGTGTTATTCTATGTTGCTTTAGAAGTATAGATAATAGATTTAAAATCAATATTACTTTTTTTAGTAGGTACAATGAGTGTTTTAAGATTTGGAACTTTTTATGAGAAAGTCGATGAATAATAAAATACTAAGATTGACAACAAAAATTTATGAATTACGTAAAGAATATAATATAAAGTAGATAAAATTAGCAAAGCTAGTAGAAGTAAAAAGAGAAACCATATGGCATTTAGAAATATTATAAAGTTCTAAATAATAATAATTTTCTATTGATTTTAAAATGTTATTGTTATATTATTTTATGTATATATATTCACATTAGTCGAGAGGAATTGAATTAATATGGGGAAGTATATAAAAAATAGAAAAATAATAGGCTTAATAGCAGACTTGTCCTTATTGTTAGTTGCATTAATATGGGGTGGTGGTTTTGTTGCAGTTAAAGATGCTTTAGATACTATTACACCTTATTATATGATGACTATTAGATTTATTTGTTCAGCATCATTTTTAGGGTTAATATTTTTTAAACAAATGAAAAAAACAACTAAAAAAGATGTTTTAAATGGAATTGTTATAGGTATTTTTTTATTTGGAGCTTTTGCTACTCAAACTATTGGACTTCAGTATACTACTGCTGGAAAGCAGGCTTTTTTAACTGCAGTATATGTTGTTATTATTCCTTTTTTTGCATGGGCTGTAGACAAAACTAAGCCAGATTGGTGTTCTATATTATCTACAGTATTAGCACTTATAGGAATAGGATTATTGACTATTACTAAAGGATTCGAAATAAATATCAATTTTGGTGATTTCCTTACTTTGATATGTGCTTTTTTATTTGCTGCTCACATTGTTGCTGTAGGTCATTTTGGGAAAAAATCAAATCCAATTATTCTTTCAGTAGTTCAGATGATATTTGCGGGTATATTATCATTTATATGTGCTCTTATATTTGAACCTACATTTACAGGTATTACTAAGAGTGCATTTAGTTCTCTTTTTTATCTAGTATTTTTTAGTACTATGCTAGCATTTTTTATTCAAAATATAGCTCAGAGATATACTCATCCTAATCATGTAGGTATAATTCTTTGTTTAGAATCTGTATTTGGAGCTATATTAGCAGTTATATTTTTAAATGATGTTTTTACTATGAATATGATTATAGGATGTATTGTTATATTTATTGCTATAATTATTTCTGAAACAAAATTAAATTTTTTAAAGAATAAACCAACTAAAAATAAAGAAAGTAAAAATATGGATTAAATTATATTTTAAGCAGTTCATTATAAAAATATAAGTAATTGCCTTATTATATGGTATAATTATTTTAAAATTATATAAATTTATAGGAGGAGCAACATGGAAAAGCAACAGTACATATGTCCTAAATGCGGCAATAGAACATATGAATCAGACCAATTTCAAGCAACAGGAGGAAATTTCGCAAAAATATTTGATATTCAAAATAAAAAGTTTATTACTATAAGTTGCAAGAAATGTGGTTATACAGAATTATATAAATCTCAAACTTCAGATGGCTGGAATATTTTAGACTTTTTAATAGGTAATTAATTTATTAAGATAAACTATTTTAATAGATATCTTTTTAAATATGATGACTAATGAAAGAAAAAGTTTAATATAATAGTGCATTATTTACAGATAATATGCTCCTCTTAAGGTAGAAAGTAAAGAATAAAAATATTCTACTAATAAGGGGAGTATTTTTCTAATATTTAAAGAATAGCTTTAATATCTAATGTAATTATAAGTTGATATAATTAATGTAACAAGAGAGAGAGACAAAACTTAATAAATGCACAAAAGACTTTTTTTATAATTTAACTTATATACTCTCCCTCTTGTTATAAATAGTATAAATAAAAATTATAAAAATTATACTTGAAAACAAATATTTAATTAAATATTTATTTTAAATGATATAATATTGTCACATTCTATATTAAATGAATGCATAATGATAGTAAGTTCTAAGGGAAATTAGAAGTAGGGAAACACAAGAAATTCATATAATGAATTTAAAGTTAAAAGATTTAATATTTTAATCATAATAGCTTATATTGCATATATATAGTGTAAGTATAAAATAATCTTTTTTAAGGGGGAATATGCGTATTATAGGATAATAAGTAGGAGTTGATTTTATGAAATTTAATTTAATAGATAAAGAGAATTGGAATAGAAAACCTTATTTTGATTATTATATGAAAGATATTAAATGTAATTATAGTATAACTGCCAATATTGAGTTTACAGATTTACTTATGATAATAAACAGAAATAACATAAAATTATATCCTATTTTAATTTATATGACTTCTAAAATAGTAAATAAACATAAAGAATTACGCACTTCTTTTGATGAAGAAGGGAACTTAGGTTATTGGGAAAGCATGAATCCTTCTTTCACTATATTTCATAAAGATGACGAAAGTTTTAGTAATATTTGGACAGAATATTTTGATGATTTTAAAATATTTTATAATAATTGCATTTTAGATATAGAAAAATATAGTAATGTCAAAAGGCTCTTTGCAAAGGAAAATGAGCCTAAAAATACTTTCCCTGTTTCTTGTGTTCCATGGATTAGTTTTACAGGAGCTAATCTTAATGTTTATTCAGATGGGAAATACCCATATCTTCTTCCAATAATTACTTATGGCAAATATTTTGCGCAAAATGCTAAATCTTTAATACCTGTTTCCATACAAATCCATCATGCAGTTTGTGATGGCTATCATGCTAGTAGGTTTTTAAACGAATTACAAGATATGGCCCATAATTTTAAAGAGTGGCTCATAATTAAATAAATAGAAAAATAATGGGACGGTTCATGAAAACTGCTCATAAACTTAAAAAATAAGAAAGTAGCTTATAAAAATTTGAATACAAAATAAAAAAAATAGTGAGATGGTTCATGAAAAATTTATTATAAAATTAGAAAAAGCAAATATGACCATTGATGAAAATTTGATATAAACTAGATGAAAGTAGAGGATCTACTAAAAATGTATGGGTTCACTTTAGTTTAAAAAATAAGTAATATATAATTTTAGTAATATATGTTTTAAAATAGTTAAAATTAATTAGTACATAGGATTGTACAGGAAATATAAATAGGAGGATTTGATTATATGAAGGTACCATATGTTATGACACCAGGTCCTACTACAGTAAGAGAAAATGTTAGAATGGCAAGGGCTATAGAAACAACAAATCCAGATTTGGATTTACAATTTTATGATTACTATAAAGAAACTTGCCAAAAAATAGGAGAGTTTTTAAAAACTAAAAATCAAATAAGAATATTAAGTGGAGAGGGTATACTTGGATTAGAAGCAGCTTGCGCTTCATTGACAGAAAAAAATGATAGGGTTCTTGTAATTGATAATGGAATTTTTGGTGAAAGTTTTGCAGATTTTGTAAAAATATACGGAGGAGAAGCGGTATTTTTTAAAGATGATAGAAAAAGTGATATAGATATAGAAAAATTAAAAAAATTTTTAGAATATGATAGTAATTTTAAATATGCTACTGTTGTACATTGCGACACTCCATCAGGAGTTATTAATGATATATCAAAAATATGTCCAATGCTTAAGGAAAAAGATATAATAACTGTAGTAGATTCTGTATCAGCTATGGGAGGACATGAAATTAAGGTAGATGAATGGAAGATAGATGTGGTTCTTGGTGCTTCACAAAAATGTATATCAGCACCTCCAGGACTATCATTTGTTAGTATAAGTGAAGATGCTTTTAAAGCTATGGAAAAAAGAAAAACACCCATATCTTCATATTATTGTAATCTTCTTTCATGGAAGAATTATTATGAAAACAAATGTTTTCCATATACTCCACCTATAAGTGATATTATTGGTCTAAAAGTAGCAGTGAATAATATTTTAGAGGACAAAGATATATTATTAAGACATAAAAAGATAGCAAAGGCTTGCAGAGAGGCTATAGTAGAAAGTGGTCTTAAGCTTTATTTAGAACATGGCTATTCAAATACTGTTACTGTTGTAGAAATTCCAAAAGGAATAGAGGATAAATCTTTAAGAGAATATATGCAAGATAAATATAATGTGATAATAGCAGGTTCCTTTGGATATCTTCAAGGCAAAGTCATAAGAATAGGTCATATGGGGGAAAATGCTAAAATTGATAAAGTGGCTTATACACTATTTGCACTTCAAAAGAGTCTAGAACATTTAGGATACAAGCTAAAGGCTAATATTGGAGATGTTTTTTTAGAAAAAATTATGGAATAATATTATGCAAATATAGTTTGATTTTATATTGATAATATATTTTTTAAAATTATATAAAAATACAAATATAAAAACATTCACAAATGAA
Source organism: Clostridium tepidum (assembly GCF_002008345.1). Lineage (GTDB taxonomy): Bacteria > Bacillota > Clostridia > Clostridiales > Clostridiaceae > Clostridium_F > Clostridium_F tepidum. The sequence goes on from NZ_MRAE01000025.1 coordinate 19,043, forward strand.
GTGTAGTAAAATTTATAGATAAATCTAATATTAATATATAATTCAAAAAAATAATAGGAACTGCTAAAGTGGTTCCTATTATTTTTATATTCTATGTGTTTATTTACCTGGATTTATGAACATTTGAGTCCAATAGTATGTTCCATTGGAACTTTTAGCTAGTCCAACACCTATTTCAGTGAAAGATTTGCTTAATATGTTAGCTCTATGTCCTGGTGAATTCATCCATCCATCTACAACTGCTTTAGCTGTAGAGTATCCAGAAGCTATGTTTTCACCTGCTGTAGAGTATTTTATTCCGAATTTTTTCATCATATTAAATGGTGATCCATAAGTTGGTGATGTATGTGAAAAATACTTTTTATCAATCATATCTTGAGATTTAAGTCTTGCTACATTTGAAAGTTCTGTATTGTTTTTAAGTGCTGGCAAACCAGCTTTGGCTCTTTCTGCATTAACAAGATTAACTACTTCTTTTTCTAATGCCGCTATATTTGAATCAGGTTTAGTAGTATTAGGAGTAGTAGTTGTAGTATTTGTTTTAGATTGAGAAGTTGTGTTTTCAGTATTATTTGTATTACTACTAGTTGGTTTAGATTGAGAAACTGTGTTCACATTATTATTCGTATTACTTTTTGAATTTTTACAGTCAGTATTACCTTTATAAGTCTTTATTACTTTTATGCTGTATTTAGATTGAGTTTGTGTGCAATTAGTAACACTTTTGCTTAAGTTTACTGGGGTTTTAGATGCAGCAGATACTAGTTGTATGTTTGATGTTGCCATAACTGCAGTAAGCACTGAAGTAGCCATAAGTCTTCTTATGTAAGATTTATTCATTGTAACACCCACCTTAAAATATTTTTATGAAGATTCACATTTTAAATTTATTTTTAAATTTTTGTGAAAATTCATATTTTATATTATACGTTAGATAAGAAAGCATGTCCAAGGTAGTTTCATGGGAAATAATAAAATTTATACCATCTATAATTATGATGTTTTAAGATTGTACTCTAAATAACATACACTATGAAAATATGTATAAAAGGGGGGATAGTTCATAAAAAATTATGATATATTAATATAAAGATTAAGTTATATATATATGTATGTTTTAATATAATTAGATGAAAAACTTTATTTAAAATATCGGAAGATAAGTTTTGTTGCTATTTGAAACATTATAAAGATAAATGATAAAATTAGATGAGATTTAATTATAAAATTTTTTTATTTTAATTATTGAAGATAAACTTAAAAAATAAGCCAATATATTAAATATAAAAATCTTTTAGTATAAAAAGTGGTTTTTATAATATAAGAAATAAAAGAGAGGAGGAGTTACGTTAAAACAAAACATTATGTTTGGGAGAAATGATTTCCAAAGTTTTACGTAACGAATAAAATTGTCTTTAAATAGTATAAAGAGTTCTGTTCAAGAAGTAGCAGAAGCTATAGCTGCAGTTCTTAAAGTGGATGTTACTATAATTGATAAAAATTTCAACAGAATTGCTGCTACAGGTAAATATAAAAAATTTATAGGAAATAAAATACCAGGAAAATGTTTATTTGAATTAGTTATAAAAGAGAAAAAAACTAATCATATAAGAAGATATTTAAATGATAATGAAAAAAAGATTAATTTATCTGTATGTGAAAGCTGTGAAGCAAAGGATAAATGTACAGAGTATGCAACTATAGGTTACCCAATAATTATGGATGAAGAAGTAATAGGGGTAATTGGTATAAATATTTTTAATGAAAAGCAACTTAATATAATATCTGAAGAATTTGATTCTATGATAATATTTTTAGATAGATTAAGCACATTACTTGTAGGAAATATTGTGTATTATGATACTATAAAAAAATTACAAATTCAAACTGAGGAAACTAATCATATAATAGATAGCTTAAGCCATGGAATAATGTGTGTAGACAATAATGGAACAATTAAATATATAAATCATAAAGGAAAAAAATTATTAGATATTGAAGAATTATCATTGGTAAATATTAATATTAAAGATGCAATATCTAACTTTAATATTAAACTTTTAAATAAAGAATATAAGGATAAAAGAATAAGTATTAATGGAAAAAATGAAAGTTTTTTAATTAAAAGTAGTCCGATTATATTTAAAGGAGAAAGAGTAAGTAATATTATAGAATTTAATAAAAAAATTGATGAGGTTCAAGCCGCTTATAAACTTTTTGCTAGTAGTAAAATTATAAAATTTGAAGATATAATGGGCAATAGTAATAACCTAAAAAATGTAAAACTTATTGCTAAAAATATTGCTAAAACTGACTCTACTGTATTATTAAGGGGAGAAAGTGGTACAGGAAAGGAGCTCTTTGCAAGAGCTATACATTTTGAAAGTGAACGATATAATGCACCTTTTATAGCTGTTAACTGTGCTTCTATTCCAGATAATTTATTAGAAAGCGAATTTTTTGGATATGAAGGAGGAGCTTTTTCAGGGGCTAAAAGAGAAGGACAAATGGGGAAATTTGAACTTGCTAATGGAGGAACTATATTTTTAGATGAAATAGGTGATTTACCATTACATCTTCAACCTAAAATATTAAGAGTGCTTCAAGAACAAACTTTTAACAGAATTGGCGGTAAAGAAGAAATATGTGTAGATGTTAGAATAATAGCAGCTACTAATAGAGATCTTGAAAACATGGTAAAGCATGGACAATTTAGACAGGATTTGTATTATAGATTAAATGTAATACCTATATATTTGCCTAGCCTTAAAGATAGGGGCGAAGATATAATATTGCTTAGCGAATATTTTATGGATAAATTTTGCAAGAGATTTAATTTGTCAATTAAACAACTATCAAAGGAAGTAAAAGAGAGTTTTAATAGATATTCTTGGCCTGGAAATATAAGAGAGTTAGAAAATGTAATAGAATATATAGTAAATACTACAAAGGAAAATATAATATATAATGAACATTTGCCAAAATCATTTAAAGTTTCTAAAGAGTATAGTAAAGGTAGCAAGAGTTTACAAGAAAGAATTTATGAGTATGAAAGAAACTTATTAATATCAATGATGGATGAATACGGTGAAGATGGGAAAGGTAAAGAAAAAATTGCAAAGGAATTAGATATTAATTTATCTACCTTATATAGAAAATTAAATAAATATAATTTGCAAAAGTAAGAATAAATTTGCAAGATTGCAAAAAAAGTGCTATATCAAGGTATAGGGCAGAAATTTAAATAATTAATAATAAAATTATTTGCAAAAATGCAAAAAAATATAGAATGAAAAAAGTTATAAATTGATCAAATAAAAAATAATTAACTAGCTATAGCTATTGGAATATGAGCTTTTATACGATATCTATTATAAAAAAATAATATTTTGGCATCCTTATTGCTATATCTTATAAGTAATAAAACTTATAAGGAGTGATATTAGATGGCTGTATTATCAAAAGAGGAAATGAAAGAAAGATTATTAGATTTAATAAAAGAAGAAACTCAACCAGCTATAGGATGCACTGAACCAGTTGCAGTAGCTTTTGCTGTAGCAACAGGCAAAAAATATATGAAAAGCAAAACTTTAAAGATAGATTTAAAAGTAAGTAAAAACATATTAAAAAATGGCAAATCTGTTACTATACCAAATACAGAAATTTGTGGATTAGATATTGCAGCTGCTCTTGGAGAAATATGTGGAGATCCAGCAGAAGGATTATTTGTTTTTAAAAATGTAAATGGTGATTATTTAGATAAGGCAAAGGAAATGATAAAAAACAAAATTATAATCATAGATTCAATTGATAATATAGATCCTGTTTTTGTAGAGGCTACTTTAAAGGGAGAAAATGAAGAAGTTGTTGTAATATTAAGAGGTGGACATACTAATATAGATAAAGTTATTGTAAATGGTAAGGTAGTATTTAAAAAAGAAAATAAAAAAGAAAATAAAAATTTTGACTTTATAAAAGAACTTACTTTAAATGATATAAAACAAATTACAGAAGATATTAATATAGATCAATTAGATTTTATAATGGATGGAATAGTGATGAATAAAGAGGCTGCCAAAGAAGGCCTAGAAAGACAAAAAGGTTTAACTTTAGGATCTTCCCTTTTAAAATTACAAGAGGAAGGAAAAATAGGTAAGGATTCTGCCACACTAGCAAGGATTTTGACTGCTGCAGCTTCAGATCTTAGAATGGGGGGAGGAATGTGCCCTATAATGACTAGTGGAGGAAGCGGAAACCAAGGGTTATGTGTAATCTTACCTATTACTGTAGTGGCAGAGGATATAAAAGCTTCTAAAGAAAAACTTCAAAGAGCAGTGTTTTTCGGTCATGCTGTTAATAATTTTGTAAAGAAATATACAGGAAAGTTATCTGCAATATGTGGCTGTGCTATAGCAGCAGGTATAGGAGCAACAGCAGGAATAGCTTGGCTTTTAGGTGGAAATGATAAGGAAATAAATGGAGCTATATTAAATATGTTAGCAAATCTTACAGGAATGTTATGTGATGGAGCTAAGGGAAGTTGTGCTATTAAACTATCAACTTCAGCATATGAGGCAGTTGTATCAGCTTATTTAGCTCTAAATAATATAATTGTTCCTAGTAACACAGGAATTATAGGAAATACCGTTGAAGATACAATAAACAATCTTGGAATGTTATGTAGAGATGGATTTTATAAAGCAGATGATGTAATGCTTTCTATAGCTTGTAAAGATGTAATATAGTATATAAAATTTAAAAGTTTGGCTATGATTTTTTATAAAATTTATTTAAATAGAAAATTGCATAATTAATTTTGAAATATAGTAATATTAATATATTGTATTACTATATTTTTATATGTATATTTGAAATTTCTTAATTATGCAATTTTCTCAAATATTTAAATTAGCTAGGCTATATAGGGCTTTATAATAATATCAGTTTTAAAAATAATGAGATAATTTTCAAAATTTTTTTAAAATCATCTCTAGAAAAGACAAATTTCGATTGGATAATATTGTAAAATATACATAGGAATATTTGAAATTAGTAGAGGTGGTTATTTGTGAATTATAATCATATGTCTAGAACTGAATTGATAAAAGAATTAAATAAAAAAGATAAATTAATAAAGAAGATGAAATATATTTTTGGAAAAGATCCTGTTACATCTGTACTTAATAGAACATTAGGTTTAGAGAAACTTAATACAGAAATAAGATTAGCAAAGATTAATAAAAAAAATCTAATTATAACCTTTGCTGATGTAAATAATCTTAAATATATAAATGATACCTATGGTCATCATGTAGGAGATTATGTATTAGAAACTTTATGCAGTATAATAAGAAGAAATATAAGCAAAAATGATTTCATTTTTAGATATGGTGGAGATGAATTTATAATTGTATTTTTAAATTCTAATATGCAGAATGCAAATAAGATATTAGCTAAAATTAAGAAGGAAATAGATGAATTAGGAAAAGATTTAGAATATAAGATGGGTTTAAGTTTTGGTTTAGTAGAGTATAATGAGCATACAAATAAAACTATAAAGGATTTAATACAAATAGCAGATTATAGAATGTATAAAAACAAAAAAGAAATTGTCTGAACTAAAAAAAATTTTGTATAATATTATACAAAATTTTTTTTAGTTAGGTGTTATTATTAGTTTTTATAGGCTTCTATTGTTCATAAAAAGATAAGAAAATTTAATGTATGGATGGTAAGAATCAATAATGGTGTAAATTTTATTTATTTTTCTAAATAAAATTTAATGCATAATATTGCATACTTATTTATTATTTTTAGCATATAAATATAGTTTAAAAATCATATTAAACCTTGATAAATATTCAATTATTGATTGTCTTCAAAAATTATATAATTATCATATATTTTTAAAAAATTATACTACAAATTTGAAAAATGTATTATTATTATATATAATAGTATAAAAATACAATGATAATTAGGGCAGGTGTGTAAAATGTCTTATCCAAGAGTTGAAGTAGATACTAAAAAAATCCGATATAACACTAAAGTTTTGGTGGAAGAATGTAAAAAGAGAGGAATAAAAGTGGCTGCTGTAACTAAAACATTTTGTGGAGATCCTAAAATTGCACAAGTTATTGCAGAGGGAAAAGTAGATATTTTAGCAGATTCTAGAGTGGAAAACTTAAAAAAGTTAAAGCATATTAATTTGCCTAAAATGCTTCTAAGACTTCCTATGATAAGTCAAATAGAAGAAGTTGTAAAATATGCAGATATTTCACTTGTATCAGATATTATTACTATAATAGAACTTTCTAAAGAGGCTGTAAAACAAGATAAGATACATAATGTTATATTAATGGTAGATTTAGGAGATTTAAGAGAAGGTATATTTGATGAAGAAGAAATTTATACCACTGTAGAGGAGATATTAAATCTTGAAGCTGTAAATCTAATGGGTATAGGAACAAATCTATCTTGCTATGGAGGAGTAATTCCTACATATGATAATTTATCGCAATTGGTTAATATAAAGAAGAATATAGAAAATAAATTTGATATAAAGATAGAGGTTATTTCGGGAGGGAATTCTGGATCTATTAGTTTGTTTAAAGAAAACAAAATTCCAAAAGAAATTAATCAGTTAAGATTAGGAGCGTCCATTTCTTTAGGAATAGGATTAAATGATGAGCATATAGAGCCTCTTTTAGAGAATGCATTTAAATTAGTAGTAGAAATAGTGGAAGTAAAAAATAAACCATCAGTACCTATTGGAATTATTGGATTAGATGCTTTTGGTAATAAACCATTTTTCAAGGATAAAGGTATTATGAAAAGAGCTATATGTGCTATAGGAAGACAGGATATTAATCCAGAAGATGTAATACCTATAGATAATAATATATCCGTTTTAGGGGCCAGCAGTGATCATCTTTTACTAGATGTTACAAATTGTAATAAGGATTATAAAATAGGAGATAAAGTAGAATTTAATGTTACCTTTGGAGGATGTTTATCTATAATGACTTCTGAATATGTTAATAAAATAATATTATAAAGCTTTTAGAGTATCTTTTTTGATGTGGGTTTAAAAAACATTAAAAAGAGATCATCTTTTTTATATCTTTTTTTATATAAAGATAATTTTAAAACATTTAAAAAAAATTATAGGAGTATTATACTTATAAAAATTAAGACATTATTAGATAAAAAGGGACAAAAGTAGGCTTTTATTATAGTAAATAGTTTTAAGAAAAAAGGTTGTATTAAATAATTAAGAAAAAACAACTTTAAAAATTATACAATTACTATTGTGTTTGTTTTAAAGATTAAAAAATAGCAAATTATTAGGAGTTTTTTATTAATAACTATATTATGTATTATTTTTTTACTACAGTATTATAGAAGCTAGAAAGATGGCTACTAAGCAAATAAAAAATGAGGATGGTTATTATAGCAGTATTATAATCAAAAAATTAGAATATTATAATTTATAAGTGATAAATTTATTATATGTCAAATTTACAAAAAATGATTAAAATATTTATATAAATAAAATAAGAAATAGATATTAGTTAAGTCATTATAACTTAAGATCTATTTCTTAGTTAGGATATATTAAATATAAATATAGTTTTTTAACAGTTAATATAGTGGCAAAGCGTTATTTATTTAATAGTTATAAATTTATAAATAAATCAACCGTCACTAAAAGGGTTAAATTATTAACAAAAATGTTGAAAAATAATTGATTTATATATTATTTATATAAACTTGCTAAATTATCTGCAGTAAGGATAGCAGCATAAACATCATAATAAGTAACTTTAAAAGGCATATTAAAAATAGTCTCACCTTCAGTGCAAGTAGCCTTAGCAACTTTCATGATGTCTTCTTTATTTATTTCTTTAAGTCCCATATCTTTTAGAGTTATTGGAAGATTTACATCTAAACAGAAATCTATAACTTCTTCAATTTCTTCTAGAGGACTATTTTCTAAAACTAGTTGTACTAAAGTTCCAAAAGCAACTTTTTCACCATGATACAAATGATTACATTGATTTAATACCGTGAATCCATTATGAATGGCATGGGCGGCAGCTAGACCACAGCTTTCAAACCCAATTCCACTTAAAAAAGTATTAGCTTCAATAATATTTTCTACAGCTTTAGTGGAAACCTTATTTTCTACAGCAAGCTTTGCTTTAAGTCCATCTCTTAAAAGAGTATTATAGCAAAGTTTAGCTAATGCAAAAGCACTATTAGTTCCTTTACCTCCAGCTAAGGTATCTGAATTTGAATTTTTACAAGCTCGGGCTTCAAAATAAGTGGCTAAAGCGTCTCCCATACCTGCTACTAAAAGTCTTGCAGGAGCTTTAGCTATCATAGAAGTGTCTACTAATACTAATTCGGGATTTTTAGGAAGTAATAAATACTTTGAGAAAGATCCTTCCTTTGTGTATATTACTGAAAGAGCGCTGCAAGGGGCATCAGTGGAAGCTACAGTTGGAGCTATAACTACTGGAGTATTTTTATAATAAGATACAGCCTTTGCTGTATCAAAAATTTTACCTCCTCCAATACCAACTACTACATCACAATTACTAGATTCCATGAAAGAACATAATCTATCTATTTCTTCTTTGCAACATTCTCCATTAAATGGTTCAAATATTAATTGTATATTAAAATTCTTACAACTCTTTTCTAAAATAGTTTTAGTTCTTTTTATTCCGTTAGGACTAGCTATTATTAAAAATTTTTTACCTAAAGATTTAGCGTGAATTCCGAATTTTGATAATTCTCCTTTACCTTGAACATATTTACTTGGGGAAATTATTATTTTACTCATTTTATTCCCTCCTATAAGGTATATTTAATTCTATATTTATTATAACATAAAATAGTTAAAATTTTATCAATTTATTGTTAAAAACTTGAATTTGCAATTTTCTTTATACATAATTCTATGAAATAAAAAAGTTTTATAACTTGGGGGTTATTGAGAATTGACACTATGCATCAAAAAATATAACGTAAAATAAAAAGTACTTTACATATTTTAAAATAGATAAAGCCAAGTTTAAAAGATATAATAATTTTTGTACCTTATGATTTTAAATCATAATAAAATAAATATAATTTAAAAATTTGATTAATATATGAATAACAGAAGAGAAGGAAATAAGCTATGAAAACTTTAGAAATGATTAAATGATGTTTATATGTTGTAGCGGAAAGAAAAAATTGATAGAAATTATTATTAGGATAGACTTATGAAAATAAGAAAAAAATAAAGTGAAATTATAAAATTTGTAGGATGTAATGAAAGATAGTTTTTTAAAGAAAGCAGTTTTGATTTTATGTATTTTAATAATAACTCCAGTTATTATAGTAAATATAACTCCAACACCAGTAGCTTTAATTACTAGAAAGATGTTTGAAAAGCAGATTTCTACAAAACCTTACAGAACATGAATATCATTTTAAGTTAGATGATGAACCTGGATTTAAGGCTTTACAGTATAGTGTCAATTTTGTAAAAGATTATACAAAATAAATTATAAGAAATATATAAAGTAAAAATTACTATTTTTTAAATATATTAATGTTTATATTTATTATAAAAAGATAATTTCGTTATTCTGTAAAAAACTATCCTCTTTAATCAATAATAGTTTCTTGTTATAAGAAAAAAGGTAATTAAAAAGTATATAAATTCCTGCAGGCTTTAGTACCTTTTAATTAAATATATTGGAATAAAGGAAGATAATAGAATATAATTAAATTAAAAGAGTACTTAAAGTGGAGGTATTGAAAAACTTATGAGATATGAAGGTAATATATATAGACCACCTAGTGAGGCAAATAGTTTGATTTTGCAAATTACTATAGGTTGCTCTCATAATAAATGCAGTTTTTGTTCTATGTATAAAAATGAAAAATTTAGAGTAAGAGATTTAAAAGAAATATTTGAAGATTTGGAAGAGAGTAGATTATATTATAGAAGAATAAATAGAATATTTTTAGCAGATGGAGATGCACTTTGTTTAAAGACAGAAACTCTAAAAAAGATATTATTAAAAATAAAGGAAACGCATCCTCAATGTGAAAGAGTTGGTATATATGCTACAGCAAAAGATGTGTTAAGAAAATCTGTAGAAGAATTAAAAGAGCTTAAAGCTTTAGGATTAGGAATAGTTTATATAGGATTAGAAAGTGGTAGTTCTGAGATTTTAAAAGATATAAATAAAGGGGTTAGAGTAGAAGAATATATAGAGGCTTCTAAAAAAGCGAAAGCTAGTGGTATAAAGTCATCAATAACTGTAATATCTGGTCTTGGAGGAAAGGAAAAATGGAAACAACATGCTATAGAAACAGGGAAAGCATTATCTTTAATAGATCCAGATTATGTAGGATTATTGACTCTTCTTTTAGATGAAGGTACAGAAATGATTGAACGAGTAAAAATGGGAGAAATTACTTTATTAAAACCAGAAGAAGTTATGAAAGAAACAAAACTAATGCTGGAAAATATGAATTTAACTAACTGCATATTCAGAAGTAATCATGCTTCTAATTATGTAGCATTAAGAGGTACACTACCTAAAGATAAAGAAAAATTAATAAATATAATAGATAATATATTAAAGAAGGATTTTTATTATAAAGAAGATATATATAGATTATTATAACATTAATTAACCTTCAGTAACCTGCCCTCCTGAGGTTGTCCATTCTATATAACAGGAGGAGAAAAATGATTAAATTAACGGTTTTATTTGACGAGCCTTTTTGGATAGGTATTTTTGAAAAACAGGATCAAGATAAAATTCAAATATGTAGAGTGGTTTTTGGTCATGAGCCTAAAGACTATGAAGTATACGATTTTATCCTAAAAAATTATTACAATCTTAAATTTAGTGAACCAATATCCATAGATAAAAATCCAAAGACAAAGATTAATCCCAAAAGGATGCAACGAAAAATTAAGAAAATAGTACAGAAAAAAGGTATTGGAACAAAGGCACAACAGGCTTTAAAACTTGATTATGAAAATAAAAAAATAAAAAGAAAGGTTAAATCAAAGGAATATCATGAAAAATTAAAAAAACTTAAATTTGAAAAAAGACAGCAAAAGAAAGCTAAAAAGAAGAAGGGGCATTAATGGAAGAAGCGCCTTTAAAATTAAACAATTTTAAAGGCGCAAATATAAAATTAAAAGCATTACTATTTTCTTCTTGCAAATTCTACAAATTTAAATTTATCCGGTCTATGTCTAGACTCAGTGTACTGAAATAGACTCATATCATCTAGATATATATGATTTTTTACTACTACTATCATATTATATTTTTCAAAGTCTAAATATGCTTTATCTTCATCTGTAGCTTGTTGCATTGTAATTTCTTTTTTAGCAAAACTAATTTTTAGTCCTAATTCATTTTCAAGATATTCATATATAGAGTTTTCACAAATATTTTTGGTTAATAAAGGAACATATTTTTTGTTGAAAAAGTCTTTATCTAAGATAATTTTTTTATTATCTATTTCTCGAACTCTTATAACCTTCCAAACTTCATCATTTTTTGATAGGTTTAATTGTTTTATTAAAAAATTATTAGGCTTTATTAATTTTAATTCTTTAACTAGGGTATTTGATTCTACTCCCATTTTAGTAGATAATTCTTTAAAACTTGTAAGTCCTGAAACAGGAAAATCAAATTTATTAATATCTAATACAAAGGAGCCTTTACCCTTTACTTTTTGGATGTAACCATTACTTTCTAACAAGTTTAATGCTTTTCTTATAGTATCTCTAGATACATTATATTCTTTCATCATTTCATTTTCAGAAGAAAGCTTTTCACCAGATTGAATTTTATTAGTTTCTATTTTATTTAAAATTTCATTGTAAATAGTTAAGTACTTACTTTCCATATTTTATCACCAGAAACATTCTAACACTTTTTTTAGTTTCTCTCAAGGTGATAAACAATAGATTCATATGGTCTTAATCTAATTTCTTTATAATTTTTAGAAGAATTCTTGTAATTAGAAATCAAAATTTTACTTTTACATTCATATAGTTTAAGTTTTTCAGGCAATTTAAATAAAACTTCTTTTCCATAAAAATTATTTATCACAAGCAGTGTTTCGTTTTTATATTTTCTTAAATAAGCCAATATACTTGTATCTTCTTCTAATATTAATTCAAAATCTCCATAAGATATAATATCATATTCTTTTCTTAATTTAATCAGCTTTTGATAATGATAAAAAACTGAATCTTCATCTTTTAAGGAATTTTCTACATTAATATTTTTATAGTTTTTACATACCTTTATCCAAGGTTCTTTTTTTGTAAATCCAGCATTGCGTGAGTTATCCCATTGCATTGGACTACGAGAATTATCCCTCGATTTTGCCTGTAATATTTTAATTATTTCTTTTTCAGTTTTACCTTCAGATTTTAGTATATTATAAAAATTAATTGATTCTACATCTTTATAGTAATCAATTTTATCATAATAACAATTTGTCATACCTATTTCTTCTCCTTGATAAATATAAGGAGTTCCTCTAAGTAAATGTATTGATGTTGCTAACATTTTTGCAGATTCTTTATGATATTTTTTATCATCTCCAAAGCGGGATACAATACGAGGTTGATCATGATTACACCAAAATACTGCATTCCAACCATTGCCATTTTTCATCCCAACTTGCCAATTATTTAAGATATTTTTTAATTTTATAAAGTCAAAATTCATTAAGCTCCATTTATCACCATTTTTATAGTCTACTTTTAGATGATGAAAGTTAAATACCATAGATAGTTCTTTTTCCCTAGGATTTGAATATTTAATGCAATTATCTATGGTAGTAGAGGACATTTCGCCTACAGTAATTATATCTTTATATTTTCCAAAGGTTTCTTTGTTTAGTTGCTTTAGATAATTATGAATATTAGGGCCATCTGTGTAGAATGAGCGACCATCTCCATTAGTATCATCTTTATATTTTGTTGGTTTTGAAATAAGATTAATAACATCGAAGCGAAATCCTTTTACACCTTTTCTAATCCAAAAGTTTACAATGTCAAAGACTTCTTTTCTGACTTCTTCATTTTCCCAGTTAAGGTCTGCTTGAGTAACATCAAATAGATGTAGATAATATTCATCAAACTCTTTAACATATTCCCAAGCTGGACCTCCAAATTTAGACTGCCAGTTAGTAGGGGGTTGTTCATTTTTAGATTTTTTAAATATATAATAATTTTTATATTTTTTATCTCCATTTAGAGCATGTTTAAACCATATATGTTCCGTAGAGGTATGATTAAATACCATATCAAGCATGACATCAATTCCTCTTTTATTTGCTTCTATAATTAAATTTTCAAAATCTTCCATTGTACCAAATAAAGGATCAATATTGCAATAATCCTCCACATCATATCCATTATCCTTTTGAGGAGAAATATAAAAAGGAGTTAACCATATATAATCAACACCTAATGTTTTTAAATAATCTAATTTAAGTGTAATTCCTTTTAAATCTCCAAATCCATCACCGTTAGTATCATTAAAGGATTTTGGGTATATTTGATATACTACACTTTTTTTAAAATCTTTCATATAATTTGCTCCTTCTTTTTAAATGTAAATTAGAAAAGGCAGAAAATTAATCTTCCTTTTCTAGTTTAATACATTGGTTTATTTGATTATTTATTTCATTTTTCTATTCCACTTTTTTTTCTTAGAAAATACAATTGTAAGTATAAACGGTACAACAATGGCTACTAACATTGCTAATGCAAAAGGTAACATACATTGTACTTTTATAGAAAGTATACCTGGTATACCACCAACTCCAATTGAATTAGCCATAACATTTGAACCTACTGATATTACTGCAGCTATTGAAGAACCTATCATAGCAGCTAAGAAAGGGTATATATATTTTAGATTTATACCAAATATAGCTGGCTCTGTTACTCCTAAATAGCAAGATATTGCTGCTGGAATAGATACCTGTTTTTCTTCTTCATTATTTTTATTTAAATAAATTATTGCTAGAACTGCGGAACCTTGAGCTATATTAGATAAAGCAATCATTGGCCATAAATTAGTTCCACCAAGTTCAGCCATTATTTGTAGATCAATGGCATTAGTCATATGATGTAATCCTGTGATAACTAAAGGTGCATAAGTAAATCCAAACACTGCTGCAAATAACCATCCAAAAGTTGAGGTTAAACTTGAGTATACTATATGTGCTATAACTGCACCTATTTTCCAACCTATTGGTCCTAATATAGTGTGAGCTATTAATACAGTAGGAACTAAAGAAAGGAAGGGTACTAAAATCATAGAAATATATTCTGGTACAATTTTGCGTACAGATTTTTCAAGCCAAGCTAAAAGGAAGCCAGCAAGCATTGATGGAATTACTTGTGCTTGATATCCAATCATTTGGATTTTTGCAAAACCAAAGTTCCATACTGGAATTTTATCTACTGGAGTACTTGCAGCTGAATAAGCATTTAATAATTGAGGAGAAACTAAGGTAAGTCCTAATATAATTCCTAAAATTTGTGTAGTTCCCATCTTTTTAGAAATGGACCAAGTGATTCCAACAGGTAAGAAGAAAAATATTGCTTCACCAATTAACCATAAGAAAGAATGAATGCCTTGCCAAAACTGAGATACTTCTATTAAGGCTTTAGTTCCGTTTTCCATTAACTTAATATCCCCAATAATATTACGGAATCCTAATATTAAACCACCAACTATAAGAGCAGGTATAATAGGTGCAAATATTTCTGCTAAATTAGCTAGTAGTTTTTGCATAAAATTCATGTTATTTTTAGCGGCTATCTTAGCTTGATCTTTACTAACACCATCTACTTTAGCTATTTTTATAAATTCATTATAAAACGTTGCAACTTCGTTACCAACAATAACTTGAAATTGGCCAGCTTGTGTAAAAACTCCCTTTACAGATTTAATTTGTTCAATATCTTTAATATTAGCTTTTTTAGTATCATGTAATACAAAACGCATACGAGTTGCACAGTGACTTACTGCAGAAATGTTTTCTTTTCCACCAATGTATTGTAGTAATTGTTGTATGTCATTTGAAAATTTAGACATGATGAACCATCCCCTTTATCATTTATATTGCATAAATAGTTTTAATTATTAATCGATGTACGTACAAGTTCAATATAAATAAATTATAACTTGTACGTACATGTTAGTCAATACGTTTTCATAGATTTTATTATATTTATTTTTATCAAAAATAGGGAACACATGTACAATAAAAGTAAGTAAAATTAAGATGGTTCAATTTTAAATAATTATTTTTTAAGTATATGAATAACAATGTATGTTAAAAATTATTATTTAGCAATAAGAATAAACTCTATAATAATTGTGATAACTTTAAAGTTGCAATTGATTAATATCAATTTTTTTATAGAATATCTATAAAATAAGCTTTAGTGGAAGAAAATCCCCCCTCTAAAGCCTATAAACATATCTATAAAAATAAGTTTTTATAGATTAAGTTGTTATGTATATTGAAGTATAAAGTAAATTAATAATATTATATTAATTTACTTGTTTAATTAGAATATATTAAATTTAATATATTAATTAAAGTAATTTTATAAATTAAATAAATCCTTTTATAGTTTCAGCTCTTTTATAGGATTTTTCAGTAATCTCCTTTGGATAGCCAATATATTCCAAAAGTTTTATGGCATTTTGTGTATTAGAAACTCCTACCTTTAGTTTATAGTCAAAATTTAATCCATTTTTATTGTCAATAGATTCACTAAAATAATAAAATTCATAGCTATCTTTTAATATATTTACTAATTCTCTATCATGGGTAGCTACAATGGAAATTGTTTTTCTATTTTGAATATAAGAAAGTATTTCTGCTGACATAGCTATTCTCTCGATAGGATTTGTTCCTCTAAATATTTCATCTATGGGACAAAATACAGGTAAATTCTTTTTTAGAGCATTAACTATTCTAAGTATACCTTCTGCTTCTGCCATATAGTAACTTTTTCCTTTTGATAGATCATCATTAGGACTAATAGAGGATACTATATTGAAAAATGAAGCTTTGTATTCTTTTGCTAATGCAAAATAAAAGCTTTGAGATAATAGTATATTTACACCTAGCATTCTTAAAAAAGTTGATTTACCAGACATATTTGTACCTGTAAGTACTATTCCTTTTTCTTTAATAGAAATAGAATTTGGTACAGGTTTATCTAAAAGGGGATGTATTCCATCTTTAATATTAAGAGAAACTTTTTTTGTAAAAATTGGATGTACATAATCGTTTTTTAAGCTTTTTTGATAACCAGATATAGATAATAGTGATTCTAGTTCACCTAAAGCATAAAATATATTCATTATATATTCTTTTTTATCTTTTAAAACTCCAGATATTTTATAATAAGCACATTCTTCTATTAAAAATATTACAGATATAGATTCAAAAAGTCCTTGCCACATATTCACAAAATTTATTAATAAAGTAGCTCTATCTATGGATTTAACCTGTTTAAGATTATTATCTATAATATCTATATAATATCTAAATTCATTATTTTTAAAGTTAGATATTTTTTTAGCTGCTTTTATAATTCTTCTCAAATATATAATTCCTCTAGATTTTATTGTATTTCTTTCCATATGATTAACAATCATATTTAAAATTGCAGAGCCAACTATATATTTAGCATAGCTTTTATTTACAAATAGGGTAAGCAGAACAGCTATTAAAGGGAATATTTTACCCAATACTGTATATAAATAATATTTTATTTTATTTATTTCTAATTCGCTTTCTATCATATCTAAAAAAGTATTTTTTCTATCTCTACCTAATTCATAGTATATAACCAAAAGTTTATCTCTTAAATTTATATCTTTTTTTAATAGTTGAATTAAATCATTTCTTTTTTTTAATTTTTCTTCATCATTTAATGGATTCCTAAGCATATAGTATAAAACAGATTCTCCTAAGGTACTAGCGGTTCTGTCTAATTTTGAATAAATTCTATCCATATCCATGTCAGACCAAGTTTCATCATCAATAGTATAATCTTGTTTTTCTTTCATATCGAAAAATTTTCTTATGTTTTCAAATTTTATATTTTTTTTATCACCTTCTTCAAAGTTGGATTTTGCCCAATTTAAGATTATATTTTTGCTCAATTTTGTTCTCCTTTCAATGTCATGTGTAAAATTTTATATAATAGTATTTTAACATTTATTATATGTTTTAGTGTTGATTTTTAGAAATTTATATTAATTTTTTTTAAAAGGAGTAAAACTATAAAATTATTCAATACTAAATGCTAATTGATATTTTAAAATGTTGACATAAGTCTTTAAATATGTTATATAAAAGATAGTTATTAGCACTCATTAACATTAAGTGCTAACAATCATATTGTATAAGATTTATGATGGTAAAAATTGGCCTAAATTAATTTTTACTTGGTAAATACATATAACTGTATTTGTAAGTTTTTATTCTGAAGGGAGAGGTTGATTTGGAAACTAAACAATTTAAAGCAGAATCTAAAAGACTTTTAGATCTTATGATTAATTCAATTTATACCCATAAGGAGATTTTTTTAAGAGAACTTATTTCTAACGCCAGTGATGCAATCGATAAAATTTATTACAAGACATTAACAGATGACAGTCTAAAATTTGAAAAGGATAATTATTATATTAAAGTTATTTCTGATAAGGAAAATAGAATATTAAAAATATCTGACACTGGTATTGGAATGACAAAAGATGAGCTTGAAAATAATCTTGGAGTTATAGCCAAAAGTGGATCATTACAATTTAAAAAGGAAAATGAAATAAAAGATGGATATGATATAATAGGGCAATTTGGTGTAGGTTTTTATTCAGCTTTTTTAGTATCTGATGATGTTACTGTTATAAGTAAAGCTTTTGGTAGTGATGAAGCTTATAAATGGAATTCAAAAGGTGCAGAGGGATATACTATAGAACCTTGTGAAAAGGATAGTTATGGTACAGAAATTATACTTAAAATAAAAGATAATACGGAAGAAGAAAACTATGATGAATTTTTAGATGAATATAGATTAAAATCTATAATAAAGAAATATTCTGATTTTATTAGATATCCAATAAAAATGGATCTAACAAAGACAAAACCTAAAGAAGATAATAAAGAAGAATTTGAAGAATATAAAGAAGAAGAAACTATAAATAGTATGGTTCCTATCTGGAGAAAAAATAAAAATGAATTAAAGAAAGAGGATTATGAAAATTTTTATGCTGAAAAGCACTATGGTTTTGATAAACCAATAAAATATATTCATACTAGGGTTGACGGTGTAGTAAGCTACAATGCAATTTTATTTATTCCAGAAAAAACACCTTATGACTTTTATACAAAAGAGTATGAAAAAGGATTAGAGTTATATTCAAATGGTGTTTTAATTATGAATAAATGTGGAGATTTATTACCAGACTATTTTGGATTTGTTAAAGGAATAGTAGATTCTGAGGATTTATCTCTTAACATATCTAGAGAAATACTACAACATGATAGACAATTAAAGCTTATTGCTAAAAATATAAAAACTAAAATTAAAAACGAATTAGAAAATTTATTAAAGAAAGATAGAGATAAATATGAAAAATTCTACGAATCTTTTGGAAGACAATTAAAATATGGTGTTTATAGTGACTTTGGAAGTAATAAAGATGTATTACAAGATTTATTAATGTTCTATTCTTCTAAAGAGAAAAAGATGGTTACTTTAGCTGAGTATGTTTCTAGAATGCCAGAGGATCAAAAATATATTTACTATGCTGTAGGAGAATCTAATGAAAGAATTGAAAAACTTCCACAAATAGAAGTAGTATTAGACAAAGGCTATGAGGTATTGTTCTTTACAGATGATATAGATGAATTTGCTATTAAAATGCTTATGAAGTATAAAGAAAAAGAATTTAAATCTGTATCAAGTGGTGACTTAGGTATAGAAGCAGAAGAAAAAGAAAATATATCTAATTCTGATGATAATGAAAATAAAGAATTATTTGAAGCAATGAAAGAAATTTTATCAGGAAAAGTTAAAGATGTTAGGGCTTCAAAAAGATTGAAGAATCATCCAGTGTGCTTAGCAAACGAAGGTGAAATTTCAATTGAAATGGAAAAAGTATTAAATTCTATGCCTAATAATCAAAATATAAGAGCAGACAAAGTTTTAGAAATAAATATAAATCATGATATAATTAAAGCATTAAAGAATTCTTATGCAACTGATAAGGATAAATTTAAGTTATATACAGATTTATTGTATAATCAAGCGTTACTTATAGAAGGATTAACAATAAATGATCCAGTAGAATTTACAAATAATATTTGTAAAATAATGAAATAAAAATATTTGTTATAAAATTAATATCTAAAAATTTTAATTTTAAATTATATAATATGATTGTTTAAACTTTTACTTAATGACTACCCGTTTTTTTCTACTTTTCTTAGAAAGAGAAAAGAGCGGGTATTTTATAATTAATATTTTAAATAAAATCCAACCAATCTTTTAAATAGATTCTATTTAAAATAATAATTTTTAAGCTTTACATAAAATTAAATATTTGAGTAAATTATATAATTAAAAGCTTTAATTATATATATAGTATATTGAATTTAAACTAATAAATTAATGTAATATATTTGTATAATTAATTATATTTAAAAATAAATTAGGTAATTTACTTATTTTATTGGAATTAAAAGGATTAAATATTTTTATATTAAGTTTTGTGTGGAAGATTTTGTATTATTTTTTCAATATAAAACATATCTTTTTATAATATTTAAAATGTTTTAACAAAAATGTTAGAAGATTCTTGAAATTTATATGTTATAATTTATATATATAGATATTATATATAAATATTTATTTAAAATAATAAATTAAAATTGTGTTATTTTTGTAAAGTGCATTTAATAGAATAAGCATAAAGTTTGGAGGTATCCCATGGATATTTTATTAATTTCTGGAGTAATTTTGTTTCTGTGTGTAATTTCAAGTAAAGTTTTATATAAGTATGGTGTTCCAACTCTTGTTATATTTCTTGCAATGGGTATGATAATGGGATCAGAAGGTATTGGAGGAATCTATTTCGATAATTCTCAGTTAGCTAGTAAATTATGTAATTTTGGTCTTTTGTTTATAATGTTTTCTGGAGGATTTGAAACAAATTGGAAAACAGCAAAACCTGTGGCTTTTGCCTCTACAATTCTTGCTACTATCGGTGTAGCTTTAACAGCTTTTCTTGTAGGTATTTTTGCTCATTATTTCCTTGGTATGACTTTTCTTGAAGGAATGTTGCTTGGTTCAATTATTTCATCTACAGATGCTGCTTCTGTATTTTCTATTTTACGTTCTAAAAACTTAAACTTAAAAAACAATTTAGCTCCTATGCTAGAAATGGAAAGTGGTTCCAATGACCCAATGGCATATATGTTAACAACCATTTTTTTAGGTCTTATAACAGGTAACAAACAGAATATAGTAATGCTTATTGCAACACAAGTATTAATAGGAGTTTTTGTTGGTTTTTTAGTAGGAAAATTATCCTTATGGTTGATTAATAATATCAATCTTGATATTGAAGGTCTTTATTCTGTATTGGCTATTAGTATTGCTTTATTATCTTATTCCATAGCTAATTCTATTATGGGAAATGGATTTTTAGCAGTTTACATTACAGGATTAGTTATGGGAAATAGTAAGCTTGTACAGAAAGTAAGCTTAGTCCGTTATTTTGATGGTATATCTTGGCTTATGCAAATTTTACTATTTTTTACTTTAGGATTATTAGTTTTCCCATCTCAATTGTTAAGTGTAGCATTAAGTGGAACTATAACTGCAGCTTTTATTATATTTATAGCACGTCCAATCGCAGTATTTATTGTATTAACACTGTTTAAAAAGCCTACAAAAGATAAGTTACTTGTATCTTGGGTTGGATTTCGTGGTGTAGCATCTATTGTTTTTGCTACTTATCCATTAATAGCTGAACTTTCAGTAGCAGATAAAATATTTAATATAGTATTTTTTGTGGCTTTGGTCTCCGTTTTGGTTCAAGGAACATTTTTTATTCCTATAGCTAAGAAACTTGACTTAGTAGGGAAAGAAGAGACAGTACTTAAAACTTTTAATGATTATGAAGAATTTGCAACAGAATTATTAGAAATTAACATTGATAAAAATAATAAAATGGTAGGTAAGGCTATAGAAGATATGAATATCCCAAAAGATGTTTTAATCATCATGATAAGAAGAGGAGAAAAAATTATTACTCCTAATGGATCAACTGTAATTAAAGCAAATGATAAAATTGTATTATCAGCAGAGGATAAAAATAAATTATTAAATATAGATAAAAAATTAAAGCTTGCATATTAATTTATTTTTTATATTATAATGTTTTTTATAAAAATTAAAGTAATAGTTTATTTAAATAAATTTCTATTAAACACTTGAACTAATAGTTTTAGTGCTTTATAGAAATTTATTTAAATATTTAATAAGTTTTTAGTAAGTTTTAATAAATAAACACAATAATGTATTAATTATTTTTTCAAAATTTTTTAGTTTTAAATTCTTTTTATATATTATTTTAAATTAATAAAAGGTATAATTTTATTATCAAGTTTATTAATATAATT
>NZ_MRAE01000026.1 GCF_002008345.1 Clostridium tepidum
AGGAAATAGCATGAATTGGACTCCAACAAGAACAGGAACATATTTAGTAGGAATACATGTAAAAGATAAAAATAGTAAAGAAAGATTAGATGAACATAAATATGTAGAATATAATGTAGAACAAAATAGTTCTAAAGCAACTATTAGTAGTTTAGAAGTAAGTTTAAATGGATCAGTAGTAACAAATGGTAAACTAGAACAGTGTAAAACATATACTATAAAAGGTAGTGGAAGTAGTGCTAATGGAGTTTTATATCAGTTCTGGATAAAGGATCCTTATACTCAAGTATGGGAAATGATAAGAGATTATGGTACAGGAAATAGCATGAATTGGACTCCAACAAGAACAGGAACATATTTAGTAGGAATACATGTAAAAGATAAAAATAGTAAAGAAAAATTAGATGAACATAAATATGTAGAATATAATGTTATAGCGTATAATAAAAAAACTATAGTTGTTGATGCGGGTCATGGAGGATATGACAGCGGGGCTGTAGGACCAACTGGTGTTAAAGAAAAGGATGTTACTTTAAAAGTAGCTTTAAAATTAGGAAAAATTTTAGAAAATAATGGAGTTAGAGTTATTTATACTAGAACTAGTGACAACGTATCTTGGCCTTCAAACGAATCACAAGATTTAGCTGCTAGAGTAGCAATTGCCAATAGCAATAATACAGATTTATATGTAAGTATACATACTAATAGCTTTAATGGATCAGCTCATGGTACAGAAACTTACTATTATAATGGAAGTGCAAAAGGAAAAGAAGCTGCAGAAAAAGTCCAAAAGGAACTTATAAGTTCTATTGGTCTATACGATAGAGGAATTAAAACAGCAGGATATTATGTTTTGAAAAACACTATAAGTCCATCAATATTAGTTGAGTTAGGTTTTATAGATAATAGAAATGAAGAAGTTCTTTTAAATTCTGATTGGTTTCAGCAAAAATGTGCAGAGGCTATTGCAAAAGGAATATTGGGAACTAGTTTCATATAAATTAGCAAAATAATAATAAATTTTTTATTAAAAATCAATTTAATAAAGTTGTAGATATGAAAAATCATCAATTAATTGTATAATTGGTGATTTTTTATGTTTAATTTAAAGTAGGCATATTCTTAAATTAAACATATGATATAATAATTTACAAAGGAGGTTAATTTGTGAAGTAAAAAAATTTAAATTATATGAAAAGAGGGGAAACAAGATAAATATGAGAATAAAAAATCCTCTTCTTTGGTTTCAAACCCTTCACTATCTTCTGTGAAACAAGATAAATATGAGAATAAAAAATTTATTTGTAAATTTTTTAGTTTTAATTTTTATTAGCGTAATTATAAATTGTGCAAATTCAGTTAAAGTTAATGCTATTAGCGCTACTAATATAATGGGAAAATCTCAATTAACACAAGAACAGGCATTAAATTATTTTAGGACTAGAAATAATGTGAAAAGTGATCAAAGTATAAAGGAATTTATTTCTATGGTGTGGCAAGAAGCTAATATTGAAGGAATAAAAGCTGATGTAGCTTTTATGCAAATAATGAAGGAAACAAATTTTTTGAAATTTACAGGAGATGTAAAAGAAAGTCAGAATAATTTTGCAGGTATTGGTGCCACAGGTAATGGCGTATGTGGTGTTTACTTTAAAGATACAAGAACAGGAGTAAGAGCAGTTATTCAACATTTAAAAGCTTATTCTAGTACTGAGGAATTAAAAAATAATTGTGTATATCCTCGTTTTACATATGTGGAAAGAGGAATAGCTCCTTATGTTGAGTGGTTAGGAATAGGAGAAAATCCTAATTATCCAGATAAAGGATGGGCTGCTGATAGTAATTATGGTAAAAGTATAGTTACTATGATGAACAGTGCAAAATGTTTATCTAATTCTAGTAAAGTAGAGAAAAACACAGATATTTTAAATAAAGCAATTGTTGAAAAATTAGATGTAAGCCTAAATGGAAATAAGATAGTAAATGATGAATTGAAATTAGGACAAGTGTATACAATAAAAGCTTATGGAAGTAGCTCGAATGGTGTATTGTATGAATATTGGATAAAAGATTTAGCAAAAAATTCATGGACAAAAATAAGAGATTATAGTATAAGTAATGAAGTTACATGGACACCAAATAAATCTGGTAAGTATTTAATAGGAGTACATGTAAAAGATAAGTATAGTAAAGAAAGATTAGATAATCATAAGTATGAAGAATATAATGTTCAAGGTAATTTAATAAAAACTATAGTTTTAGATGCAGGACATGGAGGCAGAGATTCAGGAGCATTATCATCTCAAGCAACTGGAAGATTACATGAAGCAGATATAGTTCAAAAAATCACTATCAAGTTAGGAAATCTTCTAAAAAAAGTAGGATATAATATTATTTATACTAGAGACAAAGTAGATAATTATAATTATCATTCAATAACACAAAATTTAGAAGATAGAATAAATGTAGCTAATAGTATAAAAGCTGATTTATTTATGAGTATACATACTGATTCTTTTGATATACCATCAGCTAATGGATATAGTACTCATTATAGTACATATAGACCTAAGCTAGATAATTCAGGGGTATACAAGGATGATGATGGGGTGTGGTATGATAGAACTCCTTGTGATGCAGCGTTAAAGAGTAAAGTTTTATCACATTTTATAGTAAATGAGATGTCTTCTTTAGGAAGATCAAATAGAGGAATAAGTGATCATAATTTATATGTTACAAAAAATGCTCTAATGACTTCTATTCTTGTAGAAACTGGATTTGTTTCTAATGATACAGAGGTTAGGAAGTTAAATAGTGACTCTTATAAAAATCAAATAGCTCAAAAACTTTATAATGCAGTAGTAAAATTATTTAGTATATAGCTAAAAACCGTTGATATATTTAATATCAACGGTTTTTAAAATATTGTAATAAATTTTAAATCATATTTTCTATTTATTGTATATATGATAAAATAAAGATATTGCAAAAAATTGTTGAATAATTTTATCAATGATGTAAAATAAATAAGTAGAGTTTAGAGTTTAAGGAAGTGATTATATGAGAAAAGATAAGAAATTGATTCTTTATGATATATTGTTAATAATTTTATCTTTATATTTAGCAATTTTATTAAGATTTGATTTTGGGATGGCATCGGAATTTAAAAAATATATGATATTTTTTAAGTTGTCAGTAATTCCAGTTATAATAATAACTTTATTTTTTAATAAAATATTTAATTTATATAGTAGTATATGGAAATATGCTTCAGTAGAAGAACTCATATCTATAATTTATTCAATTTCTATATCTAATTTTATATTTATAATCTATAGTTATTTTATTAATTATAAAATTTTAGAAAGTAATTATTATAGATTTCCATTTACTGTACATATAATATTTTGGATTTTATCTATAGTATCTTTAGGAGGTACAAGATTTATATATAGAGTTATAGAAGACAAAGAATCTAATAAGAATAAATGCAATTGTGATTCTAAAGAAAAGAAGTTACTTATAATAGGTGCAGGAGATGCAGCAGCTCTTATTATAAAAGAAATAAAGAGAAATAAGGAATTAAATTATAGAATAATAGGTCTTATAGATGATGATATAGAAAAGTTAGGGAAAAGAATAAATGGCATACCTGTTTTAGGGGGAAGAGAAAGTATTATAAGGATATCTAAAAATAAAAAAATAGATGAAATAATATTAGCTATTCCTTCAGCATCACCATCAACAAAAAGTGAAATAGTATCTATTTGTAAAGAAACTAGTTGTAAACTAAAAACTTTACCAAGCATGGATAAGATAATACAAGGTAAGTTTAATATGAGCAAATTAAGAGATGTAAGTATTGAGGATTTACTTGGTAGAGAGGAAGTTAAATTAGATGATAGTTGTATAAATAAATATATAAAGGATAAAGTAGTTTTAGTTACTGGTGGAGGAGGCTCTATAGGGTCAGAACTTTGCAGACAAATAGCTAAATTTTCACCTAAGAAACTTCTAATATTAGATATATATGAAAACAATGCTTATGATGTTCAAATGGAACTGAATTACAAATATCCAGACTTAGATAAGTCTGTTATAATAGCGTCTATAAGAGATGAAAAGAGATTAAAAGATATATTTTCATTATACAATCCAAGTGTAGTTTTTCATGCAGCAGCTCATAAACATGTACCATTAATGGAACAAAATCCAGCAGAAGCTATTAAAAATAATATAATAGGTACATACAATTTGATTAAATGTTCTCATGAATTTGAAATTGAGCGATTTGTACAAATAAGCACAGATAAAGCTGTTAATCCAACTAATATTATGGGGGCTACAAAAAGGTTTTGTGAAATAATGATTCAAGCTTTTAATAAAGTAAGTAAAACTGAATTTGTAGCAGTTAGATTTGGAAATGTTTTGGGAAGTAATGGATCTGTTATTCCATTATTTAAAAAGCAAATATCTCATGGAGGGCCTGTTACTGTAACTCATCCAGAAATAAATAGATATTTTATGACTATACCAGAAGCAGCACAATTAGTTATACAAGCAGCTGCTATGGCAAAAGGTGGAGAAATATTTGTATTGGATATGGGAAAACCAGTTAAGATTGTAGATTTAGCTAAAGATTTAATAACTTTATCTGGATATAAACCAGAAGAAGACATTAAAATTGAATACACAGGATTAAGACCAGGAGAAAAATTATATGAAGAGTTATTAATGAATGAAATAGCTCTAACATCTACAGAGCATGATAAGATATTTGTAGAAAAGCCTATAGAAAATGATATAGAATTTGTAGAAAAATCTATAGAAGAATTTAAAAAAGTTGTTTATAATGATAAAGATGAAATATTTAAATTAATAGAAAAGAAGGTTCCAACATATATGAGAAAAAAATAATACTTAAAAAGTAAGAAATAAATTTAAGTTAATATATAATAATAGTAAGTATAAAATATATCACAAAAATTAAAAATGTATAAATTAGGCGTTTGTGCGTTGTACTAGGAGGTATAAAAATGTCACAAGTAAAAAAGGATTTAATAACTAAATTAGAAAATAAAACAGCTAAATTAGGAGTAGTAGGATTAGGATATGTAGGGCTGCCACTAGCCGTAGAAAAAGCTAAGGCTGGATTTGAAGTTATAGGATTTGATGTTCAAGATAAAAAAGTAGAATTAGTTAACGAAGGTAAAAATTATATAGGTGATATAGTTGATGATGAATTGGCTGATTTGGTTAAAGAAGGTAAATTAAAAGCTACTACAGATTTTTCGTTTGTTAGTGAAGTTGATGCAGTAGCTATATGTGTACCGACACCATTAGATTTGTATAAACAACCTGATATATCTTATGTAGTTAGTTCAACTAAAAGTATTGCAAAATATCTTCATAAAGGTATGCTTGTAGTTCTTGAAAGTACAACATATCCGGGAACAACAGAAGAAGTTTTAAAACCAATACTTGAAGAAACAGGATTAAAATGTGGAAAAGACTTCTTTTTAGGATTTTCACCAGAGAGAGTAGATCCAGGAAACAAACAATTTAAAACTAAAAATACACCTAAAGTTGTAGGTGGTTGTACAAAAGATTGTACAGAAGTAGCTGCTATGCTTTATAGAAGCGTTTTAGAAGGAGAGGTATATGTAGTATCTTCACCAGCAGTAGCAGAAATGGAAAAAATATTAGAAAATACTTTTAGGAATATAAATATAGGATTAGCTAATGAAATGGCTATATTATGTAAAAAAATGAATATAGACGTATTTGAAGTTATAGATGCTGCTAAAACAAAGCCTTATGGATTTATGGCGTTCTATCCAGGTCCAGGTCTTGGGGGACATTGTATACCATTAGATCCATTCTATTTAGAATGGAAAGCTAAAGAGTATGATTTCCATACAAGATTAATTGAAGTATCAGGAGAAATTAATGATCGTATGCCTGAATTTGTAGTAGAAAATGCTATGAAATTATTAAATGAAGACAAAAAGGCCATGAATGGATCAAAGGTTTTATTATTAGGTGCTGCGTATAAAAATGATATAGATGATATGAGAGAATCTCCAACATTGAAAGTAATAGAACACTTAGAAAAGAATGGAGCTAATGTACAGGTTAATGATCCATATATACCTGAATTTAAGCACAAAGGTAAATTATATAAATCAGTAGATTTAGAAAAAGGATTAGAAGAAGCTGATATTGTAATTATAACTACAAATCATAGTTGTTATGATTATGAACGTATAGTAGAAAAAGCTAAAATTTTATATGACACAAGAAATGCTACAAAGAATGTAAAAAATAATAGAGAAAAAATACACAAATTATAATATTTAATGATAGGATAAGTTCTTTTGAACTTATCCTAATTAATAAAATGTGGAGGGAAAATAATGAAAAAATTAAAGTTTGCTATTGTTGGTTGTGGAAGAATTTCTTATAAGCATGTTGAAGCTATAATAAACAATAAAGAAGAAGCTGAATTAGTAGCAGTTTGTGATATTATTGAAGAAAAAGCTATAGAAAAGAAAAATGATTATGTATCAAAACTAGATGAAGTAGCTGATGTAAATATATATACAGATTACAAAGAAATGTTAGAAAAAGAAGATATAGATGTAGTTACAATAGCTACAGAAAGTGGATACCATCCAGAAATAGCTATAAACTGTATGAATAAGAAAAAACACATAATATGTGAAAAGCCCATGGCTTTATCTATAGATGATGCAGATAAAATGATAGAATCAGCAAAGAAAAATAATGTTAAGCTTTGTGTAAGTCATCAAAATAGATTTAATAAACCAATACAACAATTAAGAAGAGCAGTAGAAGCTAATAGATTTGGAAGATTAGTAAATGGTACTGCAAGAATACTATGGAATAGAAATATGGGATATTATCAACAAGCTCCATGGAGAGGAACTTGGGAACTTGATGGTGGTACTTTGATGAATCAATGTATACACAATATAGATTTACTTCAATGGATGATGGGTGGAGAAATTGATACAGTTTATGCTCAATGTGATACTTTTTTAAGAGATATAGAAGCAGAGGATTTTGGAGCTATAGTAATAAGATTTAAAAATGGAGCTATAGGAATAGTTGAAGGAAGTGCTTGTGTATATCCTAAAAATTTAGAAGAAACTTTAAGTATATTTGGAGAAAAAGGTACAGCATGTATAGGTGGACTTGCCGTTAATAAAATAGAAACTTGGAAATTTGAAGATGGAACAGAAAATGAAGAAGAAGATATATTAAAAGCTCAAGAGGGAGATCCGGATTCAGTATATGGATTTGGACACACTCCATTATTTAAAGATACAATAGATGCTATAAAAGAAGATAGAGAACCATTAGTAAGTGGTGAAGAAGGTAAGAAGGGTATGGCAATAATATTAGCTGCTTATAAATCAAGACTTACAGGAATGCCAGTTAAATTCCCATTTAATAATTTTTCAACAATGGATATGGTAAATGTAGAAAAGATAAATAAATAAATTATTAAATAAAGTTTAATTTTTTAAAATTACCATCAAAATATGATATTATATTATGGTGGTAATTTTAAAATTTTATTTTATATAGGAGTGAAAACATGGAAATAAATTATATATCACCAAAATCTAAATTAGGTAATAATGTTCAAATAGGAAAATTTGCTGTTATAGAAGATGATGTAGTTATAGGAGAAAATTGTATTATAGGACACAATGTAATTATACATAAAGGAACAGTTGTGGGTAATAATGTAAGAATAGATGATAATGCTGTAATAGGAAAAGAGCCTATGAGATCAGTAAATAGTATATTTAAAGATGATAAAAAATTTGCTCCATGTCAAATTAATGATGATTGCTTAATAGGAGCAGGAGTAATAATATATGTAGGATCTAAAATAGGTAGTAAAACTTTGGTAGCTGATCTAGCTGTTATAAGAGAAGATGTATCTATAGGAGAGAAAACTATAATAGGAAAAGGGGCAACTATAGAAAACTTTTGTACAGTAGGTTCTAATTGCAAAATTCAAACTAATGTATATTTAACAGCATACTCAGAAGTTGAAGATTACGTTTTCATAGCTCCTTGTGTAGTAACATCCAATGATAATTATGCTGCTCGTTCAAAGGAAAGATTCGGAAAATTCAAAGGAGTTACAGTTAAAAAAGGTGGAAGAATAGGTGCAGGTGCAGTTATATTGCCAGGGAAAACAATACATGAAGATGGCTTTGCGGCAGCGGGAAGTTTAATAACTAAGGATGTAGAAAAAGCTAAAATAGTTGCAGGAGTTCCAGCAAGAATATTTAAGGATGTACCAGAAAATCAATTGTTGGAAAAACAATAGTTTAGAGAGGAAATGAATAATGAAAATTAAAATTTGTCATATATCTACAGCGCATCCTACATTTGATACTAGAATATATTATAAAGAATGTAGGACTATTGCAAAAAATGAGTATGATATATATTTGTTAATAGCAAATGATAAAGATGAAATAGTAGATGACGTAAAAATAGTTCATCTTCCAAAGAAAAATGGTAGGTTTTATAGGTTCTTTAAAAAGAGAAAAATAGCTTTTAAAAAAGCCGTAGAAATTGATGCAGATATATATCATTTTCATGATCCTGAATTGATACCTGTAGGGATAAAATTAAAGAAATTAGGTAAGAAGGTTATATATGATGTGCATGAGGATGTACCTAAGCAGATATTAACTAAAGAATGGTTAAAAAGTGATATTATAAGAAAAATAGTATCTAACATATTTAATAAATATGAAAAAAAGGCATCAAATAATTTTGATAAAATAGTGTGTGTTTCAGAAGATATTGCAAATAACTTTGATAAGAATAAAACAGTAATAATTAGAAATTTTCCTGTTATTTCAGATATTGACTCTATAAAACCTATAGATATAGAAAAGAAATTACCTGTGGTGATATATGCTGGTGGATTGACTAAAATAAGAGGAATAAAAGAAGTTATTGATGCAATGGAACTTTTAAATGGAAAAGTTAAGTTATGGCTTTTAGGGAAATGGGAAAATAAAAATTATGAAGAAGAGTGCATGAGGTCAAAGGGATGGAAATATGTGGAATATTTTGGACTAATACCGCAAAAGCAGGCATATTCTTATATGAAAAAAGCAGATATTGGGATAGTTAATTTTTGGCCTGTAGATAATCATATATCGGCATTACCTAATAAACCATTTGAATATATGGCTTGTGAATTACCTATGATTATGTCAGATTTTGAATATTGGAATTGTGTATTTAAAGACTGTTTTTTAGGAATAGATCCTAAAAATCCTGAAGATATATCTAAAAAAATACAAAAATTATTGCATGATAAAAATTTAATGAAACAATTAGGGCAAAACGGCAGAAATTTTGTTTTAAAAAAGTATTCATGGGAGAGTGAAGGTAAGACACTTTTAAATACTTATAAGGAACTGAAAAATCATTAATGTGTTATTAATTTTGGAGGAGATAGTTTATGAAAATATTAACTGTAGTTGGTGCACGTCCTCAGTTTATAAAGGCAGCTGCTGTATCTAATATAATAAGAAAAGAACATCAAGAAATATTAGTTCATACGGGTCAACATTATGATGAAAATATGTCTAAAATATTTTTTGAAGAGTTACAAATACCTAAGCCAGATTATAATTTAGAAATAGGTTCTGGAAATCATGGTGAGCAAACTGGAAAAATGCTTATAGATTTAGAAAAAATATATTTAAAAGAAAACCCAGATTTAGTATTAGTGTATGGTGATACTAATTCTACATTAGCTGGGGCTTTATGTGCAAGTAAATTGTTAATACCCGTAGCTCATATAGAAGCTGGACTTAGAAGTTTTAATATGAATATGCCAGAAGAACAAAATAGAATCCTTACAGATCATATATCTAAATTATTATTTGTTCCTACAGTTACAGCAAGAGATAATCTTCATAATGAAGGTATTAATCAAAATGTTTATAATGTAGGAGATGTGATGTTTGATGCCGTATTACATTTTAAAAAACTAGCAAAAGAAAAAGAAAGTATATTAAATAAAATTTCTATAAAACCTGGAGAATATATTTTAACAACGATACATAGAGCAGAAAACACTAATGATATAAATAGATTAAAGAGTATAATAGAAGCGTTAAATGAAAGTGGGAAAATAATAGTATTACCACTTCATCCAAGAACAAAAAAATATATAGAAGATTATAATTTACAGTTTGGTAATAATATAAAATTGATAGGACCAGTAGGCTATCTTGATATGATTTCTTTAGAGATGAACTCTCAAAAAATAGTTACTGATAGTGGTGGTGTTCAAAAGGAAGCTTTCTTTATGAAAAAACCATGTATAACTATGAGAGATGAAACAGAATGGATAGAAACTGTTGAAAGTGGATGGAATATAGTAGTTGGAACTGATAAAAATAAAATTTTAAATTCCATATTAAATTTTCAACCTAATGGGTATCAAAAGAGCATTTTTGGGGATGGAAAAGCTTCTTATAAAATTTTAGATATAATAAATAATGTATTTAAATAGATACACAGGAGTTGTATGTTATGGATAAAAAACGTAAAAATTTATATTTAATATCTACTAGTATAGTTTGTTTACTTCTAATTATATCATCTGTTTTATATAAATTGAGTTTAATTAAAAAAGAAAGTAGTAATAGTGATTATGATTTTTTTAAGGATAAAACAATAGTTAGAGTTTGGTTGCCTAAAGATAGAGTTTCAAATACAAGAGAATACCAAGCCCAAAAATTCAATGAAAAACATAAAGATATTTATATTATGTTAAGTTTATATGATAATAGAGATTATGATAATGTATTAAAAACTGCTTTAGCAGCAGAAAAAGGGCCAGATATAATGATGTATGGTTTTTTCGAGCTAATTAAAGATGACTATATTAAAAAGTTAGATAATATAGATAATATGAAATCAGAGGATTTTGTATATTTTAATGGAGATCCTATTGGTGTAAGATTAAGTGAAGAAAATGTGAAATTTATATGGAATAAGGAAATATTTAAAAAGGTTGGGCTTGATCCTAATAAACCACCACAAAATTGGGATGAATTAATAGAATATAGTAGAAAAATAAAAAAACAATTTCCCAATATAGTGCCATTCCAATTTCCAATTATAGAATATGAAGATTTTAAACAATCTATAGGTGAACCAAGTGTTAATTTAGACAATATATATACGTCATTTTGGGATTATAAAAATGGTGAGTACAAATTTGATTCATCTAAAAATATTTTAGATATATATAATAAATTATATAAGGAAAATTTGTTAGATGATGAATTTGATAAAAAAAGTAAAAAGGATATAAGAACAAATTTTTATCAAGGTAATGTAGCAATGCAATTATCTACTTTTGAAGATAAAGGATATTTTTCTAATATAATACCTTTAAATTTTGACGTAGGTATAAGCAATTTGCCTAAATTTGAAGAATCTAATGAAGATAAACAATATTATTTATCTAATTCAAATTTTTTATGCATTAACAATTATATAATGAAAAAAAGCATAAAAGAACAAAATGCAGTAAAGGAAGTTTTTCAGTGGCTAGTGTCAGAAGATACTAATAAAGAAATTTTGAATACTAGAATGGCAATATCTCCTACTATAAAAGAAACACAGATTAAAAATGATATTTATAAAGAATACAATGAAGTTTCAAATTTTAAAACCGAGGTATTAGATCCATCAATATTTATATCTAGGGATTCAGCAAGAACGATAAAACTTTCTGTAGATGCCATTAAAGGTAATAAACCAATAAATGAAGTCATAAAAGAGCTTAATTATGCTTATAAGGAATATTGTGAGTTAACTCAAAAATATAGAAAAATACAATTAAATGTATTTAAAAAATAAAGTTTAAAAGTTTAATAAGGAGTAATAAAAATGAAATATTACTTACAAAGAATATTACAGTATAATAGAAAAATATTTTTATGTAGTTTTTTTATATCTTTTATAATAGCTGTTTTGAATATTAGTGGAAATAGTAAAAAAGATATTTTTATGTTATTTATTGCTACTTTTTTGCTATTAAATGAAGTATACTTGTCTTTTAAAGATATAAAAACATCAATATTATTATTTTTAGTTTCTTTACCATTTTTCGTTACAGCACGTAAATTTGTTCAAATAGACTTTTTTATATTTAAAGTATCATTTGAAACTATATATATAAGTATTATTTTTATATATAATATAAAAAATATTTTTATTAATATAAAACATAAATTGAAAAATTGTGATAAAATCACATTTAAATTTTACATATTAATAGCCATATTTTTATTATTCGTATATAATTCAAATATATATTCTGTTTATTTTTGGAAGAGTATGGCGGATACATACTTGGGTGTAGTTACACCAATTATGTTTATGTTAATTATAATAAGTATATTTGATCAAAATGATATAAAAAAATTACTTTGTTCTGTAATTTTTAGCGTTAATTTAAGTTGTTTATATGGATTTGTACAAATATTTAAAGATGGTATATCTTTACATAATGTAAATAAAAATAGGGCTTTGCTAACATTTGGATATCACAATGTTAATATATTTGCAGGAATTTTAGTTACTGTTATGCCTTTTGTATTAGAATATATTTTATATAATAAAAAAAGCAAATCTGAAAAAAATTTTTTCTATATTTCTTTATTTATACAAACTACAGCATTATTAATAACTTTTACTAGGGGAGCTTGGTTAAGTGCGATTATAGCTTTATTTTTAATTTTAATAAGTAAAAAATATAAAAAATTAGTAATAGTTATGGTAGTTATAGGAACAATATTAATTAAACCAGCAATGTCATTTATATTAACTAGAGGTAATAATGTATCCAGTTTTTTAGAAAATGAATCTTCAATAGCTAGAATTCAGTCTATATATACAGATGCTAGAATTATTAAAGATTATCCATTTGGGGTAGGAATGAGTAGTTTCCCTGAATATTATAAGGAATTTGCAACTAGAGGATATTTAATGATGCCAGAAGAATTAAGATGGAAAGTTAAGGCAGCACATTATATGCTTGAACATGCACATAATTTAATATTGCAAATAGGAGTAGAATTTGGATTAATTTCTTTATTAATATATATGTTGATTATTTTAAACAGATTAAAGATTGCTTTTAAAGATTATAGTAAGAATAGAAGTTTAGTTATATCATTGGTAACATATCTTATTTTTTCCACTTTAACTGGAAATGAATTCAATCATAAAGGTGTAATAACGGGTACAATTATAATATTTTTAGTATTAGGATTAATTGAAATTAATAATTGTAAAGTTCCTATAAATAATTAGTCAGAGGATGTGAAGTTATGGACAGATCGCAGGTTACAACAGTTTCAGTTGTTATTCCTTGTAAAAATGAAGTAGGATATATAGAAAAATGTTTAGATTCTTTTGTTAATCAAAATTATCCTAAAGAATTATATGAAGTTTTAATTTGTGATGGTATGTCTACAGATGGTACTCAAGACATAGTTAAAAAATATGAACGAAATTACAAAAATGTAAAGTTAGTATTAAATGAAGGAATAACCGCTCCTAAAGGAATGAACTTAGGTATAAAGAATAGTACGGCAGATGTGATTATTATATTTGGAGCACATGCTTATGCAGATAAAGATTTTATTAAAAAAAATATAGAATTCCTATCAAAGGATTCAAATATAGGATGTGTTGGAGGACCAATACAAACATTAAACAATTCTAATAAAGGAAAAGCTATAGCATTAGCTATGAGTTCTCCGTTTGGAGTCGGCAATGCTTTATTTAGATTTGCTAAAAAAGAAACATTTGTAGATACAGTTGCATTTGGAGCATATAGAAGAAGTGTTTTAGATGAAATAGGATATTTTGATGAAGAACTTGTTAGAAATCAGGATGATGAAATAAATTATAGAGTTATTAAAAATGGATATAAAATATTGCTCTCTCCAGAAATTAAATCTTCTTATTATAGTAGGGATTCTTTGAAAAAATTATGGAGACAATATTTTCAATATGGATTTTGGAAAGTAAAAGTTATGCAAAAGCATGGTAAAACTGCGTCTATAAGACATTTGGTACCTATGACTTTTGTATTAACTAATATATTAGGATTTTTATTAGGAATGTTTTTTAAGCCTATTTTTATTTTATGGGTTATAGAATTACTGACTTATTTATTAAGTGATTTAATATTTTCTTTTAAAGTCAGTAAAGATGAAAAAGGTGTGTTGAAATATATACCAATAATTTTCCCAATATTGCATATTAGTTACGGTTTAGGGTTTTTACAAGGTTTATTAGTGTTTTACGTTATAAAATCTAAAAAATCTATAGAAAATAACAAAAAAATATCAAGATAAATTAAGAATTTTATACTTTTTATATAATTTTACATGACAATGATTATAAATTGAAGAAAATATTGATTGTAAAAGGGGTTTTTAAGATGAATATTTTAATTTTATCGCATATGTACCCTTCAACATTTAATAATATAGCTGGAATTTTTGTACATAAACAAGTTAAAGAGTTGGTTTCTTTAGGGTGTAATGTTAAAGTTATTTCTCCTATACCTTGGGCTGGATTTCCTTTAAACAGGATAAGTAAAAAATGGAATAAATACTCTCGAGTTCCGTTAAAAGATAAAATAGATGGTATAGAGGTTTATTATCCTAGATATATAGAATTTCCTAAGGGATATTCATTTCATAAATCAGGACAAAGAATGTATAAAGGTGTAAAAGAATTGGCTTATGAATTACATAAGAAATTTAAATTTGATATTATACATTCAAATGTTGCATTACCAGATGGATATTGTGGAATGTTATTAAGTAAAAACTTTAATATACCACATGTTATAACTATACATGGACAGGATTTTCAAAACACTATAAGTAAAAGTGAAGTTCTAAGAAATAGGGTTTTTGAAGTATTGAATTCTGGAGATCAAATAATAACAGTAAGTAATAAATTAAAAAATATAGTTAAAGATTATTCTATTTATAAAAAAATTCAAGTTATAAATAATGGAGTAGATATTAATGAAATTATAGAAAATGAACATGTACCTAGTATGGAATTTCCTAATATAGATATATTAAGCGTATCTAATCTCATAAAAACAAAAGGAATTGATATTAACATAAAAGCTATGAGTAAGTTAGTAAAAAAATATCCTAACTTAAACTATTATATAATTGGAGATGGAGTTGAAAGATTAAATTTAAATAAACTTGTAGAAAAATATAATTTGCAGGAAAATGTATTTTTTTTAGGTAAGGTGGAACATGAAAAGGTTATGAAATATATGAAACATTGTAAGATTTTTTCTTTGCCAAGTTGGAAAGAAGGATTTGGAGTGGTTTATGTAGAAGCTATGGTTCAAGGTATACCAGTTATAGGAATAAAGGGTGAAGGGATAGAAGATGTAATACAACATGGAAAAAATGGATTTTTAGTAGAGGCTAATAATGTGGAAAATTTAGTTGATATAATAGATAATTTACTAACAAATAAAGATATTTCAGATGATATTGGTAAAAATGCTAAAAAAACTATTATAGAAGGATTTACATGGAAACATAATGCACAAAAAACATTTAAATTATATGAAAGTGTTATTAATAAAAAAATATAATATTTAATATTTGGGGGTGGGGAAGTTGAAAATAATAAAAAAAATTTAGTATACATACTAATTTTAAATTTGTTATTTGTTAGTATGATTGTAACAAATAATAGAGCGTATGTTAAGTATAATAATCAAGATCTTGTAAATGATGCTATTTCAAGATTTCCAAAAGAGGCTAGGGATTTTAATTTATTTTTAGCTGATTATCAGTCATTTGGCGATTATTTAAACTATGGCAATAATAAAGAGATATTATTTAATTTTAAAGAATTAAAATTTGATAATGAAGGTATGCCTAAAGTAAAATATGGTGAAGGATATTATTATAATCCTGTAACTTTGGCACAGTATTCTCTTGCTGTATATGGTGAATATCTAAAAGGTGAAAATACTAAAGAAAATTTTTTGAAAATTGCAGATAAATTATTAACACTTCAAGACAGTAGAGGTGGATTTTTGTACAATTTTCAATGGAGATATTATTTAAATAATTATGATTATAAACCAGGATGGGTTTCAGGAATGGCGCAAGGACAAGCATTAAGTGTTCTGGCAAGAGCATATAAAATTACTGGAAATAAGAAGTATTTAGAAGCAGGAAATAAAGCCTTAAATTTTCTTATAACACCTATTTCTAAGGGAGGAGTAATGGCTAATCTGGGCAGTTTATCATCTTCCTTGAAAAATAATATAATATTTGAAGAGTATATATCAGATGTCCCTACATATACTCTTAATGTATTTATGTTTAGTTTGCTTGGGTTATATGATTGGGCAAATGTTGATGATAGCAATAAAAAAAATACTGCAGAAAAGTATTTTAATGAAGGGATTAAATCTTTAAAACAAATATTAAAGTATTATGATATAGGTGGATTTACATGTTATGATTTGGGGTATATAACTAAAAATAGAGAAAAACCACATATAGCTGTAAATTATCATGGAGTACATATATATCTTTTAAATGCTTTGTACTCAATAACTAATGATAGAGTATTATATGATTATTACAAACTTTGGAAGGCTTATGTAGATACTACTGAAGTTGATAGAATAAGTGGTGTAAATAGATATGAGACTAATGCTAATATTTCCAAAGAATTTACTAAAGAAGGTATTAATACAATTATTTTAGCTAGTGGAGAAAACTATGCAGATGCTTTAAGTGCTGTTCCTTTGGCAAGTAAAAATAAATGGCCTATATTATTAGCAGAAAGTAATAGTATAGATTCATTTACGATAAATGAAATTAAGAGATTAAATCCTAATAAGATTATAGTGATAGGTGGGGAAGGAGCTATATCTCAAAAAGTATGCAATGATATAAAAAAAAATTAATAAAAGTATAGTTTTTGAGAGAATAGGTGGAAAAGATAGGTATGAAACGAATACTAAAGTTTTAAATAGATTTATTGATGAATTGGATTTATCAAAAGTTTATGTGGCAATTGGAGGTCCATCAAATATGGACTATGCAGATTTACTATCTTGTGCTCCATTAGCTGCAATTAGTAAAAGTCCAATACTATTAGTTCCTACAACTAGACAAATTCCTAAAAGTTTAACAGATTTTGCTTATGATAACTTGGAAAACAATACAAATATAATTGCTATAGGAGGAAAAGCTATATTACCTAATTATAAAATAAATTCTATAGTTCCTGAAAAATAAAAATAGTATATAATATTTTTATTAAATTCTGATTTAGGGAGAAACTAGTTATGAAAAAGTTTAGTAATTTTTTATCTTATATTATAAGTATATATATTTTTGTATTACCCATATTACCTAGTAAATTTAAATATAAAAATATACCTTTAAATGCAGATGTTTTATTAGCATTTATTATAATTATATTTGTGATAGCTATTATTACAAACAAGGATATAAGGAAAAAGTTTATATATGAAATAAAAAGAGATTTTTTTATAAATTATAATTCATTATTTATGGTTTTATGGATATTTATGATGTTTATAAGCACATCATATGCTGTAGATAAAAATTTAGCTTTAAAAGAATCTATAAGAATTAGTACCTATTTATTTTTATTTTTTATGATTAAATATTATATTATTGATAAAAAAATGATAAATAGGATTATGTATTCTTCAATAGCATCATCTATGATTATAGGAATTATAGGTATAGTGCAGTATTGCTTAGGAAAAGGGATAAAATATTATGGTGGCGGTGAAGCAGTTTCAAGAATAGTGTCTACACTAGAAAACTCAAATAACTTAGGTGCATTTTTTGTTTTGTTTATTTTCCCGTTTATTATATTATTTATAAAAGAAAAGAAAATTAAGAAAAAAATTATTTTTGGTTGTATAACATTAATATTTTTATTGAATATAATATTATCTTTTTCAAGAAATGCTTGGTTAGCTCTTATTATAGGATATATTGCTCTAATATTTATATATAATTTTAGATTAATATATGGAGTAATTATAGCAATTCCTATAGGTTTAATGATACCGCAAATATTTAACAGAATTAAAGATATTGGAAATATAAATCAAAACTTATCAAGATTAAGTTTATGGGAAATAGCTTTAAAGATGATAAAAGATAATAAAATATTAGGCGTAGGAAATGGAAATTATAGGACTTTATATGAAGAATATTACCGAAAAGTAAAAAAAATTGGATACTATAAAGCTCATGAAAATTTTCATCCACATAATGCCTATTTAAAAGCCCAATGCGAATTAGGTATAGTAGGTTCTATATCGTTAATAGGATTTTTAATATCTTCCCTTATTAAAAATAATAGTTTTTCTAATAATGTAGATAATAATTTTTATAAATATTTTTATAAAGGGTTTACAGCGTCTATAGTAGCTTTTATGTTTATGAATTTCATAGATAATTTTTTCTCAGCGCCTAAAGTAATAGCCTTCTTTTTTATATTTTTAGCTATAAGTGATTCTTATTCATATAATATTCAAAATAAAAGTTTGTAAAAGGAGTTGTTAAAAACTCCTTTTTAAAATATCATTATATTTATCTGATAGTTATCCTTTCTACCCTATTTTGTAAAAGCTATTAGCATCAAATCAAAGATTTTGACACTTTGTTTTTTAGTAGGAGTAAAGAGTGGGTATAGTTAGGGACAGTAATTTCTAATGTTTAGAGGGAGTAAAAGCTCTCTGTAGTGTAAAAGATATATGTTTATGAAATATGAAATGCTAGGAGATGATTAAAATAAAAGTACTTCAGATTATAACGGGTAACGATATAGGTGGCGGTGGAAATCATGTTTTAAATTTATGCTATTATTCTAAAGACTTATTTAATAGTGTATTAGGATGTATAGGTGAAGGTCCTTTGTATAACAAAGCGAAACAATTAGGAATAGAAACAACATTATTCAGTAAAAAATGTTTTATTAATAGAGAAATAGAAGAATATATAAAAAGTAATAATGTAGATATAGCTAATTTTCATGGAGCAAAGGCTTTTTTTACGCATTATTTCATTAATAAAAGATTAAATATACCTACAGTAGCTACTGTACATAGCAACTATAAAGAAGATTTTTTAAATAGTAAAATTAAATATTATTTATTTACTCCATTAAGTGTTAAAGGAATAAAAAGTTTTGATAATCATATATGTGTGTCCAATTACATAAAAGATATTTTAAATAAAGATAAGGTAGAAAGTAAAAAATTTATAGTCAATAATGGAATAGATTTAAATTATTATAAATGTAAAATTAAAACAAACACTGGTTTAAGAAAAAAATTAAATATTGAACAAAAAGATTTTGTATATATAATGATAGCTAGAATGCATCCTATTAAAAATCATAATTTATTAATTGAAGCTTTTCATAAACTGAAACAGGAATATGAAAATATAAAATTACTTTTATTGGGTGACGGAGTAGAGGAGAAAAGATTAAAAGAAAAAGTAAAAAAATTAAATCTGATTGATGACATTATATTTTTAGGTTTTAGAGAAAATATAGAAGATTATATAGAAATATCAGATATAAGTATATTAACATCTTTAAATGAAGGTGGATCTCCTCCTTTAGTTATATTAGAAAGCGGTATAAAAAAGGTTCCGATAATAGCATCAAATGTGGGAGATATATCTTATACTGTAAATAAAAATAATGGTTTTTTAATAGATCCTGCTTCTGCTCATGATATATATGATAAAATGAAGGAAGCTTATAATAATAAAAACAAATTAAATATTTTAGGTGAAAATTTATATAATACTGTAATTAATAAATATTCTATGGAGAGGTTTTGCAAATCCTATTATGAATGTTATAAAAATTTGATTTAGTGTTTTGGGGTGGATTAAATGAAAAAAAACAAAGCTTTAAAAAGTTCTGTTTTTGTTATGCTATTAATAATATTAGGAAAAGTCTTTGCATTAATAAGAGATTCTTTAATAGCAGCAAAATTTGGAGCTACTAATATAACAGATATATACACTTTCTCCGTGGGTATAGTATCTCTTTTAACTACTATAAGTTATGGATTGACTACAACCTTTATACCAATTCATACAGAGAATTTGGAAAGCGGAAACAAGAAAGAAAGTAATAAATTTGTAAATAATGTGCTTAATACTTTTTCCATAGGAACTATTATTTTAACTATATTAATGATAATATTTGCAAAATATATAATTTATATTTTTGGTCCTGGATTTCATAAAGACTTAATTATTTTCAATATGTCTATTAAAATAACTAGAATAATGTTATTATCTTTGATTTTCATAAGTTTACAAAGTGTTATTACAGGAGTGTTGCAATCTCATAAACAATTTTTGGAACCTGCAGCTATGGCAATGGTATCTAATATAATTCATATTATATATCTAGTATTTTTAGCTAGTAACTATGGAATGGTAGGGTTTGCAATAGCTATAGTATTAGGTTTTTTTGCACAATTTATAATAAACATACCTAAATATAAAAAAATGGGTTATAAATATAGTACATATATTGATTTAGAAGATAGCAAAACTAGGCAAATGTTTAAACTTACAATGCCTGTTATAATAAGTACTTCTGTTATTCAATTAAGTTCTGTTATAAATAGAGCTTTTGCTACCACTATTTTTGGGGGAGCAGCTACCATATTAGATAATGCAAATAAAATAAATACATTGGCATATGAAGTATTTGCTATAGGTATAGCTATGATAGTTTATCCAACGCTATCCGAATTAGCTGCTAAAAATGATAAAAAACAATATAAAGTGGAGTTAGGAAGGGCTATAAATATAATACTTGTAATAATGGTACCGGCAGCAGTTGGAATTGCAATCCTTAGGGAACCACTTATAAATATAATTTTTAAAAGGGGAGCCTTTAGTAATGAAGCAGCTTATTTAACATCACAAGCATTACTTTTATTTACTCCAGCTATGATAGCTTATGGGGTAAGAGATATATTAAATAAAGCTTTTTATGCTATAAAAGATACTAAAACTCCAATGATTAATAGTTTTATAGGTATAATAATAAATATAGTGATAAATGTTTTATTAATAAAATATTTAGGAGTTAGTGGGCTTACATTAGCAACTAGTATATCAGCTATTATTATAACTATAATTATGTTATTAGATTTAAATAAAAAATTAAATGGTATAGATATTAAAAATATAATTATATCTTTTTTAAAAGTAATTTTATCTGCTTTGATTATGGGGATAATAGTTACTTTTGTAAATAAATTAATTTTATTAAATTTAGGAACAGGCACTAAAGGGAGTGTTATATCAGTTTTGATTTGCATGGTTGTTGGTGCGACATGTTATGCTATAGTTATATATTTATTAAAAGTTGAAGAAATACAGGATATAGTAGAACCAGTATTAAAAATGTTAAAACTTAAGAAATAAACAGTTAATTATGTTGTAAACAAAAATTAATTTTGATATAGTATAAACAGTATTCTTAACTTTAGTTAGAGTCTTGAGTTTAGCCACAGTTTGAAAATAATAATGTTTATGAAAAAGTATTTTATAGATTTAATGTATTTATTTTAGGAGGAAATGACATGAGTGATAATCCCAAGGAGTTTATAAAAAGATTTATTGGATTTTCAA
Organism: Clostridium tepidum; assembly: GCF_002008345.1. GTDB lineage: Bacteria > Bacillota > Clostridia > Clostridiales > Clostridiaceae > Clostridium_F > Clostridium_F tepidum. Next base: position 21,825 of record NZ_MRAE01000026.1, read on the forward strand.
TGGGACCGATATTGTCAGCTATTATTAGCTTTTTTATTGTTCCTATAACAACATATTTTGTAGTTCCAACGGAGTTTGGAAAGGCTTCCATGTATACAATGGCTTTAAGTATTAGCTCAATGTTTATATTTTTAGGTATGGACCAATCTTTTACTAGAGAATTTAATTCAGAAGAAGATAAAAAATCTTTATTTTGGAATTCATTAATTGTACCTTTAATATTTTCATTAGTACTAGGAGTTTTTTATGTTATTTTTTATAAACCATTATCTATATTAATGATTGATACTGTAGATAGATATATAGTAGTGATTTTAGCGGTGTCATTACCATTTGCAGTTATAGATAGATTTAATTTATTGTTGATAAGAATGCAAGAGAAAGCTAGATTATATTCTTTTTTTAATGTAATTAGTAAAGTGGTAAATGTAATAATTTTAGTACCTTATCTTTTATATGTAGATAAAAGTTTTAGAGGAATAATAAATGCAGGTTTTGTATCATTAGTTTTTATGTGTATTGTAGAGTGTTTTTTTACAAGAGATTATTGGTTTGCTAAATTTAAGATAAATAAGGTACTAATAAATAAAATGTTCAAATTTGGATTGCCATTAATACCAGCATCTGTAATTGTTTGGTTTTTAAATTCAATGGACAAAATAGCTATGAGACAATGGTCTAGTTTTCAAGAGATAGGATTATATTCTGCTGCATTTAAAATAGTTACTGTAGTAAGCATAGTTCAAAGTGCATTTTGTACTTTTTGGACCCCAACTGCATTTAAGTGGTATGAAGAAAATGTAGAATGGGAAAAATTTATAAAAGTAAGTAATATGTTAATGTGTTTTATGAATTTTATGTTTGTAGGTATAGTTTTATTTAAGGATTTAATAATAAAAATATTGGACTCGAGTTATTCTAATTCAGCTATTATAGTGCCATTTTTGTTATTGTTACCCATAATGTATACTGTATCAGAAGCGACTTGCTTAGGAATATCTTTTTCAAGAAAAACATCTTACAATATAATAGTGTCATTAATAGCAGCTATAGTTAATTATACTTTAAATTACTTATTAGTTCCCCAATATGGTGCATTAGGAGCATCTATAGCTACAGGTATAGCTTATACAGTGTTTTTTTGGGCAAGAACGCTTATATCAAGAAAATTATGGTTTAAATTTAAATTAGGTTTTTATATATTAAATACAGTTTCTATGTTATTGTTAGCATCATTGGATGTATTGTATAATAATGTTTATATGAATATTGCTATATCATTATTTATTTTTTATATAAATAGAAATGAAGTTAAATCTATTTTTTCCTATGTTAATCTATTTTTAAAAGACAGAAAAAATAAAGTGGTTGCTTAGGAGGGCGAAAATGGAGTTTAAAATACCAATTATAGATATAGAAAAAGATATAAAAAGTAAAAGAATACAATTTGTTATAAAGAGATTTTTAGATGTTATACTATCATTAATAGGGATAGTTGTACTATCTCCATTATATTTGATTTTATTCTTATGGATTAAATTAGATTCAAAAGGGCCTGCTTTATTTAAACAAGTCAGAGTAGGAAAAAATAATAAAAACTTCATAATATATAAATTTAGAACAATGGTAGTAGATGCAGAAAAAAAGAAAAATGTAGATTTAGAAATAGAAGATATATCTAACTTTGTTTTTCAAAGTAAAAGTGATAATAGAGTTACAAAAGCAGGCAAATTTCTAAGAAAAACTAGTTTAGATGAAATACCTCAATTGTTTAATGTTTTAAAAGGAAATATGACTTTAGTAGGACCAAGACCAGAAATACCAGATGTGGTTAAACACTACCCAAAAGAATATGCTCAAAGATTATTAGTTACACCAGGCATAACGGGACTAGCACAAATTAGTGGACGTGGGGAAATAGAGTTGGGCAAAACTGTTTATTATGATGTAACCTATATAAAAAACTTCTCAATTTGGTATGATATAAAAATATTGTTTTTAACAGTATTTAAAGTTTTTAAAAGCGAGGGTGCTTTTTAGAAGATAAATAGTTATATTGTTCAATTAGATGACGTAACCAATAAATTTAATTTAGATTTTTTAATATATGATTATATATTAATATCTAATAAAATATAAATTAAAATATTATTGCACAATTGTTATTAATTATAGTATGTTTACAAAGTTTAATATAATAACTATAATTAATGTATATTGTGCATTTTTTATTTTAGGGGTGAACAAATGAAAACAGAAATATTAGGATATAGTATATTTAATGGTAGTAAAGAAGAGCTTTTAAATGAAATAGATAAGTATGAAAAAGTTAATATAGTATCTGGTAATCCAGAAGTTTTATATAATGGATTAAATAATAAAGAGTTGTTTAAAAATTTTACAGATAGATGTTCTATAATTATACCTGATGGAGTAGGAGTAGTTTTAGCTTCAAAAATAATAAAAAATCCTGTAAAAGAAAAAATAGCAGGTATTGAAGTTATGGATTCCATATTAAAAAAATGTAATGATAATGGAAATGGAGTGTATTTACTGGGGACAAAAGAAAATGTGTTAAGAGAGTGTGAAAGAAATCTATCTATAAAATATAAGAATTTAAATATTGTAGGTAAACACAATGGATTTTTTGATATAGATAGTTGTGAAGATATATTAGAAGATATTAAAAAATCTAATCCATATGCTTTATTTATAGCCATGGGATGTCCAAGGCAGGAAAATTTTATAAATAAATATATGGATAAACTTCCTTGTAAACTTTATATGGGAGTAGGGGGAAGTTTTGATGTGTTTGCTGGGAAAGTAAAAAGGGCACCTAAATGGATGATAAATTGTAATCTAGAATGGTTATATAGAGTAATTAAGGAACCTTATAGAATAAAACGATTAGCAGCTATTCCTAAATTTTTATTAAAAGTATTAATTAATAAAAAATAATATTATTTTGAACATTATGTTTATGGGCAAAAATATTGTATAAATGTAATAAAATTAAATTATGGATTCATATTTTTGTAATTGGATATTATTCTAAAATTTGTTAGATTAGTTAAAATATGTTTTATGTTATTACTAACTACTTAAAAGACAATAGTAATAAATATTTTATTTAAAATTAAAAAGCTATTAGTTTACAACATTATATTGATAAACTCATAGCCTTTTATAATAATAATCTAAATTTTATTAATTATTTTTCAGGTAAATCTTCTAAAGTTTTAAATTCATATCCATTATTTTTTAGTTCTTTTAACACAGAATCTAGTATTTCAGTATTTGTTTTAGAAACAGCATGTAAAAGAATAATACTTCCATTGTGAACTCCATTTAATATTTTTTTCTTACCCTGTTCGGGAGAAGGCTGTTTATTTTTATCCCAATCAAAATAAGCAAAACTCCAAAATATAGTCTTATATCCTAAGTCTTCTGTGTATTTTAAAGATAATTCACTGTATTTACCCATAGGCGGTCTGAAAAATTTAGGCATATTTTTATTTGTAATATCTTTATATAAATTTTCTACAACTGTAAATTCTTTTTCAAAGCTTGCTTTACCTTTTAAAGCTGTAGATGCCATAGAAGGATGATTATTAGAATGATTACAAACTAAATGACCTTCATCAACCATTCTTTTTATTAAATTTTTATTTTGCTTTATATAGGGTGCAGTTACAAAGAAAGCTGCTTTAACGTTATTTGCTTTTAACACATCTAATATTTTGTCAGTATAACCATTTTCGTAGCCTTCATCAAAAGTAAGGTATAAATATTTTTTAGAAGTATCGCCAAGAAAATATCCAGAATATTTGTTAAGATCATTTTCCATATCCTCTGGTATAGTAGCAGGTTCATTATTCTTACTAGGTTTAAAAAACCAATCTTTTTCTTTGGAGGATATATTAGATTCATCTTTAAATTTATTTATATTACTACTAGTACTAGTATCTTTTTTTATATCTTTGTTATTATTCTTATTATTTTTTTCAGTATGCAGGGATTTGTTTTTTATGTTATTTTCTTTTGTTTTTGTAGTATTTTCTGCTAATTGTGCGTTAAAATTTTTGTTAGAAGCATTTAAATTGCAAGAACATAATAAAAAAGAAGAAGCCAAAATGCAAGAGATAATTTTTTTATTCATAAGTAAATCACCTATCCTTTTCTATGTTATACTTTTTATAGAATAATAGAGATTGTGGTGAGTAATATGAATGCATTTAAAGATGATATTAAAAAAATTTTTGAAATATTAATATCTCCTATAAATAGTATTTACAAATATGAAATTATTAATAACTTTAAATATAAGTTATCTATTGGTAAATATGAAAATATATCCTTTAAATATTATGAAACAATAAAAGGGAAAAAAGAAACTGGAGTTATATATACTCCAAAAGAAATATCTGATTATATGATAGAAAATACTATAAATAAAGAAGAAATAATAAATAATCCATTTATAAAAATATTAGACCCAGCTTGTGGTTGTGGAAATATTTTAATCCCATGTTTTTTTTATTTAAAGAACATATTTGAAAAAAATTTAAAAGAGATAAATAAAAAGCATAATATTAATTTAGAAAAACCATATATAAACAAGCATATATTAGATAATAATTTATATGGATTTGATATTGACCCAATAGCCATAAAAATATTAATAATAGATTTATTTTGTTTAACAGGATATTATAATGAAAATAATTTTAAAAATATAGATTTTTTAATAGAGGATATAGATGAAAATTTTGATATATATATAGGGAATCCACCTTATGTAGGACATAAATCTGTGGATAAAGAATATTCAAAGGTATTAAAGAAAAAATATGAAGGAATATATAAAGACAAAGGAGATATGTCTTATTGCTTTTTTTTTAATGCGTTAAATCATTCTAATATAAATAGTAAAATAACTTTCATAACATCAAGATATTTTATAGAATCCAAAAGTGGATATAATTTAAGAAAATATTTAAAAGAAAATTGTAATATATATAAGATATTAGATTTTTATGGTGTAAGGCCTTTTAAGGGAACTGGTATAGATCCAGCTATAATATTTATAGATAGAAAAGTTAGTAATAAGGTAGAAATTATAAAACCTCGCAAATATGAAAAAGTAGAAAAAGGATTATTTTTTAAAAAGAAGGATGAGATGCAAAGGTTTTATGTAGAGCATCATCAACTTAAGTCAGAAGGATGGGTATTGATAGATGATATTAGTAGAAATATAGTTAACAAAATAGAAAGAATAGCACATAAGAGGTTAGATAGTATATGTACAAGCTATCAAGGCATTATTACTGGATGTGATAGAGCTTTTATAGTTGATAAAAAGACCATAGAAAAAGAAAATTTAGAAAAAAGTATAATAAAACCTTGGATAAAAAGTAGTTATATTAATAAAGACAGAATTAATTTTACGGATAGTTTTATAATATACTCAAATTTAATAGAGAATACAGATAAATATCCTAATATAGTAAAGCATGTTGAGAAATTCAAAGATAAATTAGAAAATAGACGAGAATGCAAGAAAAAAGTTAGAAAGTGGTATGAATTACAGTGGGGAAGAAATCCTAATATATTTGAAAAGAAGAAAATAATATTTCCATATAAGGCCAGTAAAAATAATTTTTATTTAGATAGAAGTGGATCTTATTTTAGTGCAGATATATATGCTTTAACTATAAATAAAGAAGAATTAATGGATTATAATAGTTTAGTACTTATTTTAAATAGTCCTATATATGAATTTTACTTTAAAACTTTTGGCAAAAAATTAGGTAGCAATTTATATGAGTATTATCCAAATACATTAATGAAATTAAAGATACCAATTATTAAAATAAATAAAGAAAATGATTTATATAGATACTTTAATTTAAATGATTATGAAATAGAATTTATAAAAAATAAACTATTAATTAAGTAAAAAAGTAGTTTTAAAGATATTTAAATATGTTCCTTCGTTGATAAGAGTTTTATGTGTTTATATAAGTTTTGGATAAATTATTATTAACTATTTACTTTTATTTAGAATGTCATATCTATATAAATATATTTTTAGAAAAGAATTTTAGCATACCAAATAATAGAATAAATTTATAAAAATAAATTTCAAAATAGTTAACATAAAAATGCATTTTAAATTTGGTAGATATGAATAAAAGTATTAAATATGGACAATAATACAAAGAGATATAAAAGAAAAAGGAGGAAAATTATTCCATATGTAGAATAGGTATAGTGATGATTTATAAAAACATGAAATTGGGGGGAACAATATGTATTTAAAATTCGATAAAAAAGAAGACAAACTTATAGTAAGAATGACAGGAGAATTAGATCATCATAGTGCTGAAGAAGTTAGAAATGTAATTGATGATAGATTAGATAGAGAAAATTTAAATAAATTAATATTAGATTTTAGCAAAGTTAATTTTATGGACAGTTCAGGTATAGGTGTAGTTATAGGAAGATATAAAAAATTATTATTAAGGGATGGAAAAGTATGCTTAACTAATGTACAAGAAGCAGTTAGAAGAGTATTTGAACTTTCAGGTATGTTCAAAATAGTAGCTCTTTATGACAGTGTGGATGAAGCCGTAGAGAACTTATAATGGGGGGATTTATAAGATGTATGAAAATAAAATGAAAATAGAATTTTTAAGTAAATCAGAAAATGAAAGTTTTGCTAGAGTATCAGTAGCGGCTTTTATATCACAGTTAGATCCTACAATAGACGAAATAACAGATGTTAAAACAGCTGTATCAGAAGCTGTTACAAATTCAATAATACACGGATATGAGAATAGCAAAAAAGGATTAGTATCTATTGAAAGTGAAATAAAAGGAAGAGAAGTTACAGTAATAATTTCAGATAATGGTGATGGTATAGATAATATAGAATTAGCTAGACAACCATTATATACATCACGACCAGACCTAGAAAGATCAGGTATGGGATTCACAGTTATGGAAACATTCATGGATAGTCTTCAAGTTTACTCAGAAAAGGGGAAGGGAACCAAAATAATTATGAAAAAGGTTTTTAAATAATTAAGTTAGGTGAATAATATGAATAGTGAAAAGGTAATCATGGAAACTAAAAGTTTTGAAGACAACATGGAACTTATGAAGAAAGCCAAATGTGGAAGCAAAGAAGCTTTAGATAAACTAGTAGAAGTAAATTTACCCTTAGTTTCAGCTATAAGTAAAAAATTTTTAAATAGAGGATATGAATATGATGATATATTTCAGATTGGATGTATTGGATTAGTAAAGGCGATAAATAATTTTGAATCAAAATATAATGTGAAATTTTCAACTTATGCAGTTCCTATGATAATGGGAGAGATAAAGAGATTTTTAAGGGATGATGGAATAATAAAAGTAAGCAGGAGTATAAAGACCGCAGCAAAAAAATTACATTATGATAAAGAAAAGCTTTGTAAAGAGTTAAATAGAGAGCCAACTATAGAAGAATTAGCTAAGTTTTCAGGGTATACTGTAGATGAGATATTAATGGCTACTGAGTCATCAAGCTCTCCTCAATATTTATATGATGTTATACATCAAGATGATGGAGCTCCAGTTTTACTTATTGATAAAATAAGCGAGAATACAGAAGATGATAATAAAATTATAGATAATATAGCATTAAAAGAGGCTCTTAAAAATTTAGATGTTAAATCAAGGCAGATAATAATATTAAGATATTTTAAGGATAGAACTCAAATAGAGGTAGCTAAACAATTAGGAATAAGTCAGGTACAGGTATCAAGAATAGAAAAGAAAGTATTAAAATTAATGAAAGAGAAGCTTACCGTATAAAACCATATGTATATTTTCATATGGTTTTTTATTTTGTTTTTTTGTCTATAATATATATCTTTGTCTATAATATATATCTTTGTCTGTAATATATATTATTTTTATATAAATATATAAAAATTTTTAGATGATTTTTTTTGACTAAAAATTTTTATATTGTAAACACTATAATTAATAAAACATTGTTTAGGAGAGTGGAATGTATGGCACTAAATGAAAAAAAATTAAGAAAAGATTTTGATAAGTTATCTTCTAAAGTAGAGCCTAAACCACAAATTTTTAAACATTGTGTAAGTGCTTTTATAGTAGGAGGACTTATATGTGATGTGGGACAGTTTTTTAATAATTTTTTTTTAAAAATGGGAATTCCCAAAGATGAAGTAGGAACATATGTATCCATAGTAATGATATTTATAGGTGCTTTTTTAACAGGTATAGGAGTATATGATAAAATAGCTAAATTTGCTGGAGCAGGAACTATAGTACCTATAACTGGATTTTCAAATTCTATTGTATCTCCAGCTATGGAATTTAAAAAGGAAGGCTACATTTTTGGTGTAGGATCTAAAATGTTTGTTATAGCTGGACCAGTTTTAGTATATGGCATAAGTTCTTCAGTTGGAGTAGGAATAATATATTTTATAATGAGTAAACTTTAATTTAGAATTGGAGGAGTTTACATTGAATAAAAGAATTGGTATGCAAACTTTAAAACTATATAGTAAACCTAAAATAATAGGAACTACTAGTATAGTTGGACCTAAAGAGGGCGAAGGTCCTTTAAAGGATTATTTTGATATAATATTAAAAGATGATTTATTTAATCAGGAAAGCTTTGAAAAAGCAGAAAGTGCAATACTTTTTACTGCTATTTCTGATGTTATTAAGAAGTGTAATTTAAAAGATACAGATATAGATATATTATGTGCAGGAGACTTGTTGAATCAAACTATATCTTCAAGTTTTGCAGCAAGAGATTTAGATATATCTTTTATAGGATTATATGGAGCTTGTTCCACTATGACAGAATCATTAAGTGTAGCATCAATGCTGATTGATGGGGGATTTGCCAATTATGCTGTAGCAGCTACTTCTTCACATTTTTCAGCAGCAGAAAGACAGTTTAGATTCCCATTAGAATATGGAGCTCAAAGGTCTCCAACTTCGCAGTGGACAGTTACTGGATCTGGAGCTATGGTTTTAGGAAAAGAGGGCAATTATCCTCATATAAGCTATGTTACCATAGGAAAAGTTAAAGATTATGGTATTACAAATGCAGATAATATGGGAGCATCTATGGTACCAGCAGCGGTATCTACTATATATCAGCATTTTAAAGATACAGGAAGAACTCCAAAAGATTATGATATTATTGCAACAGGTGATTTAGGTAAAGTAGGTAGGGAGTTAACAGAAAAGCTTTTATTAAAGTATGGATACAATATTAAAGATGTGTATATAGATTGTGGAGAAATGATATTCGATAATGAAAAGCAAGATACTGAGGCTGGTGGAAGTGGTTGTGGATGTTCTGCAGTAGTGGGATGTGGATACATATATAAAAATATATTAAGTGGGAAATTTAAAAGAGCCTTATTGGTTTCTACTGGTGCATTAATGAGTACCACATCATCACAACAAGGTGAGAGCATACCTGGAATTGCACATGCAGTTGCAATAGAAAGATAAGAGGAGGGAGTTTTATGGAGTACTTAAATGCTTTTATAGTAGGGGGATTAATTTGTGTTATAGCTCAAATATTAATGGATACAACACAACTAACTCCAGCACGAATTTTAGTAAGTTTTGTTACATTGGGTGTTATATTGGGGGCTTTGAATATTTATAGTTATATTGTAGACATAGGAGGGGCAGGAGCCACGATACCTTTACCAGGTTTTGGATATACATTAGCTAAAGCTACTATAAAGGAAGTTAAAGCTAATGGGTTAATTGGGGCTTTTACAGGTGGAATAAAAGGGGGAGCAGGAGGAATAACAGCAGCTATTTTATTTGGGTATATAATGTCTTTAATTTTTAATCCAAAAACAAAAGAATAAAAACTCCATTTACGGAGTTTTTATTCTTTTTATTCTTTATCTGGTTTAGTTTTATTTTCTTCACTTTGATTTGGATTATCTTCGGGTTTGTTGTTATTATTGCTGTTATCGGTAATGTTATTGTCATTATTTGGAGTAGGATTGTTTTGTGACGGAACTTTATTTTTGTCTTTATTTTTATTACTATTTTTATTGTTAGAATTATTTTTTTGTTCAGTAGAAGGTAAACTTACACCGTTGTCTACAGAATTAGGGGCAACCCACTGTTGATCTAAAAGTTCTACACTAGGAGAATAATCTCTTCTTAAGAATACCCTAGATTCTACAAGGAATGAAGGGGTAAATTTACTAGCTAATTTGCCTGTTAATTTATTTATTTGAACTTCTACATGTATATCATCATATTCTGTTGGAACAGTCCCATTTATAAAAAATTCATTATATACAGTACTTCCGCGAGGATCCCTATAAGAGAGTTGTGTTGGAAGTTTCCCCGAAATACTATCTACACTAGCAGTTACAACACTAGATGGTTTTTGAACTTGTTTATAAGGAAGATTAATATGGAATTCTTTCATAATATCTCCCCAAAGTTTAGCTGCAGAACTACTATATACCCCATTTACAGTAGAAGAATTATCATTACCTATCCAAACTGCTGCCGAATAATAAGGCGTTAACCCACAGAACCATAAATTTTTCATATCACTAGATGTACCGGTCTTACCTCTAACTTCCATATTGCCAAAATTAGCTTGAGATCCAGTACCACCTTCACTTACAGGACCTTGTAACATATCATAAGTTATAAATGCAGCTTCCTGTGAGATAGCTTTTCTTGTATTGGTCTTAGGTTCTAAAACAATTTTACCTGTTCTATCTACTACTTTTGTATACAATTTTGCTTCTGTATAGATTCCATTATTACCAAATACACCATAAGCTTGAGCCATTATTAAAGGATTAGTTCCTTTATGTAGCTCTCCTAAGGCTAGAGCAGCTATACTAGATCTATCATGTTGATCTAGAGGAATTCCAAATTTTTCAGCATATTGTGCACTAGTACTTAAACCTATTTTATCTACAAGTTTTACAGCTACTACGTTTATAGAACGTTTTAAAGCTTCTCTTACATTTACATAACCGGAATAAGTATTGGTACTATTTCTAGGATTATATGGTTCGCCAGAGCTATATTTACGTCCTATACTAGTAGGAATTGGAGAATCTTCAAATCCAGTAGCTGCGGTAGCTTTTTTACTATCTATAGCAGCACTATATACCGTAAGAGGTTTAATACTAGAACCTGCCGCTCTTAAATAATTAGAAGAAGCAGCTCTATTATAGGATCTAGCAGGTTGGTTACCCCTTCCCCCCACTATAATCTTTACTTGACCATTATGATAGTCCATTACTACAGCTGAAGCTTGAGGATATAGTATACCATTATTTTTATAAGAATTTAAATAATGGGCATTATTTATTATATTTTGAGTTTTATCCTGTAAATTTTTGTCCATAGTAGTATATATTTTCAAACCACCATTTACTATGAGATTGTGAATTTGCTTATCATCATATTTATACTGAGTTTTTAAATCTTTTTTTACTTGCTCAATAGCAGGAACAGAAAACCATTCATAAGCTAATTTGTTATTAGGAGCAGTTGGCTTAGCAAAGGTAAGTTTGTTATTATCTAAATCTTTTAAAGCCTTATTATAATCATTTTCAGTAATGTAGCCATTTTCTAACATTTTAAATAAAACAGTTTTTGTTCTATTTAAATAAATAGACGGGTTTTTCTTAGAGGCAGATGAATATGGGTAGTAAACTGATGGACTTTGAGGTACTCCCGCAATAAAAGCACATTCTATTAAAGATAAATCTTTTACACTTTTATTAAAATATTGTTTTGATGCTGCCTCTACTCCTAAAGCATTTCCGCCTAAAAATATACTATTCATATAGGCACCTAAAATTTGGTCCTTAGATATCTTTTTTTCTAATTGTATAGATAAATATATTTCCTGAACCTTCCTTTTAATGGAAACTTCGGGCGATAAAATCGTATTTTTTATTAATTGTTGAGTTAAAGTAGAAGCTCCTTGAAGTTTAGAATTTCTTTTTATTTTATTGACTACATTAAGCAATGTAGCACCAGTAATTCTTTTTATGTCTATTCCATGATGTTTATAAAATCTTTCATCTTCTATACTTACAAATGCATTCTTTAAATTTTGAGGTACATCTTTATAATCAACTACAATTCTTTGGTCATTAGTTATAACTTTATCCATATATTGACCTTTATCATCATAAAGTATAGAGGGCTCATCAAAAGTGAGAACTTGCTGTACATTTAGTGGAGGTGCTGTTTTTATCATAGCAATCACAATTCCACCAAAAGCTACTCCAGCTATTAAGAAAATACTTAAAAAAACATTAAGTATTATTTTAAAGACGCTAGATTTGCGCTTTTTTTTCTTTTTTCCCATTATATTTGTCCTCCTTAGTTAGGGTAAAATAAAACATTATTTTTAATATTATAACATATATTGAATTACTTATGAATAAATAGAAAAAATCATAATTATTATTTAAGAATGAATAAATTATTACTATGAAAAGTAAAAATATAATATATAAGAAATAGGGAGGATAGAATTATAAGAAATAAAAAGATTAGAATTATAGTAATATTAATATTTTTTATTTTATTTTTGAATGTATTTTTATATACCTTCGATAGAGTAATTACCCCTAGTATGTTGGATATAGCCGAATCACAAATTAGAGCAAAAATTACAGATGTAGTAAATAAGGCTATAGTAAATGAATATAGTAAAAATTTTCATTATGATGATATAATAAATATAGAAAAAGATGTTAATGGAAATATAACTTTATTAAAAGCGGATACTTTAAAGATGAATAAAATTGCTTGTGATGTTTCTTTAGAATCACAAAAAGAATTAAAAAAATTAGAACATATAGGGATAAGTTTTCCTATGGGATATGTATTTAAAAATAATTTGCTTGCTTATTATGGACCTAACGTAAAAGTAAAAATAAGACATATAGGATATATAGAAACTAAATATTTTTCCGATTTTAATAGTGCGGGAATAAATCAAACAAGGCATACTATATCCGTTCAAGTGAAAAGTAAAGTTAGAATTGTTTTACCCTTAAAAACTAAAGAAATAGAAGTTAAAAACCGGGTACCAATTTGTGAAACTATTATAGTAGGTAACACACCAAATACTGCTATTGATATGAAATTAGAAGATGCAGGTTTTAAGCTGAATAGTAAAAATTAATAGAAATAGAAAAAATAGATTTAAATTTAACAGAGTAAATACATTTAATAAGCATATGAATGTGTTTTAGTAGTTCTTAATTGACGTAATTAAAAATTTGTGTAATTCCTCACAGGAGATTAGGAGCTGATAGTGAAGACAGGACGTCGCCTCTATCGAGAAACAAATTTTTAATGAAGATAAATTTGTAACTACTAAGTCCAATGAAGTGTGTTATAAAGGTATTTATGGCGTTAAAATTAAATCTATTTTTTATTTGAGATTTTAAAAATTTTTGTGTAAACTGAAAAAACGCACTCTTTATTAGAAATGATTTGGATGATATATATTACAAATTTTTATATTTGATACAACCTAGCTTATTTTTCTTCCCAATTAAAAATGTAAGGTATATTTCTATAATAATCTCCGTAATTTAGCCCATATCCAACTACAAATACGTCTGGAATTGTAAAACATGAGTAATCTGGTGTTAAATCTACTTTTCTTCTTTCAGGTTTATCAAGAAGAACACAGGATTTTACAGAATTAGCACCAAGAGATTTTATATGATTTATAACAAATTCCATAGTTATACCTGTATCAACGATATCATCTACAATAATAACATCATAACCTTTAATATCATCAGGGACATCATTTACTATTTTAACTATTCCAGAGGATTGCTCTTCATGACCATAACTAGATGTTGTCATAAATCCTATTTTTGTAGGTACATCTATTTCTCTTACAATATCTGCAGCAAATATAAAACTACCTCTTAAAAGAGATAATATGTATAAATTTTTATCTTTATAATCTTTTGAAATTTTTTTCCCAATTTCTGAAATTTTTTCAGCTATTTCTTCTTTACTAATTAATATATTTCTATTTCTTTCTTCCATGATAATCCTCCAATACATACATGCTTATGTATATTTACAACAATGGTTTTATAGTATAAAATTATATGAAAGTTGTCAAGGTATAAGGTAAAACCTAATAAATCTTTTTATTAGAATTTATATAGAAAGGTAGATATTAAATGATATATGGTAATATTGATGGAATAAGAAAAACTGTTTTAGAAGAATTGCAAGAAATATATGAAATAAAAATAGAAAAAAATGATATTGCTAATGAAGAATTAATAGATATATTATGTAAATTAACAGAACAATTAAACAGAGAAATAAGTGTAGGAATATCGAGGAAGGGAAATATAGTAGCTGTATCAGTAGGCGATAGTACAACTGTAGAAATGCCAGAGATAGAAATTAAATCAAATAAACTTTCTGGCATAAGAATTATTCATACTCATCCAAACGGTAACCCTAAACTTTCTTCAGTAGATTTATCTGCATTATTAAAATTAAAATTGGATTGCATGGTAGCAATAGGAGTGGATTGTGAAAGACCAACAGGATTTGGTGTAGCTTTTTGCGCTATGTATAATAGTAAGCTAAGTATAGAAGAAAAGTATTTTAAAGATATAAATAGCTTATTAGATTTTAATTTCTTAAATGAGATAAATTATATAGAACAAAATTTTAAAAATGAAGAATTAGAGGATGATAAAGAAGAAAAGGTTATACTTATTAGTATTGATGATGAAGAAAGTATAGATGAATTAGAAGAATTAGCTAAAGCTTGTAATTTAAAAGTTGTAGAAAAAGTATTGCAAAATAAAAATAAAATTGATTCGGCTTATTATATAGGAAAAGGTAAAGTAGGAGAAATATCTTTAATAAGGCAGGCTTTAAATGCAGATGCAGTAATATTTGATGATGAACTTTCAGCTTCTCAAATAAGAAATCTAGAAGAAGCTGTAGGTGCTAAAGTAATAGATAGAAATACATTAATATTAGATATATTTGCAAGAAGAGCAAAGAGTAAAGAAAGTAAAATACAGGTAGAACTTGCCCAATTAAAATATAGATTACCAAGATTAACAGGCTTAGGACTGGTTTTATCAAGAACAGGTGGAGGGATAGGTACAAGAGGACCAGGTGAAAAAAAGTTAGAAACAGATAAGAGGCATATAAAAGAAAGAATTTATGATTTGAAAAAAGAATTGTACAAAATAAAAAAAGTTAGAGAAACTCAAAGAAGTAAACGAAATGATATACCTAAGGTTTCTTTAGTAGGATATACTAATGCGGGTAAATCAACGTTAAGAAATAAGTTATGCGATATTGGTATAGCTAATACACAAAATAAAGAAAAGGTTTTTGAGGCAGATATGTTGTTTGCTACATTAGATACTACAACTAGAGCAGTATCATTACCTAATAATGAAATTATAACATTGACAGATACAGTAGGATTTGTAAGAAAGCTTCCTCATGAATTGATAGAAGCTTTTAAATCTACATTAGAAGAAGTAATTTATTCTGATTTACTTTTACATGTGATAGATATTTCTTCTGATTCGGCAGAAAAACAAGTAGACGCAGTTAACAATGTATTACAAGAATTAGGTGCAGAAAATAAATCAATAATATTAGTATTTAATAAGATAGATAAAGTTTCCATAGAAAGATTAAATTATTTTAGAAGTAAATTTAAAGAGGAAAATTTTATAGAAATATCAGCTAAACTAGGTATAAATCTTGAAGATTTGTTAAAGCTAATAGAAGAAACATTACCTTATAAATTAACAGAAGTAGAATATATAATTCCTTATGATAAACAACAAATAGTAGCATTTTTGCATAGAAACAGTAAAATAATAGAGGAAAAATATAGGGAAGAGGGAACTTACATCAGAACACGAGTAGATAATGAAGTTTATAATAAGTGCAATGAATTTTTACTTAAATAAAAGATATAAATATATTTTATTAATTGTTCATTAAAAAGTAACAAATATAAAAAGGAATTATTATGGATATGTAGAATATAATAATTACAAAATAATTATTATTAGTTAAATGTGATTACAAGGAGGAGTTGTTTATGAAAAAATATTTATGTGAAGCTTGCGGATATATATATGACCCAGAACAAGGAGATCCAGATAATGGAGTAGCACCAGGAACAGCTTTTGAAGATGTTCCAGAAGATTGGGTATGTCCTTTGTGTGGGGTACCTAAATCAGAATTTGTAGAAGCTTAATTAAATAAAATATAAAAAATAAGCCATAAATCTTTTTGATTTATGGCTTATTTTAAATATAAATAATATTAAATTAAAGTTTATTTATATAAAATAGTCTTTTTTCTGATCAGTATATTTTATAATGAAAATAAAAAATAGTTATGGAGGAAGATAATGTATGGAAAAAGTTTGCCCAGTATGTAATAAGCTAAAAACATTAAAATATTCTTGTGATAAATGTGGGGGTGAGTTAATAGACAGAGGAATATTTTATGAATATATGGATCCTTATAGTGTAACATGGCCTATACAAGATTATGAGGATTATTGTTTACATATTTTTAGTTGTAATAATTGTTGTAATGAAAAAAGGGAATATATAAATAAAATTATAATATAAATACCATATATAAAAGTATAGGGTATTGGTTGTAATACCTACCATAAGTATTATATAATATAAAGAATTAAAAAACTTGTACTGTGACATTATTTTGAAAATTAAATCATTTAAAAACGTGGAGGGGGATTAGTGTGAATGATAATATAATTAAGTATCAGACAGCGTTTAATAATATTATAGACAGATTAAAAAATAATGAATCCGTTCTAGCTGTAATGGTATTTGGTAGTATGGTCACAGGGGATTTATGGGAAGAATCGGATATAGATTTATTTGTTGTAATAGATGAAGATATTAAGGTAGAAAAAATATATACACAAGAAGAAGGAGTTCCTATTCATGTTAAAATAATTGACAAAAAAAATTTGAACAAAATATATAAATGTGATTTAAGGGGAGGAAAAACTCATAGAATATTTGCTTCTTCAAAACTAGTTTTTTCAAAAGATAGTTCTATAAGTTCTTGGTATGATAGAGGTAGATATTATCCAGATATTGATAGGGAAAGATGGAATTTAGTTTATTTAGGTGAAATCTTTAAACATATGGGGGTTTGTAAAAAATATTTAAAAAATAAAGGAATTTATACAGCATATAGTGATGCGATTAAGCTTACAGAAACCTTCTCAAAACTATATGTTAATTTTTCTGGATATATGGTTAGTAAAGATGTTATAAATATGGCTACTAGTTTAGATGATAATTTTAAAAGTATAGTAGACAATTTATTTTTTAATAAAAATAACATTGAGGAATCAATGATTAAATTAATAGAATATATCAAAATATATTTAAATGATAATATTAGGAATATTGTGGCGTTATTGCTCAATTATATGAAAGAAAAAGATACATTCTTAAGTTCAGAAGATATTTTAATGGATGAATTGTTTAAATGTTATCCAATTAGCATGGAGGATATATTAGAATATCTCTACCATAAGAATATAATAAAAAAGCAGAGTAGAAAATTAAAAAATAAAAAAGGAAAATTAATTTTTGAAGAAAATGTTTATTTTATTTAAAAATTAAATATAATAAATTTTATTTTAGATATCAACCTATTTAGTTAAGTAAAGTTATTTCATTACTATATTATATTT
>NZ_MRAE01000027.1 GCF_002008345.1 Clostridium tepidum
CAGTAAAATCAATGGATTGAGAGATTGAATGGAAGTAAAAATGGAGAGAAGAAATGGAAAGAATTCTCCTTAAACCTTCTTCCTTAACTCTCTATAAATCCTCAATTTTGCAACTACTTTATTTTCATTTTTTCCATTGAAAAATCAAAAATGCAACTACTTTAAATTGTGAAAAACAAAAATGGAGTAAATAAACGGATAATTGGAAGAGAATAACAAGCCAGTATTCTCAAGGGTTTGAGGGCTGTCTATAAAAGGACTTTATTTGAAAAGGGAAAGAAGTTTGTTTGAGGTGCATATAGTTAGGATTGAGGAAAAAGGGGTAAGGAAATAGGAAAAAATTTTGAAAGAATTTAGGCCATAATTAGTTGTTGTAAAAATAAAATAAAGTAGTTGTAGTGAAAGGAATAATGAATCAGGGAAAGTATTGATAATACAAGGTTTAGATAAGGTTTTAGGATAAAGGTATATGGTATTTAAAGGTAATTTGTGAAAGCAATTTATTTACTTTTTCTATACAACATAGGCCTTTTTTTCTGTTTCAAAAAATAGCATGGTTAAAATTGTAAGAAACAAAAAAGTCCTTTTATCGCAGAAAAGTAATTGCAAAAAGAAAATAAAGTTCTTGTATTAGGATTTTATTCACATTTTATGAAACAAGAATGGGGATAAATCATATGAAATATAACAGTAATGTGAATAAAAGGAAAAATAAAATAGGACATTATTTTATTTTTACAAGAACTTGGCGTATTTTTTCTGTTTATAATATGATTAGTAAAGAATTTAAAAACAGAAAAGTTTCTTTCGTGAAGGATTAAGTTATATTAAAATGGAAATAAAGTGGTATTATGGGATAGGTTTTTAAATTAATAAATTTAAATTTGGAGATGTGGGTTTATGAATTATATAAATATTAAATCAAAAATAAAAAACTTAATTGATAGAAAATCAGAAGGTGAATATTGGGATTTTAAACAGGAATGGCATAAAGATAATGAAAGATTATTACATGATATCCTTTGTTTTGCAAATACAGTGCATGATAAGGATTGCTATTTAATAATTGGTGTATCTGATTCAGGTGAAATAGTTGGTGTAGGTGAAGAAAACAGAAGAAGGCAAGCAGATATACTGGACTTGCTTTCGAATACAGTTTTTGCTGGTGATAATATTCCTGAAGTTCGTTTGGATACAATAAAAATTGAGGGAAAAGAAATAGATGTTTTAACCATATTCAATTCATATAATGTGCCTTTTTATTTGAAGACTAGGGGTAAAAAATACAATAATATTAGAGAAGGATATATATACACAAGGATTGGAGATAGGAATACTCCCATAAACCAAAATGCAACTATACAACAGATAGAGATGCTTTGGAAGAAAAGGTTCGGATTAACACAACCTCCATTATTACAGATAGCCAAAAGATTGGAGAATAAATTAGAATGGTCACAGAATGAAAATACTTACTATAATATTTATAAGCCTGAATTTAAGTTAGAAGTAGAATATGATGATGAATATGATAGGGATGCAGGTGAATTCTATGTATATTCTCAAAGAAATTCACGATTTATGTATAAAAATCTAAAGATAATGTGCAGTGGAACGGTGTTAAAAGAGTTTCAATTAGTTGTGCTTGATAGTGGGAGGTATGAAACGCCTGTGCCAAGATGGGGCTTTGCAGGTTATGATGAATGGGGGCATAACCATAAATTCACATACAAATATTTTTTAAAAGATAGCATAGATTATAAATTACAGCAGTTTCTTTTTGATGAAGAAAATGAAGAAGAGGTATATGCAAAGAGAAGGTTTGATGAGGTAGTTTTATATTTTGAAAATGAAGAAGAAAAGTCAGAATTTGAATTTTATGTTGAAAACAAACAAGACCTAATTGAATCATATATAGTCGAAGCAGACAAGAGATATTATAAAATTGATATAAGTAATGAATTTTATGCTAAAGAATGTAAGCGTAGGTTATCAACAGGATTGACATTAAACAGAGCGTTATATGAATTTAGGGCATTATATAAATGATTAATTTAAAGATTTAATATATGTTTAAAATATAATTGTGAACGCTAAAAAATGGGGAGGATTTGGTAATGTTTTATAACTATCGATTAACATTTGAGTTAAATAGAATGGTCGATATTTATGAACATGAATTCAAATTCACTATTTTAAGAAGGGCTTTAGAAAGCATTAATGATACAAAGAAGAGACAATTTATATATATAATAATAAATGCTTTAAATAATACATGTAAGGCCATACTTGATGTTTGTAATGATTTTAGTGAAAGTCAGAAAAAACTAATGATAGATAACTTTTTTGAACAATATCTAAAATATTTGCAACGCTATAATTATTTTATTGGTGATATTGTCTCTATATTTAAAGATACATATAGGGAGAATCTTCAATGTCAAATATTTAATCATTGGAATAGTATAATTGAAAAGAAAAGTGATACTGTTACGGAGAAAAGTTTTCTTGAAGTTTTTGATGATATACATGAAAGTTGTATTTCTAAATATGAAAATATCTTTGTAAAAAAGTTAGGGGATTTAAAAAATTTATATAGAGCGCAAAGAGGTAAGCATTTTAATAATTACGAAAGAATGATTCCAAAAGAAGAATATGCAAAAAAAATAGATGGAATCCAGAAGGTGTTGCTTTTATGTATCTAGGATTTGATGAAGAAGTTAAGCAGTACGATGAAGTTATTAATTTTATAGAAAAAACTTGTTTTGAAGAGTTAAGATTAAAAAAGGATGAGTATGTAAGTATTTGTAAATTTAAACCTGTAAAAAGAGAGGCCCAAATTATTAATTTGTGTTATGAAGATATAAGTTATGAGGAGATAGAAAGAAAATCAGATGAATTCATGAATATGATAACTAAAGTTGAAATAAACGAAATTCTTACTAATAAAAAATATCACGAAGAAATAATAAATAGCGTAAAAAAAGAAGAAGTAATTAAGAAAATTATAGAGAAAGAGTTTAAAGAGAAACAGGTAAGTTCTATAATTAGGAAAGAAACGGAGATTTACTTGGCTAATTTAATTATGAAAAGCATTGATGAAGCGGTTTTCTTACCAGTTGATATTGAAGAAGACCCAGAACTTAAAGCATATGTACCATTTCATTATCTAGCGAATCATTTAATCAGCAAAGGCTATTCAGGAATATTGTATAGAAGTACACGGATGAATAAGATAGGGTTAAAAGGAAAGAATTTAGTTCTATTTAATAAAGAAGACGTTACATATGTTCCTGGTAGTATGAATGTATATTATTATGATGGAAGAAAGTATAAAAAAGTTTTTAAAGATATTGAGAAACTAAATAGTTGAATCTTAATATATATCCTTGATACTCAATCCTTGAAACATGAACCTAACTATGTATAATTCAAATAAAGTTCACTCCATGATAATAAAATTCGCTCTATAAAAATAAAGTTCGTTCCAAAATCCCGTAGCAGATGCAGGAGAAATCTTCATTTGCTGCGGGGTTTGCTTTTTTGTTGAGTTAGGGTTAAGTGATAATGGATTAGGCTCAAGGTGTATAACCCAAAAAAACTCGTGTCACGAATAAAAAAGTCGTATCAAAAATAAAAAAGTTGTGTTAAGAATCATGGTGAAAATAGGGTAGAAAACCTTATTGAGTCTATAGGATTAAGGGTTAAGGTATAAGGGTAAAAGTATTGATTTTATTGGGTTTGAATGGTGTATTGATAAAAGATATTGATTAAAACTTTTCCCTTTTCCCTTGAACCTTATCCCTGTTTTTCTCTATTCTTGACATGACTTTTTTATCTAAAATGAGAGGAAAAATAGGAAGAAAATAGGATATAGAAACAATAGAAATGGGTAATTTTTGACATGACTTTTTTATATAGAAAGAAATAGGGAAATAGGGTTAAGGCGAGAAGGGGCAAGGGTTTTAGGGGTGTTGGGTTTTGACATGAGTTTTTTATGTGTATACATAGTTAGGATTAAGTTTCATTCAAAAAAGGGAAAGGGATAAGGGTTGAGAATAAAAAAGTTGTGTCAGAGATAAAAAACTTGTGTTGAAAATAATAAAGTCGTGTCAAATAGATAATAAAGTTGAGTTACATCTGAATAATAAATTCAAAAACCTCGCAGTAGATGCGGGATAACTCCTGTTTTACTGCGGAGTTTTTTATTTTTTGGGGGAAGGGTTAAGGGATTAGATTTTTCATTAGAGTTTTGATTAGAGCGATATATTGCTTAGAAATTTGAAACTACTGATTTTAAAGGAATTGAGAGAGGTATTGACTACTATATTGAAGATAATATTGATATAACAACTTAAAAGGTGGAATAAAATCTTTAACCTTACCCCATGAACCTTATTCTCAAAAACATAGATAGTAAATATCATCATAGATGCCATTAAGAGTTTAATAATAATATTGGAATCTGAATGAAATAATGATATAATTTTAATAACCCCCCATGGGGGATATTGATGGGAGGATTGTATATGAATGAAGTACATAAGCACAATCATGAAAATACTAAAGCAATTATTAATAGATTATCTAGAGCAATAGGACATCTAGAATCTGTTAAGAAAATGGTAGAGGATGGAAGAGATTGTAGTGAGGTTCTTATTCAAATTGCAGCAGTAAAATCTGCCGTTAATAATATAGGAAAAATTATTTTACAGGACCATATCAATAACTGCGTAGTAAATGCAGTAGAAACTGGAGATAAAAAGGTAATAGAGGATTTAAATAAAGCCATAGAACAGTTTATAAAATAGATTTGAGAGGTATTTAGAATGGAAGATAAACAATATAAAGCAAATTTTTTTGCCATACTGGCAGCAGCATTATACGCTATTAGTTCACCTGTATCCAAACTTTTGTTAAAGGAAATACCACCTACATTGATGGCATCTTTTCTATATCTTGGTGCAGGGTTAGGAATGTCTATTGCTGACCTAATTAAACATAAGAAATATAAGGAAAAGACTGAGGCAAGATTTACAAAACAAGAACTTCCATATACTATTGGCATGGTTATGTTAGATATTGCAGCACCTATTTTTTTAATGATTGGACTTACAATGACATCTGCTGCTAATGTTTCATTACTTAATAATTTTGAAATTGTTGCTACATCTCTAATCGCTTTAAAAGTATTTAAGGAACCCATAAGTAAAAGACTATGGAGTGCTATAATTTTGATTACTGTGTCAAGTATCATTTTGTCTGTAGAAGACATAAGTAGTTTTTCATTTTCATTTGGTTCTATTTTTGTATTACTGGCAACTATCTGTTGGGGACTTGAAAATAACTGCACAAGAAAGTTATCTTTAAAAGACCCAATACAAGTTGTTATAATTAAAGGATTTGGTTCTGGAATAGGTTCTTTACTAATTGCACTGACATTAGGAGAAAAAATAAATAATATATCTTATCTAATAGTAGCCTTAATATTAGGATTTTTTGCTTATGGCTTAAGTATATTCTTTTATATTTATGCCCAAAGATACTTAGGAGCAGCAAAGACAAGTGTTTATTACGCAGTATCTCCATTTATTGGCGTAGGGTTATCACTGATAATTTTTAGAGAACTACCAACATCCTCATTTATTATTGCATTATCTATTATGATTGCAGGTATGTATTTTGCGTCCACAGAAGAACACAATCATAAGCATCATCATATTGTAATAACTCATGAGCATAGTCATAGTCATAATGATGGTCATCATAATCATAGCCATAATGAAACTATTATCGGTAGACATACTCACATTCATACTCATGAAGAATGTACCCATTCACATAGACACACTCAAGATATTCATCATAGTCATGCTCATTAAACTAAAAAACTCATGTTGTATAACCCTAAAAACTTGTGCCACGAATAAAAAAGTCATATTACAGATAAAAAAGTTATGTTAAAAATAATAAAGTTCTATTAAATAGATAATAAAGTTGTGTTAGTGACAGTATTGGGACATGGAATCCTGGAACTTATTTTAATTATCATTATGGCATTCGGACTTAAAGATTTCTTCTCTAGTCCTACAGTTGCAGGATTTATCGGATTATTTGGCGGTGCTTTTCTTGCATGGATGGGGTATGGAATGATAAAGTCTGGTATAAATAAGTCAGTTTCTCTGGAGAACCAAAGAGCAGGGAATAGTTCAGGGATGAGAAATCTTGTATTGGCAGGAGCGCTTGTAAGCGCTACTAATCCTTACTTCATTCTCTGGTGGGCGTCAACAGGGATGGAATCAATACGCCAGTCTTATACTTCAGGTTTAATTGGTGTTTTGTTCTTTTTTATAGGACATATTTTATCGGACTTTGTATGGTATTCAGCAATTTCCACGGCATTTTCCAGAGGCAAGAAACTGATAAGTGATACTGTATATCGCTGGATTATTTTGTTGTTAGGCATATTTATTATAGCATTTTCAATCTATTTTATAGGCAGCGGATGGAAGATGCTGCAGATGTAATGATATAATTTTTGGGTAGATTTAATGAAAAAGATGTATTTTATAATTTATATCGGAGGGAAGTAAAAATGACAAATGATAAAATAAATACCTGCTGCTGCTGTGGTGGAAAAGAGCCATCTCATAAAATAGAAAATGACAATACATGTCCTGTATGTAAAACAATGGGAATCAAAGTAAAAAATATTACAGTAAAGCATTTGGTGATTGATACCCTTGCAGAATCGGTCGGAGATATGGATTATTATATATGTGTAAATGAAGAATGTAATGTTGTTTATTATAATCCAGAATCAGGCGTTAAGTTTGATAAGCAGCAAGTAAAAGTACCAATATGGTTTAAAAAAGATGCTAATCCCAAATATGACTGCTACTGCAGCAAAGTTACAGAGGAACAGGTAATAGATGCCGTAATAAAACATGGTGCAAAAACAGTTAAGGATATTATAGAAATCACAGGGACGATGAAAAACAGCCAATGTGAAAAGAATAACCCCTTAGGGAAATGCTGTCACAATATAATTCAGGAAGCAATAGACAAGGGGTTATCTATGAAATAAGTGCAGTTATATTTAATGCTGCATAGAGGATATGTAAATTTTTTAGGAGAGAAAGACATATGGGAATTGATATGTATGAAGAACTAAAAAAGATGAGTTAATAGCAGAGATACATTGTATACTGTAAATTGTGAAGAAATTAAAGGGGATGGGTTTTACTGTAAAACAAGTGCTATAAACCATTGAATTACCTCAGGATGCAGTAATGAGAGTTTTTGATGATAAAGAAGATATTAGAAAAATAGCAGAGGATACTGTAAATCAGCAAATAGCAGAAAATGACGGTAAAATCCCAGAAGGGCGAAACTTTTTGCAAATTGCACAGTACCCATTTTGCAAAAGTAGGTAAATTTCATTTGTAAAAAAGCAATTTATAATTTTTGATAAACAATATGGTAGTATCAACTAATACAGAGTATTATTATTTATTAAAGAAAAAACATATAATTGACTTAACTTTTATAATGTGCTAAATTTAATTTGTGAATTTCAACTTAAATAATAATTAAATTATATATTTAAGTTTTCTAGGGTTCCGCAATTTATATTTGGCAGGTCCGAGAGAAAACGCACAGTTAACTGTGTACACGGAAGGATAAAAGCCTGGGAGATATTTTCATAATATTTCTTTGGGCTTTTTATTTTACTTATTTTGAAATATTGCTATGAGATATTATTATGGTGAATGCAAATACTTATCTTGGGGGACTAATTATGAAGTGGTTTTACTTAGTGGCAGCAGGAATTTTTAAAGTATGGTGGGCAGAGGGATTAAAGTATTCACAAGGATTTACAAAAATAATATCCAGCATATTAACTTTGATAGGAATGGTTGCAAGTTTTTATTTTTTATCATTGTCTTTATAAAATTTCCCAATAGGTACTGCATATGCAATTTGGACAGGAATAGGAACAATTGGTACAGTGTTATTAGGTATTATTTTGTTTAAGGAACCTATTGATATGATGCGTATAGTTCGTATAGTATTAATAGTTGGTGGAATCATTGGTTTGGAATTAATATCAATTGAATAATCATTGACGCTAATATAAAAAATGACTGATTCATTATACTATACAAATAAGTAAATCAGGCAAAAATGAAAACTATCTTAAATAATATTGAGGAGGTATTCAAATGAAAAAATTTATTATTGAGGATGATTTTTTAGGAGTATTCCCTAATGCAAAGATTGGAGTTGTAATTTGTCATGGCATAGATAATTCCATAAAAGATAAAGAGCAATATGAAGAAATGATTTTAAAGGCAGAAAAGGAAGCATTAAAGTATCTACAGAATGCAGAATTTAGTAAAAATTCAGTAATAAAAGTATGGAGAGAAGCATTCCAAAAATTTAAAACAAAGAAAGGTGCAAGGTCATCCATAGAAGCATTACTAAAGAGAGTTCATAATGGCAATCATATAGGAACTATTAATCCACTTGTGGATATTTACAACTCTATTTCATTAAGGTATGCATTACCTTGTGGCGGTGAAGATATAGACAAATTTGTTGGTGATATAAGATTAACTAAGGCTGTTGGAAATGAGGAATTTATTCCATTGGGAACCGAAGAGAACTCGTCTCCATATGAAGGGGAAATAGTCTACAAAGATGATAAAGGTGCAATTTGCAGATGCTGGAACTGGCGTGAAGCAATAAGAACAATGCTTACTGAAAATACGACTAATGCTTTCTTATGTATTGAATTAGTAGACGAAACTAGAGTAGTAGAATTTGAGAATGCATTAAAAGATTTGGCAAAATCAGTAGAAAATAATTTAGGTGGAACAAGTAAAATTTCAGTTTTAGATATAAATAATAAGGAAATAGTAATAGAGTAAATTAGGGGGTATAGGAATGAACGTTTTTAGTTATAAAGATATTTATATTGAAGATGGTAAAAGGGTGTTAGAAGTAAATATCCTGCCTGAAAAGTATTGTAACTTTGATTGTATATTCTGTCCTATTGGAAGGTCGTATAATAAAGTAGACACACAGCAGTCCTTTGATGAAATAGATGATTCATTAAATGAACTAGAAAGTATGATAGAAAATAATAATGTTGATTTAGTTTTTATTAACTCAAAAGGAGAAGCCCTTGTAAACAGTAGAATTAGTGATATCATTGACTTAATCAAAAGTAAGGGAGTACCTGTAAGGCTGTTATCTAACGGCTATTTATTGGGTAGAAAAGAATATATGCAAATAGCCAATAAATGTGATGAAGTTATTGGAGAGATAAAGGCAATTTCAGAAGAAGATTTTCAAAAAATCCAAAGACCAATTGAAGGATATACACTAAAAGAATATATTTCAAATATGATTCTATTTAATAAACAATATAAAGGAAAATTTATTTTAGAAGTAACAATTATTAAAGGCTATAATGATACAGAGGAATCTGTTAATAAGATAAAAAATATTATTAATGAAATATCTCCAGACAAGGTAATTGTTGAAAGAATGAATGATGAAAGATTTAAGAAAAAACTTGGTATATCCGATGAAAGGTTTGATGAAATTTCAAAAGCATTACAAAATATTTAACTTTAGTGAATAATATTCTCACAATGTGTATTAAGAGAGGTTATATGCATTTGCAGGGGGGTAATAGTCTGGCGAAGCATGAGTTTGGAATAATAGATTCTTTTGAAGAAAACAAGTGGTATAGCGAGTATGAGCCTGAAAAACATAATTGTATTTCTGTAAATGATGATTTAATAGAAGAATTAATTATAAAGTATAATGAAGAATTAATGGCGATAAAAACATATTTTCAGGTTACAACTCAGCCAGGAAACGGCTTGGATTATTATGGGGTAACGCTCATCCCGCCAAAGTCACTTATACAATTTAGAGATGTTATTATCAAGGCAAATAGTCAATATCAATCCCAAGAACTTCAAGCCCTTATTGAAATGATAACTGATGCGATAAAAAAGGATAAATATTTAATTCACTATGGAATATAAGCAGTATTTACTGATAAGATATTGAAAGTTGATAAAGCAAATGTGAGGATTTATCGGATAAAAAAGTACTCTGTACATTGCGTATATTTTTGAACTTTATACAAAATAGGTATTGACTATCACCTTAGGGGTTAGCCTATGATAAATTATGAGGTGATACGAATGTTAATTAAAGATGTTTGTAAAAAATGTAAATTGGCAAAAAAAGCAGTTGAATATTATGAGCAGCAGGGATTGATTTCTCCAGCGGTTGAGGATAATGGTTACCGAAATTATAGCGATGAAGATATTTCTGTATTAAAAGAAATTGGAACCTTAAGAAAATTAGGTATTAGCATTGCTGATATCAAGAATATTCTTGCAAGTACCAATAAAGCCGCTGCTCTGGCAAAGTGCAAATATAAGATGGATTTAGAAGTTGAAAAAGCAATGGCTAAGAAAAAATGTTTAGAACAGTTGATGGATGATTATAATATTGACCAAGCAATTACCTATATTGAAGAAAACATTGAGAAGCATTTCACAATTAAAGAGAAATTGTTGCAAGCATTTCCAGGAGGTTATGGAATGTATCTATGCATACATTTTGGACAGTTTCTTAATGGGAAAATTGATACTGAGGAAAAAGAAGAGGCATATAATAAAATTGTTGATTACTTAGATACGGTTTCAAAAATAGAATTTCCGAAAGAATTGGAAGAATATTTGCTGCAAGGTCTTGGACAGTTGGAAAAGATAGATATGCAGAGAATAAATTCATCTATAATAGATGCAGTAAACAATATAGATATATATTTAAAAGAAAATAAGGAAGATATTGGGAAATATTTGGAATATAGAAATTCAGATGAATATAAAAAATCACCAGCCTGTAAAATGCAGCAATTATTATTGCAGTTTCAGCAAGAGAGCGGTTATTATGATATATTTATTGAAAATTTAAAAATATTGAGTGACTCATATAGAGAGTATCTTGAAAAACTCCAGGTAGCAAATAAAACATTTGTAGATAAATATCCTCAGATTGATAATATTTATAAGTTGTAGTTATACAAGAATAACGATTATGATTAAAAAAGAAAGCACCAGCATTTGCTATATATATTAGTTTTTGAATGTTTATATATTTGTTTTTACATAAGATATTTTGACAAGCAATTAAAGAGTGTAAAATGTATGCTTTTTACAATATTGCACAGAATCAAGAAAATATGCGAAAAGAGAAAACCGAAAGGATTGTATAAGGAGATTATGAAAGGGAGTGAATAGAATGGAAAAGAAATTGACGGCAGATGATTTAAAAAGAATCGCCGAAGAGACAAAACACCTTAATATAAAACCCTTGGAAGTAAAGATTCCTGAGAGCATTAAAAAATACGATAGAATTGAAATAGCAAAAGAGAGAAGTAGAAAAATTTTAGGAAGGGATTTCTAAAAGAGGGCTACATCATCTTAAATTATATTATAAAATATAGATATAAGTAAAAGTGAATTATTATAAACTTCGATTTTAGAGTTTTTACTCGATTATAGGCGTGTCTTTATATAGGGATATTGTTAGCCAGAGTACCTTAGTTAGGTAACATTTAGGGCAAGAAGTCTTGGGAATCATAAATCTCAAGGCTTATTATTTTTGAAATTTTTTAGATTTTATCCTCGGACTCCAAGTGAAATTAAAGGAGGATTATTTTAGAAAAGTTACACCATCAATAGTTTTACTGATTGTGATAATTATTACTCTTATATATTAATATAATAATTATAGTAGTGATAGATAACATTATAATCAACTTTTGTTACTATTGCATAACCATTAAAATTCATATTAGAGATAAAAAAGTCATATCAAAAATGAAAAAGTTGTGTTAAAAATAATAAAGTCATGTTATGTGTAAGTAACAAATTCTAAAACCTCGCATCTTATCATTCTGAAAAAATTTCTTTCAAGTGAATCTCAAGTTCATCAAAACTTGGAGATACTGCACTGTTACAACCATTATAAACGCCGTTCTGTTTGTATTCGCCTTCTTTTAAAACATAGACTTCAATAGTTTTAAGTTTTGGGTTAACTATCCAATATTCTTTCACACCAAATTCCATATAAGTATTATATTTTCTTATTCTGTCATGACTTTGGTTGGAAGGGGAAATTATTTCAATAATTAAGATGGGTACACCATAATATGCGCTTTCCCTCAATCCTGCCTTATCACAGATTAACATCAAGCCACGCTGAACCTTGAAATTCAAGGTCTTTTCTTTATTTATGAGCCATAAATCTAAAGGGGAGATAAACACTTCACAGGGTTTACCCCTAAAATAATTCCTGAATTCTGCTGCAATATTTAATAAAACCCGCTGGTGTTCTATTGATGGGAATGGAAGACAGATAACTTCGCCATTAAAGTATTCAAGTCTATTTCTCCTTTATCCATCTCTAAAAACTCTTCAAGGCTTACCGTTTTCGTTTTAGGAGACATATTTTCACTTCCTTTTCAATAATATTTTACGCTATTCTATGGAGATAAAACAACATATTTGTCGGCAAATAGTCAACATATAGAAGTCCAAGAAGTCTTAAAGGGTACTAAAGTAATGAGGATTAAAGGATTTAGGAGAAAGTCACCTTTAATCCTTATTGTATTAATGTTATGTCTCATTAAAATATGAATTGTCGTTTTATTCGGATTTCAGTCTCTTTATGTAACCATACAACATCCTGATTATTTCAACCAATTTTGCATCTAAAGAATTATATTGTTCTTTGGAAATATATTTACTCTGATAAGCGGTTATGAGATGATTTCTGGTTTCGCCAGCACTTCCCAATGCTAGATTAGCATGGTAAATCTCCCTTTTAATAAATAATTGTGTATTGCCTTCACTTATATTACTGGAAATACTTCTGCTACTTCTGATGATTTGGTCGACAAGTCGGTACTGCTCATAATTTGGAAAATCTTTAACCAATTCTGCTATTTCCTGTTCAAGAGCGTTTGCCTTCTGCCATACTTTAAGTGTTCTAAAATCTTTTATAGTTAAATTTTCACTCATAAAACTCATCCTTTCAAAAATTTTTCACATTATAAGGATTACTAGGAAATAAATCAAATTTTAATAAGGGATTTTTGTAATCTCTATAAGGTGAAAGGGTTTAGAAGAGCATACAGGGAATACACTTAATCCATAATCCGTATATCCTTTTTCTAGTATCCTAAAACGATTTTTGTCGCTTAAAAACTTATATAAACATTGTAGTTTCAGGGGGTCGAGGGATTTTACTAAATACATATATATTAATAGATGGAGTAGGGGGAAGGGGAAAGGATAAAGGATAAAGGGAGTAAGGATTTAAAAGTACCATGGAACAATGATAAAAAATACTTGACTCTAGATTGAATGGTTTAGTATAAAAGTAATCGTTCTCAAATAATAAGGCATTTCGCAATACCATGATTGAGAGCCTCCATACTAATTTTATTTATGTACGCTTACCAATTCAGGTAAGCAATTTTTTTGAAGAAATACTTGAAAATATAAAAAATGATTTATTAAAAGAACTACAAAGAACTAAATTACAAGATTGGAGGAATTGTAATGAGAAACAGGATTTTATTAGGCCTTGACAATGGAAACAAGTGCACAAAAACAAGTGAAGGGTATATTAATGAGACAGGGTTCACTAAATCTAATGATGAACCAATCTCAACAAGCAATTTGTTAATTTATGAAGGTAAATTTTATAGTATCGGAGGCAATAGATTAAGTGTCCAAATGGACAAGACAGTTAATCAGGATGCTTTCATTTTGTCTTTGACTGCAATAGCGGATGCAATAAGTAAAGCAGGAATAGAAGGCGAGGTGGACGTAATCCTGGGAGTAGGGCTTCCGATTGTCAGTTATGGAACTAATAAGAAAAAGTTCCGAGAATATTTTTTAAGGCGGAATATAAATTTCAATTTTAATAAAAAGGATTATTATATTAACATCATCGATTGCAGAGTGTATCCGCAGGGGTATTCTTCGTTAATTACGGTATTTAACAGTTATCGAAATCTGCTGTGCAATGTTATAGATATTGGTGGCTATACTGTTGATATCTTTAGAGTTGAGAACGGTATAATTGATACCACATCATGCTACTCACTTCCCGATGGAATTATTACGTTAATTGCAAATGTTCAACAGGAACTATTGAAAGTGAACATCAGGCTTACTGAAAGTCAGGTACAGGATATAATAGCAGGCAAAGAACCAGTCATTTTTGAAGCAGATGTTAAAGGAGTAGTAGAAGTCATAGCAAAAGAGTATACAGAAAATTTACTAGCGAAAATCCAAGAGTATGGGTTTGAATTTCGTAACGCTACTGTTTTCACAGGTGGAGGAAGCATGCTGCTACAGAAATATATCGAAGAATCCAGCAGAGTAAAATATACTGAGTTTCTTGACCAGTTTGCGAATGCACGTGGGTACAAGATTCTACTTGAACAGGAATTAAGAAGGTGATGCTATGGCAACAAAACGGATAAACCTATCTTTTTCTATGAATAGGGAGGATGATGCTAAGGTATATAACATACTTTCTGCACAAAAATATAAGACAGATTATGTAATTAAAGCAGTGATAAGTTACGTGGAGAAAGGAGATAAGACTATTCTTGATAAGGAAAAAATTAAAGAGATTGTAAAGGAAGCCCTTCGTGAATGTGGCATAGACAGCATCAACTCAAATAAGGCTGAGAATAATGAGCAGAAACTTCCAAAGGAAATTTTCGATATGTTTAATAGCCTGTGAAAAGCAAAGAAGAAATTAATAGTAGATATGATATTTAAGATGTTCGATATGGAACGGCAGATTTTTTAACTGCCGTTTTCTTATATTCTTAAAAAACTATTTACGGAATAAGGTAAAAAATTACCAATTTTGGAATTTAAGTATGCTATAATTATTTTAATATTAATTATTGTAAACTGGAGAGATAAGTATGTTGAAAAAACTCTTTAGCATGTTTAACAAAAATAAGGAAAAGAATTCTCTACAGGTGCGTAAGGACAAATCTATAGAAGAAGTTAGTGCAGTGTCAAGACGGAAAGTTGATACAGTTAAAGAAAAGGTAGACGATGAAGTTTTTACTGTTGACTTTGTAAGTATCAGGGAAAGCGGTAAAACTATAAAAAAAGCAGAAGTTATTTTCCCTGCTAATAACCAATATATAATAATAAATGGAGAAAAAATATATTTTGATGCATATTATGTCCGAGATGAGGGCATGAGCAGTGATAATTTATATCATAGAATAGCGACCCCAGATTTTAAATTTTGGATTTTGCCTAAGGACTATAAAAAGTTTATGTCTATAGCAAATTACCGTCATAATATACTTATAGAAAACAGAAAGAAACGTGATGAATTCATAAAGGCTGATATCAATACCCCTTTTGAATATGACCCAATAGATGAAGATATATATAAGTGTTTTATTGCAAATAAATCTGGAATGTGTGATGCTATAGGCACATGGGAACAGTTTAGGAAAGTAGAAGAACAAATAGCAAAGATATGTGAAGAAAACAACGGAAAATATTTTAAAACACAGGCGAAGACTGCAAAATTTGCCATTATTTTTGATTACTCAAGAAGGACATATTCCAACATAACTAGTCTAAGAGAAAAGGGATATAAAGTAACAACCTTTGAAAAAGCACTCGAGTATTTCGGATTATCTCACATGTGGAATATAAAAAGTATTAAAAAGATGGAAAATGAGTATAAAAAATTTATGAAGGAAAGGTATGGTAATTAAAAGAACGTCTAGGTACTGGAATAAAAAGTAAGGAACTAAAAGGAACTTAATTTTTAAGGAGAATTGAAGCATCAAGGTTAACTCTTTACAAATAGAATTCAACGTGCTATCATTAGTTCAGGTATTCTGGGATGTAGTTGGTAAATACGGAGTAGAATAGGAGAAGTAATTGCTTTACTGCAATGAACTTCTCCTATTTTACTTTAATATAAAAGTATTTTGTATTTTGATAGGATATCAAACCGAAACCTAAAACCCGATTTTAGAAACGTTACTCTTATATAGATATATAATAAGAATGAATTCCTAGAAACCAATCTTTTTACATTAGAAACAGAGCAATTTGATAGATATTACATGCTTTGGCTAGGGGAAAGGAGTTAGAAATGATTTTTGAGAATTATGGGGTGAAAAGCGTTTCTAAAATTGAATAAGCAGTTTCTAGAGGTTGTAGGTCTAAAGGGCAGGTGGCTTGGAAGTTATAAACTGTATAGTATGCTAGTAACTATTAAAGGTATTGTTTTTTCTTACCCATTAAAACTTATAAAAAATCTATAAAAAAAAGGCTTTTCAGCGATAAACTGAAAAGCCATATAGAGTATTATTAAGAGAGCCATTCATCTAAATATTTAAGCATCGCACTAATATGAGGATAATTATAACTTAATTTTTCTTGACTCAGTTCAGGAATAGTATTTGATAGTTTAATCAATAATTTATTTAACTCATCAAGCAAATCTCTTTCTCCATCAAAATTGTAGCGATATGTGGTTTCTAAGATATCGAGAAAATATTCAAGGTTCTTATATTCTCTTGAATTCTTACCAAAGATTTGCAATACAGTGGATAACAGCCTGCTAATTTCTTGTTTAAGTTGTGGATTGTTCATAACAGCACCCCCCATTTCTTACATGAAAAAAATATTTGTATATTGGTAGTAATATTTTTTTAGCATTACATATAAGTAATCTTCATCTAATTTATATTTATTCGAACATTGAATCCAAACGGAGTTTGCAGATATACTTAGAAGACATTTAGCGAGATAGAATTCGGCAACCTTATCTTCAGAAATATTTTCTTTCTTTAACTTCTCATTAAGGCATTTAATTGCATATCTTGCTATTCCAGCAACAGTCTTTTCAAGTTTTTTGGAGTACAGTGTGTAGTTTAAAGTATCTTCTAAAGAAATAGCATTAAATTTAGAGATGTTCACTGAAAGCATGGCAAATCACCTCCGTTGATTGTTTTATGCATATTAATGAAATAAGTAATAAAAAGTCAAGTATTTTTTAGAACTAATAGGAACTTTTGCTTTATTTCTTTTAAATATCAATGAAATTTTAGATAGAGAAGGATAAAGGTATGAATAATAATACTTGAACATAATGCTTATTCTTATTGTTCATACCTGTTGGGGACTATGATTGATTTATTATGAGATGTTAGGATTTTAATAAAAAAGATGATGCTATAAAAAACTTGAAATTATTTTAGACTATCTTGTATCATACCTCAGATAATTCTTTAGGGAGGTATGTAATGCATGGATATAAAGGTTCTTAGAGTTGCAGGAGATAGCAATATTAATGCTGCTGCAGATGCAGCAGTTGAGGAGATTAAGCAAAATATGGCTGTAAATATAGACTGTATAGGTGTAAAGGCTGGTTACCAAACGGTAAAAGTTTTGATTCTATTGACAGAAAAACTAGTAAAAATGGGATACAAGTTTTATATGAGGCCCTTTTATGTGAAAGTAGATACACTAGTAGATAAATATGATACTATCCCTAAAACCGCTATACGCTGGACATTAATTGCAAAAAAGAAATAAAATAATCCTTGTACAACCGACTAAAATATGGTAATATCAAAGCATACAGCCGAAAGGGGCACACCTTTCTTATACTGCCTAAAAGTATAAGGAGGTGTGTTTTTTTATGATTTAATAATTAAAGGGAAAAGGTGAACAGATGAGGGCCGGTAGAAGTAATGTGTTCTTAATTGGAACAAATTTTATCCGAAGTTAGGTAATAACATGTTCTAGCAAAGAACAAGCAATAAATTTGGGGGCTAATTATTGTGCGTAAGGAAGAGTACGAAATTGAGGAGATAATCCGTATTGTTTTGAACAATGAAAATAAGGTTCTATACAGTAGCATTAACATTAACGAAACCCATTATTATCTGAAAAAACTAGGTGCTTTAAATAAATTATCTAAGGTTTCATGCGTTCAATATTGTCTAGAAAATCATCTGGCGTTTATTGACGAATTTTATATTAACGACCAAAAGTATCATATGATTACCATTGTTTCAAGCAAGCAAAAGTGCAGTGATTGTAGCAAATGCAGTAAAGTATTAGTTGATTCAGTTACAGGATTGCACAACAGAAACTATTGGGAACTGATTAATAATGGTTCAATATATTATCCTCTAAGTACAAAAGATTTTGCCCTAATAATCATAGACATAGATAATTTAAAAGAAATTAATGACAATTTTGGGCATTTGGCAGGGGATGAGGTTATTAAGATAGTGGGACAATCGATTAAAAGGAATATAAGGAAAGAGGACTTAGGAGTAAGGTATGGAGGGGATGAATTCCTCATTCTGTTATTTAATCAAGATAAAAGGGCAGCAAAAAAAGTAATAGAAAGAATAAGAAAAGAGATTAATGAATTAACAGCAAGCCAAAGAATGAGTATTCAAATTAGTGCAGGAGTGGCATATTATAATTCTTTAAGAAATGTGGGAGATATAATTAAGATGGCAGATAGAGATTTATACAAAGAGAAACAAATGAAAAAAACTAAAGAAAAACAGAACAGTGATAAATTGAAGTATTTAATTCAGGAAATAGAAAAATTAAGAGATGAGTTGAATAAGAAAGTTGCTCAAGGGGGTAAAGGGCTGAATAGTGAAGAAACATTGAAACTGAGTCAAAGATTAGATGAACTGATTGTGGAACATTTATTGGATGAATAACACGGGCTAGAAAGGAGATAAGCCCTAAAGAGACTGGAATCAGGAGTAAGGGATAATAAATTTTTAGAGCGAAAATATACTTGACATGAATAATTAATTGCATATAAAATGCTTCAGTCAAGTATAGGCTTCATCATTAATGCTTCTTTATTAATGCTTCTTTCATAAAACTGTCTACTAATAGTAGGCAGTTTTTTATTGCAATTAGGCACGATGGATACAAGGTATAAAAAATAGAGTCCTATGGCAAATCGAAGTTGTTATTTTGTATGAGTTATACTCAATTATAGAGGGATAAGGTTCAAAAAAATTACAAATCTATTATATGTTATGCTCAATAGTGGGGGAGATAAGGCCCATAAAAAATCCTCAAATTTTTTATGTGTAATACTATAAATGTAGGGATGAAAAGGCTTACAAAAAGAACCAAAAAATTGTGTTATGCTTATAAGTGTAGGGCTAAATGGTTCAAATAAAATTAAAAAACTTGCACCCCCTCTGGTTTTAGAAATACATATTGCTCTAGTGATATGGAGCAATTAAGGGAGGTGGTTTTTGTGATAAATATTAGAGCATCTGCAAAAGGAACAAGAAAGAAAATTAGAGGCATTTTGCAGAATGCCTCTTAGATATAAGAAATCAAATAAAAATATTCGTTAATCAATATTATATCAAAAATATATAAATTATGAATTCTAAAGGTAAAAAGAGAAATTAGGAAAATCAATTCAGTTATAGTTAATGAAGAAATAGAAAATTAAAATTTAATAACATGAAAGGATGATGAATTATGGCTTATTATAATTACAGTAAAAGTTATTTAGAAAGTATGCTTGCAGAGTATAAAGAACTTAAAAATATTGAAAAAGAATTAAATGAATTGTCGAAAGAAAATAAACTTGCAAATAATTATGATTTATATGAACAATATATGAAGAAAATTCAAACATATCATTTTGATGAGAACATTGAATACGCCAAAATATTTGCAAAAACAAAAGAAGAGTTAATAGAAAAAACAAGAGAATATATTAATGACATATATTGTTTAGATGAAGGATATTACGATGAGGATGAATTATTAGAATATGAAAAGGCATTGCAAGAAGCATATATTAATTTTATTGGTCAAGGATATTATCAAATTTATAATTCAATTGGATATGGTGGAGATATAAGCGTTCATAGAATAGACGAAATGCTTCAAATTGCTCTTGGTAATGCAATGGAAAAATTTGAATTTAATGATGAAGTGTGGGAATATATTTGTGAACATCGTGATGATATATAAAATTAAATTATATTATTTATTCAACTGTCTACTTAAAAAGTAGGCAGATTTTTTATTTTAAATAGAGGATAGAATAATTATTCATTGTAACAAACTATTGCCGTGAATTAAATAGTAAAGATTCGTAAACTTAAAAGAGTAATAGAGGAAACCTTGAAACTTCTTTATAATTATCGCCGCTAGATATGTGGAGATAATATTAGTGCAAGATATGGAAACATATTGTAGAATTACACCATATAGTCCCCTTTGTTGAATCATTCAATAACAATGCTGAAAAACAGGTATTATTTGTCCTTAATCATCATCGGATTATTCATAGGAGTTGACCTATTTTTGACAGGAGATAATTATTTTTATCTATCAAAACGACGTAGAAGAGCAAATTGTTTTAAATCAGCATCTATGATTGAGATTAAACAAAAAATTGATAATGTGAAGAAGAAAGAACCCTAAAAGACGAATTTGTCCCATATAAATGTTGAAATCCTTAGTTGTTTAGATAAAAAAAGTAAGGTGATTTACTAATTTTGCAGGCATATCCCTAATTAAGTTTGAAATTAAAATAAAATTAAGATACAATTATAAACAGATATATCTTTATTTTATTGAAGTTTACATTAAAAGATAATTGATAATTATTACAATGTTTATAATGAAGCAAAGGGTGAGAAATATGCCATCACTTGATTGGATAGGTAGACAGGCTGTTATTAATCATTATAAAGAAATACCTTACCATTTGTTAGAAATAGATAAGGGCTTATCATTCAATATTGATGAAGCCGATGGAAATGTTATTGTACATGGAGATAATTTAGTAGCCTTGAAAGCATTACTACCATATTACGCAAGGAGTGTTAAGTTTTGTTATATTGATGTGCCTTATAATACAGGTAATGAAGACTGGATTTATAATGATAACGTAAATGACCCGCAAATTAGAAAATGGCTCGGACAAGTTGTTGGAAAAGAACTTGATGATTTGTCGAGACATGACAAGTGGTTATGCATGATGTATCCGAGACTACAGTTGATAAAAGACTTCTTGCGTGATGATGGTTTTATTTGCGTACATATAGATGACTCAGAAAGTGCTAATTTAAAAATAATAATGGACGAAATATTTCATAGTTCTAATTATCTTGCAACAATTTACGTACAGGTTAGGTATGCGGATAAAACCTTAAAACAAGATATGGATTTCCATAAGCAAATCGAACAAATTCTTGTTTATAGAAAAAGCCCTAAAGCAAAACCAAATTTGCAGTCTGAAGATTATTCGTATGATAAATTTGTTTTTTCTATTCAAGAAAAAGGTCAAGGAGAAGAAATTGAACTTGGAGGAAAAAAAGTAGTTATTTTTAAGCCAGGCCAATATGAAATTAAAAAACACGACAAAGGTTTCAAAGAAGGACTCAAAGAGATATGGGCAAGTGGTACAATTTTAGATGGTAATTCACAGGAAGATTTTTTAGGGATTATCTAGCAGATAGAAAAGAAATAGATGGACTTGGCGTTCTTTACAAAGTATATGGCATTGGTGATGATATGTACGAATATCGCTATTTTACCGGCCCTAAAAGGAAAAATGCAACAAAAGGTAAGTATTATCAAGGAGTTCCTGTAGATAAACTTGAAGATGGTGCTGTGAGAATAAACTCTATTCCTAATTTCTATGATATGGCTGCTGATTTTGGTAATTGCAGGCATGAGGGAGGAGTAGAGTTTAAAAGTGGTAAAAAACCAGAAAAATTACTTGCAATGCTATTAGAGTATTTTACATCTGAAGGAGATATTGTTATGGATTCATTTGCTGGAAGTGGGACGACTGCCGCGGTAGCCCATAAAATGAAGCGTAAATGGATTGCTGTAGAGATGGGAGACCATTGCTATACTCATGTACAAAAACGCTTGCTTTCAATAGTAAAAGGAGAAGATAATACAGGAGTGACAAAACAATATAACTGGCATGGTGGTGGAGGCTTTATTTTTTACGAACTGTCTGTTCCACTTACAGATAAATATGGTCAAATTAACAAAAATGTATCATATGAACATCTAGCAAAACATATTTTTTTCACTGAAACAGGAAATGCAATATTTGAAGACGACCTACCAGAAAAACCATTAATTGGTATATATAAACAAACAGCATATTTCTTGCTATATGAAAAAGAACAGGAGACTGTACTAGATAGTTCTATATTAGATTATATAAATCAGTTTGATGGATTTAAAGTAGTATATGCTGATAGATGTGTTATAGGAAATTCTTATCTTAAAGCACATGGTATTACTTTTAAACAAATCCCTTATCAGGTGGAGGTAAGATAGCAATGTTAGAATTAAAAACCTACCAAGAAAAAGTTCTTGAGCACTTAGAGAATTATTGTAAATTATGTAATGAAAAAGGAGCCGAGAGGGCCTTTTTAGAATATACAGGTAGGCCATACATTGGGATAAAACAGTTGCCAGGATTACCGTATATTTGTTTAAAGGTGCCGACTGGTGGAGGGAAAACTTTTTTAGCATCTCATTCAATTTCTATAGTAAGAAAAGAATATTTAAGAATAGATAATTGCACAGTTTTATGGATTGTACCCACAAATCAAATAAAAGAACAAACACTTAATGCTTTAAAAGATAGAAATCATCCATATAGATTGGCCATTGAATCAAATGAAAATAATAGGGTAAAAGTTTTTGATTTACAAGAGGCCATGTTTACGAGTAAAGCAGAGTATGATAACTCTACTTGTATAATTATTTCAACTCTTGCAGCATTAAGAATTGAAGATATTAACGGTAGAAAGATATATGAATCGAATGGACACTTAATGAATCATTTTATAGGTATTGATGAAATACAGAAAAATAATTTGGAGAAAGGGCAAGAAGGAGAAATCTTATATTCATTAGCGAATGTTTTTCGCATGAGAAGACCTATCATTATAATGGATGAAGCACATAATGCAAGGACAGAATTATCTTTTGACTCTCTTGCAAGATTTAATCCTTCAGCCATAATAGAATTTACTGCCACGCCACAGCAGGTACATGACCCTGAAAGAGGTTTTTATGCAAGTAATGTACTTCATGCCGTATCTGCTGCAGAATTAAAGGCTGAACACATGATTAAGATGCCAATTTATCTCGAAACCAACACTAATTGGCGTGATATACTAAAAAATGCTATAGCCCGTAGGAATGATTTAGATAAGATTGCTGATGAGGAATACGCTATTACTAAAGAGTATATACGACCTATACTATTAATACAAGCACAACCTAGGAGCCAACAAAAAGAAACTTTAACTGTGGAATCAGTAAAAGAATCATTAATTAATGATTATAATATTCCTGAGGAGTTTATTAGAATTCAAACGGGTGACATTAGAGAACTTGATGGTATTAATCTTTTCGACTCTGATTGTAAAGTAAAATATATAATTACTGTACAAGCCCTTAAAGAGGGATGGGACTGCTCATTTGCTTATGTATTATGTTCATTATCTGACGTTAGTTCTTCGACTTCGGCGGAGCAATTAATTGGAAGGATATTGAGACTTCCTAATGCTCAACCTAAGAAAAAGCAGGAACTTAATTGTGCATATGCTTATGTTGTTTCGGAGCAATTTCACCATACACTTGCAGCATTAGGTAATGGATTAATAGAAAATGGCTTTAGCGAATATGAAGCAAAAACTTATATTCAATCAATAGAAGAAGGACCAAGTTTACTGGATTATGCACTTATTCATACTAAAAGGGTACAATCTGTTCCAGATTTGACTAAATTATCTGGAAACGTTGCTAATAAGGTCATATATAAACCTCAAACACAAGAAATTGAAATAAGCGGTTTTATTACAAAAGAAGAAAACGAGCAAATAAAATCATGCTTTACAAATGATGAAGATAAAAAGATTATTGATGATATTTTTAATAGTATTAATAGTCAATTAGGAATTAAACCAAAGGAGGAAAAGCAATGGATTAAACCTCTTGAACCTATTAATGTTCCTTATTTAGCATACAAAACACCTAAACAGTTGGAGATATTTGAGGAAATACATCTTTTAAATACGAAATGGGATATTTTAAAATATGAAGCAAAGGTTGAGGCTTCCTCTTTTTTGAATGATGGAAATAAAAGTAAATATGGCAAAATTGAAGTAGACGATAGGGGCAATGTTGAGTATAGATTTATTGAAGATTTACATGAGCAGTTATCTTTTTTAGTTCTTGACAAACAGTGGAGTGAAGAAGAATTAATTTATTGGTTAGACAGAAATATTCCACATCAAGATATTTCACAGGCAAAATTTGTTTATTTTCTTCACAAAATAATAAAAGATTTAATTGAAAATCAGAATGTTGATTTTCAAAAGATAATATATTATAAATTTAATTTGAGGGATAAGATTATTAGTCTTATTGATAAATACAGAAAACAAGCCAGATTAGAGAATTATCAACTAATTTTGAGTACTGACTTGTTAACTGTAGATGAGAATAAATACTTTACTTTTGCTCCTGACATTTATCCTGCGAATTGGATTTATACTGGAAAATATAAATTTAATAAACATTATTATGCTGATGTAGGGGAACTAAAAGACTCAGGAGAAGAGTTTGATTGCGCTGTCTACATAGATAGTATGCCTGAAGTTAAATATTGGATAAGGAATCTTGAAAAACAACCACGTTATTCATTTTGGTTACAAACTTCCACTGATAAGTTTTATCCTGACTTTATAGCATTATTAAATGATGGAAGGATATTAGTAGTTGAATATAAGGGAGAGCCTTGGAGTCAAACAGATGATTCTGATGAAAAGAATATAATTGGAAAAGTTTGGGCTGAAAAAAGCAAAGGAAAATGTTTGTTTATTATGGCAACGAAGGGAAATTTAGATGAGATTAGTGCATTAGTAAAGAAGAAAAAATAATTAGTATAATAATAAAAGATACTGTCTATTTTGCTTACGAAAGCGATAGAAATAAAGAAACAAGTCAGTTCTGTCAATTTATATCGCTTGATAGAACTGACTTGTTTGTTGTTAATAAGTATGGGTTCTTTCGAATTTTATCTTGCCATTTGGAAGAACGTATTTATACACAACATCCCAAGAACATTCTTCATCAGGGTCATTACATTTTTCTATCCACGTACTGATGAGGACGGGTTACTTAGTTTTTTTAGCCTGTAAAATTTGCTTTAAAGTTGGCTTAACTTTACTTTTCTATAGTTTTTTCAGTTTATTCTCAATTAACAACTGTAATTCAATAATATGGTTAACAGTATCTTGTAGTTTTATAAATTCAGGTGAATTGCATAATTTTTTTATGTCAATGACTTCTTGGTCATATACTAATCCAGATTTTTCATCATACTATCTTGCGAAGTTTTTTAGGCGTATGATTATTAGATATCGGGAATGCGGTTATGGAGAGTTACAGGATAAAAATAAAAGAGAGTTGAAGGCTTTAGGATATGATATGGATGTTAAGTTGAAACAATTAAAGAACTATGAATATTTAAGGATAAACGAACAAAAGTATTATTGAAACTAGTAGTGAAGTGCGCTATTATCTTTAATAGTATATGAAGGAATAATCGTATGGATGGAGGCATATCTCCTTTACGGCCAGTTTAACTGAAGTTAAGCGTAAGGAGATGTGCCTTTTTAATTTGTTAATTAATAATTATGAAGGAATGGTGATGATAGTGTTATGTTTAAAGATTAAAGGGGACGCTTTAAAGGAGGTAGCACGGTGTTCACGCTTCAACAATTTATAGAGAATATTTTGGAAGATTTTAAAAGAGTTTTTCCTGAAGTGGAGTTGGAAGAAAAGTTCATCCGTCTTGGTGTAGGAGTAACTCATGTGGAATTATCAATTCAAAGTATGTACAAAGAATATCAGGTTA
Organism: Clostridium tepidum; assembly: GCF_002008345.1. GTDB lineage: Bacteria > Bacillota > Clostridia > Clostridiales > Clostridiaceae > Clostridium_F > Clostridium_F tepidum. Next base: position 26,083 of record NZ_MRAE01000027.1, read on the forward strand.
TAGGATATGAAAAAACAAGAAAGTTATATATAAGGGTTGCAAATCAGGTATTAAACCAGTATAAATTTAAAATTAACTATAATAATGTATACCCGATGCTAAAAAACAGGAATTTTGGGAAAGGGGAAAAGGATTTAGGGTTTTATAGAGAGCATGCGTTTGCCGATATAAACACACTTTATGTTACAGACGAAGGAGAAATGTTCAGATTTATATTAGATAGTGATGATGTAGATTTCAATATGGTCAAAAAATCAGCATGGAAAAACTTAAATAAAATGAGAAATCCATTAATTAAATTGAATAAGACCTTAGAAATATATACTTTGAAATTTACAACAGATTATAACTCAACCTTGTTGTTAAGTGCTGCACTACAGAATCAGATATGCAAAAAAGTAGGACAGGATTATCTCTTTGCAATTCCTTCTGCCACTACACTAATAGTGGCTAAACATTGCCGTAAATATATAAAAATAATAGAGTCATTGATTATGATAGACACAAACCCGAATAAGATTTCGGATAAAGTTTATCAATGTAAAAATGGAGAGTTTGATATTGTTTCTAGTTAATTCAAGACAAGAAAAGACAGAATAAAAGGACAAGGTTAGTAAGGCAAAGAAATAAGGATATTATTGCTATTCCCTTTTGATTCTTAATCCTGAACCTTATTTATATATGTATATTAGTTAAAAAGGATAAGGGATTAAGTTTCAAGAGGTTAAGACAATTTTTTAACGACAAAATTTAATAACTTTATTACAAATAAATTACATTTTTAGAAATCGGACCTGACAAATTTCTTTGTGTGCGCTACTATATAGGTGAAGAAGGGAGTTGATTATTAATGAAAAAGAAATTGAATATAATTTTTAACATAGTAATACCTACAGTGACTGGGTATACAATATTTTTTATGCTTTTCTACATGTACCAAAAGTTATTTTATGAATATAGATGGCTTGCAATTATACCGTTTGTAATAGTTACAGCGTTTATCGCAAGAGATAACCTAAGAGAGTGGAAGACTATAAAACAGCATAGTTAGAGAATTAGGAGTAAGGGGACATGGGGGGGTAAGAGCATAAGGCCAAACTTGCCCTTTATCCCTAAATCCTTTATACATAGGCATTAAAGATGCAGAAAGCAGGTTGAGAATATGAAATATACATTAGCAATCCTTATGGTATGCATAACAATTGTAACTGTTACTGCAATAATAGGTATTATGAAAAGAAAATAGAGAGTAGTTATAGATAGCGAAAACAGGCAAATGATGCCTGTTTTTTTAAATCTTATATTAATGTTTCTATTGCTGCCTCCAATTCCTCTGCCCTTGGGATGGTATATACTTGAGCCGTAACAAAACCCGAACTGTGGCCTGCAAGTTGAGCAACTATAGAAATATCAACTCCATTTTTTAGTAATGTTCTACAAAAATAATGTCTAAAGGAATGAACAGTTACATCAGTGATTCCGATTTGCTGACAGTATTTCTTAAAAATCTTCCAGATTCCTGACCTAGTGTAAGGGGTCTTGCGTTCGGAAATAAAGAGGTTATCATATTCCGTTTTAATGTTCTTTCTTATTTCCAGCCAGTTGGTAATTGCATCCCGGACATCCTTATGCAGAGGTATATGGCGTACTTTATTTTGTTTACCTATGACTTTTAATGTCCCTTTTCGTTCACTGATTTCAAAGTCGCTTAAACGGATATTTATGAGTTCAGAATTTCTAACTCCACATCTGGTTAAAATTTCAAACATAGCGATGTGAGCCTTATTTCCACAACGATATATATGACGGCGTAAGGCACGATAGGTTTGTTCATCTATAGACTTGGGAGCAGCAGGCGATTGTATCTTTATTTTTTTAAGATTCTGTGCGGGATTGTGTTTAATATATTTTTCTGATACTAAAAAAGAGAAGTAACATTTTAAACTAGCCAGCCTAAGGTTAATAGTTGTTTCCTTTAAATGTCTTGTTCCTTGCATATATGAGCGCATATCTCTGATATCAATTTCAGTTACCACAGAAGGGTTAAAACTTATACCATTGGTTTCTTCAAACCATTTCGCAAATGCTTGTATGTGTTCAATATATGTCTTAATTGTAGAGTCAGACCTATCTATGCTTATTAAATAAGCAGCAAATTCATCAAGATAAAGATTACCATCACTTAATCCCTTATTATCTCCCATTATCAACATCCTCCCTATAGTTTTTAATACTATAAAAGATATTGAATAAGGGTTTCAAGTGACTGATAAAGTTTTGTTCCCAAAATTTTAGGAGATAATGGGCTATTTTATAGATATTTTTCTTTAGTTTTTGGGGTAACTGGAAAAAGAATTTATATTTTGATGAAAGGTTTTGTTCCCACAATAGGGAATTAAATATATAATAGTTTTAGATAATAGTTGAGTTTATAATTTTATAAGGAGAACGAAAACTTATGAATAATAATGTTCTAAAACAACTTTATGATAAGGTAAGCAAGAAAAAATATGGTTGCGAATACTTTAAAATGGATTTACATATCCATACACCTGCATCTAAGTGCTACAAAAAGAGACTTTCATCTAATGAAGAGGAATATATAAAGATACTTGATGAAGCCTACGAAAGTGGAATTAGCGTTATTGCAATAACTGACCACAATACAGTTAAAGGATATTATGAAATGCTAAATTATATAATGGCTGATAAGAAGAAATATAGTAAGTATGCAGGTATGCTTATATTGCCGGGTGTTGAAATTTCAAGTTTTGGCAAACACATTTTAGCAATCTTTCCTCCACAAAAGACTCAAGATGAGTTAAACACATTTTTATATAACATTGGTATAGATATTAATGAACAAGGAGAGGAAGATGCTGATGCATATAAAGTAACCCCTATGGAATTAATGAAAAGAATAAATGAAATAGGTGGCATAACTATTTTAGCCCATGCAGATTCAACAAATGGTATGTTAGAAAAATTGCTTCATAATGGAAATAGTGGAGATAATTCATGGATACATAAGGGAAAAAGTTTGGCATCTATAATTAAATCTGAATATCTTTATGGCATTAGTATAAATGACAAAGGTTTGAAAGATAAACTTTTAAAAAATATTCTTAATAACAGGGAATATAGGAGAGAAAAAAGCATAGCAATAATATATTGTTCTGACAGTCATGGAACAAGAGATATCGAAGGAAAATATAAAGCCGATGGCAAGCCAATAGGGGAGAGATATTCGTACATAAAGTTATCTGAGTTATCATTTCATGGACTAAAGATTGCATTGTTAGACCCAGAAGTAAGAATATATGATGAGATACCAGGTTCCACTTATCCTTATATAGAAGGAGTTGCTATAAATGGTGGATATTTAGAAGATAGTAAGAATGATGATAGATTTCAGTTCTTTAGATTTAATAAATCACTGAATTGTGTGATTGGAGCGAGGGGAACTGGTAAATCAACATTGTTGGATGTAGTTCAATATACACTTTTTCCAGAAGTAACGGATGATGAAGTTACGATAAGGTTTGACTCTTCTGTTGTGTTTTTAAACTATTTTGGCGAAGTATATGCTTTTATTTGTGAACCCAAAGTTGAGATTGATGATTATACTGAAGAGTTGATAAATATTAAAAAGGACCCTAGTGTATATAAGTTGAGCAAAAATGGTAAGTTTTACAGTAGTAAAAAAAGCAAAGAAATTTATGAAGAATTACAAAGTTTTTCATCTGTTGCTTATAAGCAGAGAGCCATATTAAATTATGCTCAAGATGAGAGAGGACCTATAGAAGTTATAAATAACCTATTACTTATTAGTAATACTGAAGAATATGGAAATCTACTAAAAGATATAAAAGAAAACTACGACCTTATAGAAAGTATGCTCAAAAAACAGAATAATATTGAATGGAATGATTATATTAATAAAATAGACCCCATTTATGAGGAAGATATGCAAGAAATAACACGCCCATTCATGGAAATATTAAAAAAACATACAGAGTTATATAACTTAAGAAGTGAAATAATCATGAAGGTTAACAAAGTTTTGAATGGGCAAGTAAGATTAAAACTTGAGAGGGATTTCTCTAGAAATAATAAGAAAAAAATTGTAGATGAAACTGTAAAGAAATGCAGGACCAAGTTCAACATAGTATATGAAAAACAAATACTTTTAAAGAAATGGTTAGAACAAGTAGTAAGAAAGGTAACATTGGAGAACACAGATTGGATTTTTCCAGTATATGTTTTATATAATAAGCATAATGAGTTGGCTGAATACTATGGACTTAAAGAAGATGATGCAAGACAGTTAATCCAATGGGTAAGACCAGTACTAGATAAATGGATTTTTACAATTTTACCAGAGGATAAAATTGAATACGAATATAATGTGAATACAGGAATTAGCAATAAGCAAAGATTCCTTCCAAGAAATATGCTTTCAATGGGGCAAAAATCAGTGGCTATGCTATTAATAATCGTTACTGCTGCACATGATTTGGGTGATAATAGGCCTTTAATTATAGACCAACCAGAAGATGATTTGGATAACATTTATATATATTCTAGTTTGGTAAAGGAATTCCGAAAAATAAAGAATAATAGGCAATTAATTTTTGCAACACATAATCCAAATATTCCAATATCTGGGGATGCAGAAAATATAATTATTCTTGAATCTACAGGAGAAAATGGTTATGTTAGTTGTTCTGGTTCTATTGATAAAATTGGCATAAGCGAAAAGGTACTAAATATACTTGAAGGAGGTAGACAAGCACTGGATATAAGAAATATGAAATATCCTCCATTTAACTGATTATAAAACTTGAAAAACATATATAGCCTTCTTTATATTATATAAAAGTTTAAAAAGGAACTTGTTAATATAAGGAGGGCTTAGGTATGTATTTAAAAGGAAAGGAAGTTTATACAAAATTTAATGATGAAGATATTGAGGTAAAAATTTCAAAGAATCTGTTGCAAACTTTAATAAAGCAGATAAGTAGGCATTATGATATTTTAAATGATGAGAAAGACGTTATAAATAATTTTGCTATTCGTGAAAATATAAATCATACAGAGATACTAATGACAAAATTATTTATTCTAATGGCAGAGCCACATGATAGGAAGGAAGTTATATTATCATTAACTACAGCGGAATTTCTAGTGCTGAGGGATATAGTATTCTGTAATTATACAATGCTTCACTTAAAAACTAAAATAAATTTCCAATTTCTAAAGATATATAAAGAATTCTATAAACAGATAGAGAATATTTACGAAAAGTTAGATTGTAGCGAAGTAGATGCATATTGGGATTTTATAAAAAATAGTTAAATTAATAAATACTGATATACTTCCTATAAAATAAAAAGCATTGTTAGGTAAGAATCCTATCAATGCTTTTTTATTACTTGAAGCCATCTTTTCCATATAATTTTTGTACTTTATTTGTAAATGATAACATGATAATTAGTGAAGTGCCTATTATTAAGCCAAATAGTAAACGGATAAAAATACTTCGTATGGCAATATAAAAAGGAATTAAGAATATATTACCAAATATAAGAAGTTTTACAGTTCTAAAAACACTAGATTGCATTGAATACCTCCTTATCCAAAGATTGTATAGAATCTTATTCTAATAACAGATGCTATTTCAAGTTGTATTTTTACGTTTAAAATAAAGTCCTTGTATGGTAAAATAAAGTACATAGCATGAATGGTAAATGCCATTGACACAGACATCTAATAAAAGATGCCCTGGGGTCAGTGGCATTTTTTGTTTACAATTTTTAATTGAATGGAGGAAACATAATGGCTAAAAGAAAAAATAATTGGGATGCGGATAAATTGAATAGATGGATAAAGGAAGGGAGAGGACAGGGTGAGGGAGAAAACTATAAACCATGGTTGACTATTCAAGATTTTCCCAGCATGGGTAGAGTAACAAGAGTGTTTGGTTGGACAACCCACCGAATTCATCATTTTTTCTCTGACAGCCAATTAAAATACTTCTATTTGCTAGATTGGGCTGAAAAGGTTATTGATATTAGAGAACATTATGCGTTATTAGATTTAGAAACTGTATTGCAAGAGACTTCGGATTTACGACTTGAAAAGTTTATTGATAAGAAGAGCAAGGAACCGTACATATTAACCACGACATTCTTGATTACGCTATTGAATTCTGATGGACATAAGAGTTTTGCTGCAAGAAGTATAAAATATGCATCCGAATTATCTAAGAAGAGTACTATTGAAAAATTAGAGATTGAGAGAAGGTATTGGAAAGCACAGGGAATAGATTGGGGGATTGTAACTAATAAAGATATTAACTCAGTTCGGGCAAAAAACATTGAATGGGTTCATTCAGCAATGAGTGCTGATAGTAATAATGAATTTTCAAAGGCTGAGTTAGATGATTTGATAGACGGCCTTTTATATAGAACCGTAGATAATAAGCAGAGCATAAAGAAAATCATATTAGAATATGAAAAAGACTATTCGTTAGATGCTGGAACAGGATTACTATTGTTTAAACATTTAGTTGCTCATAAAAGAATCATTTTAGATATGGATAAGCCTGTAAATCTTAATCAAACAGGGAAGTTAATTAACATACCTGAAATAAGCGACAAAGGGGGAAATAATGGTGTTAAGTTATACGGTTAATTCTTTAATTGAATGGAAAAATGATGGGGAGGATTCTGGTATTGAAAGGATACTTTGGTTGGATGATGAAATAGTCTATGTAATTGACGTAAAGAAAAATAAAATTCCTTATGTTCGAAGACTGAAGGATATAGAAGATGCATTAATAGAAGATAGAGTAGAAATAAAAGAAGATAAATTAATAGTTGTATCCAAGGAAGAAGATATATCTAAAAAACATAGGGAAATTAGGGACAAGGCTTGGGAGGCAATTGAGGATATGATAGATAAGGAACCTGACATTTATCAATCTGCATTTAGAAGAAGATTAATTAGAAAAGCATCTGAATTCTATGGGATAAGTGAATCATGGATTTTAGAATATTTAAAGCGATATTGGAAAAGAGGGAAAACACGTAATGCATTGTTGCCGGATTACAGGAATTGCGGGGCAAGGGGAAAAGAGAGAAAGGATGGGAATGTAAAAAGAGGTAGGCCTAGAATTAATCAGTCTATTATAGGAGAAGGGGTAAATGTTACTGAGGATATAAAAAGAATCTTTCGTATTGCTGTAAATAAATACTACTATACCACAGCAAAAAATTCTTTAACATTGACTTATGAACTCATGAGGAAAGAATATTTTTCGGATGGTTTTAAAGAAGAAAATGGAGTTAAGATACCAATTATAAAGCCTCAGGCGGAAATCCCATCTTTTGGGCAGTTTAGGTATTGGTTTGAGAAGGAGCGAAATATAAAAAAAGAGATAACTAGCAGATACAGCAATAAAAAGTATCAAAAACAGTATCGACCTATAATAGGCAGTTCTTTAGATGGAGTATTTCAACCTGGCAAGTTTGAAATAGACTGTCAAGTAGGGGATGTTTACTTAGTATCAAGATTCAATAGAAATTGGGTTATAGGCAGACCTGCTATTTATGCCATTATTGATAAATTTAGTCGTATGATATGTGGAATATATATTGGTTTAGAAACAGGCTCTTACGTTGGGGCCATGATGGCGCTTTTAAACGCAACCATGAATAAAGTGGAGTTTTGTAAGCAGTACGGTATTGAAATAGGGGAGAAAGATTGGCCAGTATATCATCTTCCAGAGACTATTATTGCAGATAGGGGAGAATTAGAAGGAGGAAATATTGATAATCTTATAAATACTCTAAATGTAAAAGTACAAAACACACCACCATACAGGGCAGATTTAAAATCGTCAGTTGAGCGGTTTTTTGGTCTTACAAACGAAAGAGTAAAGCCATTTTTGCCAGGAGTTGTAGATTTAGATGGAAGGGAACGAGGGGATAAAGACTATAGGATAAAATCAAAACTGGATTTATTTCAATTTACTCAGATAATGATAAAATGCATTTTATACCACAATAATCATTATCATTTGGACTACTATAAGAGAGACCAAGATATGGTTGAGGATAATGTTTCTTGTATACCAATTGAACTTTGGAACTGGGGTATTGCAAACCGAGGTGGGACACTTAGAACAGTTCCAGAGGATGTTGCAAAACTAGCACTGATGCCTTCTGATACAGCCACTGTTACCCCTAAGGGTATAAGGTATAAAGATATGTATTATACATCTAAATCTATATTGAAAAGTGGAGTCTTTGCTGATGCACGAACTAAGGGAATACGGAAGATTAAAATAAGTTATGACCCACGTAATATGGAGTACATTTATGTCTATAATGATAATCCTAGCGAATATGAGAAATGCTTTTTAGTAGATGCTAGCAATAGGTATAAGGACAGAGCAATTGAGGAAATAGAGTATTTATTATCAATAGAAAAAATGCAGAGAGAAAGAAGTAAAGATAATGTAGCACAAGCCAAGACTCAATTGATTGCTGAAATAGAGGACATAGTTCAGCAAGCAGAAGAAGATTATGAAAGAGAGACAAGTACAGTAGAAAGTAATAGACAAAGAGTAAAGAACATTAGGGGGAATAGGAAGGCTGAAAAGGCGGTAAGAAGACTGGAAGAGGTTTTTGACTTAGGAGATAATGATGAAGACTATCAAAGCATTCCAGATGAAGAAAAAGAAACAGAAAAAATGGATACATTACAATTACTGCTTCAAAAACAGAAAGAGGTGATAGGGAATGAAGGAAGTGATGATACCGAATGGTAGCATAGCAGTAGAAGCAAAGTATACAGAACAGGTAATTTCAGATTATAGAAGGAATCCATTAATAGAAGCACTTCCGAATCTTCTTTCGCCAAATGAAGTAATAAAGAAGATAGCAGTTTACCCAGAATATTATAGAAGCGAAAGACAGGTAGAAAGTTATTACAGAATTCATATGATAGATAGACTATTTCAGGTTTTTCAGCCATTGCCTATGAATTTAGAACTGGAAAATAAGATATCCCGTGCGTTAAGGCAAGGTTATATTTCACGTAACCCATTTGGTAATAAACTGGCTCAAGGATTTTATAAGGATTACTATAGTAAGAATTCAAAAGGTTTTATAAATAAAGATGGATTTAATTCATCATCGCTTGGATTTACCCTGATAGGAATATCGGGTATAGGAAAAACTTCTTCCTTACAAAGAATACTAAACCTATATCCAAATATTATAGTGCATTCTGAATATAAAAGTATCCCATTTTCGATGTATCAGGTAGTATATCTGAAATTGGAATGCCCTCATGATGGTTCAATAAAAGGGCTATTATATGAATTTTTTGCAGAAATAGATAGACTCTTAGGGACAAATTATTATGAAAAAGTTATGAGGGCTAAGTCAACTGTTGATGCGATGATGACAATTATGAATCAGGTAGTAAGAAACTGTGCTCTAGGCATTTTAGTTATTGATGAGATGCAACATTTAAGTAGTGCGAAATCTGGCGGAAGTGAAAAGATGTTGAATTTCTTTGTGAACCTAGTAAATAATGTAGGTGTTCCAGTTGTCTTGGTTGGAACTCCAAAGGCAATAAATGTACTCCAAGGAGATTTCAGGCAGGCACGAAGAGGGTCTGGTTCTGGAGGAGATATGGTATGTGATAGGATACAAAAGGATGAGGTATGGGGCTTATTGGTAAATTCTATATGGCACTACCAGTGGACGAGGAAAGAAACACCCCTTACCCCTGAAATAAGTAATGTTTTATATGAAGAAACCCAGGGGGTACCTGATTTATTAAAAAAGGTTTATGCTATTGCTCAAGCCCATGCTATATCAACAGGAAAGGAAGAGATAACTCCACAAATTATTAGAAAGGTTGCAAAAGAGAATCTGAAATTGATACAACCAATGATTACTGCATTAAAAACCAATAATATAAGAGAGATTGCTAAGTTTGATGATATCAACTTAATGGAGATTGATTTTAAAGATACTTTAACTAGGACAAAAGAATCTATAAAATTGGATTTAAAAGCAAAAGAAATGATGAATAAAGGAAAAAAGATAAAACAAGATAATTCAAATGAAGAAAAGAAGGAATCTAACAGCGTAAACGCTAGAAGTGAGGTAAATACTGTACATGCTAATAAAGTAGTAAATGAATTAGGAGGAAGGAAGAGTAGGGATACTAAAGATGAATTTAATAAAGAGGATATCCGATTTATTGTAGAGCAAGGCGAAAAGGATAATAAAAGTGCCTATGAGTCCTTAAAGAAAGTAGGATATATTATTAGTTTTGGAACTGATATTTTTTCAGAGGAGGTGGTACAGTGAACTTTTTTCCTGTACCTTATCCTGATGAAATTTTATATAGTATCCTCGCAAGATATTGTATCAGAAGTGGAAATACAAAGGATATCCATAATTTTGAGGACTTGTTTGGTACCAGAAATTGTGTGGCAGTAATGGAATTACCTACACAACTTGACAGCCTAATCGAAAATATGCCCATTGGTACAAAGTACACAGCGGAGTATTTTATATACCAACACTCCTTATTTCCTTTTCTTGCAGCATTTATACCACAAGATAGGGCTGAAAAGATAATAGAAACAATGAGAAACGGTGAAGGAGCAATTTCTTATATAAGGATAGGTTTGATTTCTAATACCATTACCTTAAATAGATATTTTAGATTCTGTCCTGAGTGTTATAAAGAAGATATAGAACGATTTGGGGAACCTTATTGGCACAGAAGTCATCAGGTAACAGGGGTATTTATATGTTCAAAACATAAAATACCCCTTTATAACAGCAAAGAACTTATAAGAGCAGGAAATAGGCAGAGGTTTATTAGCGCATCTCATCAAAATTGTATAGTAGAAAAAGAAATAAATTATTCCAATGATTTGATGAAGAAGATGCTTTGGATGGCAGAAGATGTAGAAGTACTTCTAAACAATCAGTTACAATTTAGAGAGCCTGAATGGTTTAGAAGTCAGTTTCGGGCTAAATTGATAGAAAAAGGCTATGCAAGGATGAACAACTATATTCATCAGAAGAAATTAAAACAAGACTTTGTGGATTTTTATGGTCATGAATACTTGGCACTTGTTCAATCCCCTGTATCAGTTAATAGTGGAGGTTGGCTACCTGATATAGTTAGAAATAATGATAGGACAACCTATTCAATAAGGTATCTATTATTAGCGAGGTTTTTTGGAATTCCAGTGGCTGATTTATTTAATACAAAACTTGGCTCTAATGATGAAGATGAAAACAATATTGATGCTTATCAGGAACTGTGGGACCAGAGGTTGATAGAACTTACACAGTCAGGACTATCAATCCGAGAAATATCAGATATATTAAAGTCATCTACAAAAACAATTAGGAAGGCTATTGATAGATTAGGAGTAGAAGAGTTTTGGAGATTTAATGGTGGTGGAAAATATCTACACATCAAGTTTACTGATACAGAGGAATTCAAAATAAAGAGAAAAGAGTTAAGAGCAAGGTGGATTCAACTTCACTCCCAATACCCTGATAAAAGTAGCAATCAAATTCGAAAGAATAATGATGGAGTTTATGCTTGGTTAAAAAAATATGATAGTGAATGGATGGAAGAACACTATAGAAGAATTAATAATAAGGTTAATTATTTCGATTGGAGTGAGAGAGATGCTGAACTGCTTCCACAGGTAAAAGAAGTAGTAAAGGAAATGAAAGAAGGCAAACCTGAAAAAATAACATGGACAACTATAGGTAGCAAACTCGGTATTAGTGGATGGCTGTCAAAAAGGAAAGAAAAACTGCCATTGACAAAGGAATATATAGAGTCAGAGTTAGAAAGTCTGGAAGAATTTCACATAAGGAAAGTAAAATGGGGTATCGGGGAAATAGACAGACAGGGAAAAGAAATGACACTATGGAATTTGGCAGAAACAGCAGGAGTTAAGCCAAGATATATGGAAAAAATTCAAGAAAAGATTAAAGAAGCATTAGAGGATGAAGGATATGATGCTAATTTTCTAGCGTTCTAAACTAGATGATAATAATTTAATCAAGGTATGTGCAAATAATTTTAATAAAAGAAGATATATAGAAAATGAATGATATAATATAGACATCTGAGGAATAAAGTAATTTTTTTGATATATTTTTATGAGATAATGTTCCTAAAAAGATTAGAAATTTCCCATAAAGGAGATACATAATGGATAAGCACATTGAGGTAATTAGAAACTATTTAGATAATAAAGATAAATACTTCTGCGATGACTGTTTATCAAAATTGCTGAGCATCGAACCACGTCAAACTATTAATACTATATGTAATAAATTATTTAGGCAAGATATGATAAACCGTCGTAAAGGCAAATGTTCATACTGTAAAATGATTAAAATAGTTAATGGTATTGATACATATAATAACGAAGTGGAAAATCATGAAGTAAACAGTCAGAATCATCGCCCGAATCTACAAAACACAAATAATAATGGCGTTTTTTCAAGGCTCCCTTTTGATGAATTTGAAAACAGAGTGGGATTATATTTAAATAAAAAATTTAAGGATTGTTTCTATGAAAAGCCATTAATTGTAGGTGTTAATAAAGTTCATAAGTTTGATTTGGTTTCATCAGATAACTCCATTGTAGCAGAATGTAAAAGTTATACTTGGACAAAGGATGATAATTTTCCTTCTGCTAAGATATCAACTGCAATAGAAGCAGTCTTTTATCTTTCTAGAATAATTGCTGAAAGAAAAATTATAGTTTTCCAAGATGATTTTAATGAAAAAGGAGAAAGTCTAGTAGAAACTTTTATAAGAAGATATGATGGAATACTTGATGATGTTGAAGTATGGAGATATTTAGTCAGAGAATCAATTGAATATGATAGAATTGAAATAAAACGGGAAGGAAAAGAATGCTGGTATAAAAATCTATATAAATAAAAGATAATCTGAAATTAGCAACAAATTTATATATATAATTGTATCCTTATTCACTTACCCCTTGTTCCTGTATCTATGTATAAAGATAATAAACTTCTTTCATTTTTCAAATGTTTGAGAAGGAGTAAATAAAGTACTTTTAGGAAACATGGTTTATTAGGGATAAGGAAATACCCTGTAGGCCATGTTTTTTTATTAGGAATTTTAAGGTGAAAAGGAATAAGGGATAAGGTTTAAATTCAGTAAAATCAATGGATTGAGAGATTGAATGGAAGTAAAAATGGAGAGAAGAAATGGAAAGAATTCTCCTTAAACCTTCTTCCTTAACTCTCTATAAATCCTCAATTTTGCAACTACTTTATTTTCATTTTTTCC
>NZ_MRAE01000028.1 GCF_002008345.1 Clostridium tepidum
GTATAATATTATGATATAACTTATATTAAAATATTATATAGAATAGAAGGGGTTTTATGATTAAAAATACTGGATTTATAGAATTTATAAAATATGCCTCTATAGGAGCTTTAAATGTAATTATAGATTTTTCGGTATTAAATTTATTGTGGTTTCTTACTGGTTTGTATAGCGGAAATATAAATTATCTATTTAAACTTATTTCTTTTTTAATTTACTCTGTAAATGGATATATTTTAAATAAAAAATTTACATTTAAAACCCAAAATAGTTCCTACATTCAATATGTTTCTGTAATTGGCATAGCTGCCATATTAAATGGTATAATATTATCTAATCTATCTTCTTATAATTTATTAAATGTACCTCAAGTTATTTGGTCTAATATATCTGCCCTTATAGCATCTATGAGTACAGGTATTTTATCATTTTTAATAAATAAATTTTTTATATTCAAAAAAAATTAATGATATTTTTTTAATAAACTATAGAAAATTGCTATATCAATTAATAATTAAAGGAGGAATATTTATGATGAAAGTTTTAGTATTTATAGCAGAGGGTTTTGAAGAAATTGAAGCTTTAACTGTAGTGGATATTTTAAAAAGAGCTGATATTCAATGTGATATGTGCAGCATTACTTCTAACAAAGAAGTTATAGGAGCTCATAACATTTCAGTTAAGGCAGATAAAATTTTAGAAGATATAAAAGCTACCGAATATAGCGCTTTAGTCATACCTGGAGGAATGCCTGGTGCAACTAATTTAAGAGATAATAATAAGGTGATTAATTTAGTAAAAGAATTTAATAAAGATAAAAAATTAATAGCTGCTATATGTGCAGGTCCAATAGTTTTAAGCAAAGCAAATATAATAAAAGGAAAAGAAGTTACTTCTTATCCTGGTTTTGAAAATGATTTAAAAGAAGGAATTTACAAAAAAGATTTAATAGTTCAAGATGAAAATATAATAACTAGTAGAGGTCCTTCTCTAGCAATAAATTTTGCATTCAAAATATTAGAAAATCTAAAAAAAGATTCCGTAGAAAAGATAAAAGAAGATATGCTTTTACATCTTCTTTAAAGATAATCAAATATTATAAGTGAAATTTTCTAAGATATATATTAATAAGGGACTATCGCACTAAGAATAGATATTACAATATATTATGCTAACTTCACATTTGCAAAATAATATATTGTATGTAATTTTTTAATGCAATAGTCCCTAAAAATCTGTTTATATTATTTACTATAATAATTTAATATTTAAAGATCCCAAAGTTCCCAAGAAGTAGTTGATATAGCTACTGCACCTGCAGATAAAGACTCTATTACATCTTTTTTTTCTTTTATTAATCCTCCTGCTATTATAGGAATATTTTTCACTTTTTCTTCCAATTTGTTTATTATCTTACTCGCGATTCCAGGCATAACTTCTACAGCTGTAGGTCTATGTTCTAATATATTTTTAATTCCTGTTTTTAAAGATAATGAATCTATTATAAAAATTCTTTGTATAGCATATAATCCTACTTGTGTAGCATGTTTTATGTTAGTAGTCTTTGTGCTTATTATACCATCTAATTCCACACATTCTTTTAAGTATTCTATTCCAGCTGTGTCTCCTTTTAATCCGTCTATCATATCCACATGCACAAAAATTTTCTTTTGCTTTTCCCTTAGTTTATGACATATATTCCTGATATTTATAATGTTTCCAAAAAGTACAAACACTATTTTAACGTTACTTTCTAATACATTTTCCAAATCTTTTTCATCTCGTATTGCTGCTATTACAGGATTTTCGATGAAGACTTCTGTTAAATTCATACATACTGCTCCTTCTTATATAATTTTTTTAATATTTATTTTATAATATTATTTTTTTATTTCTACCTCCTCTACAAAATCATTTAGTAAAAGGGGCATTAAACTATTTCCTATACCTGCTCTATTTTGAATTTTTATTTTATTTATATCTATAGTTCCTTTATCTTTAGCCTTTGTTTTTATTTTTATTTTTCCTGTATCATTTTCATCTATTATTAATGCTAGTATTACTTTATCTAAATCTTTTAAGCTTATACCTGTAACTCCTGATGCCATTTTTCCCATAGGATTTACAGCATTACTTTTAAATCTTATAGCCATGGCTTTTTCTGTTATTATTAATATATTTTTTCCCTCTTCATTTTCCTTTATGAGTATACTTACTAATTTATCATCTTTATATTTAAATTTATAAACTTGAGTCGAATTTACATCTGATCTTAATTCATTTAATTGAGTTCTTTTTATCAATCCTTTTTTTGATATAAAATATACACTCATATCTTCTTCAAATCTAAAAGTAGATAAAGCATTTAATATATCTATTTTTTCATCAATAAATTCTGAAATATTTATTCCCTTTTGTTTTATATTTTGAATCATAAAAGCTGGTATGTAATAAGCTTTTCCATTACTATCAAATAAAACTAAAGTTTTAGACGAATCTGTAAATAAGCTTATGTATGATTTAGTTTCTTTTAAATCTGATATAGTTATTAAACCATCTTTAGATATATTTACATAAAAACTTTTATATTCATAGCTATCACAAAATTCTATTTGTTTTATACTATCATTTGGTAAAATATCAAATAATTTATGTCCTATTATATTTCTATCTACTGCCTCTAATGTAGGTTCTTCTATATTAAAAGCTAATCCTTTTTTAGTCTTAATATTGAAAAACTTTTCTTCTCTAGTTCTATCTATTAAATTAGCTTTAACAAGTGATTCACCTTTTTTAAGTTTTAAAGCCATTATTTTAGTATAATTTGTATTAAATTTGTCTAATGTAGTTTTCTTTATATATGCACTATCTGTTACAAATATCAAATCTTTTTGAGCAGTAAAGTTTTCTACGGAAAAAGCTTCTATTATATTTTCAGATAAATCTATAGTTTTTATTATTTCATCTAATCTAACACCTTTTTCTTTCCATTTAAATTCTGGTATATTTACAATTTTTATTTGATACATATTTCCTTCTTTGGTTATTAAACATAATGTATCTTTGGTATTACACTGAATTAGAAATTTATTATAATCTCCTTCTCTATACTCTATATCTTCCACATTAGCACTAGATCTATTATAAGATTTAAGAGATATTCTTTTTATAAATCCTTCATTAGATAAAGTTATAACCACATCTTCTTCTACTATTATTTCTTCTATATCTATTTTTGCTTTTTCATCATCTTCTATTATGTCTGTTCTTCTATTATCATTATATGTTTTCTTAACTTCTATTAATTCTTTTTTTATAACCTTTAAAAGTTCTTTTTCACTTTCTAATATCTTTGTAAGCTTATTTATTAGTTTTTCTAATTCTTTATATTCTTTTTCAAAGGCTACTATTTCAAGACCTGTAAGTTTATATAACATAAGCTCTAGTATAGCTTCTGCTTGAATATCTGTAAAAGAAAATTTTTCTATTAAATTTTCCCTAGCATTTTTTTTAGATTTTGATCCTCTTATAACATTTATTATTTCATCCATTATTCCTATAGCTTTTATAAAGCCTTCAACTATATGAAATCTTTTTTTAGCTATTTCTAGTTCTCTTCTAGTTCTTCTAGTAATTACTTCTTTTTGATGTTCTACATAATATTTTAACATATCTTTTAATCCTAAAGTCTTAGGTTTACCATCTGCTAATGCTACCATATTAAAAGATATATTACTCTGAAGATCCGTCTTTTTATATAAATATTTTAAAGTTTTTTCAACTACATCGTAAGTAGCCATTTTTTTAAATTCTATTACCGCCCTTATTCCATTTCTATCGGATTCATCTCTTATATCTGTAATGTTTTCTAAGGCCTTAGAATGTTTTTTATCTGCAGTCATTTCTGATATAAATTGAAGGAGCTTCGCTTTATTTTTTCTAAATGGGAACTCTGTAATTACAATAGCTAACCTTCCATTTTCCAATTTCTCTATAGTTGTCTTAGCTCTTAATGTTACCCTTCCTTCTCCTGTTTCATAAGCTGATAACATAGATTTTTTACCTATTATAACTCCTCCAGTTGGAAGATCAGGTCCTTTTATGTAATTTAATAGTTCTTTAGTAGTTATTTCATTTTTATCTATGTAAGCTAAAGTTCCATCTATAACTTCTCCTAAATTATGAGGTGGTATATTAGTAGCTAACCCTACAGCTATACCAAAAGCTCCATTTACAAGAATATTGGGAAACTTTGCTGGCAACACTTCCGGTTCTTTTTCTGTGTTTGAGTAGTTATCTACCATATTCACTACATCTTTGTCGATATCTCTTATTATTTCCATGGCAATAGGAGTAAGTCTTGCTTCTGTATAACGCATTGCTGCTGCACTATCTCCATCTTGACTTCCCCAGTTCCCATGTCCATCTATCAGTGGCATTCTTGTAGTAAAATCTTGAGCTAATATTACCATAGCATCATAAACAGAAGAATCACCATGAGGGTGATATTTACCTAATATATCACCTACTATTCTGGCAGATTTATAATAAGGTTTGTCTGGAAAGGCTTTTAACATATATGAACCATAAATTATTCTTCTTTGTACTGGTTTTAATCCATCTCTGACATCTGGCAATGCTCTTTCCTTCGCTACTTCTACTGCATAAGGCAAATAATTTTCTGGCATAGCCTCTTCTAATGGAAAAGATATTATATTATTATCTTTAGGTATTACTATTTTTTTAGCCATCCAAAAGTCCTCCTGTGCTTCTATATTTATTTACATGGCAAAGGCTAAATATATATTATTTAGCCCTTTTATCTAAAATTCTGCATATTTATACAAGTAATTTTTTCGAGGTTCTACTACATCTCCCATAAGCAAAGATACCATTTTTTCAGCTTTTGCAGCATCTTCTATGGTTATTCTTTGAAGAGTTCTTGTTTCAGGATTTAATGTAGTTTCCCATAATTGTTCTGGATTCATCTCTCCTAAGCCTTTATACCTTTGAATTAAGTATCCTTTCCCAATTTGCTTTTTAGCCTTTTCTAATTCTTCATCATTATAACAATAAATTGATTTTTCACCTTTTTTATCTTTTTTATAAACTTTGTACAAAGGTGGCATAGCTATATAAAGATGCCCATTAGCTACTAAAGGTTTCATATATCTATATATATAAGTCATCCATAGGGTTCTAATATGATATCCATCTACATCTGCATCGCTTAATATTATTATTTTATTGTATTTTAAATCTTGTTCTTTATAATTATCTAACACACCTGTACCTATAGCTGTATTAAATATTTTTAATTCTTCGCTACCTAATACATTTTCTATTTTTTGTTTTTCTGTGTTCATTATTTTACCTTTAGAAGGCATTATACTCTGAAATCTTCTATCCCTCGCTTGTTTTGCAGAACCTCCTGCAGAATCTCCTTCTACCACTATAAATTCTGTTACATTTGAATCTTTTAAAGTACATACAGCTATCTTTCCTGCTAATGGTGCTAATCCTTTACCTATCTTTTTCTTTTCTGCTTCATTTATTTTTTTTATTTTTTCCCTTCTAGCAGCAGCAGCTAAAGCATTATTTATAATCAATGTAGAAATTTCTTTATTATCTTCTATCCATTCCAAAAATTTAGTGTAGGCTAAATCATTCATCATAGTATAAGCTTCATTATTTCCAAGCTTAGTTTTAGTTTGGCCTTCAAATACAGGGTTACTTATTTTTATTCTAACTATAGCAGTAATCCCTTCTCTAAGATCATCTCCATCAAACTCTTTATCTTTTTCTTTTATAAGATTTAATTTTTTTGCTCCTTCTTTAAAAGCTCTAGTCATACCTGTTTTAAAGCCTGTTTCATGAGTTCCCGCCTCTGTAGTTGGAATATTATTTACATAACTTGCTATATTTTCTGTTGAAGAGTCTGTAAATTGGAAACATATTTCTCCTTCCATTTTTAAATTATTTATTTCCTTTTCTCCCTCAAATAATACTGCTGGATTATGTATTGGAGTTTTACTTTCATTTAAATAATCTATAAAATCTAAAAGTCCTCTTTCAGAATGATATTCTTTTATTTCTGGCTCTTCTTTTCTATTATCTATAAGTTTTAGCGTTATTCCTTTATTTTGAAAAGCTAACTCTTGTAATCTTTCATCTATAACATCAAATTTAAAATCTATAGTTGAAAATACTTCTTTATCAGGTTTAAACGTTACTTTAGTACCAGTTTTATCTGTATCTCCTACTATTTTAAGTTTTGTTACAGGAGTTCCTGGCATTTTTTTATTTAATTTTTTATCTAATGCATATTCAAATCTTTGTTTATATATTTTACCATTTTGGTAAACTTCAACTTCTGTCCACTCAGATAAAGCATTAACTACTGATGCCCCAACACCATGCAGTCCTCCTGAAGTTTTATATATTGAATTATTAAATTTCCCTCCTGTATGAAGTTCTGTAAAAACCATTTCCACACCAGATTTCTTTTTTATAGGATGAATCCCTGTGGGAATTCCTCTTCCATTATCCACAATTGTAACACTTTTATCTTTATTTAATATAACTTCTGCTGTATCTCCATACCCATTTGAAATTTCATCAATAGCATTATCTAGTATCTCCCAAATACAATGATGAAGTCCCTTAGTTCCTGTTGATCCTATGTACATTCCTGGTCTTACTCTTACAGGTTCTAATTTTTCCAAAGAGGTTAACTTGGTAACATCATAATCTTTAGTGTTATCTATTCTCTCCTCCATTTTTATCCTCCAAATCTAACTTAGTATTTATCATTTCTATTGCTTAAAATTTTTATTTAAATGAAAACTAATCTCCATTATTTACTTAGATAAAAATATATCTAATTTGAACTTTGCAAATATATTAATTATAAAAAGAACATCCTGTACCTGCTTTTACATTTTATTCCATATATTTTCTTACTTTATTATATATCAAAAAATATGTTTATTGTAGTTTTAATAATTTTTACTCAAAATATTTACTTATAAAACTACATATAATGTCATATTGATTATATCAAACAATACTTTCGAAAACAAATGTTCTTATTTTGAAATCTAAAAAATAATATGCTGATATATAATATCTGCATATTAAAAATAATATATATTCATTTACCCTAGTTATTATATATTAAAAAAACATAATTTTAAACATTTCATCTATATTTATATAAAATTATTTATATAAATCATTCATTAAAGCACAATTTATTCTTATTAAATATCTTAAAGTATCTTCGTTTATTTTTCCTTTAAATTTATATTCCTTTAGTAATTGTTGTGCTTTTTTTAAAGCTCTGTCTTCCTTTATTTCGTTAGGTTCATTACTAAATTTTTCTTCTACTTCATATACAGAAGTACCTATAGTCCTTAATATAATTTTTATGTTTTCCCTACTTTTTTCATTTTCATAATCCGTATTTATTATTATATCAGAAAGTCCATAATAATTTTCTAAATAATCTTCACTTTTGTTTCTAATTAAATATAAGAAATAACCTATGGCTATTATTAATATAACTATTAATATATATTGTGCCACTATATATATCAAAATACACACGCTCCTTTAAAAATGCTCTTACTATCTTTATATGCTTAACATTTTTTTTGGATAAGAGTATCTTACTTATTTGATATATACTATTTATTTGTTGTATACTCTAAATATGTAACAAATTTTTAAAATTTCTATATAAATTTTAAAATTAATAAATTTATTTTAGGGGGAATATTCAATGAATCCATTTATAGGAGTTGGTATTGCTCTTATTGTTGGTGTGCTTTTTGGAAAGTTAATGAATCGATTCAAAATACCAGCAGTAGCGGGTTATATCATTGCTGGATTAGTACTTGGAGTATCAGGTTTTAATCTAGAAAATAGTATAATAATTGAAAAATTATCTTTTATAGGAGATTTTGCTCTAGGAATTATAGCTTTTAATATAGGTAGCGAATTAGAAGTATCTGTAATAAAAAAATTAGGCAAGCCTATTTTTATAATTGCATTTTTTGAAGCTATTTTAGCCTTTGCTGCAGTTACTATAATTACTTTAATATTAGGAGAAAAAATATATACGGCTCTAATATTAGGAGCAGTAGCATCTGCAACAGCTCCAGCAGCTACAGTAATGGTACTTAAAGAAATGAAAGCTAAGGGACCTTTAACTACTACTTTACTAGGCGTAGTAGCAGTAGATGATGCAATATGCCTCATGATATACTCAATAGCTTCTTCTTTGGCAAGGGTTTTTATTGCAAATAAGCCTATTAATGCTTACTCTATAATAGTACCACCCCTTGTAGAAATATTTTTTTCTCTTTTAGCAGGTTTTGTTTTAGGCATAATCTTGATTTATATACTTAATAAATTTTCTAGAGCTTCTGAGATTCAAACCTTAACATTGGGTACTATTATAATACTCACAGGGCTATGCCTAAAATTCAATTTATCTTCTCTTTTAGCATCTATGTGCTTAGGCATAACTGTAGCAAATTTATCTGTTCATAATAATGAAATTTTTTCTACTGTTGAAAATTTTGCCTCACCTGTTATAACAGCATTCTTTGTTTTAGCTGGAGCTAGATTAGATATAAAAATGATACCTAAAATAGGAATATTGGGTATATGTTATCTTATATTTAGAATGTTAGGAAAAGTATCTGGTGCTTCCTTAGGAGCTGCAATTTCTAAAGCACCTAAGACAGTACAAAAATACATAGGCTACGGACTATTTTCACAAATAGGTGTAGCTGTAGGATTAGCTATTATAGTAAGTAGAGAATTTAAAGGGACTGGTGTTGATACAAAAGTTTTAACTATACTTTTAGCCACTACAATTATTACAGAAATAGTAGGACCATTATCTACAAAAACTGCTATAATAAAAGCTAAGGAAGCAAATATATAAAGGAGGCTTTTTATGTACGCTGTTGTTTTAATACTTAATGATATAAAAAGACTGCATGATATAAATGAAATATTTTATGAGGAAAATTGTGGTGCTACTAATATAAATAGTAGAGGTCTTGGTAAAATTCTACTAGAAAATAATTTAGATGTAACTGTTTTTGCTGGTATAAGGAAACTCATAGAAGGTGATGTTCCTTACAATAAAACTATTATAAGTGTTATAGACTCTGAAGAAAAAAAGAATAACGTAATTAGAAAAATACGAAAAACTTTAGATATAGATAATAAACCTGGTGTAGGGTTTATGTTTGTACTACCTGTGATTGAATGCTTTGGCGCTAAAACTAATCATTATGAATAATATAATATCCCTATTCTCTATGGAAGTTTTAAAGTATGCTGGATGCTAAAACTAACCATTATAAATAATAGTCTTAAGTATCCTAATTTAAATATTTGGTATAAAAAACTTATGTCTAAAAAATAATTGCTTAATATACTTATGTAAAATATATTGTTAGATTTAATTTTCATGTAATAAATAAAAACGGAGCTATTACACAAAAACTTATATACAATATATTGTGTTATAACTTTAAATTCAATACAATATATTGTAATATTTGTTCTTATTGTGATAGCCCTATTTTTATATTTATGCCTTGAAATTAAATCTATTTTGTTTTTTATATTGTTACTTTATTGTTACAAATGCAAAAAATTTATATGTATAATATAAAATATGAGGAATAAAGAAATATATTGTTATAAAAACAATTAATTTATAAAAAATTTGTTGAAAAGGAGAGATAACCTTGAGAAAAAAATCTCAATCTAAACTAATTTTATTACTAACTGTTACAGTTATTTTATTTATACTTTCATTTATTAATGTAAATAAAGTATATACTTACAAAAATAAAAATGAAAGCTTACATAATAACTTAAAAACTTTACAAAAAGAGAATAAAAAATTAAGTTCGGAAAAGGAACAGTTAGATAAAAAATATAAAGAAATAAAAAATAAAATTTCCAATTTAAAAGGAGTTTAATAAGAACGAGGGGTTGACTATGAGAAATTCTAGAAAAAATATTTATACCAGAAGAAAACAATATGATTTGAGAAATATGGTGACCATATGTTTATTATTCTTTTCAATCATAAGTACCTTAATTACTGGAGGAAGACTTTTAAAAGTTAAAATTGAAAATAATATGCTAGCAAAAAAAATTAATAATATATCTTCAGAAAATAAGAATATAAAAGATGAAAATTTAAAACTTATGTCTGATATAGATAAAGAAAACGAAACATACAAACAAAAAATGAAAAATATAAAAATAGCATATTTGACTTTTGACGATGGTCCATCCAAAAATACTAAAGAAATATTAAAAATATTAAAAGAAAATGATGTTAAAGCTACATTCTTTGTTAATGGTCATCCAGGCTTAGAGGATTTATATAAGGATATAGCAAAAGATGGACATGTTATAGCTAACCATACATATAGTCACGACTATAAAAAAATTTATATATCTCCTGAAAACTTTGAAAAAGATATAAAAAAATTAGATAAATATATTGAAGAAACTGTTGGACAAAAGCCAAGTCATATTATTAGATATCCTGGTGGTTCTAATAATACTATAAGCCATAATTATGGTGGTCCTAATATAATGAAACAAATAATAAATCATATGAATGAATTAGGTTATATGCATTTTGATTGGAATGTAGATTCAACCGATGCCTCAGCATTTTGTCAGAAAAAAGATAAAATTATAAATTCTGTCCTAACTGAAAGTCGCGGTCTTCATAAAGCCGTAATATTAATGCACGATACTAATCCTAAGACTACAACTGTACAAGCTTTACCAGAAATAATAAAAGGATTAAAAGAACAAGGTTTTGTATTTGATGTAATAACTAAAGACACACCAAAAACAAGCTTTACAAGATAAGGGAATTACTACTTAGCGTCCTTTAAAGGGTATAAATGCTTTTGTTCAATGGTTTAAAAAATAGGGATATGTGGTGTAAAAGGTATTTGAACAAGATTAGATATTCTTGGTTGTTTTTTTAAAATATATGTATGTTCTAAATTATTGTCTGAGCGTTCAACTAATTATGATTTGGAACCATATATTTTAAGAAAAAATAAGTTAGAATCTCTTATTGAAGTAAGTTGCCTTTCTAACCATATATCCATTTTTCAAACCAAAGATAGTATACTTTTTAAGTCATAAATTCCTTATAAAACTTCCTGTTCTATATTATCACATAAATTTATTCTATGTAATTTCATACTTAACTCATCTAAATTAAGTTTATAGTAGTAAAGCCAATTTCCTACTATATCTAAACTCAACGCATTATCTTTCATTATAACAGATGGTTTTCCCCCTGTTTTTCTTATTTTATATATTCCTTTATTATTATTTCCTGAAAAATATATATTATTTTTTGAAAGTACTATAGACCTTGAACAATCTTCTTCACATATTTTTTTTCTTTCCAAACCATTTATATTTATTTTATATAAATAAGTTTTATTATTATTTATACTTACTCCATAATAAATATACTCATTATCCATTATAGCATTTATACAATTATCATTATTTAACTTCTCTTCATATTTTCCATCTAAAGTTATTCTATATAAATTGTTTCCTAGTTCTTCATTAATATAATATATCCATCCATCTTTTATTTCCATGAAAACTCTACTTGAATAATTATTTATTTTATTAATATCTAATCCATCCACTCTTATTCTATATATAGAACAATTATCATCTATATTTAAATAATATAAATAAGGTCCTTGTATTATAAGATTTTTACCTCTCACATTATTTAACTCTATCTTATTGGATCCATCTTTTTTTATTCTATATATCTTATAGTTATCTTTACTAGATGGACTTATATATTGTGAATAAAAAATATAATTATCAGAAAACACTAAAGAATTTATAGTCGTATCTGTTAATCTTTCTCTTAAAGTTCCATCTTTTTTTATCCTATAAAGATAATTTTCTTCCTTATCTCCTTTATAATTTATATAATACAACCACTGTCCATTTATCCAAATATTACTTGCAAAATCATCACAAAGTTTTATGTTTAAAGATCCATCAAGATTAATTTTTCTTATTTCTCCATTAGGATTATAATCCATATAAGTATAAATTTTTTTATTACCACTATAGTAAATCCAATTATCTTCTTTAACTATCCTTGCCCCATTATTTTCTACTTCACCTTTATTTAAGCAAACTTTTATATTATTTAATTCTTTAAAGGCATTACCACTTCGTGAATATATAACTTCTTTAAACTCTAACGTATATTCATTACACATATCCTCTTTATCTACTTTTATTTTTATATTAAGTATATTCTTTTTTTCTACCTTTACATGAGATGTGACTATATTCCCATTAATATCTTTTACAATTAAAATATTTGAGTGTATGGATCTTTCATCTATTTCATCATTAAATTTCAAATTTAAATCTACAAATTTATTTCTCATAATTTCAAGCTACACTCCTTTAAGTCTCTTTTAGCATTTTTATTTAATAATTAAATATATATTATTAATTATACACATTTTTTTTATATTACTCTATTAATTAAAAGCAGGTTAATTTATTATTAGTATCGCAGCACCATATAATATTCTGTATGTATATTAGGAATTTTTTAATTATGGAATTTATTTAATTAAAAACTATTTATAAAAATAACAAAAACAGTGCATTTTTAATATTTACATAGGAAATGTTTTGATAACTATTTTTCAACTATACATCATTCTGTCTGGAGGACAGTTATCCTATATAAATTGTTAAAATATACACTGTTTTAAACTTTATGTGTAATTATAAACTATTAACTTTATTTTAATTATATGTTAGTTTTAATAAATAATTAAAAACTATTTATATAACAATATTTATCTTACTTATTGTATTATATTAACTTTTGTGCAAAAGCTTTGCATTCTTCTAAAGTAGAATCATCCGGTTCTCCTTGGTGTATTAAACTATCAACTTTTAACTCTGCACCATAGCTTTCCATTCTTTCTTCCCAATCTCTCATCCATTGGCCATCTCCCCAGCCATAAGATCCAAATAAAGCTACCTTTTTACCTTTAACTGCATTACTTATAGAATCTACAAAAGGTTCCATTTCGCCTTCTTCTAATACTTCATTCCCCATAGACGGGCAACCTAAAACTACTACTTCTGCTTCTTCTACATCTTTTACAGTTGCATCAGATACAGATAATAGTTTTACTTCTGCTGATGCTAATCCTTCTTTAATAGCTTCAGCCATTTTTTCTGTGTTACCAGTACCGCTCCAATAGATTATATTTACCTTTGTCATTGTATCACTCCCTTATTTGACGAAAACGATTTTCATTTACAATTAATATTATATATCATTTTATTTTTTTGTCAACAGTTCTCATAAAAAATAAAGAGTATTTTAATAAAAAAAATAGTTATAAAAGCATTTAAAGCTATTTGCTTTTATAACTATTTTTATTAACTATTAAATCTTTCATTCATTTATTTTTTATCTAAGCTGTTTCATCTTCTTCAATTTTATCCTCTCTAAAGACCACCTGCTTCTAATGATCTTCCTTCGAATGCTTTATCTTTTCTATTTAATTTGTATTCTTGAGCTTCTATATCATTATCTTTTTCTTTTAATGCTATTCTTACATATACTATTCCCGTAATAGCTGATATTAAATCTGAAATTGGATAAGCTATCCAAGCTCCTATAATATTAAACTTATTAATTAATATAAATAATAATGGTATAAATATTATCATTTGTCTATACACAGATAATATAAGTGAAGTTTTTGCCTTACCCATAGATTGATAATAATATATGGATACATAATATATTCCTATGGTTGGAAATAGGCATATTATTATTCTAAAAGCTTTTACAGTTTCAACTAAAAGACTCTGTTCTTTTAGAAATAGTCCTATAATAGGACTTGCAAATATAAACATTCCTGCCCATAAAATTAATGTTGCTCCTGTTACAGCTACTATAGTCTTTATAACTACTTCTTTTACACGGACCAAATCTTTTGCACCATAGTTAAAAGCTGCTATAGGCTGCATTGCCGAACTTATGCCTATAACTGTTATAAACAAGAACATTGATATTTTAGTAGTTACACCTACTATAATTATCGCCTTATCTCCTCCATAAGCAGAAAGTATATTATTTAATATCACTGCTACAACTGCATCAGATATTTCTATAATAAAAGTTGAAAATCCTACTGCTAATATTGGCTTTAATATATCTAGTTTAAGATCAAAATTAAATTTTAAATTTAAATCTATTTTCTTTTTAACCTTATTAAATTTATATATGGTGTATAATAATCCAGCTATTTGTGAAGTTACAGTTGCTATAGCTGCTCCTGATACTCCAAAATTTAAATGCATAACTAAAAAATAGTCAATTATAGCATTTAATATAGCTCCAATTGAAGTGGCTTTTAATGTTATATTTGTATAACCTAAGGACGTCATTATATAACAGATAACTAAAGTTAAGGCTTGAAATATTCCACCAAGTACTACTATAGAAATATATTCCTCTGCATAAGGATAAATATATTGACTAGAACCTAATAGGCCTGTAATCATGTCTTTTTTAAATATTAAAATTATAAAAGTTAAAATTAGCATTATAACTATAGTAATATTTATAGCATTTAATATTACCGATTTTAGGCTGTCATAATCTTTTTTTCCTAAGCTTCTAGCTACCGCAGTAGATGCCCCCACTGCTATCATAAGTCCTAGTGAAGACATAAGCCTTTGCACTGGAAAAGCTACAGTTAACGCCCCTATAGCTTTTGGCCCTATAGCTAAACCTACGAAAAAAGTATCCACCATATTATATAATTCCATAACCAGTAAAGATATCATAGCTGGAACTGCAAACTTTAATAAAGCTTTTTCTACCTTTTCTTCTGAAAATAACTTATAGTCAATTCCCATGATAAGCACCTCGTTCTAATAGATTTTGTATTTTTAGGCAACATTTTTGCACTCATTTTGTTATCCACTCCTTTTTTAAAATAATATTTTTATAAATTAACAATATTATTTACATATATTATTATTTACATATATTAAAAATTATTTTATTCACTTAAATATCTATTTTTTCAATTTTTATAATATAATAAAGAATATATTCTAAATATATATTGATATAAAAATATTTAAATTTAAAAAGAATCTTATATAATTTTATTTTTTTAAATATATTATTTATCATAATTTTAAACATATTTTTATTTGCTTCATATTAATATTATATTCTTTTAAATATATATTTTCATTCACTATGCTAAGGAGTATAGTGTATATATTTAAGGACTAGGATTTATTCCATTTTTTCGCAATAAACAAAAAAACACCTTATTTAAGGTGCTTTTGTACTTTTTGTACACATTTTTTCTGTATTTTACTTAAATTTTTAAGTAAAATACAGAAATATTTTTGTGCTTTTTAAATTTACAATTGAGCACTATTTTAATATTATACCCTTTGCAATATAAATAAAAATGCTCCGTATCCTTCTATCTTTGAAACTATATTATATATAGGTGATTTTTTAGCAAAACCTAATTTTATATTTGGAACAGAACTCTGTATTAATAAATCCCTTTCATATTCATCTATTCTCTTTGGCTTACCCATAGCTAACCAATTATTATATGAAGATCCCTTTCCCTCATCTATTTTATAAGTAACAATCTTATAATTATAAGGTAAAGCAGCTATATTTATAGAAAATTTCTTTTCTGCAGTTTCTTTTAAGCCTCTTCTTTTATACAAGTCCTCTAAAGAAATTAAAGACTCTAATTCTTCACTATGAGAATAAACAAGAATCTGAATATCATCATCCTCTTTAGTAATTATATATCCTTCTCCTTTTTCTAGTACCTCATTACCTAATTTAGACAAAAGATAGTAAGCATAATAAGAAGGCTTTTTTATTCCTTGACGATTTATTATTCCAGAACCACCATAAAATAATTCATTATTTATATACTCTCCTCCATATATTTCATCAAAAGTAGTTAAAAAAATTACATTAGATTTTTTATTTAAATATTGATTTAATATGTAAGGAAGCATATATGCAGTATCATAAATATTATTTACTTCCTTGTAATCTAAATCCCAATTTATAAATTCTATATCCTCATATTCTTGTAAAAAACTATCCAAAATACTACTATTTTTTTCTGAATAATTTTTCAAATAAAATCTCCATTTCTTAATTTCTTTATCTCCAAAAAAATCTGTGAAGTAATCTATAAAATCTTTAAAAAGTGCTAAGAAAAATTCTAATTCATATTTATTAAAATCTATTAATATAGCAGGTTTTAAATCTAAATCATATATAAATTCAAACACTTGTCTTATTTCATACCAATTAAAAAACCTATCTTTTTCTGTGGAAAAGACATTCATATCTTTTGAAAATATATTTTGGATAATTGCATATTCGCATTCTACATATTTTTGAAATTCTTTTATAAGCTTTCCATGGTTTCCCTTTAATATTTCTTTAGCACTTCCCAAATTAATAATATCATGCCAATTTTCTTCTAATTCAGTTGTATCTTTAGATAAATCCACATTAATTTTTATAATTTTACCTTCATAGTTGAATCGCGGATAATCTTCTAAATAATGCATCAAATATTCATAAGCATCTTTTAATTTTAATTTTTCGTAAACTTTTAGTTTTTCATAAGTTTCCTCATCCACTTTATACTTCTTTCTATATTGCATTGGAGTGCATTTATAATGCTTTTTAAAATGTTTGTTAAAATATCTAGTGTGGGAAAAACCTAATTCTTCAGATATTTCAGATATGGTTTTGTCTGTATCTAAAAGTAACTTTATAGCCTCTTCTACTCTAGTTAAATTTACAAAATCATTAAAACTATATCCTACTTTATTTTTCATTTCATTAGATAAATAATGGGAACTTAAAAATTCTAATCTAGCTATATCTTGAATACTTATTTTATTATTATAATTAGAATATATGTATTTTATTATTCTATCATACCTTTCAAACTGTACCTCATTTTCTTTTAATTCTTCTTCATCATATATTAAATAATGAAAATTATTTATAAGATGATATAAAAGATCTACTAAAATTTCTTCTACTACATCTTCATAATTATCACCTTTTTGAGCTATTTCACAAAGCAATGTAGAAAGATATTTTCTTAATACATCATACTTTTCATGCTTTTGCGCCTCTGGTACGGAAAAATCTGTATAAAAAAACATATTTTCTATATCATAATATTTATTAAAAAAATTAGTATCTATTTGAAATATGAGAACTTTATTATTATTAGTTATACTTTTTATGCTATGCGCTTCCTCTGGATTTATTATACCTATTTCTTGCTTGTTTACCCTATGGCTTTCTGTCTCGATAATTATTTTTATACTACCTTCTAAAACATATATAATTTCCATAGCATTGTGCCAATGGATAGGTCTTTTCTTTATATTTTGCAAAGAAACCTTTATAGGTAAATCATTTGTATACTCTACAAATTCTCTTGGCATAAATTTCCTCCTATCAGTTATTAATTGTTTTTATTATATCATAATTTAATGAAATTAATGCGGTAGCATATCAAAAGACTATATTTTCATAAGATTTATAATGTATATACCTACAATTTAAAGCCTTTGCAGTATCAAGCAAATTTAATATAGTAAGTAAGTTATAAATAAATATAAGTAGGAAATTATTATAACAACTTTTAAAGATATTAAAACAAGAAATATTTTTAGTCAATAGATGGCTATAAAAATAAAGAATACTAATATTTGTGTACTAATATTTAAGCTAACGCTCAAATGTCACGTCCTGTGCCAACAGAGCTAAGTAAACATCCTGTTTACTTTACGCTTAAATATTAGTCACAAATAAAGTATTCTAATTATTTTTCTAGATATCTATTTTCCCTAAAAGTATTTCTTGTTTTAATTTTCAACCTTTAAAAGCAATTAAGTCGCAATTTCCTTATATTACTCTTTTTCTTCCCAGTCCATTGCTTTTGTTACTGCTTTGTGCCATCCCTTTATAAGCTTTTCTTTTTTATCTTTTTCCATTGCTGGTGAAAAACTTTTTGAAATTGCCCAATTTTGTGATACTTCATCTCTATCTTTCCAATATCCAACTGCAAGTCCTGCAAGATAAGCTGCACCTAATGCTGTAGTTTCTGCTACTTCTGGCCTATCTACTTCTACATTTAATATATCAGCTTGAAATTGCATTAAGAAATTATTTTGACAGGCTCCCCCATCTACTTTTAATGATTTCAACTCTATACCTGAATCTTCTTCCATAGATTTTAATACATCATAAGTTTGATATGCCATAGACTCTAATGCAGCTCTTATTATATGTTCCTTTTTAGCCCCTCTTGTAAGCCCTAATATAGTTCCTCTTGCATAAGAATCCCAATATGGGGCACCTATTCCAACAAAAGCTGGCACAAGATAGACTCCGTTATTATCCTCTACCGCTGTTGCATATCTTTCTGTTTCTTGAGCACTCTTAACCATTCTAAGTTCATCTCTTAACCATTGAACTACTGCTCCACCTATAAATACACTGCCTTCTAAGGCATATTCAACTTTACCATCTATACCTACTGCTATAGTAGTCAATAATCCATTTTTAGAATTTACTGCCTTTTCACCTGTGTTCATTAAAAGGAAACAACCTGTACCATAAGTATTTTTAGCCATACCAGCCTTAAAACAAGTTTGTCCAAATAAGGCTGCTTGTTGATCTCCTGCATCTCCTGCTATTGGAATGGATACTCCAAATAATATTTCATCTGTTTCACCATATACACAACTAGATGGTTTTACCTCTGGAAGCATGGATTTTGGTATATTAAATAATTCTAATAATTCTTCATCCCACTTTAGTTCATGTATGTTAAATAACATAGTTCTTGAAGCATTGGTGTAATCTGTCACATAAACTCTACCTTTAGTCATATTCCATATTAACCAAGTATCTATATTTCCAAATAATAAGTCCCCTTTTTCTGCTAATTCTCTAGCTCCTTCTACGTTATCTAATATCCATTTTATTTTTGTTGCTGAAAAATAAGCATCTAACATTAAGCCTGTTTTGTCTTTTATAATTTTGTCTATATTCTTTTCTCTTAGTTCATCACAATAACCAGCTGTTCTTCTACATTGCCATACTATAGCATTATATACTGGCATTCCTGTTCTTTTATTCCAAACTACTGTAGTTTCCCTTTGATTAGTTATTCCTATAGCTGCTATTTGTTCTGGAGAAATTCTAGCTATATTTAATGCTTCTCCTGCTACCCCTGCTTGCTTTCCCCATATTTCTAGTGGATCATGTTCTACCCATCCTGCTTTAGGATATATTTGTGTAAATTCTTTTTGAGCAACACTTACTACTTCACCTTTTTTATTAAATATTATACATCTTGAACTAGTAGTTCCTTGATCTAAAGACATTACATACTTTTCCATTATAAACTCCACCTTCCCTTTTTTAAAACATGTATTTCATTCATATACGCCTTTAATTAAATAAATTTTATTTAATTAAGCACTAAGATAAAAAACTAGTAAAATAATTTTTTCAAAATATATTTCCCTTGTATTTTGATTTGCAATTTTAAAAAATTATAAATATTATATAAACTATTATTGACAACAAAATTTTTAAGTGTTTTTTATTATTATAATTTATTGATATTATTTTTAATTTATTATATTATGCAATATAAATTTATTAAAAATTTTTATAAAATCTTTATTAAAAAACTAATATAAATAATAATGCTCCTATTATTCCTCCTAATATTGGGCCTAACACTGGTATCCATGCATATTTCCAATCTGAATCACCTTTACCTGCTATTGGTAAAATTGCATGAGCTATTCTTGGGGCTAAATCTCTTGCTGGATTTATAGCATATCCTGTTGGTCCACCTAAAGAAAGTCCTAAAACAAATATAAACGCACCTGCTATTAATGGACCAAATCCATCCACAACTTTAACTTGTCCAAAACCCATTAATCCAAATACTAAAAGTGCAGTTGCTAAAAATTCAGTCAAGAAATTAGATTTTGTATCTCTTATTGCTGGCGCTGTACAAAATACTCCTAATTTACTAGCTTTATCTTCTGTTGCTTTCCAATGTGGAAGATAAGTAAGCCAAACTAAAGCTGCTCCTGCAAAAGCTCCTAACATTTGGGCTATTATATATCCTGCTACATTCTCCCAAGGAAAATTTCCTGCTACTGCGTTACCAATTGTAACTGCAGGATTCATATGTCCCCCACTTATGCTTCCAAAAATATAAGCAGGTACAGCAACTGCTATCCCCCAGGCTGCTGTTACAACAATCCATCCACCATCTTTTCCTTTACTTTTGTTAAGTGTTACACTGGCTACAACACCATCTCCTAACCATATCATTATCATAGTACCTAAAAATTCAGCCATATAAATTGACATATTTTTTACTCCCCCTACAAAATTATTTAAATTTTGGGAAAAACAAATAGAGCCACTTCACCCATTAAAATGTAATGAATTGGCTCTCTTATCTCCGCCTTATAATATTAAATTTATTTTTTATTTTACCACCATTTGTTTACGTTTTCAATATATTTTTTAAATTAATTATATAGAAATGCAAATATCAGAAATATTGTAATTATATTTTTGAGGTTTTACCACATAACAGTATAAAAGTAATAAAATAGGCTGGAGTAAATAGAAAAACAATTATAAAAATTTTAACATATAATATCATAAAAGCAAATCATTGTTAGGATATAATAATTTTTTCTAAAATCCATTATTTATCCTTTTATAATACATACTAATTCTATATTTTATTAAATTTATAAATAATAGTTAAATTCTTCTAATTAATTTATATATTAATTAATTTTAATAAAGTATTTTTAAGGAATTTTTAATATTATTTTTAAAGGATTTACACAAACTATATAGAATTGATTCTATAATAATTTCTGGGAGGGGTTAATTATGCTAATTACTACTACTAATAATATAGAAGGTAAGCAAATAAAAGAATATAAAGGGATAGTATGTGGTGAAGTTATTACAGGTGTTAATTTTTTAAAGGATTTTATGGCTGGAATAAGGGACTTAGTTGGTGGAAGATCTCAAGGATATGAAGAAGAATTAATTCGCGCAAGAAATGAAGCCATAGATGAAATGATGAATAGAGCTGCTTCATTAGGTTGTAACGCAATAGTAGGAGTAGATATAGATTATGAAGTTTTAGGTCAAGGCGGAGGAATGCTTATGGTAACAGCTTCTGGTACTGGAGTAATAGTAGAATAATTATTCATCAAGATTTAAATATAAAAAATGCTAGTAATATCAATTAATTATTTATTACTACTAGCATTTTTATATTTAATAGTAGACCATAGTAAACCCAAAAT
Organism: Clostridium tepidum; assembly: GCF_002008345.1. Taxonomy (GTDB): domain Bacteria; phylum Bacillota; class Clostridia; order Clostridiales; family Clostridiaceae; genus Clostridium_F; species Clostridium_F tepidum. Next base: position 21,550 of record NZ_MRAE01000028.1, read on the forward strand.
AAATTTACTAAAAAATTTATAAACAACAATGAATGTTAAATATCTAATCTAAAAAATTTCTCAACAGTTTCTTTAGGAAATCTTATCTACTACAAAATTTCACAACTAATTTCGCTATAAAATAACCTACAATTGTACCTATTAATAATGTTATATATATTAGTGGCATATTGGTAACTGGTTTTGGTCCTTTTGGATACCCAAATATTTGTGAAAAAATCATCCCTACACATATAGATACCCCTATTTTAAATACTGTTTCAACTGATTTGAATATTATTAATTGATTAATTCTCTCTAACTTAATTCTTTTATAAGCCATCACTGCAAAAATAGCAAAAATAACTATTAAAACTATAAGTATCATTATTTTAATATCAAAATTTTCATATATAAATTTATAAATAGTTGTTATTTGTTCTCCATCTGGCCCTTTTTCAAATCTGTCCAATCCTTTAGTATTTACTATATCATATATGTTTAAATTCTCGACAAATTCATTTAATGTAATAAGCTTATAATTTTCATATTGTAAATTTTGACTTAATCTTATTAAATCTACTACATATCCTGCTACTATATATGGTACATACAAAGTTATTGGTGCAATTATAGATGCTGCAAAATACTGTCCTACTATGCTTTGCATAAATACTAAAAACATAAAAAAGAATAAAGCAAATAATAAATTTATAGAATAAAACTTAGGTACATCTAAATAAGCAGTTCCTATATAGGATTTATTTTTGAAATAAAAAACTGTCATTATTATAAAATTAATTAAAAAAGGTATAGTTATAGTTAAAATCCCCACTTTAATCTTAGATAATATAATATCTTTTCTTGTAAAAGGCATAGAATGTAATAAATCGCATGTGGAACTCTGTTTTTCTCCTTTAAATAATAGTATGGAAAATAAGGATATTACTCCTAATATAAGTATTATTTTCCCACTATTCCAACCTAATAAACATTGATTAAACCACATTTTATCTAATACAAAATCTTTATCCATAATCATACTATATTTTTGATAACTGATTTGATCAAGCACATTATTAGGCTTATCCCAAAATAAAATTAAAGTCATAAGTAAACAAATCCATTTACTACTCTTCCATTCTTTATAAAACAAAGGATTTCTAAATAAGCTTTTCATTCTCTTTTCCTCCTTCCATGGAGTATATAAACATATCCTCTAAACTCAAATTTATTTCTTCTACAAACTCTGCTCCTGATTTTAATAATTTTTCTTGCAACTCATCTGAATAATTATTGGTTATTAAATAATTTATTCTCCCTACATTTTCTACTGTCATTATTTCATCCCAAGTTTTTATTTCCTCTATTTTATTCTCATCTTTAAATAAAACTTGAAGTTTCTTTATATATTTCTTCATATCCTCTATATTATTTGTGTATTTTATTTGTCCCTTTTCTATAATAGCTACACAATCACATATTCTTTCCAAATCGTCTAAATGATGACTTGCTATAAATATAGTAGTATTTCTTTCTGAAACCTCTTCTAATAATATACTTATTAATTTCCTTTTTATTATAGGATCTAAACCAGAAGTAGGTTCGTCTAGTATTAGTATTTCTGGATATATACTTAAATTTAACATTAAAGAAACTCTCATTTTCATTCCCTTTGAAAGTTCTCTTATTCTCTTATTTTCTGGTATTTTAAATATTTTATTAAGCTCTTTAAAACGTTCATAAGAAAAAGTAGTATAAGTTAAAGAATAAAATTTTATAAGTTCTTTTACTTTAAAGGATGAATAATATTGAACTTCTGCTGCTACATAACCTATTTTACTTTTTATTAAAGTATTTTCAAAAACAGACTGTCCTGCTATCTTTATTTCTCCTTCATCCTGTTTGTATATTCCTAACATACACTTTATAAGAGTTGTCTTTCCTGCTCCATTTTCTCCTATAATACCAAATATGCTTCCTTTTTCTATATTTAAATTAATATCATCTAAAACTTTTTTATTTCCTAACATTTTTGATACATTACTTATATTTATCAAATTAATCACCTCTTTCCATCTAAATCTGCATATATTTCTTCTATTAATTTTAAAAATTCTTTTTTATCTATCCCCATATATTGGGCTTCAATTAAAAGTTGTTTCAATTCTTTTCTTAAAAAACTCATCTTTTCCTCATCCTCCCTAGGATTAAAATCTGATATATAAGTTCCCTTTCCCCTTAAAACCTCTATAATTTTTTCTCTTTCTAATTCTTTATATGCTTTACTAACTGTATTTGGATTTGTAGTTATCATTACAGCCAGTTCTCTTACTGAAGGCAATTTATCACCTGGTTTCAATATTCCCCTTATAATATTTTCCTTTATACCATCTATTATTTGCTCATATATAGGTTTACTGCTTCTACTGTCTATATTTATCATTTCTTCACCACCTTACTTTATTGTTATTACTAATACATTTATTTTTTAATCTCTGTTTTAAACTGCTGTTAATAGTTTAAATTAAAATACAAATTACATCTATCCTTTCTTCTATACTATATTATCTAATATTAAAATCACTCAATAAATTTACCACAGATTATGTTTATAATCTAATTGTATATAAATAGTGCTATTAATATAATCGCAACTGGTATCATAATTACAATACTACAAATAGTAATAAAATTTTTCACTTTTTTATCCTCTTTGAAAACTCTCTTAATTACCATATATATACCTATACCAATAATTCCTCCAATAGTATTAGTAATAACATCTGTTATATCGCTGGCACCTATGCCAAATATATACTGACTAGCTTCAAAGATTAAACTTATTGAGAAAATTTTAAAAATATTTATATATATAGCGTTGTTTTTATTGATTATATTCATATAAATTCCTAATGGAATAAATAAAATTATATTGCCCCAAATATCTAAACTGTTATAATTTCCATTAAAGATATCATAAAAAGGAATCAAATTAAGTGTTCTAGAAAAATATCTATTAGTACTAAATACTTCTAATGGAAATACATATTTAAAAGGAATATTCCAAAGTAGGAATGAAATATAAAATACAAATCCTATAGTGAATAAAATATTAATTATTTTTTTCTTCATTCTGAAATCACCCCACTTTTTAAGAATTTAAACAATTATTAATTTTCTCTTATATCTACCATCTGTAAAAAATAAAGTGTATATAAAGTATTAAGTGTACTACTACAACTAACACACTTATAATATACTAAAACTTTTAACTATTGTCAACAAAATTATTATATATGTATTGTTTTATAAATTTCTTAACCTTTAACTAAAAAACTATTACTATTAAAAAAATTCAGTTAACATTAAGGACTATTTTATATTGTTTTTCTAAATTATATAAAAAAAACAATTTCTAATAAAATTTTTAGAAATTATTATACCTGTAACATAAGTTACAGAATTAATCATATTTTTTTTATACAATTAATTCAGAGTTAAGCGATATACTTACTCTATTAAATTAGTAACTAAAAATAATTTTAAATATATGGAGGTATTAATAATGAGTATGTTTTGTTATCAATGTCAAGAAGCCGCTGGTGGTCGTGGTTGCACTGTTAAAGGTGTATGTGGTAAAACTGAAGATATAGCTAAAACTCAAGATTTAATTATATACGTTGTAAAAGGAATAGCAATATATAGTTCTCAAGCTAGAGAAATGGGCCTAAATACTAGTGAAGCTGACAAATTTATAGTTGAAAGTCTTTTCTCTACTATAACTAATGCTAACTTTGATGCTAAAGCTCTAAATGCTAGAGTTCAAAAAGGTCTAAAAATAAGACAAAGTTTAAAGGATGCCATTATAAAAGCTGGTGGTTCTTATAATTCTAAGGAAAATAAAAGTTGGACTTCTAAATTCTTAAGTATTTTAGGAATAAAAAATGATAAAGATGAAAAAGAAATTCACGATGCTGCAATTTGGGCTGCAAATAATCCTGAAGACTTTAGAAAAAAAGCTGAAACAGTAGGTGTATTAGCTACTAAAAATGAAGATATAAGATCTTTAAGAGAACTTTTAACTTATGGATTAAAAGGAATGGCAGCTTACTTAGAACATGCTAACAATTTAGGTTATGACGAAGATAGTATTCATGCCTTTATGGAAAAAGCTTTAATAGCTACTTTAGATGATACTCTTTCTCAAGATGAATTAACTGCTTTAGTTCTAGAATGTGGGAAATATGGTGTAGATGTTATGGCTCTATTAGATAAAGCTAATACATCAACTTATGGAAATCCTGAAATAACAAAGGTTAATATAGGCGTTAGAAATAATCCTGGTATATTAATAAGTGGACATGACTTAAAGGATATGGAGGAACTTTTAAAACAAACAGAGGGTACTGGAGTAGATGTATATACTCATAGTGAAATGCTTCCTGCAAATTACTATCCTGCATTCAAAAAATATAAACATTTTGTAGGTAACTATGGTAATGCTTGGTGGAAACAAAATGAAGAATTTGAAGCATTTAATGGTCCAATTTTAATGACTACAAACTGTATTGTTCCACCTAAAGCTTCATACAAAGATAGAATGTATACTACTGGTGTAACTGGTTTTGAAGGAGTTAAACATATTAGTTCTTCAAAAGATGGTAAAAAAGATTTCTCAGAAATAATTGAACATGCTAAAAGATGTTCTTCTCCTAAAGAAATAGAAAAAGGTGAAATTATAGGTGGATTTGCTCATAATCAAGTATTGGCTTTAGCACCTCAAATAGTTGATGCTGTAAAAACTGGAGCCATAAAAAGATTCTTTGTAATGGCAGGTTGTGATGGAAGAATGAAAAATAGAAATTACTATACAGATTTCGCTAAAGCACTTCCAAAAGATACAGTTATATTAACTGCTGGTTGTGCAAAATATAAATATAACAAATTAAATTTAGGAGATATAAATGGAATACCTAGAGTATTAGATGCAGGTCAATGTAATGATTCTTATTCATTAGCTGTAATAGCTCTTAAATTAAAAGAAGTATTTGAACTTGAAGATATTAATGAATTACCAATATCTTATAATATAGCATGGTATGAACAAAAAGCTGTAATAGTATTACTTGCATTACTTCACTTAGGTGTTAAAAACATTCATTTAGGCCCAACTTTACCAGCATTCTTATCACCAAATGTAGCTAAAATATTAGTAGAAAACTTTGGTATAGGAACTATATCCTCAGTAGATGAAGATATAAAAATGTTTATGAACTAAAGGAAATTACGACTTAAAAAAGATTATACCACAGCCCATTAAAAAGGGATATGTGTCTACAAATGCGTCTCAATTAGCTAAGAGATTCTAATTTGTTTTCTCATAAAATATATTAAAAAAATAAAACTCACTTATCACTCAAACAGTCATTTTTTTCTTAATATATTTTCAAAAACCAAACAAGAATCTCTAAGCTTTTTTGAATGCATTTTACGCCACATATCCCTATTTTTAATAGGCTGAAGTTAACATAATTCCCTAAAGAAAATTATTATAACAACTTTTAAAGGTGTTATAACAAGAAATACTTTTAGGGAAAATAAATATCTAGAAAAATAATTAGAATGCTAATATTTATAAACTATTTTAATAATAAAAAAATATTATTAACCATACAATAATTATGAACTATATTAAATTATAAAAGGTTAGGTGATACCTTGAATATTAATTATAAAATAAAAACATTAACCTATAATATATGTAAATATATTATAAGGCTTCTTATCTTTATTAATATTATAAGTAATTTTCTAAAAAAAGATTATTATTTTACTCTGATTGGAATTGCTGCTTTTTTATTAACCTTTATACCATCATTAATTTTTAAAATACTTAAAATGGACCTTGATAAAACTCTATATTTATCTATTATAATTTTCATATTTACTGCTCTTTATTTAGGAACTTTAAACAATTTTTATAGGTATAAGTGGTGGGATACTATGCTTCATACTGTATCTGGCATAATAATAGGATTTTTTGCTATTATTATATTAAAAAAACATAGTTATAATAACTCAATATACATTTATAATAAAATTTTTATATTTATTTTTGTATTGTCCTTTGTAGCTTTATGTGGTGTAATATGGGAAATATATGAATTCACTATTGACTCTCTATTTGGTTTAGATATGCAAGGTGTTATAGATACTGGCGTTACAGACACTATGGTAGATTTAATAGCAGATCTTATAGGATCTATAATTTCTTATATTATTCACCATTTTACTTATAGAAAAAAATAACCCCCTATATTTTAAAATTATACTTTTAAATTTTCCTAATAGAAATATAACTATTGCACTAAAAATAAATATATCATTGCATTATTATAATTTTTAATTTTAAAACAATGTACTATAAGTAAATAAAAGTATATCTATAGATAAAAACAATAATATTATATTAGAACAATGTATAGAAAATATATTTTCAATTAATTTACAAATATTATTGACTTATATATTTATTGATATAAACTAATAATAAAGGAAATATGTACTAACTAAAATACATATAGTAAGGAGAGTGTTTTTATGAATAAATTTAAAAACCTTCTAGAAAAATATGCTGATATAGCTATTAAAATAGGTATAAATCTACAGCCCAAACAAACCCTTGTTATAAATTCACCAATAGAATGTGCAGAATTTGTAAGAATTATAGCTAGCAAAGCTTATGAAGCTGGTGCCAAAAATGTACATGTAAAATGGAGTGATGAGGAATTAACCCTTATAAAATATATGAAAGCACCATTTGAAACCTTCGAAGAATTTCCCGATTGGGAAGTAAATGAATTAGAAAGCTTAGCAAAGGAAAATGCGGCATTTTTATCCATATCTGCTTCTAATCCAGAATTATTAAAAAATGTAGATCCTGAAAAAATTTCTACTGCTAATAAAACTAGAGGAAAAGCATTAAAAAAATACTATGAATATATAATGAATAGTTTTGTGTCTTGGTGCGTTTTATCTGTGCCTACAAAAGCTTGGGCAAAAAAAGTATTCCCTGATTTACAGGAAGATATGGCTATAAAAAAACTTTGGGAAAATATATTTAATATAGTTAGAATAGATAAAGAAGATCCTATTAAAGCGTGGGAAGATCATTTAAATAACTTAGCCAATAAAGTAAACTTTTTAAATGATCAAAAATTAACCAAACTATATTATAAATCAAAAGATACAGACTTAACAATAGAATTGCCTAAAGGCCATATATGGTGCGGTGGTGGAGAATACAACAAAAACAAAACATATTTTGTAGCTAATATGCCTACTGAAGAGGTATTTACCCTTCCTTTAAAAACTGGTGTAAATGGTATAGTAAAAAGTACAAAACCTTTAAATTATAGTGGAAATCTTATAAATAACTTTACTTTAAAATTTGAAAATGGAAAAGTAATAGATTTTTCTGCAGAAGAGGGTTATGAAACTTTGAAAAAATTAATTGAAACAGATGATGGTTCTTGTTATTTAGGAGAAGTAGCTTTGGTACCATTTCATTCACCTATTTCGGATTCAAACATAGTTTTCTATAATACACTCTTTGATGAAAATGCTTCTTGTCACTTAGCTCTTGGAGAAGCTTATCCTACTTGTATTGAAAATGGAGATAACATGACAAAAGAAGAATTAGAAAAGGCTGGAGCTAATAATTCATTAACTCACGTAGATTTTATGATAGGTTCTTCTGATTTAAGTATTATAGGTGAAAACAGTAAAGGTGAAAAAATTGAAATTTTCAAAAATGGTGACTGGGCATTTTAAACAAAATTTAACTTAATAAAAATTAAATATTAATTAAATTTTATCTTATTTTCAAAATGGAAAAAATATAAGTTTATAATATATATAATCAATATCTTTTCCATTTTGAATTATTGTATATATTATTGGACTTGTATCAATAAAATAAATGCAAAAAGTTTAACTTACTGTGCAGTAGATTCATGTACTGCATGAGGAGTCTTATTATTAATTGCACTATGAATCCTTTTGCGGTTATACCAGTATTAAATAAATTCAAATTAACTTTAAATATTAAATAATTTTACTATTACATTTAAATAATTTAATTAAAAAGTACCTCTAGATCCACGAATTAATCTAATATTCATATCTACTTTTATTTCTGAATTACTTACAACTTCATCCCAATTTACCCCAGTATGTCTACCATATTTAGCTGCTGCCACACTGCCTAGATTTAAAAGATCTATTTTATATACATTCTGCATTTTATTAATAAATAAATAGGATTCATCATATATTTTTTTTTCAAATTCTTTTAATAAACATTCTTTTAATTGTTTATTAGATAACCCGTCTTTACACCCTCTACAGTTAATCATATCTCCTTTTATATCTAGTTTTATAACAAATTTGTATTTATCCTTTTCTTTATAACATTCAACCTTTCTTTTTATATAAAAATCCATTTCTGATGATTTATTATAACCTTTCATAATATTGATAATACCTTTTGTTTTATCTTCTCTTAGTCTATTTAATATTTGCATTTCATTTACATCTATTTTTTGTTGCATTTTATCTCCCTTAAAAATTGCCATACCTGTAATTTCTATACCATTTTTTGTTATTTCTATATAAGGAAGAACTAAATTTTGTCCTTCTGATTTTAATTTATGATAATTAGAACTTGTTATATATGTTTCTAATGGAATAAAATTGTATTGTGGTGAATTTTCAATTAATCCATATATATAATCTGCTGAACTAGCATATCCTTTTATATTATGTTTTAGAACATCCTCTGAATTCCCAGCACAAACCACTGAAAATGCCTGTGGATTAGCTAAAGGATTGAAAAATAAAAGATTAACAAATTCACTTATTCCACTATAAGCAGCTTTTTCACTTATCAAATATACCTTTTCATTGCCTAACAAAAATTTTCTATTCGATTTTCTTTGTCTGTATTGGCGACTTTTTAAAGGTGTTTCTCCTTTTCCTGAATGTACAGTGCTTGTAATAGTTCCATCCGCATTAAATATATATGTGCTAATAGATAATTTATAATATTTTATACCATCCATTTTTGTTTCAATATCATATCCTATACCTGATGGTATATCCAGTTCCTCTGCATATTTTATATTAGGATTATAATAGTATATATTTAAAATTATTATTATAATTACTATTATATTAATTCTATTATTATTTAACAACTCTATTAATTTTTCAATAGGATTTTTCATTTTTTCTCCTTCTTTTTACACAAGTTATAATAGTTAAAATAGTTATAAAAGTTAAATTAAATATTAAATAAAATACACTGACACTTTTATTAATATTTTTAAGAAGTATAAAGCTATCTAACTTACTAACACATATAGAACAAAATATAAACACTAATATATACACAACGTCAGGATTTATTCTTTTAAATATACTAGACAGTGAATAATAAAAAAAATAATTTTGATTAGCTATGGTTTTAAAAACTATACTAATCCATAAAAACATAAAAACAAATTTGAAATTACTTATACCTGGTATAGAAATAGTTTCTACAGTAGATAATGTAGGCCAATATAAATTTTGTGCTACATCTGATCCTAAATAATATATAGATACTAAACTCAGTCATATGTATAGGGAAACTATAATTGCTATCCCTTTTAAAAAAGAACTTTTTATTTTTTCTTTATTTTTCATTAAGGGAACTATTAAAAAAATAGTCTCTATTCCCACAAAAGAATATATAGATTCTATACTAGCTCTGAAAATAGAAGAACTAGGAGTTCCTAATATAGGCTTAATGTTTAAAATATTCCCTTGTTTTAATGCCATAATAGTTATTAATATAAGAGGAATGAATGCATAAAATATAACTTCATTTACCCTTCCTAAAGTTCTTATTCCTTTAGATGCTGTATAACTAGAAATTAATAATATTGGAATAGCTAATCTATATTGCTCTAAAAATAGGATTAAATAAACCCTTAGCATATTACTCATATTAGCACTGGTAATAATTATATAAGCTAAAAATTGTAAAATAAATACAATTGAAAATAAATTACCTAATATTTTTCCAAAATGCATTTTGCTTATTTCTATTAAGTTAAAATTTTGATAAGACTCATCTTTAAATATTAATATGGCGCAAATCCCCATATAAAAAGGATATAAGCTCCCTATAATTATAGCTATCCAACCATCATTTCTTGCTATTTTACTTAAATCAGATGGAAGGGATAGTATACCTATTCCTATCATAGAGCCTACTATCATAAATATAGATTGGCTTGTGCTTAAAGCATTATTATTACTATTTTCCACCATGCTTTCCTCCAAATTTTTTTCTAAAATTTCTTTGACGCACAGGATTTTTGTTTGGTATAGCCTTTGGTCTTTCATTCATTTTCCATAAAGGTTCTCTTATAAAGATATCTTTCATATCAGATTTTTTAAATTGGAAATACGGAACTCCCATACTATCTATAGAACATAACTCTACTAATATAAAAAACCAACTTATAGCAACACCTACTATTCCCAAAGCATTAGTAACAAATAATATAGGAAATTTTAATATCCTAATGGCTAAAGACATTTCATAATTGGGAATAAGAAATGTAGCTACTGTAGATATACCCACTACTAAGAGAGTAGTAGCACTTACTAAATGAGATTTTATAGCAGCATCTCCAATTATAATTCCACCGACTAAACTTAAAGTCTGACCTATTTTTGTAGGTAATCTTAAACCTCCTTCTCTTAAAAATTCTACTATTATTTCCATTGAAATTATCTCCATAACTGGGCTTAGTGCAATACCAACTCTAGATTGTACAATAGGATGTAATAATTTATCTGGAAGTAATTCTACATTAAATTTGACAAGAGTTAGATATATAGACGTAATACTCAATACTAAAATTACGGCTATTAATCTTAAAAATCTTATAACTGTTGATATCATAAATTTTTGATTATAATCTTCTACAGTTTGAAAAAATTCTATAAAAATAGCTGGTACAGTAATTCCCTGCTGACTACCTTCCATTAATATACCTATTCTTCCTTCCATAATACCGGCTTCCATTACATCCGGTCTTTCTGTAGTAAAAAACTCTGGAAAAACAGTGTAAGTATTATTTTCAATATATTGTTCTATATATGCTATACTTTTTACATAATCTACTTTTATTGCATTCAACCTTTTTCTTACCTCAGCTACTAGATTTTCATCTGCTATATCTTCTATGTATATCATTGCTACTTCTGTTTGTGATCTTTCTCCAATTATTAATTTTTCTATTTTTAAATTTCTATCCTTTATTTTTCTATTAATTATTGATAAATTTTCCTCTATACTTTCTGTAAATGATTCTTTAGGTCCTCTTATTGAGCTTTCTATTTCTGGAGGAAGTATTGGCTTATAATTTTTTTTCATAGTATTAATAATTATAGTATTTTCACTATTAGGAACAAAAACTGCTGTAAATCCTTTTTTTATAAGTTCCATTATTTCCTCAGAATCTGATTTTAAAATAGTATCATCCACACATATATACTTTTCCATTAAAATTTCTGCAATATTTTCTTTACCTGTAAAGTTTTCTTGCACATGAAGCATTAATGGTTTTAATACATAATCATTTATTATATTGCTATCTATTAAATCTTTATCATATACTAATGCTATTTTTATATCTTTTCCTTTACCCAAGTTTATTTTTTTTACATTAAATTTATTTGGAGCATTAAATTTATCTAAAATAGACTTTATTCTATCATCTAATTTATACCTCATTTTTTATCCTTCCTACATATGATTTATATATACTTATTTATATTATGTGCAAATTTAATTATATTATTTTTAAAATATCTATTATTTTCAAAATGATTATCTATATATTTATTAGCCCTTTTTTCTAATTTTTCTTAAAACCATCAAATTTTATTATTATCTCCACATTAAACTTTCTCTATCAAATTATTTCTAAATATAGATAAAAACACTATGAAAATTTAATTTTCATAGTGTTTTTATACTTTATAAATTATAATAGGCTTAATATAAAATATCATATTATTCATAAAATTATAAATCTTTTAATATGCTTTTTACCTATATAGCTTGTTTACCTAAAAAATATAAGGAATTATTATTCAACCAATATTTATCTGTACCTTCTATTTGGCAAATTAAATTATCTTTAATATAAAATTCACATAACATATTATTTAAATTATAAATATAAATATCTTCTATAAAATACATTCTATCTCCATATTCATTATAAACATATCCATTTTGTATAAATCCTCTGTCTAACACAACCTACCCCTCCATTTGAATAAATTTCCAAATCACATTTATATTATACCTTCTTTAATAGTTTATTGCAAATATTTGTAATTAATTTTATATCTGATAATAATATTATTAAATTTTTCATAAAATAACAAAAACTCTTTTTAAACCACAATTTTTTTGTACACAATAAAAAAAGTTTTTAAAATACAAAAATATAAAAAATACTTTTAGAAATTATATAATTCTAAAAGTATTTTTCATGTTTTATAAAATTTTACAATAATTTTATTTTTTTTAATATCATAATTATACTTTCATTTTAATTTTATAATAGATATTATTCTTTATAAGGAAATACGAATTCTGGAACACTATCATCAATAATTTTAAATTCATAACCTTCGTTTTTATAAAAATTAATTATATTAGGCAAAGCTTTACAAGTATTTTTATTTAAATAATCACAATGCATAAGCAATATAATTTTAGATAATGGCTTTTTTCCTTTAATTCCTTCTTTATAAAATTTATTTACAGGTGCTTTAGGATTTATGCCATCTGTTAAGGCCATATTCCAATCATATATTTTAAAACCTTTATCTTCTAATTCCTTTTTAAAATCACTATTTAATCTTTTTACACTTCCTCCAGGAAATCTAATTATATTAGTTTTAATTCCTGTAACTTTATAGATTTCATCTTGACATTTTAACATTTCATCTATAAAAATTTTATTATTACTGTATATTTTTTTATAATCATGACTATAAGTATGCAACCCTAAACTATGCCCCTCTTTAGCTATTCTTTTAAGAATATCCTCTTTACCTTCAATATATTTTCCTACTATAAAAAAAGTAGCTTTTACATCATTTTCCTTTAAAACATCAAGTATTCCTTCTGTAGTTTTATCACTAGGACCATCATCAAAAGTTAAATAGATTTCTTTTTTATTACCTACATTTTCTTTTTTATAAGCTTTAACTTTATAATTAAATACAATAGCACCGCAAAAAACTACAGTTAAAAATAAAAAAATAATCTTTTTAAATTTAATATTCATTTAAGCATATACCTCCTAAATTTTAAGCATATTATAATATTTAGGACTATTATATATTTTATTATTGGTATTATTGCTTTAATTATTCTAATAAAAAATTTTATTAGAATAAAATATTTTCTAATAAATATTATTTAAATAATATTTATAATTTTTATATCAAAAAATAACAAAAGCTAAGAAACAAATAAAATTCACCTCTTAGCTTCTAAATTCTTTAGTAATTCCCCTTTAAATAACTAAAATTAAAATAATTTATTTTTTACTTTTAGCTATTTCGATATTAACTTTTCTTCTATTTAATTTTTTCCCTGAACATTTATTTATTATTTTCTCCGCTATATTTGATGATACATCCATAAAAGTAAACTTATCTAATATATCTATATCTCCAATTTCATGCTTTTTCACAGATGCTTTATCTTGTATAAATGTTAATAAACTTTTTACATTTATGCTATCTTTTCTTCCTACACTCAAAAATAATCTTACTGGCACTTCTGACTCTAATTTATCATTGGTATAATCAAAGTTCATCTCTTTGCTAAATAGCATTTCCATCAAAGCAGCTGATACTTCACACAAATCAAAATTTTGTTCTAAAGTTTTTACCATTGGCATAAACTTTTCATATTTTTTTTCTTCTATTTTAGAAGTTATATCATTTAATAGATTGTCATATTTTTTTTCTAATATCTCTTCTAAACTAGGTAATTCTTTTTTCTTAATTTTACTCTTGGTTATCTTTTCTATTTGTCTAATAGAAGATATTTCTCTAGGGGTAACTAAAGAATAAGCTGTTCCTTCTTTGTCAGCTCTTCCTGTTCTTCCTATTCTATGAACATAGGATTCCGCATCTTGAGGTATATCATAATTTATAACATGAGATATATTTTCTACATCTATTCCTCTTGCAGCTACATCTGTTGCAACTAAAAAATTTAATGTAGCTTTCTTAAACTTCTTCAAAGTATTTATTCTTTGATTTTGGCTCATATCTCCATGCATACCTTCTACATTGTATCCTTTTGATTGCATAGCTTCAACTAATTCATCAACACCTTTTTTAGTTCTACAAAATATTATAGCGCTTTCAGGTTCCTCTAAATCCATTATTCTGCATAAAGCTTCTAGCTTATCCTTATTTTTTACTACAAAATAGTTTTGTACTATTTTATCTACTGTTAAAGATTTCTTTAAAATAGCTATATGCTCTACATCTTCTTTCATATAGTTTAAAGCTAAATTTTTAATTGGTTCTGGCATAGTAGCTGAAAAAAGCATAGTTTGTTTTTCTTCAGGAGTACTTGCCATTATATTTTCTATATCTTCTATAAATCCCATATTAAGCATTTCATCTGCTTCATCTAAAACTAAGAAATCTATACTTCCAAGCTTTAAAGTTCTTCTATTAATATGGTCTAAAATTCTTCCTGGAGTACCAACTACTATATCAACTCCATTTTTAATATCTTTTATTTGTCTTTCTATAGATTCTCCTCCATAAACAGAAAGTATTTTAGTTTTGCTATATTTAGATAATCTTTTTAACTCTTCTTTTATCTGAAGTGCTAATTCTCTTGTAGGTGTTAATATTAAAGCTTTTACACCTTTTTTCTTATCTTTATTGCATAAACTACTTATTACAGGAGCTCCAAAAGCTAAAGTTTTACCAGTTCCTGTTTGTGCTTGAGCTATAACATCCGCACCTTCTAATACTACGGGAATTGATTTTTCCTGTATTGCAGATGGCGTTTTAAATCCCATATGTTGTATAGCTTTTAGTACATTTTCGTTTAAATTTAAATTTTCAAAGTTTCTAATTTCCATATAATGTTCCTTTCTAGTTCTTAATTAAAAATGGCTGTTGACATATAATCAACAGCCATTAAAAAATCTTTTCTAATTATCTAAAAGATCTGTTGTTTCTAGCTTGTTTTCTAGCTCTTCTACAATCTGGGCATCTTTGTGGTTCATTTTCGAATCCCTTTTCTTTGTAGAATTCTTGTTCTCCTTCTGTGAAAACAAATTCTTTTCCGCAATCTTTACATGTAATATTCTTATCTGCCATTTGTATATCTCTCCTTTTTTAAGAAAATTTATTTTAATTTAATAAAGAAAAATCTACACTTCTTAAAAAAGAAGAACTTAGTTTTTATTTTATTAAATCACCTTCTATAGAATATCACAAATAAATTTTATATGCAATATATTTTAAAATTATTTATTGTAAAACTATTTTTTATATATTTTTTATGATATTATAAAAATAATAATTATACACTAATATATTCATTTCTCTTAAATTGCCTTTACTTTCGCTTAATTATTTTATTATCATATATTTACTTCAATAAATTTTCATAAATCACTTTATATCTCAATTCTAATTGATTTTATTATATTATAACAGTATTTGTATTAAAACATACAAAACATAAATATATAATTTTATAGATTTTTAGATAGATTATATTATGAAAAAATTAAAAATAATATAAATAAGGTTAATAGATCATTATTTAAATTGTTCAAATAAAAAAACATTATGAAATTAATTTAAATCTAATTTCATAATGTTTTTTTATTTGAACAATTTAAAATTAGGAGTCTAATTTATTTTAAACAACAATTACTGGAACTTCAGAACTTTTAACTACTTTGGCAGTTACAGAACCTTTTATTTTTTCTAAGCCTCTTTTATTAGATTTAGCCATAACTATCATATCGAAATTATCTTTTTCTGCCTTTTCTACTATTTTATCTGCTGGTACTCCAAAACAAGAATACATATTATATTCATATCCAAGATTTTTAATCTTTTCTTTAGCTTCCTGCATAACTTTTTCACTTTTTTCTTTAAGTTTTTTTATTTGTTGTTGAATTAAAAATATATTATTTACTTGTACTTCTTTAACATTTATTAAAGTAACTTCCACCTGTTTTTCATTAAAAATATCTTTTAGTAAATTTAAAGAATAATTGCTTCTTTCGGATGAATCCACTGGAACTAAAACTTTTAATTTTTCCATACTAAAACACCTCTTTATATATCATAATAAAATAATTTAGATGAAAGTTATTTGTTATATTATTAACAATATCCTTGTTATTATATTAACATACTTTAGGGATTTTTTCAACGTATTTTCTAAAAAATATTCTTTTAAATAATTTATAAAAAAATAAGTGCAATTTTACTGCTCTATTGACTCCATATATACCAATACTCTACTCATGTAAAATAGCTTTGTTTAGTATAATAAAACTAAATGT
>NZ_MRAE01000029.1 GCF_002008345.1 Clostridium tepidum
CAACCTAAAATAAATAAAAAACAGTTTTTAGATTTTGAGAGCCTAAGATTTTTGGAGAGTAATAACAATATAATTTTAATCGGAAATAGTGGGGTGGGAAAAACACACCTAGCAACTTCAATTGGTATTGCTGCTGCAAAGAAAAGAATAAGCACATATTTTATAAAGTGCCATGATTTGATTGCTCAGCTGAAGAAAGCATATTTAGAAAATAAGCTTGAAAGCAGGATAAAACATTTTAGTAAGTATAAGTTATTGATAATCGATGAAATAGGTTATTTACCGATTGGTGAACAAGAGGCTAAAATGTTTTTCCAATTAATAGATAAACGATATGAGAAAAAAAGTACAATAATCACCAGCAATATAAATTTATCAGATTGGAGTCAGATATTTGTGGATAATATGCTAGCTAGCGCTATTCTTGATAGGCTTGTTCATCATTCCAGTATTGTAAATATACTAGGGAATTCCTATAGAACAGCCTCTGCTCTTTCTAAGATATCTAATAAGGCTAACTAGCAAAACTGTACATAAAAATATTGGCACAATCGTACAAAAAAATGTTGACATTAATACAAAACATAAAATCAGATTAATATTGTACTTATAACACTTTGACTAAATTAATAGATTTATTATAAATTGAGGTTGGAGGAATTTTATGAATAAGTTAAAAATAGCTTTATGCCAAATGCAAATTGAAAAAGAAAAGAAAAAAAATATAGAAAAAGCTATAAAAATGTTAACCAAAGCTAAAGAAAAAAATTGTAATATAGCCGTTTTACCAGAAATGTTTAATTGTCCTTATAAAAACCAATATTTTAAATCTTATAGCGAAATAATAAATGAAGTAAATGGTGGAGAAACTGTAAAAACTATTAAACAAATTGCAAAAGACTTAAATCTTTATATAATAGCAGGTTCTATTCCAGAAATAGAAGAAGGTAAAATTTACAATACATCTATGATAATAAACAATGAAGGTATACTAATAGCTAAACATAGAAAAATTCATTTGTTTGATATAAATGTAAAAGATGGGATAACTTTCAAGGAATCAGATACCTTAACCCCAGGAAACAAAATAACACTATTTGATACCCCTTGGGGAAAACTAGGGGTTATGATATGTTATGATATAAGGTTTCCAGAGCTTTCAAGAATAATGGCAATTAAAGGAGCTAAAATCATATTTACTCCGGCCGCTTTTAATATGACTACGGGACCCGCTCATTGGGATACTTTATTTAAAAGCAGAGCATTAGATAATCAAGTCTTCATGGTAGGTGTAGCACCTGCTAGAAATGAAAATAGTAATTATGTATCTTATGGTAATTCATTAATAACTAGTCCTTGGGGAGATATAATAGCTAAATTAGGTGCACAAGAAGATATACTTTTCTCAGAAATAGATTTAGATTATGAAAATAAAATAAGGGAAGAACTTCCACTCTTAAAACATATAAGAAAAGACATATATAATTTAACAGAAATTTAATTTAATAAATAAAAATCATATGTTAAAATTAAAATAACCTTCAAAGAATATAATTTTCTTGTGAAGGTTATTTTAATTTTTCACATTATATTTTAAAATATAAAGGAGGAATTATGAAAAAAAGTATTAAGTTATTTATAGTATTTATTTTAATTGTTATTATAGCCATTATGGCTTGGTTTAAAGCTGTGAAACCAAAAGAAGAATATTCTAATTTACTGAAAGAAAAAAGTGCTGATTATGAGGCTAATATAGGTAAAATGCCTGTATTATTAGAATTAGGTTCTCCAACTTGTGGACCTTGTAGAAAAATGACACCTATTATAAATGAAATAAAAAAAGAGTATAAAAATAAATTGGACACTCATATAATAGATTTAACAAAAAATCCCGAATTTGGAGAAAAATATAAAGTTTCAGTGGTTCCAACGCAAGTATTTTTGGATAAAAGTGGAAAAGTATTTCTTACACATGAAGGAATGCTAACCAAAGATGAAATTATAGATATAATAAATAAAATGGGTGTAAAATAACATGAATGATATTATAACAAAAGGTATAAATTTGATGGGTGACAGTGTTTTTTTAGCCTTGCTAATATCCTTTTTAGGTGGAATAATTTCTTCTTTTAGCCCTTGTGTACTTTCTTCAATTCCTTTAATAATAGGTTATGTAAATAAATATGGTAAAGATAATAAAAAGACTGCTTTTAAATATTCCTTATTCTTTTCTTTAGGGATAGTAGTTACATTTACTACTTTAGGTATAGTTTCCTCATTGATAGGAAGAATATTTACTTCTGGCGGTAAATTATGGTACTTGCTATTAGGTTCTATAATGCTCTTTGTTGGTCTACAGATTATAGGGGTAATAGAACCTAAAAATAAATCCTGTAAAGTACCTAAAAGGAAAAAGGGGATACTTGGAGCTTTCTTTTTAGGTATATTAGGTGGAGTTTTATCATCACCTTGCTCTACCCCTGTATTAATAGCTATATTGGCTTTTGTGGGAAGTAAAGGTAATATATTATTAGGATTCTTAATGTTATTTTTATATTCTGTAGGACATTGTTTTGTAATAATTTTATCAGGAATTTCATTAAGTTTTGCTGAATCTTTAAGTCAATCTTCTAAAGCAAACAAAGTAAATAACTTATTAAAAATAATATTAGGTATAAATATATTAGCTATAGGACTCTATCTAATATATTTAGGTATATAAAACAGAACCTAGATTTTTAAATCTAGGTTCTATTTTATATACTTTTTTATATACTTTAAATTTTAAATATAGACACACTTTCTTTTAAATTCTCTACCAAACTAACTAATTTTTCTATAGATTCAGTAATTTCCTCTATTGTAGCACTTTGTTCTTCTGTAGAAGCAGCTACTTCTTCTGTATTAGCAGAAGCTGTGTTAGATATAGTTTCTATATCATACAATTTTGATGCCATATTAGTAATACTATCATTAGAAGCCGCGATCATGGAATCTATGCTTCCAAATTTATGATTAACATTAGAAAATGAACTTAAAATTTCTTCCAAAGATTCTTTTACTTCAGCAACTATACTTTCACCTTTTTCAGATTGTGAAGCACCATCTTTTATAGAATCTAAAGCTGCTTTAGTTTTATCTTGAGTATTTAGTATTAAACTTTTAATATTGTTAGCAGAATTTATAGATTCTTCCGCTAACTTTCTAACTTCATCTGCTACTACTGCAAAACCTTTTCCAGCTTCACCTGCTCTAGCAGCTTCAATGGAAGCATTTAGTGCCAACAAGTTAGTTTGATCTGCTATACTATTTATTATTTCTACAATATTTCCTATTTCTTCTGAATTTTTTTGTAAATCATATATTATATCAGAAGAATTTAATACACTACTCTTAATTGTAGACATTTGATTAACCATATTAGCCATATTTTCTTGTCCTTTTGAAGCTAATGTATTTGTATTATTGGAAAAAGATATTATCTCATCAAACTCACTCTTTAGAGTGTACATATTACCCATAATATCATTCATTAATAAGGATGATTCATTACTAGCTTTTACTTGATTTTCTGCTCCAGAAGCAATTTCTTCCGTAGCACTAGCAATCTCTTGAGATACTGCTGAAGTTTGCTCTGCAGAAGATAAAATTTCCTGTGAAGCTCCAGCTAACTGCGTTGAAAAATTATTTATATTTTGTGTAATTTTTCTTAAACTATCTATCATTGTATTAAATATTTTACTTAGCTGTCCAATTTCATCTTCATTATTTATTTCAACTTTTTCTGTTAAATCACCTTGTGACACTTTTTTAGCTACACTAGACAAATTATCCAATGGTTTCAAAGATATCTTTAGTATATAAAGTATTATTAATCCAGATAAAATAAAAGTTATTATACTTATTACTATAGAAGTTATCAATATATTTCTAAGAGCAGTCTCTTGAGTCGTTAAAGATATTCCTAAATCTATAGCTCCTAATATTTTGCCATTGTCATCTTTTAATGGCATGATAACATCATAAACTTTTTCACCATTATAATCATACGTAGATATATGATTTTCCCCCGTATTTATTGCACTTTTACTGCCAGCATCATCCAAAACTTTTCCAACCTTTTTTCTGTCACTATGATAAGTAACTTTAAATTTATTATCCATAATTAAAGCAAATTTTATGTTACTATTTTTAACTACTTTTTCTAAAATAACTTGTGGATCTACAGATTTGTTAATATTATGGATTTCATTTGCATTAATACCTGTTTGGATTAAACCCCCATTGGGCATAGCTAATGCACAATACTTATAATAATTATGGTTTACATTATTTTGTCTTATTTCTTCAATAACTTGATCTTTTTTACCTTTTAATATGTCTTGTCCAGAATAATCTACTGGAAATACATAATTTATATTTTCTGGCATGTTAGAGTAGAGTATTTTCCCATTTTTATCTGTTACATTTATTTCTTGTATGTTACACTTTACTGCAATATTGGTCAAATATTCATTAGAAATATTTTTGTTTTCTATGACCAACTTTGAAATAGATAAAACTTTATCCGCTAAAATTTTATCTATTTCTTTTGTAGCCTTTTGAGATGAAACAATTTGTGAACTTACTTGCTTTGCTAAGTTTAGACCATCTTCTTTAACTTGATTTTGGAATTTACTACTAACTACTTTAAAGATAAGCCCTGTTAATAGAGCCATTGAAATTAAAAAAATCAATAAAGAAGTTACTAAAATTTTCTTTTTAAAACTAAGCTTTTTTAAATTTTCTTTAGTAAACATTCTATTAACCTCCTAAATGTTATTACATAATTTAGCATTATGTAATAACATTATAATAATTTTTTAAATTTAAATCAAACTAAAATTTAAATTATAATTATTTACAAAGTAGAATAGAAAATACCTCGCTATAAAAACAGCGAGGTATTTTCCTTTCGTTAGTTTTATAATTTATATAAAGGGTAAAGGGCTAAAATTAAAAAATTAGCCTATAAAGCTATCACAATAGGTATCATAACCTTTTAAATGTTCAGCATAGTTATTAGATTCAGAATTTATACCATAAGTTATAATTAAATTTTTTATAAATTCTTCTTTTGACATTCCTGAATCACATATTAAGCTATCAACTTGATCCAATACATTTTTAGGAATTTTATTAAAGTTTTTGTTCATAGAAAACACTCCTTTAATTTTAAGTTAGCTCTTTAATAGAGTATACTATATATTATGTATACATTTACACAGAAGTTTTATTAATCATATTGCAATATAAAGTATAGCATATATTGTGTTTAAAATCAATATAAACAACATAAATATATAAAAAAATAAGTGTATGTTAAAATAACAATATAGAAATCAAATACAATATTAAATTTATTAATATATAATTTTAATAAATAATTTAAGAAATAAAAAATATTTTTAATGATTAACAACAATACGAAAATGTGTTATTATGAATAACGGTATAACCTTTAAAACTAATCATAAGAATATTATTATGAACAATATTATTATGAACAATATTATTAAATATTTAAATAGAAAGGGTAAAACTAATGAAGGATTTTATTTTTAATTTAACTTTAATTTTTCAAATTTTTGTATTTATTATAACATTATATTACCTTATATTATCTTTATTCGGTATATATAAAAAAAAGGACAACAATGCTGAAAAATGTGCTCCCAAAAAGAACTTTGCTCTAATCGTGGCAGCTCATAATGAAGAAACGGTTATAGGGAAAATAATAGAGAGTTTGAAATCCCTAGACTATCCCCAAAATTTGTATGACATATTTATAATAGCAGACAATTGTACTGATAATACTGCTAAAATTGCTAAAGCTTATGATGGAATATATGTTTGTGAAAGAAATGTGCCTAATAAACGTGGAAAAGGTTATGCTTTAGAATGGATGTTTTCTAAATTATTTAAAATGGATAAAAGCTATGACGCTATAGCAATATTTGATGCAGATAATTTAGTTTCTAAAAACTTTTTAAAAGAAATGAATTATAAGATGCTTAAGGGATACAAAGTAGTTCAAGGTTATATAGATAGCAAAAATCCTAATGATTCTTGGATAACTGGTTCTTATTCTATAGCTTTTTGGACAGCGAATAGATTATTTCAGTTAGCAAGAGCTAATTTAGGATTATCAAACCAAATAGGCGGCACTGGTTTTTGTATGGATTCAAAAATTCTAAAAGAATTAGGTTGGGGTGCTACTTGTTTAACAGAAGATTTAGAATTCACATGTAAGTTAGTTTTAAATGGACATAAAGTAGGCTGGGCTCATAATGCTAGAGTTTATGATGAAAAACCTCTTACTTTAAAACAATCTTGGAATCAAAGAAAAAGATGGATGCAAGGATTTGCAGATGTAGCTTCAAGATTTTTTACGAAGCTTATGAAAAAAGCCTTTAAAGAAAAAAGTTTTGTTGCATTAGACTGTGCTTTATACACAGTACAGCCCTTTGTTACTATTTTACTTGCAATTTCAGCTCTTCTTACATTAATACAAAACAATTCCTCTAAAGGAGCTAATATATTTGTAATAAGTTATTTATTTTCACCTTGGATATGGAAAACTTTTAGTATAGTACAATTTTTATTTACTCCTCTTATTATGCTTTTAGAAAAGAAGCTCTCTAAGGGAATGTTTTTAACATTTTTTGCTTATTCTTTAAATGTATTTTTATTTACATTAATTTTAGGAAATAAGCCCAAATTATATGAAGTAGCTATTTTATCAATACTATATTTAGGAATTTTTATATTGCTTTTATATATAGTAGATAGAAAAAAATCATTAAAAGTGTTTATATGGTATTTATTATACGGTATTTATACGTTAACTTGGATACCAATAACTATACAAGGAATTCTAAATAAAAATGATAAAGAATGGAGCCATACAAAACACATAAGACAAATGAGCATACAAGAGATGGATTAAAAATACAGGCATATATAAATTTTATATATGCCTGTATTTTTATATATTTTTTTAAAACAATTATATTTTTATTTATTGATTTTATTTATTAAAAATAGTATTAACAAAGGAAAATTCATTATTTTATAGAAACTAAATAATAAGATTTTTTAATTTTATTATTTAAAGGCTAATTTAAAAAATCATATAATTACAATTGTAATTTACTAAAATTTAATAATATATTAGGAGGATTACTATGGATGAAAATATTATAATAAATATATAAAAAAAAGAAATGATACCTGGATTTGGTGTTACAGAACCCGCTTCTATAGCTTTATCCACTGCTAAAGCCTATGAAGTAATTGGTGGTAAAATAAAAAATATAAAAATCATAACAGATGCCAAGTTATTTAAAAATGCCTTTTCTTGCACAATTCCAGGAACAAAAGAAGTTGGAAATGAAATAGCCGCTCTATTGGGAGCTATTAGTGGTGATTCTTCATTAGGCTTAGAATGTTTAAAAAAAATAAAAAAAGAAGATATAAAAAAAGCTAAATCCATGTTAGATAAAATTAATATAAAAATAAAATCAGAAGTAGAAAACCTTTATGTAGAAGCTATAGTAAATACAAATAATGGAGTAGGTAGAACTATAATAAGATACAAGCATGATAATATAATTTTAGTAGAAAAAAATAATAGAATTTTATATCAAAAAGAACATACACTCAATCCAAGTACTGTTTTTTCAGAAAAAAATATAGATTCTAAAAAAATAACTGAAATGAAATTAGAAGAAATATTGCAATTTGTAAATACTGTTGATTATAAAAAAATAGCTTTTTTATTAGATTCGGTTAAAATGAACAAAAAACTATCTGAAAAAGGCTTAAAAGAAGGCTTAGGTATGGGATTGGGTAAGTTAATTTTAGAAAATTGCGATAAAAATAATTATGAATTATATGCTGAAGCACTTACTTGCGGCGCTATAGATGCTAGAGTATCCGGTGCAGCTATACCTGCAATGACAATAACAGGAAGCGGCAATCATAGCATAATAAGTACACTACCTTTATTAGCTATAAAAGAAATTAAAAATTTAAATGATGAAATCTTAGCGAGATCCATAGCTTTAAGTTATATAATAAATATATATATAAAGGAATTTTCAGGAAAGTTATCTGCTTTTTGTGGATGTGCTATAGCTGCAGGTACTGGAGTAAGTGCAGGAATTTGTTATTTATTAGGTGGTAGAATAAAAGAAATAGAAAATACTATAAAAAATATGGCATCTAATATTACAGGCATAATTTGTACTGGGGGAAATTTATCCTGTTCACTAAAAGCAAATACTGGAGTAAAAGCAGCTTTTTTAAGTGCTAAGATGTCTCTTAAAAATATAGTAATTCCTAACAGATGTGGTATTGTTTCAGACTCCATAGAAAATACAATGAAAAACATAGGAAGAATAGCCTATCCTGGTATGGTAGAAACGGATAAAGAGATATTAAGTATAATGATAGAAAACTCAAATTAATTTATATTTATATAAGTTAATTAATTAATTAATTAATATATTATAACCATAAAAAATATATTAAAATTAAAACCTCCTCTATTATAAATTAATTTTAAATTATTATTTTTAACTTATTAATTAAATTTCATTCTATACCATATATTACAATATGATACTCTTGACATATTTAGATAAAAAGTGTAAATTAAAAATTAATTTGTCATAATTTGAGGGAGGTTTTAATTATGCAACAATTAAAATTAAAATATGGGAAAGACTATATAAAATTTTCATTACCAGAAGAAGATATATTAGGGGTAATAGACCGTAATCCATGGAATTTAGATAAAACAGAAGAAGAAATAATAAAAGATTCTTTGAAAAATCCTATATGCAGTGCTCCTTTAAAAGAACTTGTTCATGAAGGTGAAAAAATTTGTATTGTTATACCAGATATAACTAGGGCTTGGCAAAGATCAAGTGTATACTTACCTTATATAGTAGAGGAAATAAAAGAAGGCGGAGTAAAAGATGAAGATATAATTTTCTTAAGTTCTACAGGTACCCATAGAAAACAAACAAAAGAAGAACATAAAATACTTATAGGAGAAAAACTATATAAAAATTATAAAGTAATTGATCATATCAGTACTAAAAAAGAGGATTTAGTTTATGTTGGTAAGACCTCTTATAACACTCCTGTAATGATTAATAAACTTGCATTAGAATGTGATCATGTAATCCTTACTGGTGCAATAATATATCATTTCTTAGTAGGATATTCTGGTGGGAAAAAGGCTATATTACCTGGTATAAGTGGATTTGAAACAGTAATGGCTAATCATTCTTTAGCCTTATCTAAAAAGCTTGGTGAAGGTGAAAATCCTAATGTTCGTGCTGGTAATATATATGAAAATCCAATTCATAATGATATGTTAGAAGCTGCAAGCTTTATAAGACCTACATTTTTATTTAATGTAATAATAGGTCCAGATGGGAATATAGGTGCTGCAGTATCTGGAAATTATATAAAAGCTCATGATAAAGGTAGAGAATATGTAGATAAAATAGATGGAGTAACTATAAAAGAAAAAGCAGATTTAGTTATATCTACAGCTGGAGGATTCCCTAAAGATATAAATTTCTATCAATCTTCAAAAACTATAGTTAATTCAAGGGAAGCCTGCAAAGAAGGTGGCACAATTATAATATTATCAGAATGCAGCGAAGGTCTAGGTGGAGATGAAGGTGTTAAAATGATGCTTACAGACTTTACTAATGCCTTAGATAGAGAAAGAGAACTTAGAGATAATTATAGCATATCAAAACATACTAGCTACATAGCTTGTGATACAGCTGAAAAGTTTAATTTAATATTAGTAAGTAATATAGACCCTGATATTATGAAAAATACTAAAATCAAAGTTGTAAAAACTTTAGAAGAAGCTTTAGATATAGTAAAAAAAGAAAAAGGAGATCATCTAAAAACTTATGTATTACCTCATGGAGCTAATACACTACCTAAATTAGCATAATATAAAGAAATTGCCACTTTAAAAGTTAATTTACCTTCGGTATTTTAAAAAGGGATATGTGTTTAGAAGAGTAACTTAATTCGCTTAGATATTCTAAATTTATTTTTGTAAAATATATTATAAAAGCCAATAACCAGTTATCATTTTTTTAAATATATTTTACAAAAACAAATAAGAATATCTAAGTTTTTTGAAATGCTCTTTACACCACATATCCCAATTTTTAATATACTGAAGTTAGCCTAAATTTTTTAGATTACAAAGTATAAATCACAAAAGAATAAATACTGTTAATCAATAAACATTTATGAAAATTATTTTTACTAAGCATCTCATAAAATTTTAGTTAGAAAATTAATATATAGTATGCCCAAATGCATTTTTACAACATTATATATAAACTAAAATTACACTTAATACTATTTGCATTAGTAAATAAATTTACTAAAAATAGAACCAAATTATCCTTTAATAGGTTTTATACCATGTTAAAAATTATAACAGCATCTTTTAATTTTCACCATTTAAAAGCTGCGTTAAGTCGTAATTTCCTTAAATTTTGACTTTTTGTATAAAATCTATAAAATAATATTGTTACACAAAATATAATATAAAGGTGATTATATGAAAGAAAGATTACAAAAATATATGGCTTCTTGTGGAGTTGCTTCTAGAAGAAAATGCGAAGAAATTATTTTAGAAGGAAGAGTAGAAGTAAACGGAATTAAAATTAAAGAATTAGGTACAAAAGTTATATGTGGTAAAGATATCGTAAAGGTAGATGGAAATATTATAAAACCTGAGGAAAATAAAATTTATATTTTACTTAATAAGCCAAAGGGATATGTATGTACTGTTAAAGATGAAAAAGGAAGAAAAACTATTTTAGATTTAGTAAAGGTTGAGGAAAGAATATATCCTATAGGTAGATTAGATATGGATACATCTGGATTGATAATACTTACTAACGATGGTGAAATCTATAATAAAATCATACATCCTAAATTTGAAAAAATAAAAACTTATAAGGCTAAAGTAAAAGGAAATGTAAAAAAAGAATGTATAGAGTTATTTAATAAAGGTATAGATATAGGAGATTATATAACAGCTCCTGCAACATTAAAAATTCTGAAAAATAATAAGGATACTTCTGAAATAATTATAAAAATTCATGAAGGTAAAAATAGACAAATAAGAAGAATGTGTAGTGCTATAAATCATCCTGTTATAGATTTAGATAGAATATCTATAGGTAATATATCAAAAGGCAATTTAAAATTGGGTGAATGGAGATACTTAACTAAACAAGAGATAGATTATATAAAACAAAAATAAACTACAAATCAATATTCATTATACGAATGTTCACTGTTTTAAATAGTTCAATTAACAAACAATTGCATATCATATTGATAAAGTTTTCAATAGATGGTAAACTGAAATAGATGATTCATAAAATTTTCTACCTGTAAGAAAGGATTTGATTTATATATGGAAGAAAACAAACAAGACTTAATGAGAATAATTCAAGTTAAATTTCCACGATTAAGTAAAGGACAAAAATTAATTGCAGAATTTATATTAAAACACTATGATAAAGCGGCTTTTATGACTGCTGCAAAACTTGGAACAAGCGTAGGGGTTAGTGAATCCACTGTAGTAAGATTTGCGAATGAACTTGGGTTTACCGGATATCCAAAGCTTCAAAAAGCTTTACAAGAACTTATAAAAAATAAACTTACAACTGTTCAAAGAATAGAACTTTCAAATGATTATGTAAGTGAAGAATCCGCTTTAAAGGGTGTATTAAAATCTGATATGGAAAATATTAGAGCTACCTTAGAAAAAATTAATCATAATACTTTTCAAGATGTAGTAGATAACATATTTAAAGCAAAACGAATTTATATAATGGGACTTAGAAGTTCTACTGCTTTAGCCGAATTTTTAGGATTTTATTTAAATTTAATATTAGATAATGTTAATATAATTGCCTATGGTATTAGCGATATTTTTGAACAGATGATAAATGTATCAGAAAACGATTTAGTTATAGGCATAGGTTTTCCAAGATACGCAGCTAGAACCATAGAAGCTCTAACTTTCGCTCAAAATAGAGGGGCAAAAGTAGTAGCTATAACAGATAGTTTATTATCTCCATTAGCTACAAAAGCAGATTATACATTAATAGCACAAAGTAATATGGCTTCATTTGTAGATTCTTTAGTTGCCCCACTTAGTGTAATAAATGCATTAATTATAGCAGTTGGTTTAAGAGAAAAAGAAAAAATATCTTCTACTTTTAGTACTCTTGAAAATATTTGGCAAGAATATGAAGTTTATTCTTACAGGGATAATAAAGATAAAAAAAATCTTAAAAATTTATAAAATTCCTTTTCAAGGTTTATATAAAAAAGAGGTATAAAACTAACCTCTTTTTTATATTTTTTTATTATTTTTCTAAAAATTTAAATATTTTTTTATTTTAAAGAAGGAAAACTAAAAAATTTATAGAATATAAATAATATAAAAGCAATTAAAAACAAATTTTAAATGTAAAATTGCAAAATTTGTTGCAATATTATATTCACTATTGGGAGGTAATCAATATGGCAAAAGAAAATTTAAATCCATTCGAAAATGCGCAAAAACAAGTTAAAATAGCTTGTGACAAATTAGGTATGGAACCAGCAGTATATGAGTTATTAAAAGAACCTCAAAGAGTAATTGAAGTTTCAATTCCAGTGAAAATGGACGACGGCTCAGTAAAGGTTTTCAAAGGTTATAGATCTCAACATAATGACGCAGTAGGCCCAACAAAAGGTGGAGTAAGATTTCATCCAAATGTTTCTTTGGACGAAGTGAAAGCGTTATCAATCTGGATGACATTTAAATGTTCAGTAACAGGAATTCCATATGGTGGTGGAAAAGGTGGAATTATAGTTGATCCAAAAACTTTATCTCAAGGGGAACTTGAAAGATTAAGTAGAGGATATATAGATGGTATTTATAAATTAATAGGTGAAAAAGTGGATGTTCCAGCTCCAGATGTAAATACAAATGGTCAAATAATGTCTTGGATGGTAGATGAATATAATAAATTAGTAGGAAGAAGTGCTATAGGTGTTGTAACTGGTAAACCAGTTGAATTTGGTGGTTCTTTAGGAAGAACTGCAGCTACAGGCTTTGGTGTTGCAGTAACAGCAAGAGAAGCCGCTGCTAAATTAGGAATAGATATGAAAAAAGCTAAATTAGCTATTCAAGGTATAGGTAATGTTGGAAGCCACACTGTATTAAACTGCGAAAAATTAGGTGGAACAGTTATAGCTTTAGCTGAATGGTGCAAAGAAGAAGGAACTTATGCTATTTATAACGAAAACGGTTTAGACGGAAAGGCTATGATAGAATATGTTAAAGAACATGGTAATCTATTAGGATTCCCAGGAGCTAAGAAAATATCTTTAGATGAATTCTGGGGATTAGATGTAGATATATTAATTCCAGCAGCTCTTGAAAATGCTATAACTAACGAAAATGCTCCTTTAATTAAAGCAAAACTTGTTTGTGAAGCTGCAAATGGTCCTATAACTCCAGATGCAGATGCTATATTAAAAGAAAAAGGCATAACAGTTACTCCAGACATACTAACTAATGCCGGTGGTGTTACAGTTTCTTACTTCGAATGGGTACAAAACTTATATGGCTATTACTGGACAGAAGAAGAAGTAGAAGCTAAAGAAGAAGAAGCTATGGTAAAAGCTTTTGAAGCAATTTGGTCTATAAAAGAAGAATATAATGTTACAATGAGAGAAGCAGCTTACATGTACTCAATTAAAAAAGTAGCAGCAGCTATGAAATTAAGAGGTTGGTATTAATCTTAAATTTAGTAAAAAAGAGGTTTGATAATTCAAACCTCTTTTTAGTTTCGCCCATAAAATCTTTAGTTTTAAAAAACACCTTGCTTTAATAAATTAATAGCTTTCACTTATTAATATAAAATCAAAGGAGAAATTTTTCATAAAAAAATAATATTTTATTAGGTAATAATAGCCATTTAAGTATAACATAGTATTTATACATATATGCTAAAAAAGTAAAAATAACTAGAAAAAAATGATTAAATATTTATTCTTAAATATACAAATTATATTATTATAAGTTAAAATAAAGTTACTATGAAGATAATACTTAATTTCTAGACTAATTATAGATAAATATATTTTTATTATAATTATAATAAAAATATATT
This sequence comes from Clostridium tepidum, assembly GCF_002008345.1. Taxonomy (GTDB): domain Bacteria; phylum Bacillota; class Clostridia; order Clostridiales; family Clostridiaceae; genus Clostridium_F; species Clostridium_F tepidum. Next base: position 14,277 of record NZ_MRAE01000029.1, read on the forward strand.
TATAGTAATGAATTTATTATATAATAATTATTAGAAAATGAAACTTAGAGGTGATAAGGTGTCAAAAGTTATAGTAATAGGTGGTGGACCTGCTGGGATGATGGCAGCCATTAAAGCATCAGAAAATCATGATGTTATATTAGTAGAAAGAAATGAAAAATTAGGCAAAAAATTGTACATAACTGGCAAAGGCAGATGTAATGTAACAAGTTCTAAAGATATAAATGAATTTTTCGATTACATACCAACTAATCCTTATTTTTTATATAGTCCTTTATATACTTTTACAAATGAAGATACTATTAAATTTTTTAATGATAGAAATGTTAAATTAAAAGTGGAAAGAGGAGATAGGGTATTTCCTGCTTCAGATAAATCTTCAGATATAATATATGCTTTAGAAAAAGAGCTTATAAATAAAAATGTAAAAATATTATTTAACAAAAGAATAACAAAGTTTCATAAACAAAATTCATGCATAAAATATGTAGAAACAGAAGAAGGTGAAAAAATAAAAGGTGATTATTTTATATTGTGCACTGGTGGAATATCTTATCCTCAAACCGGCTCTACAGGTGATGGACATAAAATAGCTGAAAAATTAGGTCACAATATAAAAAAATTAGAACCGTCCTTGGTTCCACTAGATACACAAGAAGAATGGGTAAAAGAATTGCAAGGATTATCATTAAAAAATGTAGAACTAAAAATTTTAGATTCTAAAAACAAGGTATTATACAAAAATTTTGGAGAAATGTTATTTACTCATTTTGGTATATCTGGTCCTATTGTACTTACAGCTAGTAGTATAATAAATAAAGATAATTTAAAGGCTTTCATAAATTTAAAACCAGTTCTTTCATTTAACGATTTAGATGTAAGAATACAAAAAGATTTCAAAAAATACTGTAATAAAGACTTCAGTAATTCTTTAAATGATTTATTACCTAAAAAACTTATAAATATTATAATAAAACTAAGTGGAATAGATCCAAATAAAAAAGTAAACTCTATTACAAAAGAGGAAAGAAAAAATTTAGTACATTTGCTACAAAATTTGCCTTTGACTATAAAAGGTAAAAGATCTATAAAAGAAGCTATAGTAACATCTGGTGGGGTAGATGTATTAAATATAGATCCATCAACTATGAAATCTAAAATAATAAATAATTTATATTTTGCAGGAGAATTAATAGATGTAGATGCTTTTACTGGTGGATTTAACATACAAATTGCATTATCTACAGGCTATTTAGCAGGTCTAAAGGTAGGTGAGATTTAAATGCAATCTATAAGAGGGGCTATAACTATAGAAAAAAATGAAATAAATCATATAAAAGAAGCTTCAATAAAGCTTTTTTCAGAAATACTAACAAAAAACAATTTAAATAAAGATGATATAGTATCAATCTTTATTTCCTGTACAAAAGACATAGATAAAGGCTATCCTGGAAAATATATTAGAGAAAATTTTAAATTGCAAAATATAGCTATAATGCATTTTAACGAGATGTATGTTGAAGGTTCTCTGCCTCTATGTATAAGGATTTTAGTCTTAGTAGATAAAAAAAATAAATATACAGAAAATAATATAGAATATGTTTATCTTGGTAAAGCAAAGACTCTTAGAAAAGATTTGTTTTCACCAAATTAAAGGAATTTTTATAGATTTTATAGAATATAAAATTATATAGTGTTAATTATAAAATGCATTAAGGAAAGGCGGAATAATATTGAATATAGCTATAGATGGACCAGCAGGTGCAGGGAAAAGTACCATAGCAAAAATTATTGGCAATAAATTAAATCTAATGTACATAAATACAGGTTCTATGTATAGAGCGGTAACTTTTATGGCCTTAAAAAATAATATAGAACCATCTGATATAAAAGGACTTAAAGCCTTAATTAATTCTATGGACATAAGTTTTAATGGTAATAATATAATTGTTAATGGAAAAGATTTAGAAGAAGCTATAAGAATGCCTATAATAAATAACAATGTTTCTAAATATGCAGCTGTTGAAGAAGTAAGAGAACTTTTAGTTTCTATGCAACAAAAAATAAGCAAAAAATATAATGTAATAATGGATGGACGAGATATAGGTACAGTAGTTCTTAAAGATGCTCCTTATAAATTTTTCATCACAGCTAGTGCAGAGGTTAGAGCAAAACGAAGATTAAAAGAATTAAATGAAAAAGGAATAAATATAGATTTTGAGGATGTACTAGAAGAAATTAAAAAAAGAGATTATATAGACAGTAATAGAAAAATTAATCCTTTAAAACAAAGTAAAGATGCTATTTTAATAGATACTTCCAATTTGACTATAGAAGAAGTAGTTGATAAAATATGTAGCTTAATACAAAATGATCTAAAAAACAACAATTAATTATTTATAATTACTATATTTGTTTTAGGAAAATATTTAAAAGTTTAAAAAAACCCTCTGTACCATTTTATTATTATAAAACTACTAAAGTTAGGAGAATAAGAGATGAATGTAATTTTAGCAGATAAAGCAGGATTTTGCTTTGGTGTTAAAAGAGCTTTGGATACAACAATAAATACCAAAGAAAAATTTGAAGGAAAAATTTATACTTTAGGGCCTTTGATACATAACAATGATGTAGTTAATCTTTTAAAAGAAAAAGATGTAGAACCTATAAGTATAAAAAATGTAGATAAACTTAATAAAGGGGATACTATTATTATAAGATCTCATGGAGTACCACTTCAAACTATAAACTATTTAAAAGATAAAGAGTTAAATATTATAGATACAACTTGCCCTCATGTAGCAAATATACAAATTAAAGCTAAAAAATATTATGAAGAAGGTTACCAAATAGTAATAGTAGGAGATGAAAATCATCCAGAAGTTATTGGAATAAATGGTTGGTGTAATAATTCTGCTATTATATCAAAAGATGGACTAAACATAAATAACCTAAATAAAAAAGTCTGTGTATTATGTCAAACTACAGAAAAACAAGAAAATTGGGAAAAAGTTCTTAATATATTAATTAAAAACTCTAGGGAAATACTAGCTTTTAATACTATATGTAATGCGACACAAGTGCGCCAACAGGCTGCAAAAAAACTTTCTGAAAAAGTAGATAGTATGGTAATTATAGGTGGTAAAAACAGTTCTAATACCACTAAGCTTTATGAAATATGTAAAAACTATTGCAAGAATACAGTACATATTGAAAATGCAAATGAAATACCTGAGTATATATACAAGAACTCAAATGTTATAGGTGTTACCGCTGGAGCATCTACACCAGATTGGATTATAAAGGAGGCCATTAATAAAATGAATAATAATAACAATATAGTAGAAGTATCAAAAAATGAAATGCTTGAATATATGAATGAAAAAGAGCAGCAAATAGTAGTTGGTAAAGTAGTAAAGGGAACTATAGTTTCTTTAAATGAAAATGAATTATTGGTTGATTTAAAATATAAGTCTGAAGGTATTATACCTAAAGAAGAAACCACTTTAAATGAAGAAGGTATATTAAAAGATTCCTTTAAAGTAGGAGATGAAATAGAAGCTAAAATAATTAGAATAAAAAATGAAGATGGATATGTAGTATTGTCCTTAAAGGAACTTCAGCGTGAAAAATCATTAAAAGAATTAAAAGAATCTTTTGAAAACGAAAATACTATAAAAGTCACTGTAAAAGATGCTGTTGATGCTGGATTAATATGCATATATAATGGAGTTAGAGTATTTATTCCTGCTTCTCATATAGAGCTTTCTCATGTAGACGACTTAGAAAAATATAAAGGCTTAGAGTTAGAAGTTAATATTATTGAATTTGTAAAAGATAGATATAAAACTAAAATAGTAGGATCAAGAAGAGATATATTAAAATCTATTAGAGATAAACATATAGAAGAAACTTGGAAAACCTTAGAAAAAGATACAATAGTAGAAGGAGAAGTAAAAAGATTTACAAACTTCGGGGCTTTTATAGAAATTAACGGTGTAGATGGTTTATTGCATGTTTCAGAAATGTCTTGGGGTAGAGTAGAAAAACCAGAAGATGTTTTAAAAATTGGAGACAAAATAAAAGTATATATTTTAGACATTGATAAAGAAAATAAAAAACTAGCTTTAAGTATAAAAAAATTAACAGAGGACCCTTGGAAAAGCGTAGACTTAAAATATCCAATAGGAAATATAGTATTAGGGAAAGTAGTTAGATTTGCAAGCTTTGGAGCATTCATAGAACTAGAACCTGGTGTAGATGGACTTGTTCATATATCAAAAATAAGTAATAAAAGAATAGAAAAACCGGAAGAAGAATTAACTTTAGGAAAAGAGGTTAAAGCTAAAATACTAGAAGTTAACCCAACTGAAAAAAGAATTGCATTAAGCATAAAAGATGTTGAAGAGTTTTAAAAATATTTACAATTAAATTTGTATAATCTTAAATATAAAATATATGTATTAACTAAAAATATTAATACATATATTTTATTTTTTTAATTATTATTTTTATATATCTTTTTAGTAATATTCCCTATATCTATTAATATAATTTAATAGATATACTAAGGGAGGAATCTAGATGGGTAATAGAAGAGTTATTAATTATGATGAAAGTCACATTACTAAAAAAGAAAGGCAAATGATCAATAAGGTGCTAAGTAAATACAACTTTAATGTTATAGATTTTTCTAAAGTAAGAAGTGTATATAAAATTGAAACTACAACAGGAAATAAATGTTTAAAAAGAACTAGACATGGTAAATATAAAATAAGGAATGGATTTATCTTTGTAGAAGAATTGAAAAATGTAGGATTTAACAATGTAGCCTCCTATTACAAAACTAAAGATAATAGAAACTATGTAAAGTATAAAAAATGGATATTCTATGCTACAGAATGGATAGATGGTAACGAATGTGATTTAAATGATGTATCAGAAGCAGAAAATTGTGCTAAAGTTTTAGCTCAATTTCATAAAGCTACAAAAAAAATTGATATAAATAAATTGAAAATAAAAAATCATCTTAAAAAATGGCCTAAAAAATTTAATAAAAGAATATCAGATATGGATAGATTTAGAAGTAACATAGAAAATAAAAAAATTAAAAATGAATTTGATATTATTTACAAAAAACATATAGATAGTTTCTATGAAAGGGCTATGGTAGCACTTTCCTTTTTAAATAAATCTGACTATTATAAATTATCTAAAAACGCTCAAAAAAATAAAAGTTTATGCCATCATAGTTTTTATTATCAGAATATAATTAAAAAAGGTACAGAATACTATATAATAGATTTAGATAGTATAATAATAGATATACAAGTAAATGATTTAGGGAAATATATACGAAGACTTATGACTAAAAAAAGCTATCAGTGGGATTTTGAAAAAGCTAGAAGAATAATAGAAGCTTACAATTCCCAAAATAAACTCTCAAAAGAAGAGCTAGAAGTTATGTTATCTTTAATTATATTTCCTCATAAGTTTTGGAAACTAGGGAAAAAGAGATATATAAAACATAAACATTGGCCTGAAACCAGATATATGAAAAAATTAAATAAAGTTATAAAATATGATGCTATGCAAAAAAAATTTTTAAATAATTATTTAAAATATCTAGAACAATATGAATAATATAGTATAAATTGACTAAAATTTTATTAAGATTTATACTATAAAAGTAACTATAATAATTAACAAAGAGGCTTATTATGTTTAAATATATTAATTTAAATAAAGATAATATTATAAATTTCAAAGAATTAAATAAATATAATAAAAGTTTTAACTTATTAAATAAAGATTTTTTTGATTTATATAATAACTGCAATTTCATACAAAAATTATTTTTAAAAAAGCGAGTAAAATTACTGTACAATAAAAGAGAAGAATGCATTGGATATATATGGTTGAATACTTATAAAAATGTATGTGATATAAATGCTTTAAATATTATAAAAACAGATAATTTAAAAGAAATGTATAGTTGCTTTGTACAATTTATGGGTCAAAATTTAATTTTCAAATATAACTGTGAATATAATGGTTATAATTACAACATATTAGAATCTATAGGATTTAAAAAAGAGTATGGAGTTCTAGAATTATGTTTAAATCTTGAAAAATTCCATAATTTTATACGGATCCCTGAGTATATTCAATTTGAAAATCCTATAATAAATCAACATGAAAAAATAAGATGTTATATACAAAATGAAGTTTTTAAAAGTAATACTAGAGTTCCTCTAACCAAAGAGGATATATACTTTGATGAATCCCAAGACTACTATATTAAAGATGCATCTTTTTTTATAAAGAAAAATAATGAATATATAGGATATGGCCAAGTTATATTAGAAAACAGCATACCTTTTATTGTAAATTTTGGTATAATGCCTAATTTTAGGAATCAAGGTTATGGAAAAATGCTTTTAAATCATATTTTAAATAAATTAAAGATCAAAGGTTTTCAAAATGTAATGATAAGAGTAAATTCTGAAAATGAAATAGCATTAAATCTTTATAAATCTTTAGGATTTTTATTATATAAAGAAAAGCATATGTTTATAATGAATACTTAAAATCAAAATAAATATTTATAATAAAAAATAACCCTAAAAGGGTTATTTTTATTTGCTATTATATTTTTCTATAGCTAATTTTAATATTTCCATAGCTTCTTTTAAATCTTCACCTTTTAAACAGTAAGAAAGTCTTATTTCATCTTTTCCTAGGCCCTCTGTCGCATAGAATCCAGCTGCTGGAGCTACCATAACAGTTTTGTTATTATGATTAAATTCAGTTAACATCCATTTAGTAAATTCTTCTGCATTATCTACAGGAAGTTTAGCCACTATGTAAAAAGCTCCTGTAGGTTTTTCACATACAACTCCAGGAATATTTTTTAATCCTTCAAACATTATATTGCGTCTATTTTCATATTCAGCTTTCACTTCTGTGAAATAACTTTCTGGAGTATTTATTAAATTAGCTGCTCCAAGTTGTTCTACTGTAGGAACACATAATCTTGATTGGCATAATTTTAATATTTGATGTATAAGTGCTTTGTTTTTAGACGCTATAAGTCCTATTCTAGCACCACAAGCACTATAACGTTTAGATATACTATCTATTATTATAACTCTATCTTGTACATCTTCTAGATACATAGCTGATGTATATTTTAATCCATCATATACAAATTCTCTATAAACTTCATCTGCAATTAAGAATAAATCATGTTCTTTAGCAATGTCTGCAAGCATTCTTAATTCTTCATAGGTATAAACAACACCAGTTGGATTTCCTGGATTTGAAATTAATATTGCTCTTGTTTTATCAGATATCTTACTTACTATTTCTTCTTTCTTTGGAAGATGAAATCCTTCCTCTGCCTTTGTCAAGAAAGGAACTACATTAACTCCAGCTGACTCAGCAAAACCATTATAGTTTGTATAGAATGGTTCTGGTATTATAATTTCATCTCCCACATCACATAAAGACATTAATGTAAATTGAATAGCTTCACTTCCACCATTTGTTGCTAATAATTCATCTTTATCAAAATTTGTATTCCATTGTTTATAATATTTTATAAAGCTTTCTAATAAAATATCCATACCTTTAGAATCTGAATATTTTAAAACAGGTTCTGCATAAGATTTTATACCTTCTGCAAAGCATTCTGGAGTTTTAATATCCGGTTGTCCTATATTTAAATGGAAAACATGGATACCTTTATTTTTAGCTTCAGTTGCATAAGGCGCAAGCTTTCTTATTGGTGAAAATTGCATATCAGATATTCTTTTTGAAAATCTCATTATTTTTACCCCCCATTAATGAATATTTAAAATTTAATAAAACATATTTTCTTTTGGAACATAACTTGATTTTAAATTAATTAAAACATTTTCTGTTGCTATCTTATTGTAGTAACTTCTATCTATAATACAATCATACTTCAATTTGTCCTTATATACATCATTTTCATCTCCTAAAACCTTTACATCATACATATAAATCATCTCCTTCTAGTTTTATTTTATCCTAAAAGGAGATAATTTATTTTACTAAAATAGGCTTTACTAAAATAATTTAATATTATTTATAATGTTTTTCTAAAACTTTTCCTAATCTTTTTACGCCTTCAACTATTTTATCATCACTCATACAAGAATAGTTTAATCTAAAATAGTTTTCATGTCCTCCATTAGGGAAGAAAGAACCACCAGGTACATAAGCAACATTTTCAGCTAAAGCATCTTTCATTAATTCCTTAGCATCTAAATCTTCTCTTAACTCAACCCATGTAAATAATCCTCCAACAGGATGAGTGTATTTTACTCCTTCTGGGAAGTATTTTTTCATACTATCTAACATTAAATCTCTGCGTTTTTCATATACTTTCTTAATTTTTTCTATATGTTCATTTAAATCATATTTTTGCATAAACATAGCAGCTGCTCTTTGATCTAATGTACCAGCTTGCAAATCCACACCTTGTTTTACTATTATATATTTATCTAATATTTCTTTTTCAGCACAAATCCATGCAACTCTTAATCCTGGACAGAAGTTTTTAGAAAAAGTTCCAAGATAGATAACCCATCCTTCTTTATCAAAACTCTTTATAGATGGATGTCTTTTACCTTCATATATAAGATCTCCGTATGGATTATCTTCTATTACAGGTATTTCATATTCTGCAGCTAATTCTGCTATTCTTTTTCTTCTATCATCTGGCATAGTTCTACCAGTTGGATTTTGAAAATCCGGAATTGTATATATCATTTTAACTTTTCCTTTATTTTCTGCTAAAGCTTTTTCTAGTTCTTCTATAATCATTCCATTATCATCCATAGGTATTTCAACAAACTTAGGTCTATAAGATTTAAACGCATTTATAGCTCCTAAGTAACTAGGACTTTCACAAATAACTATATCTCCTTCATTCAAGAAAATTTTAGCTGAAAATTCTATACCTTGTTGGGAACCATTAGTTATAGCTATATTCTCATAAGAAACGTTTACACCAGCTGGTTTCATTCTTTCATTTGCTATAATCTCTCTTAATGGTTTGTAACCTTCAGTAGAGCTATATTGTAATGCTTCTCTTCCTTGAGTATCTAATACTTCTTGCATTATACCTTTCATTTCTTCTACAGGAAATAATTCTGGTGCTGGCAATCCTCCTGCAAAAGAAATTATTTCAGGCATTTCGGTTAATTTTAGTAGTTCTCTTATCTCTGATGCTTTTAATCCTTTTGCTCTTTCTGAAAAACGTATATTCATTAGCAAATCCCTCCAAAAATATAATAGGTTAATCAATACCTTTATAAATATTTATTCTACAAGTACTCATTATATCCTTCTTTTCAATATATAAAAAATTAAAAAAATTTTCAAAAAAATTCAGTAATGTTAAAATTTTATCATTTTTTTTGTAATATTTTACCTGAAATTATCAATAAATAATGATTAATGCTTTTTTTGTCATCTATATCAAATTATATTTTTATATAAATTATGCTAAAATAAATATCTTTTATTTTTACAATATATAAGGCTTAAAAAAATACTATATTGAAAAACTTTTAATATGTTATTAATTTATCATATAATATAAATTATTATTATAACTTTAATTATATTCTTTGTTCATATTATGCATTATATTATTAGAATTTATTAATAAAATATAGTATAATGTATAAGTCAAATTTTTTAAATTTATGAGGTGAACAGATAGTGAATGAAATTTTAAGTACACAAGATATAAATGTTGTAGGTAAATTTTTTATAGAGACCTGGGGATGTCAAATGAATGAAGAAGATTCAGAAAAACTCTCCGGTATGTTAAAAAAGGAAGGATATATACGAACTGAAGAAAGAGAAAATGCAGATGTAATAATATTTAATACTTGTTGTGTTAGAGAAAATGCTGAACTTAAAGTATACGGTAACTTAGGAATACTTAAAGGTTTAAAAACTAAAAATCCGAATTTAATCATAGCTGTAACTGGTTGTATGATGCAACAAAAAGGTATGGCAGAAACTATTAAAAAGAAGTTTCCTTTTGTAGATATTATAATAGGTACTCATAATCTACATAACTTTACAAATTATTTAACTGAAGTGAAAAAGAAGCATACATCTGTATTAAAAGTACAAGAAAAAGAAGATGGTATAATAGAAAATCTGCCAATAGATAGAAAAAATACTATGAAAGCTTTTGTTACTATAATGTATGGATGCAATAATTTTTGTACTTATTGTATAGTGCCTTATGTTAGAGGAAGAGAAAGAAGTAGAACTCCTGAAAATATAGAAAATGAAATCAAAAAATTAGTTTCAGAAGGTTATAAAGAAGTAACTTTACTAGGGCAAAATGTTAATTCTTATGGTAAAGACTTAGAACCAAAAGTTACTTTTGCTAAACTTTTAGAAAGAGTAAATAATATAGAAGGACTAGAAAGAGTAAGATTTATGACTTCACACCCAAAGGATCTAACAGATGATGTTATAGAGGCAATTGCTAAATGTGATAAATTATGCGAACAAATTCATCTTCCTGTACAATCAGGTTCTAGTAATATATTGAAAAAAATGAATAGACATTATGATAGAGAAAAATATTTAAATGTAGTATCTAAAATAAAAAAACTTATACCTAATGTAGCAATTTCTACTGATATAATAGTAGGATTCCCTGGAGAAACTGAAAAAGACTTTGAAGATACATTAAGTCTAGTAAAAGAAGTAGAATATGATTCTGCTTTTACATTTTTATATTCTATAAGAAAAGGAACCCCAGCTGCTAAATTTGAAAATCAAGTACCTGAAGATATAAAACACGAAAGATTTAATAGATTAGTAGAAATAGTTAATGAAATAAGTGCTAAAAAAAACAAAGCTTATGAAGGAAGAATAGAAGAAGTTTTAGTAGAGGGTACTAGTAAAAATGATAAAAATAAATTAATGGGTAGAACAAGAACAGGAAAACTTGTTAACTTTAATGGAAATAAAGATTCTATAGGAAAACTTGTTAATGTTAAAATAACAAAAGCAAACTCTTTTTCACTAACAGGAGAAGAAATTTAAATATAAACCAAAAAGCTCTTATAAAGAGCTTTTTTTAAAACAAATATTTTAAGGAGGAAAAAATATGGGATTAACTCCAATGATGAGACAATATTTAGAAGTAAAAGAAAGCTGCAAAGATTGTATATTGTTCTTTAGATTAGGAGATTTTTATGAAATGTTTTTTGAAGATGCTAAAATTGCATCAAAGGAATTAGAATTAGTATTAACAGGAAGAGATTGCGGTCTAGAAGAAAGAGCTCCGATGTGTGGTGTTCCATACCATGCTGCAAATGCATATATAGGTAAATTAGTAACTGCCGGTTATAAAATAGCTATTTGTGAACAATTAGAAGATCCTTCTTCTTCAAAAGGTATAGTAAAAAGAGGCATTATAAAAATAATTACACCAGGAACTTATACTGATTCTTCATTTCTAGAAGAAAATAAAAATAATTATATAATGAGTTTTTATTTAGAGGATAATATGTGCTCTATGAGTTTTGCAGATATATCTACAGGTGAATTTAACTCAACTCATAGCAATTTTAAAGAGTCTATAGTATTGGATGAAATATCAAAATTTGCTCCTCGTGAAATAGTTTTAGAGGAAAATACAAAAGAAGAATTTATCCAAATTATAAAAGAAAGATTTCCTAGTATTTCTATAAGTAAAATAAAAGAAGAAAATTTTAGTTATAATATAGATAATAATTTAAAAAAACAATTTAGTAATTTTAAAGAAGATGAATATGAACCCATAGTAAAAAAATCTGCTAATGGTCTTTTATATTACATATTTCATACTCAAAAAAATATATTATCTAATATCAATAAAATAGACTATTACAATATAGTAGATTATTTAACTATAGATATAAATTCAAGAAGAAATTTAGAAATAACAGAAAATTTAAGGGAAAAAACTAAAAAAGGATCTCTTTTATGGGTACTGGATAAAACCAATACTGCTATGGGTGGAAGACAATTAAGAAAATGGATAGAACAACCGCTTATAAATAAAATTGCTATAGAAAATAGACTAAATGCTGTAGAAGAGTTATTAAATAATATATCTATACAAGAAGATTTAAAAGAAAATCTAAAATCTATATATGATATAGAAAGAATAGTTGGTAAAGTATCTTCTAAAAGTGTTAATGCAAAAGAACTTATATCTTTAAAATGTTCAATTGGAAAGGTTCCTTCCATAAAGAAATGTTTATCAAATTTTAAAAGTGATTTATTTTTAAACATGGAAAAAGATATAGATACTTTAGAAGATATTTATAACTTGCTAGATAAAGCTTTATTAGATACTCCATCATTATCTGTAAAAGAAGGTAATATAATAAAGGAAGGATTTAATGAAGAAATAGACTCACTGAGAGAGGCAAAAAGTAGCGGTAAAAAATGGATAGCTTCTTTAGAGCAAAAGGAAAAAGAAGAAACAGGCATAAAATCATTAAAGGTTAGCTATAATAAGGTATTTGGTTATTTTATAGAAATTACAAAAGCGAATTTAAATTTAGTACCAGAAGGAAGATACATAAGAAAACAAACTTTATCTAATTCTGAAAGATATATTACTCCTGAACTTAAAGAAATGGAAGAAAAAATACTAGGAGCAGAAGAAAAACTTGTTGATATAGAATACAAACTTTTTACCAAGATAAGAGATTTTATAGAAAAAAATATAAATAGAATGCAAAAAACTGCAAAAATAATATCTGATATAGATTGCCTATGCTCACTGGCTACTGTAGCTTTAGAAAATAATTATATAAAACCTAACATAAATACTAAAGATGAAATTCATATAAAAGAAGGAAGACATCCTGTAGTAGAAAAAGTTATACCAAAGGGAGAATTTATATCTAATGATAGCTTAATAGATACAAAAGAAAACCAACTCATATTAATAACTGGTCCTAATATGGCTGGAAAATCCACTTATATGAGGCAGGTGGCTCTAATTACAATTATGGCTCAAATAGGCAGCTTTGTTCCTGCTAAATCTGCTAATATTTCTATATGTGATAAAATATTTACAAGAATAGGTGCTTCAGATGATTTAGCTGCAGGTAAAAGTACATTTATGGTAGAAATGTGGGAGGTTTCGAATATATTGAAAAATGCTACATCCAAAAGTTTGGTTCTTTTAGATGAAGTAGGGAGAGGAACTAGTACTTATGATGGTTTAAGTATTGCTTGGTCTGTTATAGAATACATTTGCCATAATAAAAATTTAAGATGCAAAACTTTATTCGCAACTCATTATCATGAACTTACAAAGCTTGAAGATAATATAAAAGGTGTTAAAAATTATTCTGTATCCGTATCAGAACTAGAAAATGAAATAGTATTTTTAAGAAAAATAATAAGAGGAGGAGCAGATCAATCTTATGGTATAGAAGTTGCTAAATTAGCTGGTTTACCTTCCCCTGTAATAGATAGAGCTAAAGAAATATTACAACATATTGAAGAAGAACAAAAAGAAAACTTACCTAAAACTGATATTTTTAATGGATATAAGAATAATAATTCTATGGAAGTATCAACAAATGATTTAACTATTAAAAATAATAATAAAACACAAAATAATATTTTGTCTAAAGATAGTAACTCCAATATTATAGCTACAGAATCTGTTAAAGAAAATTCGATTTCCTCTAAGAAACAGGCTAACTTAAAAAAAGACAATGAAAATTCTATAAAAAATGAAGTAGCTATGGATTCTTTTCAAATAAATTTTGAATATATAAAGAAAGATAAAATAATTAAAGAAATTAAAAATATAGATATACTTAATATGACTCCAATGGAAGGGTTTAATAAATTATATGATATAATAAAGAAAGCAAAAGATATATAACATTGTTAAATTTTAATAAGTTATATATTAATATATAAAAAATCTTATGATTTGCACTAACTTAAATACCACTTATAAGTGGTACTCTAGTATATAACAAAATATAATCTATGTGGTGATTTAATGAGAAAAATAAATTTATTAGATTTAGAAACTACAAACAAAATAGCTGCTGGCGAGGTTATAGAACGTCCTTTTTCAGTGGTAAAAGAATTAGTAGAAAATAGTATAGACGCTGGTGCAAAAAATATAACTATAGAAATAGAGGATGGGGGTCAAAATTTTATAAAAATAATAGATGACGGTAAAGGAATCTATCCTACTGATATAAAAAATGCTTTTTTACCTCATGCTACAAGTAAAATAAATTCAATAGAAGATATATATAAAATAAATACTATGGGATTTAGAGGTGAGGCATTAGCTAGCATTTCTTCTGTATCAAAAACTAAACTTAAAAGTAGAGTGGCTTCTTATAATTTTGGAAAAGAAATATATATAGAAGGTGGTAAAATAGAATACATAAAAGATACAGGTTGCAATGTAGGCACTACTATAGAAGTCTCTAATTTGTTTTATAATGTTCCAGCAAGACTTAAATTTTTAAAGAGCACAAGAAGTGATAATACTGCTATATCAGACATAGTAAATAGGTTCATATTAGCTCATCCAGATATATCTTTTAATTTAACAAATAAAGGAAAGCAAAGCATAAAAAGTTATGGAACTGGAAATTTAAAAGATTCTATACGATGTGTATATAATAAGACAATCAGTGAAAATATTATAAACTTTGAAAATCATACAGATATAATATCTGTATATGGATTCATAGGGAAGCCTGAAATAAGTCGTAAAAGCAGAACAAATCAAAGCATATTTGTAAATAAACGCTATGTTAAAAGTAAATTTATAACTGCTGCAGTAGAAAATGCTTTTAAGTCTTTTTCAACAGTAAATACTTACCCCTTCTTTGTAATATTTATAGATATTTTTCCAGAATATATTGATGTAAATGTACATCCTACTAAATCAGAAGTTAAGTTTAAAGATGAAAGAACTATATTTAAAACTGTATTTGATACAATTCATGAAGCCATAAAAGGAGAATTGAAAGAATCTTTTACAAATTTCTTTAATAAAAAAGATGTCAATATATATCATTCTCAAAAATCTATAGGTGAAACTATAAAACCAGAAAAAGAAGAAGTACAGATACCAATAGATTTAAATAACAATAATAAAATTCATATTTCTGGTAATAATATAGATAGTTCAATTAATAATTTAATAAATAATAATTCTGAACTTACTAAAAGTGAAAACATTGATAAGGAAAATACACTTAAAATATGTGATAATTCTTATATTTATGAAAAAAGTAATGAATTGCACAAAAAAAATATTAAAGATTTAGCTACAATAAATAAAGAAGATGTTTTAAAAAAAGATAATAAAAATTTAAATACCTTATATTTAAATAACAAAGATATATCCAGTTCATCAATAAGTATTAAAGAGCACTATCCTAATAATTTTTATACAGATATGAAAATTATAGGACAATTCAATAATACATATATATTAATAGAAAAAGATAAAGAACTTTATATAATAGATCAACATGCAGCTCATGAAAAAGTACTATTTGAAAAATTTAAATCAGAAATAGAAAACGGAGACGTTTTAAGCCAAATATTATTATCTCCTGTAGTCATAGAACTTTCAGAAGATGAATTTAACATATACGAAGATAATAAGGATATTTTCAATAACTCAGGTTTTTTAATAGAAGTTTTTGGAGAATGTACTATAAATATAAAAGAAGTACCTTTAATTTTAGGCAAACCTAATGTAGAAAATCTCTTTATGGATATACTTTATAATTTAAAAAATATGAAATCTAAAGAAACATCTAAAATAAAATATAATGCTATTGCTAAATTAGCTTGTAAATCTGCAGTTAAAGCTAATAACAATTTAAAAGAAGAAGAAATAAAAAAACTAATAGAAGATATGCTTACTTTAAACAATCCATATACTTGCCCCCATGGAAGACCTACTATGATTAAATTTACACTAAAAGATTTAGAAAAAAAATTTAAAAGAATACAATAAGGGGGATATATAAAATGATAAACTTATTAATAATTACAGGACCTACAGCAGTAGGCAAAACAGATATTTCTATAAAACTTGCAAAAAAACTAAATGGAGAAATAATATCCGCAGACTCCATGCAAATTTATAAATATATGGATATAGGTTCAGCTAAAATAACCAAAGAAGAAATGAATGGTGTGCCTCATCATCTTATAGACGTAGTAGAACCTCATGAAGAATTTAACGTAGCCTCCTTTAAGACATTAGCGGAAAGATCTATTAAAGATATATGGAGTAGAGGAAAACTTCCTATAATAACAGGTGGTACAGGTTTATATATTAATTCATTAATTTATAATTATGATTTTACAGATGCAGACAGAGATGAAAATTATAGAAATTACCTTACTGAGTTAGCAAATGATAAGGGTAAAGAATATGTTCATAGCTTATTAAAGGATATTGATAAGGAATCTTATGAAAAATTATACCCTAATGACTTAAAAAGAATAATCAGAGCATTAGAAGTTTATAAAATCACAGGTAAATCTATAAGTGAATATACAAAAGAAAATGAAAAAAAATTATATGATATCCCTTATAATATAAATTACTTTGTTTTAAATATGAATAGAGAAATACTTTATGATAGAATTAACAAAAGAGTGGATATAATGATAGATAAAGGTTTAATAGAAGAAGTAAAAAAATTAAAATCTATGGGATACACTCCAGATATGCAATCTATGAAAGGTATAGGTTATAAAGAAATTCTATTCTATTTAAATGGAGATATTTCATTAAATGAAGCTATTTATTTAATAAAAAAAGGAAGCAGAAATTATGCTAAAAGACAACTTACTTGGTTTAGAAAAGATAAAAGAGCTATATGGGTAGATAAAGATAAATATAGTTCTGAAGAGGAAATAGTAGATAAAATTATAAAAATGGTAAAATATAAGTAAAATTAAAAGGATTTTTAATTTATTTATAGAATTATATAAGAATAAGTTTCTAATTATTTGTAATTTTTTAGGAGGGAAAGGTTATATGACTAAAGTTGTTAATAATCTACAAGATATATTTTTAAATGGTGCTAGAAAAAATAAAATTCCTGTTACTATATATTTAACAAATGGCTTTCAATTAAAAGGTTTTGTTAAAGGTTTTGACAATTTTACAGTAATATTAGATTCAGACGGTAAACAAATGATGATATATAAACATGCTATTTCTACAATTAATCCAGCAAAAGCATTATTATTCGTTCAAAATCCTAATGGAGATGATTATAAAGATAAAGAATAGGTTAATTGCCTATTCTTTTTTTATATGTTAATATATACAATGTTAACTAATAATACATAGTTATTATTTTTCTTACATATAGAGGAGGATGGAAACAAAATGTTACATATAACAAAAGATACTTTGAAAAACATATACAATATAAATCCTAAAGTTTTAAAATTATATGAAAAAGCCATAGAAGATATTAAAGACCAATTTCAAAAATATGATGAAATAAGAGAGTTTAATCAAATAAAAGTTTTAAATGCTTTGCAACAAGAAAGAGTTAGTGAATCTCATTTTACAAATTCAACAGGCTATGGATATGGAGATATCGGAAGAGATACTTTAGATAAAGTTTATGCTAGAATATTTAATACAGAAAGTGCTTTAGTAAGACCTCATTTTGTAAATGGTACACACGCTATTGGAGCTGCTTTATTTGGTAACTTAAGACCAGGAGATACTATGTTGTCTGTATGTGGAAAGCCTTATGATACATTACATAATATAATAGGTATAGAAGGAGAAGAAAACATAGGTTCTTTAAAAGATTTTGGAGTTAAATATAAACAGGTGGATCTAAAAAAGGATAATTCTTTAAACTATGTAGAAATAGAAAATATATTAAAAAATGATCCTTCAATAAAACTTATACATATTCAACGTTCTACAGGTTATGGATGGAGAAAAGCTCTTTTAATATCTGAAATAGAAAAGCTAATATCTTTTGTAAAATCTATAAAAAAGGATATTATATGCTTTGTAGACAACTGTTATGGTGAATTTATAGATACCAAAGAACCAACAGATGTAGGTGCAGATCTAATAGCAGGATCTTTAATAAAAAATATAGGTGGTGGAATAGCACCTACTGGCGGATATATAGCTGGCAGAGAAAAATACGTGACTCAGGCTGCTTATAGGTTAACTACTCCTGGAATAGGAGGAGAGTGTGGTTCTACATTTGGAGTAGTTAGACAAATGTATCAAGGACTATTCTTAGCACCACATATATCTATGGAAGCAGTTAAAGGTGCTGTATTTTGTTCAAGAATAATGGAATTAGTTGGTTTTGATGTACTTCCAAAATATAACGATGATAGAAGCGATATAATTCAAGCTATAAAATTTAACGATAAGGAAAAGCTTATAAATTTTTGTAAGGGAATACAACAAGGCTCTCCTATAGACTCCTTTGTTTCTTGTGAACCTTGGGATATGCCAGGATATAATGACCAAGTAATTATGGCAGCTGGAGCATTTATTCAAGGATCTTCTATAGAATTATCTGCAGATGCACCCATAAGAGATCCATTTATAGCATATTTACAAGGCGGACTTACTTTTGATCATGCTAAAATAGGTATTTTAATTTCTTTATCAAAAATATTAGAATAATAAATTTATATTTAAATCTTAATTATTATTTATATTAGTATTAACTTAAATTAACTATTGATTTTAATTAAGTTAATTTTAATAATAGTTAAATATCTTATTAATATTAAAATAATTCCTAGAAGTATTAACGAAATACCTCTGGGAATTATTTTAATCAATAATATTTTAAAAAGTAATTAATTTTTTATAAATATTTATTCACTTAAATAACAATGTTATTAATACTTTCTATATATTCCTACTAATGTTCCAATAATTTTACAATCTTTTAAAATTATTGGTTCCATGTTTTTATTTTCAGGTTGAAGCCTTATATGAGAACTTTCTTTAAAAAATCTTTTTAAAGTAGCTTCGTTATCTATTAGAGCAACTACAATATCTCCATTATTAGCAGAATCAGTTTTTTCCATAATAGCTAAATCGCCATCTAATATACCAGCTTCTATCATACTTTCACCAGATACCTTTAACATAAATAATTCTTTTGTATTTTTTACATAATCAATAGGTATCGGAAATACATCTTCTATATTCTCTATAGCTAAAATAGGATTCCCTGCAGTTATAGTTCCTATAATAGGGACATTTATAACTTCTTTTTTTGAGGTAGGATCAACGATTTCTATGGCTCTAGTTTTACTACTATCTCTTTTTATTAGACCTTCCATTTCTAATTTTTTAAGATGAAAATGTACTGATGAAGTAGAACTTAAGCCTACAGCTTTACAAATTTCTCTCACAGAAGGAGGATAACCCTTTTCTTTAATTTGTAGTTTTATAAAATTATAAACTTCATTTTGTTTGTCAATTCTGCTTTTATTCATAATCACACCTCATTACTTAAATAATAATTAAATTATACCATAAAAATGGAAAGCTGCAAACTAATGTTCAAATAATCATAAAAGAGTACAAATTTTTATTACACAAAATTTTGTAATGCATATAATCTATATTTTTGTTATAATAGTAAGGGTATTTTTATGGATAATAAAATAACTTATAACATCTTTTTAATAAGAAATAATAAATTTAAAATATATAATATATAATAAACTTATAAATTGTTTGTAACAATATACCATAAAGAAAGGTAGAGTGTATATATGAACAGAGAAACTTGTATTTTTGATTATACTAAAAAATGTACTGATTGTGGTGAATGTGAAATTTGTGATTTGACTCCAAATAAAAAATGTGATAATTGTGGAGAATGCTTACAAAGAGAAGGGATAGATACTCAAGCAATAAAAATTGATGAAATAAAACAAGATAAAAACTTTGTAAATGAAGAAGATTTAAAAAAAGTACTAAAAGAAGATGAAGAGGATTTAGAATTTTCCCCAAAATTTGATGAAGATTTAGAAAATGAATCTCCACAAGATGCAGAATTATTAAAAGATTATGATGAAAATTTTAAAGATCAGGGGATATATGCTATAGAAAATGTAGAAGGTGTACAGATAGATTATATAGAAGATATAGATGGATTAAGTGAACTTATGGAAGATGAATCTAGATTAAAAAAAGTAGCTTACGAAGAATTTCCTGGACTTATAAAAATAAAAAAGAAATAAATATAATTTTATATTTGAACATTACAAACTGTAAAAAAATATCAATTATTATAATATACAATATAAATGAAAATGACTATTAAATAATTATTTAATAGTCATTTTCATTTATAATTTTTATTCATCGCTTAGAGGATTTGATTTAACTGCTTCTCTTAATCTATCACTATCTACATGAGTATAGATTTGAGTTGTAGATATATTTTCATGACCTAATATCATTTGTAAACTTCTTATATCCACACCACCATGCTTGTACATTAATGTAGCTGCCGTATGTCTTAATTTATGAGGAGAATACTTTTCTTCATCTAATCCTGCTTTTTTTACATATTTTTTTACTAACATTTCTACTGATCGCTTATTTATTCTTGTATAATTTTTGCTTAAAAACAAAGCATCCTTATCTACTATTTTTTCTCCCAATTCTTTTCTTACATTCAAATAATTATTTATACTTTTGATGCAAGCTTTATTAAGATAAACAGTTCTTTCTTTATTTCCTTTACCTATAACAGTTAATACATCATTTTTAATATCAGATATATTTATACCACATAATTCTGAGAGTCTTAAACCACAATTTAAAAAAATAGTTACTATGCACAAATCTCTTTCTTTAAATTTGCCATCTATGGTAGATAACAGCCTTTTACTTTCATCTAATGTTAAATATACAGGATTTCTTTTTCTTATTTTAGGGCTTTCTAACTCCATAGCAGGGTTTTCCTTTATAATTTTTACTTTGCCTTGTAAAAATCTAAAAAAAGATTTTAATGTAGCTACCTTTCTAGCTTTAGCATAATTACCATTATTTCTATAATTCTCTACAAAAGATATAAAAGCAAATAAATCTCCTAAGGACACACTGCTAATATCCTCATCATTTATATCTTTTATTTTTATATCATTAAATTCTATTTCTTCAGAAACCATACCTTTATATAATTTTAAAAATCTAAAAAACATAATCAAATCTAGTTTATAGCTTTCAATTGTATTTTCTGATTTTCCTTTTATGGTTCTAAGATAATTCAAAAAATCATTTAATCTTTGAGGAAGATTAGTATCGTATAATTGTTGAATATTATATTTCATTTAAAATATGTACCTCCTTAGCCTAAAAATAACTACAACTTCGCGAAATAATCATTTCGCGAATATAATATTCTATAAAAAAGGAGTAAAATCCTTCTTTTTTATAGAATATTTAATCTCTAGTACATGTATATTATAACTCACATATATACAACAAAGAAGTATTTTTACTTTTATTCCAATCAATATATAAAACTAATAAAATAATTATTCAAATTATAAAAACAATTATCTCTTTATCAATATTAAGTTTTATTTCCACCCTATTCTCATTTAAATTATTTCAATTGATAATATATATCATTTATTTAACTATATATAACATCATTATTTTCAACATCCTGTGCGAAAAGATGTTATTTATTATTAAATTAATTTTAGTGCACAATTACTAAGTTTACTTGTGGAAACATTTTATTACATATTTTACCATTATTTTATTTTAAAACGATTTTTAAGTTTATTTGTATAATAAAGAATTTTATTTTTTTCTACATTATATTTTCTCCATTATAATTTTATATAATTAACATATAAACACAAAATAGCTTAATAAAATATAATATTAAAAAATATTTTAGGCTATATTTTATTATATTATATACTTATTTTCTTATATTAAACATTTATATGAATTGAAATTGATTTTTATTAATTAAATAGATATTATTTTAAAACAGTTATAATTCAAAACATATATAAACAATTATAATAAATAACTTTTTTATGTATTGAATATATTTACAATATATATTAATATTATTATATTAGCTTAAAATTAATATTTTTTTACGATACTTATATATAATAAAGGAGATGTTTATATGATGCCCGTTAAAATGAGCGACTTAGCGTATAAAGAATTCAAAAAATTTATAAAAGAAAAAAATATCAATTCAAATATATTTAGAATATTTTTAGCTAGCAACAGCTGTAGTGGTCCAATTTTTAATATCACTCTTGACGAGCAAACAAGTGAGGATCTGTTATCACCTATTGGTGAACTTGTATTTTTAATACATAAAGATCTTTTTTCAGAATTTGGGAGTTTCATAATACAATGTGCTGAAGAGAATGGTAAAAATGGTTTTTCTATAGAACCTGTAACACCTCCTAAAAACATTGGTTGTTCTACTTGTTCAGGTTGTTGTTAGTATTATTTTTTAACACTAAAACAAATACACATTATATTATTAATTAAGAAGTGATCATATAAAATAAGTTTTTATATGATCACTTCAAATAAACATCTCTATATTAATGTGCTTAGTATAGTATAATTATTTTTAACTATTATAGATTCTTTTCGTAAGCTTCTACCATTTTCTTAACCATATTTCCGCCTACATATCCATTTTGTCTTGAAGTTAAATTTCCTTTATCCATTGTATCATAGTTTGCTATTCCAACTTCATTTGCTACTTCTGTTTTTAATTTATCTAATCCTTGTTTTGCTTCTGGTACTACTAATTTATTAGAATTGGCCATGATATATTACCTCCTATATACTTATCTTTAATTTAAAACTTTACTATTTATATTATAGATTCTTTTCGTAAGCTTCTACCATTTTCTTAACCATGTTTCCGCCTACATATCCATTTTGTCTTGAAGTTAAGTTTCCTTTATCCATTGTATCATAATTTGATATTCCAACTTCATTTGCTACTTCCATTTTTAATTGATTTAATCCTTGTTTTGCTTCTGGTACTACTAATTTATTAGAATTATTTTTACTTGGCATAAATATTACCTCCTATTTATTTGTCTTTTGTTTTATTTATGCTTTATTAAGTTTTGTATTATAAGTATGTGTAGTTTTGCACTTATTATTATATAAAACTACAGGTAATTATGATTAAGTTTTACTTTTAATACATATATTTCATATAAAATAATCATATAATATATAAAAAATATAAAAAAAATAAAGAGCATATGCTCTTTAATAATACAGTAAGATACCTTAATATATTTTATTCTCATATTTTTCAAAACATATTTATTAAGAAAGAAGGAAATTATTATAAAATATATAAGTTAATTATTAACCCCGTTTATATTAAGAAGCAATTTTCATGCCAATACTTAGAAAGACCCCAACTTCAATATATTATATACTATTTATATACCATAATCTCAAAATGCTATTATTTTAATATCAGTTTGAGATTACATTGATATTTGTTGCATTATGATACACTACATAAAAATAATTTAATATAAAATATTTTATCCATGAAATATAACCTCAATTATTGTGCCAATTTTCAGAAAAATGCTATTTTAAAACTTTTCTTATATATAAAATAATAATAATCATATTTAATAATGCATAATTATACGAAAACAATT
>NZ_MRAE01000030.1 GCF_002008345.1 Clostridium tepidum
GATGGACCAACCTCTGGTGCACCAGTTGTCACGCCAGTGGCACAGCTGGGTAGCTATGTTGGGACTGGATAAACGCTGAAAGCATCTAAGCGTGAAGCCAACCTCAAGATGAGATTTCCCATAGCGTAAGCTAGTAAGACTCCTGGAAGAACACCAGGTTGATAGGTCAGAGATGTAAGCATGGTAACATGTTAAGTTGACTGATACTAATAAGTCGAGGGCTTGACCAAATAAAAAATTCACTGTGTAATTTTGAGAGAAACAATAAAAAAATTGTTAAATCTCTATTGACAAATTGCGAAAAAGCAATTATAATGTTAAATATCTGGTGATTATGGCTTGAAGGTAACACCCGTTCCCATGCCGAACACGAAGGTTAAGCTTCAAAGCGCTGATGGTACTGCAGGGGAGACTCTGTGGGAGAGTAGGTCATTGCCAGATAAAACACATGGATCTTTAGCTCAGTTGGTTAGAGCAACCGGCTCATAACCGGTAGGTCCGGGGTTCGAGTCCCTGAAGGTCCACCATTTGGGGGTATAGCTCAGTTGGGAGAGCACCTGCCTTGCAAGCAGGGGGTCAGGAGTTCGAATCTCCTTATCTCCACCATTAGAAATAAGATACTTATGATGATTCATAAGTATCTTATTTTTTTATATACATTTAAAAAGAAACAAATTTATTGTAAACTAATAATATAAGATTATTTAAATAAGGAGGTTTAATAAAATAGTATATAGAATTAAACAATTTTATTGGGGTGCTACTGCTAAATTAGAATTTCACGATATAATTTATATAAATATGCATTTAGATGATGAGGAATTAGAAATTTTCAGTAAATTATCTATAAGTGAACAAAAACATTCTATAAGAGTAGCTTACGATATTGAAAAATTATACGAAGAAGGTAAGTATAATCTTACTAAAAATGAGTTTATAAAAGTAGCTTTGTTGCATGATATAGGCAAAATAGATTATAAAGTTAATATTATAAAAAAAGGTATAATAGTAATTTTAGATAAAATTACAAATTCTAGTATAAAAAGATTTCAAAATTTTAAATCAGTTTATTCTCATTATAATCATCCTTATTTGGGATATTGTATTTTAAAAGATTATAATAAATATAGTGAAGAAATGTTATATTTAATTAAAAACCATCATAATGAAAATATTATAAATAAAGAATTAAATCTATTAATCTATAGTGATAATTTAAATTAATAAGGTGGTGATATTATGAACTCAATAGAGAGAAGACGAAGCATTGAAAAGATATTAATAAAAAATGATAAACCCATTAAAGGTAATGAAATAGGAAAAATTTTAGGAGTTACAAGACAAGTTATAGTAAAAGATATAGCTATTTTAAGAGCGGCTGGTAAAAATATAATAGCAACGCCTGAAGGATATTTAATGCCTAATGAAAATAAAAAATTAGTAAAAAAAATTATAGCTGTATGTCATGATAGTAAAGATATAAAAAATGAGTTAGAAATAATAATTAAATTTGGTGGAATAGTAGAAGATGTGTTAGTGGAACATCCAGTATATGGAGAAATAAAAGCTATGTTGATGATTAAATCTATGTATGATATAGATAATTTTATTCAAAGTATAAAAGAAAATAAAGCAGAACCATTATTAATATTAACAGGAGGAATTCATTTGCATACAATATCTTCAGATGATGAAGGTATAATGAATAAAATAATAGAAGAATTAAAGAAAAAAAATTATTTAGTAGATGAGGAAAAATAGAATGGATAAAGTAGCTCTTTTAAAATGTAATGAATATGATTTGAAGAAAGTAGAAAAAACTATACGAAATGGATTCGAACTTTTAGGAGGTGACTCCTTTTTAAAAAAGCTTATACCTTATAATAGTAAAGTACTTTTAAAACCTAACATGCTTAGTATTGAAAATCAAGGTTCGCCTGTAGTAACTAATAGTGTAGTTTTTGAGGCAGTAATAAGAATATTGAGAGATTATTCTAATGACATATCCTTTGGAGATTCACCGGGATTTGGAGATTCTAAAAAGGCAGCTGAAAAATCTGGATTACTTGATGTAGCAAATAAATATAATGTTACATTTAAAGATTTTAAAGAAGCTATTAATGTAAGTTGTGATAATTCTATTTTATGTAGATCTTGGACTGTAGCAAAAGCAGCTTATGAAACCGATATATTAATAACGCTACCTAAGCTAAAGACTCATGCTATGGCTTATTTTACTGGTGCAGTAAAAAATCAGTTTGGATGTATACCAGGAACTTTAAAAGCTACTTGGCATACAAGGATGCCTAATGCAAATAATTTTTGTAAAATGTTACTGGACTTAAATACATTATTACAAACCGACTTTGCTATACTGGATGGTATTATAGCGATGGAGGGGAATGGACCTAAAAGTGGAACTCCATATAATCTTAATACAATTATAATGGGAGATAGTCTTACAGCAGTAGATTCAGTTGCTGTCAAAATAATAGGATATAATAATCCATTAGAAATTCCTGTATTAAAAGAGGCTTATGATAATAATTGGGGAAGTGTTTTTTTAAAGGATATAGAGATACTAGGTGAAAAAATCGATAGTATGATTGTAGATGATTTTAAACTTTGTAGAGAAGGTGGGGATTTTTATTTTATAAATCCTAAAGTTACAAATTTTTTAAAGGATATTATTGCACCAGATCCTAATTTAATAAAACAAAAATGTATAGGATGTAGTAGATGTGCTGAAGTATGTCCTGAAAAACCAAAGGTTATAAAGATGATAAAAAAGAAAGATAAAAAAATACCAGTTTGGAATATGAAAAAATGTATAAGATGTTTTTGTTGCCAAGAACTTTGCCCTAAAGGAGCCATAGAAACAAAATTTTCTCTAATTGGAAGGTTATTAAATAGAAATGGTAGGTGATAAAGTGAAAAATAAAAAAGCATTGTTTATACCGTTATTCATAATAATTTTGATTATAGCATTTTTTAATAAAATAATAAACTTTATAATTAATGTAGAATGGTTTAAAGAAGTGAATTACTTACCAATATATTTTACTAGAATAAAATCTATAATTATTTTAATGCTTCCTATATTTATAATATTTTTTATATCTATATGGATGTATTATAAAAGTCTTATGATGAGCAAAAATAAAAGAGAGATAAATATAGATTTGAATAAAAAAGGTTATGGGAAAAAATTATTTTTTATTTTTAATTTTATAATATCTATATTTTTAGCTTATATATTTTCAAGTAGTTATTGGTACAGAATATTACAATTTAATAATTCTGTAGATTTTAATGTAAAAGATCCTATATTTTTTAAAGATGTTTCTTTTTATGTATTTAAATTACCGCTTTTTGAATCTTTATATAAAGTTATAATTTCATTACTATTATTTTTAGTTATAACAACATTTATAACTTATTTTATTTTAGAGGCTAAGTGTAAATTTGAAAGTAAAAAGGATATAAATTTTAAAAATATAAATTATGGTATAAAATCTTTTGCCGGAAAACAATTAGCTATTGTATCGGGTCTTATAATTTTATTTATATCTTTTGGACATTTAATAAAAATGTGGAATTTAGTTTACAGCAATAATGGAGTAGCGTTTGGTGCTAGTTATACTGATATTCATGCTACTTTATTATTTTATAAAATAATAGTAGTGGTTACATTAATTTCATCTATAGTTACTTTATTAAGTATATTAAAGGGAAAATTTAAACCAGTAAGTATATGTATAGGTATAACTGTATTTTTGATAGTATCACAAAATATAGCATCATTATTAGTACAAAATTTTATAGTTAAATCTAATGAAAAAACTTTAGAACAACCATATATAAAAAATAATATAGAGTTAACAAGGAAAGCTTTTGCATTAGATGATATTGAAATAAGAAATTTTGATATTAAAAATGATTTAAAAAAGCAAGATATTGTAGAAAATAAAGCTAGTATAGATAATATAAGAATAAATTCTTTTAAGCCAACATTAGAATTTTATAATCAAGTCCAAATAATAAGATATTACTATACTTTTAATGATGTAGATATTGATAGATATAATATAGACGGAAAATATAATCAAGTATTTTTAGCTGCAAGGGAAATAGACACAGAGGCTTTAAATCCGAATACATGGCAAAATAGGCATTTAATATACACACATGGGTTTGGGGCTGTTATGAATAAAGTAAATTCTGTAACAAGTGAAGGGCAACCTGATTTTGTTATAAAAGATATACCACCTTATAATAATACAAATATAAAGTTAACTAATCCTAGGATATATTTTGGAGAAAAAACTAATGATTATGTTATAGTAAATACTAAAATAAATGAATTTGATTATTCAAAAGAAGATTTTAACAAAACTAATAAATATAATGGATATGCAGGAATAAAAATGAACTTTCTTAATAAAGTGTTGTTTGCTATAAATAAAAAGGATATTAATTTTCTTTTATCAAAGGATATAAAAAAGGATAGCAAAATAATAATAAATAGAAATATTGTAGAAAGAGTAAAAAAAATAGCACCTTTTTTAACTTATGATAGTGATCCTTATATGGTTATATATAATGGTAAGATATATTGGATAATAGATGCCTATACTACAACTAATAGATATCCTTATTCAGAACCTTATGATAATATAAACTATATAAGGAATTCAGCTAAAGTAGTGGTAGATTCTGTAGATGGAGACGTAAATTTTTATATAACAGATAAAAAAGATCCTATAATTAAAAGTTATGCAAAAATATTTAAAGGAATATTTAAAGAAGCAGAAGATGCACCTAAAGAGATAAGAGATCATTTTAGATATCCGAGGGATCTATTTAATATTCAAAGTAAAGTATTAGGAAGATATCATGTAAAAGATCCTGGTGTATTTTATAATGGTGAAGATTTATGGGAAGTATCTAAAGATCAAAAACAAGTTGAAGGAGAAACTAATATAAATGATGCTCCTTATATAATTATGAAATTACCAGAAGAAAATAAGGAAGAAATGGTACTTTTAAATTATTTTAATGTAATGAAGAAGGATAATATGATAGCATTATTTGGGGCAAGAATGGATGGAGAGCAATATGGTAAAAAAATATTATACAAACTTCCATCCGATAAAACAATATATAGTCCATATTTGTTTAAGCAAAAAATAAATCAGGATACTAATATATCTAAAGAATTATCATTATGGAATAAAGAAGGTTCACAAGTGCAATATGGTGATACTATAATATTACCTATAAAAAATTCTCTTCTTTATATAGAACCATTATATTTAAGAGCAAGTGGAAAAAGTAGTATACCAGAAATGAAAAGAGTAATATTATCTTATAATGATAAATTAGTTTTATCATCTAATATTCAAGACGGTATAAAGACAATATTTGATTCTAAAGATAACAAAATAAATAATAAAAATGAAAAAAATGTTGTAAAGACTATAGATGATTCAAAACTAAAAAAAGCTAAGGAATACTATGACGAAGCTATAAAGGCTCAGAAAAATGGAGATTGGACTAAATACGGAGAAAATATAAATAAATTAGGTGATATATTAAATGATATAAAATAGAACTTTTATTTTTAAAGAATCCTTGTATTTTACAAGGATTCTTATTTATTTTTTTGATTAAATTAACATTTTTATGTAAATAATAGCAATATATAAAAAATATTTGGAGTGATCGAATTTGAAATTTAAAAGGATAAAATATATTGTTATATTTACTTTAATAATATTATTTATACCTTGTTTTATACATACAAAACAGGATATAAGTACAAACAATAAGTTAAATAATAAAACTCAAAAAGAAACAGAGAAAAGTGAAGTAGATAAAAATGAAATGGCAGTATTTTTTTCTAATACTTGTTTTAAAAAAACTTATTATATAAATAAAAATAAGGTACCAGTATATAAAAATTTTGATTATAATAGTGAAATATTATATTATTTATATGAAGATGATATAGTGGTTAGTTATAAGGAGCAAAATGGTTATATATATTGTGAAGAAGGTAACTTAGGAAGAAAAGGATGGATTAAAAAAAATAAAGAAAATCTTAAAGGAATTTTACACAAAAATACTGAATATAAAATAGATGTAGATTTAATAGATCAGAATATTAAGGTATACAAAAATGATCAAATCATAAAGAATATTAAATGTTCAACAGGGATTATAGGGAAACAAGATACAGAAACCCCATTAGGTATTTTTTATATTACAAATAGAGGAAAATATTTTTTTAGTAATAAATATAATCAAGGTGGTAGATATTACATTAAATTTTTTGCTAATTATTTAATTCATTCTATACCTGTAGACAAAAATGGTAATATAATAGAAGAAGAAAAAGATAAATTAGGATTTCCAACATCTCATGGGTGTATAAGAGTATCTATGGAAGATTCAAAATGGTTATATAAAAACATACCTGATAAATCTTTAATAATTATACATTATTAAAATGTAGAGAAAGGCTGATAAAAATGGATTATGATGTGATGATATTAGGTGGGGGAATAATTGGATGTGCATTGGCTTATGAATTGTCAAAATATAGCTTAAATATAGCTTTAATAGAAAAGGATTATGATATAGCAGATGATGTAGCATTTATAAATTCATCTGTAGTTTATGATGGAGTAGAATGTGAAGATAATTTAGCAGCTAATTTAGAGTTAAATGGGAATAATTTAATGGAGGAAATAGCTAAAAAATTTAAAATTCCATTTAAAAGGACTGGGTCATTAATAATAGCTCAAAATGATGATGAAATATCTAATATAGAAAATATGTATAACAAAGCTTTACAAAGAGGAATAAAAAATATAAAGTTATTGACTAAAGATGAAGTAGAAAAAATAGAGCCAAACTTAAATATAGATTTTAAAAAAGCATTATATTCTAAAAATACAGCATCTATAGCACCTTTTGATTTGGCTATATCTTACGGAGAAGTTGCTTTTGATAATGGAGTAAATTTTAAATTAGAGGAAGAAGTTTTAGAAATACAAAAATTGTCTAAAGGATATAAAATTATAACTAATAAAAATAAATTTAATTGTAATATAGTTATAAATACAACTCCAGATGAGAACTTTGGTATATATTCGGATACTAAAAGAAATTATAAAAAAAGTAATTTAAATTATTTGCTAATAGAAAAAAATTCAATTAAAGAATTTAATAATATAGTGATAAAGTTAGGTAACAATGAGGATATAAAAAAAGTTTTAGCGGTACCAACAGTTCAGGGTAATATGGTTTTCGCTGTAGATGCATATGAAAAGATAAATTATAAGGATACATTAGGAATTTCTCTTTCTATATTAGATGAAATAAATGAAATGGATATAAATAACTTTTATCAATTTCCTTATTATGATGATAGTATAGTCATAGACGATAGTTTAATAGACAAGGGATATATAAAAGTCATAGTGAATCATTATGGACAAGTAACAATGACGCCTTATATAGCAAAGATTGTTACAGAAACTATAGTTAACAATATAAAATGTGTATTAAAAAAAGAATTTATAGATAAAAGAAGAGATTATTATAAATTTAGTGAATTATCTTTAGAGGAAAGAAATAAAATTATAAAAATGGATAAAAGATATGGAAAAATAATATGTGCTTGTAATAAAGTAACAGAAGGAGAAATTATAGATGCTATAAGAAGGCCTTTAGGAGCAAGAACATTAGAGGGCGTAAAAAGAAGAACAGGCGCTGCTTTTGGGAGTTGTCAAGGAGCTTATTGTTTAAATAAAGTTGCATCAATATTAGCCAGAGAAACAAATAAATTTATGACAGATATAGTTAAGGATTCAAAGAATTCAAAAATTACACCATGCAGAATTAAAGAATTTGATACAATTTAATTTTAGGGGGAATAAAAGTGATTAGAGAATTTATTTGTAATGGATGCAATAAAAAATGTATAATATCACTTTACAACACCAATTATAATACTATAAAAGGTAATCAATGTAATTTAGGAATAGATTATGCTAAAAATTATGTTAATAGTAGTAAAGATATTTTTACTTCATTAGTTAGAATAAAAGGATCTAAATATAATGTATTGCCAGTAAAAAGTAGTGAGCCTATAGAAAAATCACTTTGGTTAGAATGTTCTAAAGCTTTAAGTAGATTATATGTAGGTTATCCTATTAAAATTGGAGATGTAATTTGTAAAAATATTTTAAATACTGGAGTAGATATAATAGCAAGTAAAAATATTAATGAGTAAATTGAGGCCTAAAATTAATAAATATTATTGACATATAATTGTAGTATTTATATAATTTTATTAAATTTATATTTATAATTAAATATTAAAACCATTGAAGAGGAATAGTAGCTGTATAAAGTTTTAAGAGAGTTAACGTATGGTGTAAGTTAATAACATTATATTGTGAATCCACCTCTGAGGGACTGTGATAAAAAACAGTACGGGTGACCGTTATTTTAATTAAGATAGGATCATTTATGATCAACTAGGGTGGCAACGCGGAGCTTTTCGTCCCTTTTATAGGGAGGAAAGGCTTTTTTATATAGAAAACTATAAAATTTGAAGGGGGGAAGTGTTTATTGGATTATCCAATAAATAAAATACTATGTTAGATTTAAAAAGAATAAGAAATAATTCAAATGAAATAAAAAAGGCATTAAGTAATAGAGGAGAAAAGTTTGATATAAATATAATTGATCAGGTTTTAAAATTAGATGAAGAAAGAAGAAATATTTTAGGTAAGGTTGAGATTTTAAAAAATAAGAAAAATCAAGTTTCTCCTAAAGTTCCTAAATTAAAAAAAGAAGGCAAAGATGTTTCTCATATAGTAGCTGAGATGAAAAAATTATCTGATGAAATCAAAAATTTTGATGCTATTTTATCTCAAATAGATGAAAAAATACAATATATAATGCTTAGAATACCCAATATACCAAATCCGAAAGTACCAGATGGTGAAACAGACGAGGATAATGTAGAGATAAGAAAATGGTCAGAACCGAGAAAGTTTAATTTTGAACCTAAAGCTCATTGGGATATAGGCACAAATTTAAATATACTTGATTTCGAAAGAGCTGGAAAAGTAACAGGATCAAGATTTACTTTTTATAAAGGATTAGGAGCTAGATTAGAACGAGCACTAATATCTTATTTTTTAGATACACATACAGAAAAGAATGGTTATACTGAAATATTACCCCCTTATATGGTAAATAGATTAAGTATGACAGGAACAGGACAATTGCCTAAGTTTGAGGAAGACGCTTTTAAAATTTCAGAAGATGATTATTTTTTAATACCAACTGCAGAAGTTCCTGTAACTAATTTATATAGAGATGAAATATTAAAAGGTGAGGAATTACCATTAAAATATGTGGCTTATAGTGCTTGTTTTAGATCAGAAGCAGGTTCAGCAGGTAGAGATACAAGAGGGCTTATTAGACAACATCAATTTAATAAAGTTGAGTTGGTTAAATTCACAAAACCAGAACAATCTTATGAAGAATTAGAAAAATTAACGAATGATGCTGAAACGATATTAAAAGAATTAGGTATTCCATATAGAGTAGTTAGAATATGCAAAGGCGATTTAGGATTTACAGCTGCGTTAAAATATGATTTAGAAGTTTGGATGCCAAGTTATAACAGATATGTTGAAATATCAAGCTGTAGTAATTTTGAAGATTTTCAAGCTAGGCGCGCTAATATAAGGTATAAAGAAAATTTAAAATCAAAACCACAATATGTTCATACATTAAATGGATCAGGTGTGGCTGTTGGTAGAACTGTTGCAGCTATTCTTGAAAATTACCAAAATGAAGATGGATCAATTACAATACCAAAAGTATTAAGAAACTATATGGGGGGAAAGGAAGTTATAAAGTAATTAAATAAAAATATATTTAATAAAAAAATAAACACTATGAAGCTGTTATTGTAAAGTTTAATAGTGTTTTACTTTTAAATTTTTAACCTTTATTTTGTAATAAAACATATTAAATTAATATATTTTTTAAACGTAACATATCAACATATTATATAAAATTTGAAGTTTATTAATTTAAATAAAATTTTATGAAAAAAGAAAAATATTATAAGTATCAATATAAAAAAGTATAAATTATATTGACAAAATTTAATTATAATGTTACAATAATTTTCGTCACAAGGTTGAATATGTGGAGAGATGGTCGAGTTGGTTTAAGGCACCGGTCTTGAAAACCGGCGTACGGGTGACCGTACCTAGGGTTCGAATCCCTATCTCTCCGCCATTTTTATATAAGTAAGCTGTGGAGAAATACTCAAGTGGCTGAAGAGGCGCCCCTGCTAAGGGCGTAGATCGGGTAACCGGTGCGAGGGTTCAAATCCCTCTTTCTCCGCCAAAATATTTTATACAAAGAAGTCGAGTTTTTAAGTTATCGACTTCTTTTTGATATATGCTAAAAATTTAATTATTATTAAAAATATAACAATAATTTTAAAAGGTAAATTTCATTTAACTGCATTTTTATATTAAGTAATTATGGAAAAGATTTATAATTTATATAATTATTTTGAGTTTGCTTTAAAAATTGAAAGATATCAAATTTATATTTTAATAAGTTAAGAGAAACCAATGCTAATACCATTTAACAGGAATATTTTATAAGATGTATTTCTTAAATAGGATATATTTATATTTTGAAAAAATTTAAAAAGTATATTGACATATATTATTTTTATTGTTATAATTTATTACGTACTCAAGTGAAAATTTAAAATAATGTGGAGAGATGGTCGAGTTGGTTTAAGGCACCGGTCTTGAAAACCGGCGTACGGGTGACCGTACCTAGGGTTCGAATCCCTATCTCTCCGCCATTTTTATGTAGTAAGCTATGGAGAAATACTCAAGTGGCTGAAGAGGCGCCCCTGCTAAGGGCGTAGATCGGGTAACCGGTGCGAGGGTTCAAATCCCTCTTTCTCCGCCAAAGCATTTAACTCTAAAGTTAAATGCTTTTATTTATAAGTTGATTTATATTGATTTTTGTGCTAAAATAATTATTGTAAAATTTGCATCGGTAGCTCAGTTGGATAGAGTAGCTGGCTACGAACCAGTTGGCCGCGGGTTCGAATCCTGCCCGGTGCACCATGAACCGTTGAAACTACTAAGTTTTAACGGTTTTTTATTTTGTAAAAATTTAAATTTGCCCTCGTTTTTGCCCCTTATAACTTTAAATATAAAAAAGAGGGTTATTTTGCCCCTGCATTAATATATAAATTATCTAATTTACTTACTGCTTTTTCTTTTAAATTATCTAATACATGAGTATAAGTATCTAGTGTAATGGAAATATTACTATGTCCTAGTAAAGTTTGAACTGTTTTAGGTTCTTCTCCTAATTCAAATAATCGTGTAGCATAAGTATGCCTTAAATCATGAAATTTTCTTACCTCAAGTTTATTATCTTTGAGTATTTTTTTTAACTTCTTTAGAACATTACCACTATCTAAGTATTTACCAAATTTATTACAAAAGACAAGATTATTATTTTCATATAAGTTAGCCATTTTTAGCCTTTGGGTTTTTTGTGATAATTTATGTTGTTTTAATTTATCTATTAAATGTATCGGTATAGGAACAACTCTAATACTCTTATCTGTCTTAGGTGTTTGAATAATATTTTCATACTTATTAGTTTTTATATTCTTTATACTTTTAAATGATTTATTAACAGTTATACATTTATTATTAAAGTCAATATCATTCCATGTTAGAGCAAATAACTCACCTTGTCTTAATCCACTATCAAGAGCAGTAAGAAATAGCATTTCTAATTCATTCCCCTTTATAGCTTCAATGAATTTAAGTTGTTCTTTTAAAGTAAAAGGTTTTACAGCACTAACTTTTTTAAGTTTTTTATCCTCTTTATCCTTAGGAACAACTATAGCCCTAGAAAAATCTTTTAAGATTCTATTACTATCACAAGCGTATCTTATAGATGGGGCTATTAATTTATGTAAATTTCTTATAGCTGCTACACTTTTACCTTTAGCTATTAAATCATTATAATAATTTTGTATATCTGATGGAGTTAAATCCTTTATTTTCAATTCATATATAGGACTATCTTCAATATAATTTTTAAATACACTATTATATCTTTCTTTAGTAGAAGGCTTTTTATTTGTCATGTGAGTGTTATATAACCAATCTTTAAAAAACACACCAAAAAATTCTTTGTTATTAGAAATATTATTATCGAGATCATTAATTATAGCCTTTATTTTAGTATCAAGCTCTTTAACAGTAGAGCCATATATATCTTTAGGTTTTGAAAGGTTTTTATGTCTTAATCTATAAAAGTAATATTCTTTACCATTCTTTATCTTTTTCTTATATACAGTCTTAGCCATTGAATAACCTACCTTTCTTTTAAAAGTAGTTGATTTATTTTATCATATAGTTGTTCTAAAATAATATATACGTTTTCCACAATAGAAGAGTTAGTTGCTATATTATTTAATAATTTTGCCTAATTTACTAATATTTATTGATGTAGCTCCATATATTCCTTCATTATCCCAAATTTCTTGTACTTCATTTGATAAATTTGAGTTTCCAATATAATATTCTACGGATAATCCATTATTAATACTTATACGTTTTACTGTATTATTTTCTTCTATATAAGTTACCTGTTTTATAATTATATCATCTTCACACATCTTTTTAGAAAGTCGTTTTGTTATTATTTTATTTGCGATGTCATTTAGAGAATTCATAACTTCACATAGCTCCTCAATAGTTAAACCTTTTATATCTTCCCATGAAATATCTTTTGAATTTTTAACTTTATTATTTATTATTCTTAATAAGGAATCCAAACTACAAACAGAATCTTTTATTAATTGCTCTGGAAATAGCTCTATAGTTTTAACACTAAAATATTTAGCGATAGATTCTAATGTAGAATAATTCGGTGTTCTTATGTTCCTTTCATATTGAGAAATAGCTTGCTCGGTTACATTTAAGAATTTTGCTAACTCTTTCATAGTTTTTT
This sequence comes from Clostridium tepidum, assembly GCF_002008345.1. Taxonomy (GTDB): domain Bacteria; phylum Bacillota; class Clostridia; order Clostridiales; family Clostridiaceae; genus Clostridium_F; species Clostridium_F tepidum. The sequence continues at coordinate 13,105 of NZ_MRAE01000030.1, forward strand.
TATTAGATAATCTTAATTTTCTTATTTTTTCACCTGTAGTCAAGTAAATCACCTCAATATATATTATATAGGAAAATAAAAAAAAATAAACACTAAACGTTAAAAATTTAAAAATTGTATTGACTTATAAACACTAAACGTTTATAGTTTAGTTATACAGTATAAGTTTAAATTTAGGAGGATCATTGATGTATATATTAAAAAGTGAGAGAGTTAAGCAAGGAATAAGCCAAAAAGATTTAGCTAAAAGACTTAATATCACTCAACAACATTTATGTAGAATTGAAAATGAGAAATCTATTCCAAGAAAAAAATTAATGATTAAAATAGCAAAAGAACTTGATTCGGATGTGATGACATTATTCTTTTCAAATGAAAAATAGTTTTATTATTTTAATTTTATAAGAAAGGAAGATGGATTATGGAAGAAAGAAAAACTATATTAATAACACCTACAGAAGCTATGAAAGTGTTGGGGGTAGGTAGAAATAGAATGTATGAAGATTTACTTAAGAGAAAGGATTTTCCCTCATGGAAACTGGGATCCAAATATTTTGTGAACCGTGAATTATTGCAAGAATGGGCAAATAAGCAATGCTTAATGAAATAAGTAGGTGGTAATGTGGGATATACAATAATAGACAATGAAAATGTTCTTGATAACGAGGAGTTAAACATACAGGAACAGAGTGTATTAATAGCATTAATTAGTTACTACAATGAACAAAAAGGGTATGCTTATCCCAGTTATAAGCAATTAATGAGAAGAAGTAAAATAAAAAAAGATGAAACATTAATAAAAGTTATAAAATCTTTAGTTGATAAAGGATATATAAAAAAAGAAACTGTAAAAGGAATAGGATGTAAATATTATTTGTTTAAATGCAATATTACACCTACCCCAAAAATGGAGTTACCCCATGAACAGGGTTACCCTATAAAAAGGGGGACACCCACCCCACAAACGGGGGAACACCCACCCCATAAACGGGGTACAACAAATACTAATACAAATACTAATACAAATACTAATATATATATGCGAGTTATAAATTATTTAAATATGAAAACTAATAAAAAATTTAAAGCTAATACGAGAACTACTCAAAAATTAATTAATGCTAGAGTATTGGAAGGATTTATAATAGATGATTTTAAAAAGGTTATTGATACAAAGTGTAATGAATGGATAGGTAAAAGAACAAAAGAGGGAAATAATTGTGAAGATTGGCTTAACCCACAGACATTGTTTAGGGCTTCAAATTTTGAAAAGTACCTAAATCAAAGTAATGATAGTAATACAGGCTATGAAGAAGAATTTAGGCCAATTTAGGAGGGCAACATGGAGATTAAAGAGGTTATTGATGAAATTAAAAGCAATATTTCTAGTGAAGAAGTTAAGGGCAATATATCAAGGGATTTAGCATTAAATTTTAAAAATAATAAATGTCTATGCTTTTTACATGATGAAAAACATCCATCAATGAGTTTTGATAACAAAAATAAAAGATTTAAATGCTTTAGTTGTGGCAAAACTTATGATATATTTGACCACTATCAGCAATATAAGCATATGAATTTTATACAAGCCATTGAAAGTATAATAAAGGACTATAGCTTATATATAGACTACGAACCATTTAAAAGCGAAAGAAGGGCTATTAAAAAAGCTACAGAGTATAACCAAAATATTAATGCAATATTACCATATTTAGAACTAAGAAAAATTTCAAAAGATACTGCTAAATATGTTGGATTAAAATCACATGATAACAATATTGTATTTGAATATAGGAATGAGTTGGGTGAGCATATAGCCAATAAATACAGAAAAGCTGGTAAAGCAACTAAAGGCTGTAAAATGTGGTTTGAAGCTGGTACAAATATAAATACATTATTTAATATGGACAAAGTAGATATGACTAAACCCTTAGTTATAACAGAAGGTGAGTTAGATTGTTTAGCATTAATTGAAAGTGGCTATAAAAATTCAGTTTCAGTTCCAACAGGGGCAAATTCTTATGAATGGGTTGAGGTAAATTATAGTTGGTTAGAACAATTTAAGGAGGTTATATTATGGTTTGATAATGATAAAGCAGGTATAGAGGGTATGAGTGTAATTGCTCCAAGGATACCTGCAGATATAGTTAAAACAGTGAATAGTAATAAGGCTAAAGATATTAATGAAATATTATATAAATTTGATAAACAAACAGTATTGAAAGAGTTGAAGAAAGCAAAAGAAGCTGATATAGAAAATATCGAAGATATAGGAAATATACCGGATTTTGATATAAATGAAGCTGAAAAAATTAGAACTGGCATTAAAGAGTTCGACAAGGTTATGCATGGTTTTGTACTAGGTAGCGTAAATGTATTAACTGGATATAATGGTGCTGGTAAAAGTACAATTATAAACCAAATGTGTATTGCTGAACCGATAAGCCAAGGATTTAAAACATTCATATTTAGTGGGGAATTGACAAGGCCTAATTTGATATATTGGTTGACACAAACAATGGTAATAAAAGATCAAATGATTTCATTGAAAAATAAGGAAGGAAGGGAATACAGTAAGGCAAGTGATAAAGCAAAAGAAATGATAAGGAATTATCTAAATGATAAGTTGTTTATATATTCTAATGACTTTGATACTTCAAAAACCACTATACTTGAAACCATGAACAAATTGGCCAAAAGAAAAAATGTTAAATGTTTTGTATTAGATAATTTAATGACTATAGACCTTGAATGCAAGGAAAGTGAGGAGTTGAATGCACAGAAACAATTTATAAGAGATTTAAAAAAATTTGCTATTAAGTATAATGCAGTTATTCATATTGTAGCACACCCAAGAAAACCAAATGAAAAAAATGCAATAGTTACTAAGTATGATGTTTGTGGTAGTGGAGACATAACCAATTTATCAGATTATGTAATAGCTATGCATAGATACACAGATGAACAAAAAGAAAAAGGAAAGCATGATTTTGATGGAGCATTAATGTTATTTAAAAATAGACCAACGGGCAAAATTTGTGAAAAAGGTATAGGACTTTATTTTTCTCAGAAACGAAAGAGATTTTATAGACAAGATAGCGATTTAAATAAAGATTATGGATATACAAAAGGTTATGAGTTTATAGAAGTAGAAGGAGAATGTCCTTTTTAAAATTATGAAGGTGAGGTAATTAAAATGGAAGAAAAAATATTAGATATAACTAAGGGTTTAACCAATATAGAATTAAAGGATATTATTAAGGAAGCAATTCAAGAGGCTATTCGTAATAAAAAAGAGAGAAAAGCAACTTTAACAATAGATGAATGTGTAGAGTATAGCGGTATTGGAAGAGATAAAATATTACAACTAGCTCACGGTGATAATAACTTCCCATCTTTCAAAGTAGGAAAAAAATTTTTAATAAATAAAGAACTATTAGATAGCTGGTTAGAAGATATAAGCAAAGAGAAAAAAGCTATATAGGAGGTACAACAGTATGAATAACTTACAAATTTTTAAAAATCATGAGTTTGGAGAAATAAGAACAATACAAAATGAAAATGTAATTTGGTTTATAGGAAAAGATGTGGCTAAATGTTTAGGATATAAAGATACGGATCAATCACTAAGAAATCATGTAGATAGTGAAGATAAGCTAACCCGTAAAATTGACGGGGCAGGTCAAAGTAGGAAAATGACAATAATAAATGAAAGCGGACTTTACAGTTTAGGATAAAGAGGTAGGTAACGAAATAGATGGGACCTAATCTGTAAGGCAAGATTAAAACTATAAAGGTAAATTTAATGCCAGAATACTAATAAAGCTAATGTCGTGTTTTGCGACGATAGAATGAAGATAAGCATGATGCCCCAGTTCAGGGCGACCTTATTTAGATGACTATATGTGGGAGAAAAATCCTGTACCTGATTCGAGTACGCAGAAAGATTATATTCAAATGACTATAAATTTATACAAATTATGAAAGTAGGGGGAAAATATATGGAAGAAATAATAATTAAATTGCTTGACCTTCAAGAACAAATAAAATAGGGGGCATGTAAATGAAATGTGATATGTCAATGGCATTAGATATAGAGATAGATTTAAAAGATCAATTGCACGAATTGTTTTTAGATGAAATTAATGGAGATGTTAGGCCTAATTTTTTATTGCTTTTATTGGAAGTCATGAAGATTACTGATGAAGAAATAAAAGAAATTTCAGAGTGTATAGAAAAAGAAAGGATGTGTGTGCATGACAATGAAAGAAGTTAAAGAAAGCTGGAATAGGAATTTGTTGAGAATAAAAAAAGCTGAAGAAGTAGCAAATCAGCAACCTAATTTATTTGAAAAGTATATTGATAACTTCAATGAATTGTGTAGGGCCATGAGCTATTTAATGCAAGAGTATGAAAATATTACAGGTGAAGAAATACCACAAAAAAACTTCGACAACGGATTTTAAATAAAAAAGCATATTCCAAAATATAGAATATGCAATAAATGAAAATATCGACGAATTGAAACATACTTACATTATACGCTAATAAGGTTTATTTGTATAGTGCTAGGAGGTAAATATGAGTATATACGTACTAATGGAGTATATAGAATTGTGTAAAGGAATAGGGTTAGAACCAACACCGAAAGGATTAAAATATTTCAAAGAAAAATATTGGAGAGAATAAGGAGTGTTGAAAATGGAATTATTAAAAATAGAAAATGAAATTACAAATCATAATGAATTTATAGAAGTATTAAATAGATTGTTTGATATGATTGAGGAATACAAGAAAGAAACTAATCTTAGAAAGAAAGAAGAATTATTAAAGATTTTAAATGCAATAAGAGAAGTTTGTAATAACTATTAGATTTAAAATTATTTATTTATATTGATAAAAACACGAACATTATTGATAATTTAATTGATTAATGTTCGTGTTTTTGGTATAATATAGTTGTAGAGAATTTTAAAAATTAATAAAAAGATTTATTGAGGTTGGGGGTTAGGATTAAGACAAATGATACTCCCGTATAAAGAAACTTATATGGTTTAGAATTAGACCGCTTCCCCAATTACACACGAGAAAATCAAGCTTATAAAGTGACGTTCTTGAAAAAGGAGGTTATTGAAATGCCACAAAATAGTAATGAATATGATAGATTATATAAAAAAAGAGAATATGATATTAAGAAAGGAAAAGCGAAAGATATGACGTTAGAAAAGAAGCTTTTAACTTTTACAAATGAACCTTTAAGTATAATAGAGTTTAAAAATTTTTATAAAGATAAATTAGACAATAAAGAACAAGAATTAATATTTAACAATTGTTTGAATTTAATAGATATGATAAATAAATCAAGAGAATGTTTAGAAGAAGAAGGAATGTATATTAAAAATGTAACTGGAACATTAAGAGCAAATCCAGCGGGAAAAGAATTAAGAGAATGTTTAAAGGCTTTTAATATTCAATTAAAGCTATTACATGAATTATTGTGTGAAAAAGAAGATAAATTTGATGCTAACAAGTGGTTAGATGATTAACCCAAAATTCCAACAATTAATTCAAAAACAAATAATAACTAATATAGATAAAATTATAAAAGAACAAGAAAAAAAGTGGAATAATGAACAATATTATTTTGACTGTAAAGAAGCATTAAGATTTTATAAATTTGCTTGTAAAATGCCCCTTGATAAAGGTAAAAAGGGAGAATTATTAAAACCTTTAAAGTTCCAATATGAGATATGTACAGATATTTTGTGTGTTAAACGTAAGAAAGACGATTTAAGGAGATTTAGAGAAGCCCATATAAACTGCCCACGTAAACAAGGTAAAAGCTTCATAGTGGGGCTAATATTAACATATTTATTCTTTTTTAAGCCTGTGTATGGTTGTGAATATATAATTACTGCTAATACTACAAAACAGGCTGGATTATTGTATAAGACAATTAAAAACTTTATTAAAAATACACCGCTTAAGATGATGTGTAAAATAACAGACAGTTTAAAAGAAATATACAGAGAAGACCAAAATATAACGTTAAGAGTTTTGTCAAGTAACGGTTCCAATTTAGACTCATATTGTGCAGCCGCATTTTGTATGGATGAAATACATGAATTACAAGATAATTCTGCATATGACAAACTTAAAACAGGTCAAGGTATATTAGATGAACCTTTAGGAATAACAATAACCACTGCATCAAACGGTAAAGATGATACCAACCTTGAATATGAATTATACAATTATTCTAAAGGTATAGAAGATGGAGAATTTAAAGATGATAGTTTTTATTACAGGATATACGAGGCAGAAGAAAATTGTAATATAAACGACATGGAACAATATTTTAAAAGTAATCCAGCGTTAGGACATTTTAGAAAACTAGAGGACATTCAATTATTAGCATTAAGAGCGACACAAGTAAAAAGCAGGGAGAACGCGTTCAGACGATTGTACTTAAATCAACATGTATCTTTAATTGTTGAAAATGCCATAAACCAACAACTATGGAAAAAATCGTTGCAAAATGTTAATGAAATGGATTATAGAAATAAATGTTTATGTTGTGCTGGATTAGATTATGGACAGGTATCGGATTTTACAGCATATGTTAAGTGTTATTATGATGAAATAAAAGATAAGTATATTATAATCCCTCAAATATATACTGCTACAGGTGTTATTGAAACATTTGAGGATAAAGAACAACAAAGATTAAAAAGATTTATTCATAACGGTGATTTAATAGAATTAAAAACAAGCCATGTTTTGCTTAAAGATGTAAAAGCAGAGTTATTGAAAGATAAAGATATACTTGAGGAGGTTGCATATGATGAATGGAAATTACAAAGCACTATGATTAATATAGAAGATGAAATTAAGTGCTTAGTGAACTTTAGACAAGGGTTTAAAACAATGTCACCAGCTATAAGAAGGTTTGAAGAATTACTTCTTGAAGGAAAGCTAATAATTCAAGATAACAAATGTTTAACATGGCAGAGTGGAAATGTTACAGCGGTTACTGATGATGCAGAAAATATTAAATATAGTAAGAAAAAAAGTAAAAATAAGATAGATGCAATCATTGCAATGATAATGGCTTTAAGTAGATGTGATGCATTGGTTAATGATCCGTACTCAAGCGAAAATATATCAAGACATTATGAACAGAATTATTCAATGTAAAGGAGGGATAAAATGGGATTATTTCATAAAGCTAAGAAAAAAACATCAGAAGAACAAAGAGAAATTAATTTTGAAACTGTATTTGGAGTTGCTCAACCTAATACAAAGACAGGCTTAGGTATAACATCAGAAAATAGCCTTGAATTGACCGCTATATGGTCAGCTGTAGACCAAATAAGCAATAGTGTTGCAAAATTGCCTATAAATGTGTATAGAAGGTCAAGTAAAGGAAAGACAGAAGAATTTAATCATAATATTCATAAGTTATTAAACAAGCCAAATCCGTTTATAACAAAATTTGATTTTTTTAAAACAATGGTAGTTAATTTATTGCTTTTTGGTAATGCTTATGCATGGATAGATCGTGGAATAGGTAATAAAATAGATGCACTATGGATATTAAACCCTAATAGTGTAAGTTTAAATTTAAGCCCTAATGGTTCAAAGTTAGATTATCAAATATCAATTAATAGCAAAGCTTTTAAAATAAGCCATAAAGATATAATCCATTTAAAAAGAATTAGTTTAGATGGTTACGAGGGTAAGAGCCCTGTTTATATTGGTAGAGAAAGCATAGGGATAGCAAGAGCGAGTAACGAGTTTTTAGGTAGTTTTTACGGTAACGGTACAACTGTTGGAGATATTTTATATACAGATGCACAATTAACGTCAGACGCTAAAAAAAATATAAGAACTGCATGGATGGACGCTAATAGTGGATTGAGTAATGCTAAAAAAGTAGCTGTTTTAGATTTAGGATTAAAACATAGCCCAATAGATAAAAATATTGTAGACATGGACTTTTTAAACACACAAAAATTTTATTCAGTTGAAGAAGTAGCAAGACTTTTTAATATGCCTAGTACCATGTTAGGAGATTTAAGTAAAGCAACATTTAGTAATGTTGAGAATTTAAATTTACTTTATTATAAAAATACCATAAGTCCAATATTATGCGGAATAGAAAATGAAATGGATGATAAGTTATTTTTGGATGAAGAACCCTTATTTACTAAATTTGATATGTCAGAAGAATTAAGAGGAGATACGGACGCAAGAATTAAATATTATAAAGAATTACAATCAATAGGAGCATTGAGCCCTAATGAAATCAGAATAAAAGAAGGATTACAACCTATAGATGATGAGGGAATGCATCAACATTATATGAGTTTAAATTACGCACCAACAAATTATATTAAACAATATCAAATTAATAAAAAAGGAGGTGGAGAAGGTGGAACAGAGGAGTAAAGAAGCTCAATTACATACTAGTGGTAATAAAGTTAAAGGGATAATTAAATATAACATAAGAAGTCAATTAATAAACAATTCATTTTATGAAATTATAAGTCAGAACGCTTTAAAATATAACACTGTTAAAGCACTATGGAACCATGATACCAATATAGTTCTAGGTAGCACTAAAAGTAATACATTAAATTTAGAAGATACTAGAGAAGGTTTAAAGTTCGAAATTAGTATGCCAGAGAGTAGAACAGATATATTAGAAAATATAAAACGTGGTGATGTAGATGGTACAAGCTTTGGAATGAACGTGTTAGAGGACAGTTGGAATTATGATGAAGAATACCCAGTAAGAACAGTTTTAAAAGCTGAACTATTGGAAATAAGTCCAACCCCATTTCCAGCATATGAAGATAATAAGGTTAGTACAAGAGCATTAGAAAATGCAAAAAATAAAAATAAAAGTGAGGTTAAAAGTATGAGTGAAAAATTAGAAAAGATATTAGAAATGTTAAATAATAATACAGATATTGAAGTTGTAAAGGAAGAAATAAATAAGTTATTAAATGATGATAATGAAGATGGTGAAAAAATAAATAAAGAACAACTAAGATCATTGATGAAAAGAATAGAAAAAGAAGAACAGACAAGAGGAGAATTAAGGGGTTCAACATTAAATGCTGAAATACTAGAAAAAAATAATAAAAACACAGAAGTAAGAACAGTATTTAGAAATATAATTGCTAGAAAACCAATTAATGAAATAGAAAAAAGAGCAATAGGTGCAAGTGTAGCGGAAAACGGTGGTTATCTTTTAGGAGAAGAATTCCACAATAAAATCATAGAAATGAAAAGAAGTTTAGTTGATTTATCAAAGTATTGTAATGTTATGCCTGTAGGTTCTAAAAGTGGAATTGTACCTATAGAAGTATCAGAGGATATGATACCTATGAGTGTCGTTGGGGAATTTGATAAAAATAAAGATGGCCAAGAACCAAAATTCAAACAAGTTAAATATGACGTTAAAGATATGAGAGAAGTCTACACTTTAAGTAATTCATTTGTTAAGGATCAGCAAGTTGATATTATGGGGTATTTATCAAGGAAAATTGCTAAGAAGGACGTATTTACAACAAATTATTATATTTTAAATGGTTTTAATGGTGATGACGGACTTGTTACAAATGCATTATTAAAAAAAGAAACTTTAACTGAACCTATAACATTGACAAAAATTCAAAATATAATTAATTCATTTGACCCGGATATAAGAGCAGGACTTAAAATTATAGTAAATAATGATGGATATTCTTTATTAAGTGGTATTACTTATACAGATGGTAGACTTGTAATGCAGGAAAATGCAACTTTAGCAAGTGGTTATCAATTCTTAGGAAAAGAAATTATTGAAATATCATCAAAGTTATTAAAAAATAATGATACAGGAGATAAGACAACAATTATAATTACAAATTTAGAAGAAGGTGTAACTGTATTTGACCGCCAAGCATATGAAGTAAAATCAAGTGAAGAAGCTGGTTTCGATACCGATTCAACTAAAGTAAGAGTAATTGTAAGAAAGGATATTAAACAAATCGACACTGAAGCTATTAAAATTGTAGAGTGTCCAATAGCTTAATAAAAGGGGTGGACAATTTTGCCACTCCCTTTTGCTAAAGATATGTGTATGGGAAGTGATTAATATTATAACATTACAAGAGGTTAAAGAATATTTAAGGGTAGATTATGATGATGAAGACAACTTTTTGCAGTTATGTATAATTAATGCGGAAGGATATTTGAAGGATTCTATAGATAATTTTGAAATAAAAATTAAAAGTGAAAGATTTAAAAATAAAGCTAGATTAATAATGATGGCTATTATACAAGACATGTTTGATAATAGAGATTTAACTACAAAAGAAAATGAAAAATACAAATTAATAGTTAATTATTTTTTATTACAAATGAAATATAGTACATATGACTAGATAAGGATTTGTTATTAAGTTTAAGAACCATCTTAATAATATTCAGTTGGTTACTCAAAAAAGAGTAACCAATAATCCATAATAAAATAACTATAGTTAAATTTCAAACAACTCAAATTTGAGGACGTTAGATTTATTTGTTGAAAAAATAGCTATTGTACAAAAAAGAACAACAGCTCAAGGAAATGAAACTACGTATATAGACCACGCTATCAAGTTAGATATGGCAAAAGAAATAGCAATGATACAGTTGGACAAAAAAGTCTAATAGAAAATGGATGTCTCTTTGCAAGGGTGTCGACCTGACGGACTACCCTATTACCGGCAAAGTGTTGATGAAGATGATAGCACATACCCAAAATGGGAACGTGCTTAAAACTCAAGCAACATTAATAAATGAAAGTGACTATAGTTAAATTTTAACATGATGTCGGCAGTAACTAACCTTGAACCTTCTTTTTTTTGAGTAAGTTCCTTCAATTTTCTGTTATCCTAAAGTAGGACTACACAATTTTAAGTAATCAAATTAGCCGAGAGCAAAATTGCGTTGGGCATATCCCATACTCAAGTGGAATTCCACTTGAGTGATTATAAGTAAAAAGACATCTGAAATAAATGCTCTATGTGGTATATGTATTTAAAAATAATATTATGTTAATATTTTAGAAGGCTCAAATTTGAGCAGTCATAATTATGAGGACTCTGCAAAAATGCAGACTCGTTATTTATTTAGGAGAGGGAGAAATTTCCCAGTCCGATTATTTAGGAAAAGCCAGAATTGGACAGTCCGATTATTTTATAAAATCAATTTATGTAAATTATAAAAAGCAAAAATAATTAAGGATAACTTTAATAAAGTTTAATGCAATTAAGAAGAAGAGGAGACGCGATAAATGTTTTATACAGTTGATGAAATAGCTACAATGCTACAAGTAAGTAAATCTAAAGCTTATAAAATAGTAGCTAGTCTTAATAAAGAACTTAAAAAAATGGGTTACATAACCATAGCTGGTAGAGTTCCCAAAAAATATTTTCAAGAAAAATTTTATGCCTAATAAGGAGAAATATTATGTGTGCTAAGACTGAATTATTGAATTATAAAAATTACTTAACAGAAAAGAAAATATTATTAATGGAATTGGAGTATTACAAAAATGATATTGATAGTATAGGTACTGTAAATTATTCAGAAAGAGTACAAACAAGTGGTATTTCTGATAAAACTGCTAATAACATGTTTATTAAAGATAAGAAATTGTTAGAAATAGAAAGAAAAATAAATTTAATAGATTTTAAAATAAACAAAATTAAAACTATGTTAGAAGTGTTATCTGAAGATGAAAGAACAGTAATAAACCTTCTATATTTTTCAGAAAGTCAACTTTCAACAACAAGTGCTTGTATGAAAGTTGGAATGTCACGAGCAACTTTTTATAGGGTGAAAGGAAAGGCATTAAAAAAGTTGGATAGATTTTTAAATTAATTTTGCCCCTTTTTTTGCCCCCAATAGTTTAAAATAAACAGTATTGAATTAACATTAGTTAAAAAATAAAATGGGCATTTATAAGTGTTTGATGGTGTTTTAAAATATTTTAAAATTGCACGGCGCGACCCAGTTGGCCGCGGGTTCGAATCCTGCCCGATGCACCAAGAAGTAGGCATATTTTTCGTTAATAACGAAGTATGTCTTTTTTTTATGCAATAAAATCTAATATTATGAAACATTGAATAATATATTAAAAAGACTAATTTAAGTTTTATTAATAAAAACTTATAGTTGTATAGAGATATAAAAAAACCTTTAATTTTAACATTAGAAAGAGAATTAATAGGTAAATTTCTTATATACTCTCATCATTTAATATTTTTTAAATTTTATTCCAATAGATTCACCCATTATAACAGATGTTTCATATCCTAATTTAGTTTGAGTTAATATATCATCATCAATTTTTACAGCGTTTTCTTTAAAAAATAGAATTACTGTAGATCCTCCAAATTTAAAATAACCTTTTTCAGATCCTTTTAAAATTTTAGTATTAGGCTTATAAGTTTGTATTATAGAACCTACACATGTTGCTCCAATCTCCATAAATATTACATCATCAAAATTCTCACTATGAAAAATAGCATACTCCCTTTTATTTTTACAAAACAAGCTAGGTATTTTAGATAATGCAATTGGATTTACAGAGTAGTAAAATCCATCTATTTTTATGGAATTTTCGCATATACCATTATCTATAAAATGAAACCTATGATAGTCTGTTGGGCATAATCTTAAAATAATACAAGTTCCATTGTCATATTCTTTTGCTAATGAATTATTATTTATTAACTCATAAAAACTATAATTTATTCCTTTTATTTCGGTTATAGAATTTAAATTTAAATTTTCATATGCAAGAAGCTTGCCATCACCTGGAGATATTAAAATATTTTTATCATGATTTATAGGTCTAGCTTCTTTTTTTAACTTTCTAACAAAAAAATCATTAAAACATTTAAAATTATTAGTTTCATTTTTACATAAAGACATGTCAATTTGAAAATCATTAATAAATTTATTTATTTTTTTACTGCTTAATTTTCTATCACAATAAAATCCATATATTTTTGAAAAAATTTTCTTTTTTATAAGTATTTCTAAAAGGCTCATGCCTATAGGTGAGGAATAAGTCCAATTTAAATATTTTTCACCAGCAATTTTTTCTATATCATAATTTTTAGTTTTTCTATTATAATATTTTATCATTAAAAAACCTCTTTCTAAGTAAAGTATGATAAGCTAATTATTATTTAATTAGCTATAAATGTCAATAAATTAATAAAGTTAAAAGAAATATTTATACATGGGTTATAGTTTCCCAGATTTTATTATAGATACAAGAAGCCAAAAACCCATAAATGCTGCAATAAGATATCCTAATATTCCTATTATAGATATGTCATAAAATTTAGGACCGATATTAGAATTAAGTATAAATGAGGAACCAATTATCATTGAAGATATTATTAAAGCAAATACAATTCTGTTTATCATTCTATTTAATTCATTAATTGATCTATCTAGATTATTGACATTAAGCTGAATTTTTGATCTACCATTTAAAATGCTATTGAGTAGTTGAACAATTTTAGTAGGAATTTTAGATAAATCTTCTACAGTTTTATAGCTATTTAATATTAATTCGTCAAAATCAATATTTTTAAAGAGATTAATTTTATCATTATTTTTTACATAAGGAATAGCAATATCTAATATTTGAATATTAGGATCTATTTTTTCCAATATGCCTTCTATTATAATTAGACTTCTTATGAGCATAGTTAATTCTTTAGGTAAACTAATATTATTATTACGAGCGCATTCAAATACTTCTTGAAGCATAGTTGACATTTTTATATTTTTTAAAGGAGTAGAAAGGTAAATATCAAATAAATAATTTATATCATCAAATAAATTATTTTTATTTACATAACCTTTTTTTATTCCGATAGATAATATTACAGATATAAGTTTATCTACATCTTTAAATGCTATAGCTATCATCGCTTCATTTAAATGTTTCTTTAAATCAGGTGTGAGAGTACCCATTATGCCAAAGTCTATATAACATATTTTATTTTTAAATATAAAAATATTTCCAGGATGAGGATCGCCGTGAAAAAACCCATCTTCAAAAATTTGTTTTAATATAGATATGGCTAATTTATGAGCTACATCTTTTTTATCATAGTTTAATTTATCTAAAGAGTGCGTATCTGTTATTTTAAAGCCATTAATTTTTTCCATAGTAATTATTTTACTGCTACAATATTTATCTATAGTTTTAGGAATATAAATGCATTTTAGATTTTTATTAAAGTATCTAAATTTTTTTATATTTTCTTTTTCATTATTAAAATCCAATTCTAGGTTAGTTGCATTTATTAATTCATCTATAGCTTCTTTAGGGTCTATTAATGTATCAAAAGTTTTAATTTTTCCAATGGTAAATATTTTTTTTAATATATTTAAATCCATATTCATTTTTTCTTTTATTTCAGGTCTTTGAATTTTTACTATAACTTCTTCATTATTATGAAGTCTAGCAGAATAAACTTGTGATATAGAAGCGGAAGCTAAAGGTTTTTTATAAAAAGTTAAAAAAGCGTCTTCTATAGATATATTAAATTCTTCAAAAAATAGTTTGTTTATATCACTAAAATCATTTTCAGGTACTTTATCTTGAAGTTTTGATAATTCATTTATATAAGCTTCAGATAATATATCAGGTCTTGTACTTAATATTTGACCTATTTTTATAAAAGTAGGTCCTAATTCTTCAAAAGCTTTTCTTAAGTTTTCTGGAGCTTTAATTTCATTAAATTTAGAATCTACAATATGACCAAAGCCATAGAATGCTAATATCTTTATTATTTCTTTAAACCTTTGCACGGAATTTAAGTACATTTTAATACCCCTTTAAAAATTTTATTTATATTATAATATAAATAAAAGCCCTAACCTTAGTTGGGCTTATTAATATTATTTTTCTAGTTTAGAAATTTTATTTTCAAGTGATTTTATTTTATCATTTATGCTTTTTAAATCATCTTTATTAGCAAAATTTAACTCATTAAATATAGAAATTATGTCTTCCTTTGTAAGTTGTTTTTCATCAGATGAATTTTTATATTTTTTATTTTGATCAATATTTCTTTTCAATTCTTCAGACAATTCTTTACCTTCATTTACAGTAATTCTGCCCTTTTTAACCAATTCATCTACTAAATTAGAGGCTTTTTCATAGGTATAAGCTGCCGAACCAATGCCAGCTAAAAGTATATTTTTAAATTCGTTTATCATAATATACACCTCCTACTTTTACATATATTATACTATAACAGAATATGTAACATAAATTAAATAATTATTAACTTTAGTATTAACTATAATTATTGAAATTATAGCTAAAATAAGTTATAATATATACAATTCTTGACATTAATCATGAATTGTAATAAACTATTAAAAGATAAATGAACGCCCGTAGCTCAGTAGGATAGAGCAGCAGTTTCCTAAACTGCGTGTCGCAGGTTCGATTCCTGTCGGGCGTACCAGATATTTTATCCAATTCTAGTGACCAATTTTAATATAAATCAGTATCAGTTTTCATCTTTAAAACTATATTTATTTTCCAATAAGATTATAAAAAATTTAGGTAGTAGTTTACATAAAAACATTATAAATTTTATACATTTTTATTTTAGTATTAAAATATACCGCTTTTGTTGAAAAAGTTATGTAGGGAAAATAAATGTAAAGTACTTAAATAAATATTGCCATTTATTTTAACAAATGGTTAGTGCAGGTTGATAACTTATATTAATTTTAAAAAATAAGCTGTAGAGTAAAATCTATAGCTTTTTTGTTTAATAATTTAGTGTTTTTTTATGTGTAATAATTTATTATATATTTATATAATAAAAAGCTTTAGTTGATGAATGGCTTTTATTGTTTAATAAATACAATACTATCAGTTATATTAGTAGTTCAAAAAGTGTATAGCTATCAGGAGAAAAAAGATACTTTTTTATTGAAATGAATGGGATTTGTTAACTGCATTAATAACAAAAGGGGTAATTTAAAATAGATATTCAAAATTTAATATATAGTAAATAGAATTGTAAATATCATATAGTATTTGCGTTAAAATATTTTAAATAAATAATATGTTAAAAGATAAAGAAAGATTATAATACAGATATTAAAAAATTATGCATCAGGTTAATTATTGTAAGTAGTAATATTAATTAAATATAATTTAAATTTGATATAATATAAATTAATAGGTATTATTTAGTATTCCATAAAAGGAGCGAATTCTATGAAGTTAGAAATAATAACAGAAGATCGTTTAGGCATGGTGCTAGATATTTTAAATATTTTATATAAGGAAAATATAGATATAAAATCTCTAGAAGTATTTCCTAAAAAAATATATGTGAAAATAGATAAAAAGATTTCTTACAATAAGAACATGCTTATTAATAAAATAAAAAATATAAAAGGAGTAGTAAGAGTAAAAAAGATAGATATATTACCTTATGAAAAGAACGAAAAAAAATTATTTACTATAATTGATTTTTTAGAGGAGGGTGTAATATTTGTAAATGAAAAATGCCATGTAGAAGTTTTTAATAAGTACTGTGAAAATTTATTTGATACTTTAAAAGAAAATGCAATTGGAAAGCACATAAAAGAAATATTAGGACAAAATCAACTTATATTAGATGCTTTAAAAATGGGAAAAGATTATGATAATTTGCAAGTTTTTATTAATAATAAAGATAGAAAGGGAATGTATGTATCAACAGCCAGAGCTATTAAAGATGATAAAAATAAAATAATAGGATTTGTTATATTAATAAAAGATTTAAAAGAAACTATTGAAATAGTAAATTCTATTAAAGATGAAGAAAATGAAGCCTTTAGAGGAATAATAGGAAAAAGTAGTTGTATTGAAAGTTTAAAAGAGATATGTAAATCAATTGCTAAAACAAATTCAACCGTATTAATTTGTGGAGAATCTGGAACAGGAAAGGAACTTTTTGCAAAGGCTATTTATAAATTAAGCTTAAGAAATAATAAAAGTTTTATTACTGTAAATTGTGCTGGCTTACAGGATAATTTAATAGAAAGTGAACTTTTTGGTTATGAAGCAGGAAGTTTTACAGGGGCTAAATCTAATGGTAAAGAAGGTTTTTTTAAATTAGCGGATAAGGGTACTATATTTTTAGATGAAATTGGAGAACTTCCTCTTAATATTCAGTGTAAATTTTTAAGAGTATTACAAGAAGGAACTATAAGAAAAATAGGGAGTACGAAGGAAGAAAAAATAGATGTAAGGATAATTGCTGCTACTAATAGAAATTTAAAAGAAATGGTTTCAAAAGGTAAATTTAGAGAGGATTTATACTATAGATTAAATGTAGTACCTATAGAAATACCTCCATTAAGAGAAAGAAAAGAGGATATACAATTATTAGTAGATAATTTTGTGAAGATTTTTAATAAGAGTTTAAATAAAAATGTTAAATATATAGATAAGAAATTTATGGATAAATTATTAAAGTACGATTTCCCAGGCAATATTAGGGAACTACAAAATATAATTGAAAGAGCTATGAACTTGTGTTTAAATAACACATTAACTGATGAAAATTTCAACATAAATGGCAATATTACATTAAACAATAATAAAAATAATGATAGTGGTATATTATCTTTACAAGATATAGTAGAAGATGCAGAAAGATGTGCTATACAGAAGGCAGTTGATGAATATAAAAGTTTAAGAAAAGTAGGCAAAGTATTAGGGGTTTCTCATACTACTGTAATGAATAAAATAAAAAAGTATGGAATCAACTGTAAATAAGTATTTACAACTGTAAAAAAATATTGCCAGTTTTCTATGAAAAATATTATAAAATTATTTATAATATCTCATATTTTCTATTATAATATGCATAATTTATATACTTTTATTATTGGTATATTATTTGCTTTAAATAAATATATATATTTATTTGAAAGGGGATTATTATATGGAAAATATAAAGAAAATGGGGTTTGCAACAAAAGCTATACACGGTGGACATATGGAAGATAAACAGTTTGGTTCATTATCCACCCCAATATATCAAACATCTACATTTATATTTGATTCTGCAGAACAAGGTGGTAGGAGATTTGCAGGAGAAGAAAGTGGATATATATATTCAAGATTAGGTAATCCTACAGCTACAGAAGTAGAGAATAAATTGGCTTTATTAGAAGGTGGAGAAGCAGCTGTTGTAGCAGCATCAGGTATGGGAGCTATATCTGCATCTTTATGGTCAGCTTTAAAAGTAGGAGATCATGTAGTTGCATCAGATACTTTGTATGGATGCACATTTGCATTGTTAAATCATGGATTAACAAGATATGGAGTAGAAGTTACATTTGTAGATGTATCTAATTTAGAAGAGGTAAGAAATGCATTAAGACCAAATACTAAAGTAGTTTATCTAGAAACTCCAGCTAATCCAACACTAAAAGTTACTGATATTAAAAAAATATCAGATATAGCTCATGAAAATAATAAAGAATGTCTTGTATTTGTTGACAATACTTTTTGCACACCATACATACAAAGACCATTACAATTAGGTGCTGATGTAGTTGTACATTCTGCTACTAAATACTTAAATGGACATGGAGATGTAGTAGCTGGATTTGCAGTTGGAAAAGAGGAATTTATAAATCAAGTTAAATTATTTGGTATAAAAGACATGACAGGATCAGTTATAGGACCTTTTGAAGCATTTTTGATAATAAGAGGTATGAAAACGTTGCAATTAAGAATGGAAAAACATTGCAGCAATGCTATGGAGGTAGCAAAGTTTTTAGAAGCTCATCCAGCAGTTGAAAAGGTTTATTATCCAGGATTAGAAAGCTTTGAATACTATGAACTTGCCAAAAAACAAATGAATTTGCCTGGGGCTATGATTTCCTTTGAATTAAAAGGTGGAGTAGAAGAAGGTAAAGTAGTTATGAATAATGTTAAATTAGCTACCCTAGCAGTAAGCCTTGGAGATGCAGAAACATTAATTCAACATCCAGCATCAATGACTCATTCTCCTTATACGGAAGAAGAAAGAAAAGAAGCAGGTATAAGTGATGGGTTAGTAAGGTTGTCTGTAGGACTTGAAGATGTAGAAGATATAATTGGTGATTTAAAACAAGCTTTAGATTTAATAATTAAGTAATTATTTTATAAAAATTCAAATGTTGATTTCATGTATATGGAATCAACATTTGTTATTTTAAATATAAAATAGATATATTATAATATATGAAGAATAATATTATGAAGAAGTTTATATAAAGGAGCTTTATATGGAGAGATATATAGAATATGCAATAGATGAAGCAAAAAAAGCATTAGAAATAGGAGAAGTTCCTATTGGAGCTATTATAGTTAAAGATAATAAAATTATATCTAAAAGTCATAATTTGAAGGAAATGTTAAAAGATCCAACAGCACATGCAGAAATATTGGCTATAAGAAAAGCATGTAATGTACTTGGAAATTGGAGATTAAAAGGGTGTAAAATGTATGTAACATTAGAGCCTTGTGCTATGTGCGCTAGTGCAATAATTCAATCTAGAATAAGTGAATTATATATAGGAACTTTTGATCCTATAGGAGGGGCATGTGGATCAGTAGTAAACATAACCAATAATGATTATTTAAAAAGTAATTTAAATATTAAGTGGTTATATAATGATGAATGTAGTAGAATAATAACAAATTTTTTTAAGAATATTAGGTAAAAGTGATAAAAATTTTTAAACTAAGAATTTTTTATACAATAAATGTATTTATTTTAATAAAATAACATTTATTCAAAATAAATATTGTATTAAAGTATTGAAGTTATTATAATTTCATAGTATAATACTTTATGTTGACAATAAAATAATGAATATAAGATTTCGTGGAGAGATGTCCGAGAGGTTTAAGGAGCACGCCTGGAAAGCGTGTATAGGGGCAACTCTATCGGGGGTTCGAATCCCCCTCTCTCCGCCATTTAATCTTTCCGTGCTAGATGGGGAGTTAGCGGTGCCCTGTAACCTGCAATCCGCTATAGCAGGATTGAATTCTTCGCCTAGACTTTAACTTGTGGGGTCTGGCCTGTAAAAGTGGTGTTGATAATTGGGTCCCACGCAACGGAAATTCATGAACTCCGTCAGATCCGGAAGGAAGCAGCGGTAAGTGAACACTTTCGTGTGCCGTGGATAAACCTGATTTGAGCTAACTGTACAGGTAACGCTCATAAGTTAATAGACAAAGCGAAGTGCACGGTTTAATAAGAATTTAAAGGTACTTTTAAAAGTGCCTTTTATTTTTTATAATAAAATATTAGTGTATAATATTAGTGTATAGTTTTAATTATTTATAGTAAGAAGGTGGTAGTAATGGCTTATACCGCATTATATAGAGAGTGGAGACCTAAGACATTCAAAGAGGTAGTTGGACAAAAACATATAACAGTAACACTTAAAAATCAAGTTATAGAAAAAAGAATAGCTCATGCTTATCTTTTTTGTGGAACAAGAGGTACAGGAAAAACATCTACAGCAAAGATATTATCAAAAGCGGTAAATTGTCTAAATCCTAAAGATGGAGAACCTTGCAACGAATGTGAAATTTGTAATAAAATAAATAATGGAACTTTAATGGATGTAATAGAAATGGATGCCGCTTCTAAAAGAAAATTAGAGGATATAAAGGAAGTTATAGAAAATGTAAAATATCCTCCACAGGAAGGAAGAAATAAGGTTTATATAATGGATGAGGTTCATATGTTAACTCAAGAAGCAGTAAATGCTTTTTTGAAAACTTTAGAAGAACCACCCAATAATGTAATATTCATATTGGCAACAACTGATCCTCAAAAATTACCTATAACTATATTATCTAGATGTCAAAGATTTGATTTTAGAAGAATAAGAAATGAGGAAATATTTGAAAGGCTTAGATCAATAGTATCACAGCAGGGAGTATATGCAGATGATAGAAGTCTTAATCTTATATCTAGAATGTCAGATGGAGCAATGAGGGATGCTTTAAGTATATTAGATCAAGTTATATCTACTGGAGATGGAAAAGTAGAATACAATCAAGTTTTAGATATGCTAGGTTTAGTTACAAATGAAAATCTTTTAAGAATTACAAATAGTATAATAGAAAAAGATGTAGAGAAATCTATGAGAATAATAGAAGATATAGTTTTAAGTGGAAAAGATATATATAATTTTATAAAAGATATGATAATTCATCTTAGAAATATACTTATGGTAAAAGTAAGTAAAAATCCAGATGAAATATTAGATATGTCTAGTGAAAATATTGATTTAGTAAAAGAGCAGGCTGAAAAAATAAGAATAGAAGAAATAATGAGGAATATAAAAATACTTCAGGAAGCAGAAAAACAGTCTAAATGGGTAAAACAAAGTAGAATATATTTAGAATTAGCTGTACTTAAAATGTGTAAAATAGAATATGATACATCTAAAGAAGTAATACTTTCTAGACTTAATAGAGTAGAAGAGCTTATAAAGTCTGGTAATATAAAATTAACAATAAGTGAAGAAAAGAAAAAAATAGAGACAAAGGAATTTAATCTAAAAAGAGAAAAAGAAAGCATACAACAGAGTAAAATAGAAGAAAATTCATTACAAGATTACAATAAAGACTCTAAATTAACTGTAGAAACTGTCAAAAAAATGTGGCATGATATATTAGAGGCTTTTAAGGCAAGGAGGCTTATGGTATTATATGCAGCCTTAGTTACTGCAAATATAACAGATTGTAAAGAAGGAATTATTACTTTAAATTATAATAAGCAGTATTCTTTCAATAAAAAGAGATTAGAAAAGCCAGAAAATAATAAAATAGTTCAAGAAATTTTTTCTGAGGTACTAAAAGAGAAAATTAGAATAATATATACTGTAGAGGAAAGTGGTAAAGAAGAAAATTTACCAGAAGAAGTTTTAAAAAATACTTTTGGAGAGAATATATTAGAAATAATTGATGAATAACTAGTTAAATAATACAATTATGATATAATAAAAATCGAATTATTTATATTAAGGAGGAATTTTTATGGCAAGAGGTGGATTCCCTAACATGGGTGGAGCAAATATGAATAACCTAATAAAACAAGCTCAAAAACTTCAACAAGATATGGAAAAAATGCAAAGTGAGATGGAAAAGAAAGAATTTTCAGCTACAGTTGGAGGAGGAGCAGTTACAGCTGTTGCTAATGGTAAAAAACAAATAGTTGATATAAAAATAAAACCAGAAGTTGTAGATGAAGATGATATAGAAATGCTTCAAGATTTAATAATAAGTGCATGCAATGAGGCTTTAAAGAAGGCTGAAGAAGATACTTCAAGCCAAATGAAAAAATTAACTGGAGGAATGAACTTACCAGGAATGTTCTAGAGTTAAGCTAAAGTAAAATAGAGGTGAAAGATTTGGATTTTTATCCTATAGCTATAGAAAAGTTAATAGAAGAATTTGCTAAATTACCAGGTATAGGTTATAAAACAGCACAAAGACTTACCCTATATGTACTAAATTTACCTAAAGAAGAGGTAAAAGAATTTTCAGAGGCATTGGTAAAAGCTAGGGGTACAATTAAATATTGTTCTGTATGTGGTAATTTTACAGATAAGGATCCTTGCGCAATATGTAGTAATCCTAATAGGGATAAATCTATTATTTGTGTAATAGAACAACCTAAAGATATAATGTCTATGGAAAAGATAAGAGAATATAATGGAGTATATCATGTATTACATGGAAATATATCACCTATGGCAGGAAGAGGACCAGAAGATATAAAATTACGAGAATTAATAAGAAGAATAGATGGTAGTGTAGATGAAGTTATAGTTGCTACTAATCCTAATGTAGAAGGAGAAGCAACAGCTATGTATATATCTAAAATAATAAAACCTCTAGGAGTTAAAGTTACAAGAATTGCTCATGGAGTACCTGTAGGCGGGGATTTAGAATATGCAGATGAGGTTACTTTAGCTAAAGCATTAGAAGGAAGAACAGAATTATAAAAAAATTTTACGAATTGTATAAAGATAATAAACTTCTTTCATTTTTCAAATGTTTGAGAAGGAGTAAATAAAGTACTTTTAGGAAACATGGTTTATTAGGGATAAGGAAATACCCTGTAGGCCATGTTTTTTTATTAGGAATTTTAAGGTGAAAAGGAATAAGGGATAAGGTTTAAATTCAGTAAAATCAATGGATTGAGAGATTGAATGGAAGTAAAAATGGAGAGAAGAAATGGAAAGAATTCTCCTTAAACCTTCTTCCTTAACTCTCTATAAATCCTCAATTTTGCAACTACTTTATTTTCATTTTTTCC
>NZ_MRAE01000004.1 GCF_002008345.1 Clostridium tepidum
CGTGTTACTCACCCGTCCGCCGCTAATCCACTTCCCGAAGGAAGCTTCATCGCTCGACTTGCATGTGTTAAGCACGCCGCCAGCGTTCGTCCTGAGCCAGGATCAAACTCTAAATTTAAAAGTTTAATCTCTTCTCAAATTCATTGACAAGGTTTAATACCTTATCTTACTGGCTGTTACAAGAATGTTTCTTGTTAATTCTCTGTTTAATTTTCAAAGACCATGTCGCCTCAGCGACTTTTATATCTTATCAAATTTGTTGTTCTTTGTCAAGAACTTTTTTCAAATTTGTTTTTGAAAATTTTTGTTACTTTCAAGTCCTTGTCTTGAGGACGAGATTTATTGTATCAGAATTTAATATTGAATTTATTATATAAAATCTTATTTAATTAAAATATTTTAATATATCTTATTTTTTTATCATTTTTATTTATATTTCTTATATTGATACGTCTGGAATAGTTGTTTTAATTTAAAATAAAAAACCAGCATAAATGCTGATTTTTTTATTCTTCATTCATAATTTCTTCTTCTATTATATCTTCACTTTTTATTTTAGCTATAGCAACTATTTTTTCTTCTTCACTAGTTCTCATTAATTTTACACCCATTGCATTTCTACTAGTTTTAGATATATCTGAAACATTTATTCTTATTGCAACATCACCACTATTTACGAGCATAAGTTCATCATCTTCTTTTACAAATCTTGCCCCAACTATATATCCTGTTTTATCAGTTATTTTATAAGTTATAACTCCTTTTCCACCTCTTCTATGAACAGGGTATTCCTCTATATCTGTTCTCTTTCCAAAGCCATTTTCACTTATTGATAATAATTCGCCATTTTCTATTACAACATCCATAGATACAGCTATATCGTCTTCTCTTAATGTTATAGCTTTGACTCCTGTTGCAGTTCTTCCCATAGATCTTACATCTTCTTCATTAAATCTTATACAATATCCATTTTGAGTGACTATTATTATTTGATTATTTCCATTAGTCATTCTTACATCTATTAGCTCATCATCTTCTTTTAAATTTATAGCAATTAATCCACCTTTTCTTATAGAAGAATATTTAACTATTTCTGTCTTTTTAATTATTCCATTTCTAGTACACATTATA
This sequence comes from Clostridium tepidum, assembly GCF_002008345.1. GTDB lineage: Bacteria > Bacillota > Clostridia > Clostridiales > Clostridiaceae > Clostridium_F > Clostridium_F tepidum. The sequence continues at coordinate 1,132 of NZ_MRAE01000004.1, forward strand.
AAATGCTTCATGCCATCTATGTCTTTTAAACCTATTACTGCTTGTATTTTCTCATTATTTTCTATAGGTATAAGATTTATTATATTTGTACCTTTAGCTGTTCTTCCTGCTTCTGGTATTTCATAAGCTTTAAGTTTATATACCTTCCCCCTATTTGTAAAGAACAATATAGTGCTGTGTGTAGATGTTACAAACATATTTTCTATAAAGTCATCCTGTTTAGTAGATGTAGCTTGAATACCCTTTCCACCTCTTTTTTGTGAAGAGTATGTATCCATATCTAATCTTTTTACGTATCCGCCATGAGTTAGAGTTACTATTACTTTTTTATCTTCAATTAAGTCTTCGATATCTATATCATGCTCACCTTTAACTATTTCTGTTCTTCTTTCATCACCATATTTATTTTTTATCTCTGTTAATTCTTCTTTTATTATATTTAATACCAATTCTTCTTTATCTAATATTTCTCTAAAATAATTTATTTTTTCTATAAGTTCTTTATATTCTTCTTCTATCTTTTCTCTTTCTAAACCTGTAAGTCTTTGTAACTTCATGTCTAATATAGCTTGTGCTTGCTTTTCTGAAAGATTAAAATTATTTATTAATCCTTCCTTAGCTTCAGCTGTATTTTTAGACGATCTTATAAGCTTTATGACTTCATCAATATGATCTAAAGCTATTCTTAAGCCTTCTAATATGTGTGCTCTTGCTAATGCTTTATCTAAATCAAATTTAGTTCTTCTTCTTATTACTTCCTTTTGGAATTCCAAATAATTAATTAATATTTCCTTTAAATTTAAAACTTGAGGTTGATTATTAACTAAAGTTAACATAATTATTCCAAAAGTATCTTGAAGTTTTGTATGCTTATATAATTGATTTAAAACTATATTAGGATTTGCATCCCTTTTTAGTTCTATAACAATTCTCATACCATCTCTATCTGATTCATCTCTTAAATCTGAAATTCCATTTATTTTTTTATCTTTAACAAGATTAGCTATATTTTCTATAAGTCTAGCTTTATTAACCTGATATGGTATCTCTGTAACTATTATTTTATTTTTTCCATTTTCTTCTTCAATCTCAGCTTTAGCTCTAATTACAACCTTTCCTCTACCGGTTTCATAGGCTTCTCTTATTCCTCTTGTGCCTACAATTAATCCTGAAGTAGGAAAGTCTGGTCCCTTTATTTTAGTCATTAAATCGAGTATAGTTACATCTTCATTTTCTATTAGCATTATTATTCCATCTATAACTTCTGTTAAATTATGTGGTGGAATATTTGTAGCCATACCTACTGCTATACCTGCAGAACCGTTAACTAAAAGATTAGGAAATCTTGATGGTAATACAGATGGTTCTTCTTCTTCCCCATCAAAATTTGGAATAAAATCTACTGTATTCTTATTTATATCTTTTATAAGCTCCATAGATATTTTACTCATTTTAGCTTCTGTATATCTCATAGCAGCTGCTCCATCACCATCTATGGACCCAAAATTTCCATGTCCATCTACTAATGTATACCTTATTGAAAAATCCTGTGCTAATCTTACTAGAGCTTCATAAACTGCTGTATCTCCATGAGGATGGTATTTACCTAATACATCTCCTACGATTCTAGCACATTTTCTGTAACCTTTTTCTGGAGATAATCCTAAACCATGCATTGAATATATAATTCTTCTATGTACTGGTTTTAACCCATCTCTTACATCTGGTAATGCACGACCAGCTATTACACTCATAGCATAGTCTATATAACATTTCTTCATTTCTTTACTTACATCTACAGGTAAAATCTTTCCTTCGTTTAACATGATTACACCTCTTTACAATCTTATCTTATATGTCCAAGTTAACTACCTTATCAGCATTATTTTCTATAAATTCTCTTCTTGGTTCTACTTTTGTTCCCATAAGTATAGTAAATATCTCATCTGCTGCCATAGCATCCTCTATTGTTACCTGTAATAAAGTTCTATGCTCTGGGTTCATAGTAGTATCCCAAAGTTGTTCTGGGTTCATTTCTCCAAGACCTTTATATCTTTGAATATTTGTATTGGCATCTTTCCCACCTAATTCCAATAATGCAGCATCCAATTCAGAATCAGAATAAACGTAAACTTCTTTTTTAGCTTTAAATATTCTATAAAGTGGTGGCTGAGCTATGTAAACATGACCTTTTTCTATTAACTCTTTCATATATCTATAAAAAAATGTTAAAAGTAAAGTTCTTATATGTGCTCCATCTACATCAGCATCTGTCATTATAATTATTTTATTATATCTTATTTTTTCAATATCAAATTCTTTTCCTATTCCTGCACCAAAGGCTGTTATCATAGCACGTATTTCATCTGAAGCTAATATTTTATCCAATCTTTGCTTTTCAACATTCATTATTTTACCTTTTAAAGGTAAAATAGCTTGAAATTCTCTATTTCTTCCTTGTTTTGCAGATCCACCGGCAGAATCTCCTTCGACTAAATAAATTTCACATAATGATGGATCTTTTGAAGAACAATCGGCTAATTTTCCTGGAAGAGAAGTACTTTCTAAAACAGATTTTCTTCTAGTAAGTTCCCTAGCTCTTTTTGCAGCTTCTCTAGCTCTTGAAGCTGATAAACCTTTCTCAATTATTATTTTACCTACATTAGGGTTTTCTTCTAAAAAAGCCCCTATCTTTTCCCCTACAATTGTATCTACGATTCCTCTTACTTCACTATTTCCTAACTTTGTTTTTGTTTGACCTTCAAATTGAGGATCTGTTAATTTTACTGAAACAACTGCTGTTAAGCCTTCTCTAACATCATCCCCTGATAAATTTTTATCTGTATCTTTTAGATAATTAAATTTTCTAGCATAATCATTTATAATTCTTGTTAAAGCTGACTTAAAACCAGCTAAATGAGTTCCACCTTCTATAGTATCAATGTTATTGGCAAAGGAAAAAATATTTTCTGCATATCCGTCATTATATTGCATAGCAATTTCAACTATATATCCATCTTTATTTTCATCAACATATATAGGTTGTTGATGTAATTTTTCCTTGTTCCTATTTAGATAAAGTACAAAAGATTTCAATCCGCCCTCATAGTGAAACACTTCTTTTTTATCATCTCTTTCATCTGTTAATGAAATTTTTATACCTTTGTTCAAGAAAGCTAATTCTCTAAGTCTTTGAGCTAAAGTATCATATTCAAATTCTAGTTCATCAAATATTTCAGCATCTGGCTTAAAATATATTTTGGTACCATGTTCTTCTGTATCACCTAATATATCTAACCCTGTTTTTGGTATGCCTCTTTCATATTTTTGCTTCCATATATGGCCATCTCTTCTCACTTCTACTTCACATTTTTCTGAAAGTGCGTTAACAACAGAGGCTCCTACTCCATGAAGACCACCAGAAACTTTATATCCTCCACCGCCAAATTTTCCACCTGCATGCAATATAGTCATTATTACTTCAACAGCGGGTTTTTTTACTTTTGAATGCATTCCAACTGGCATTCCACGCCCATCATCTACCACAGTTATAGAATTATCTTTATGTATGAAAACTTCTATATGTGTACAAAAACCAGCTAATGCTTCATCTATACTGTTATCAACTATTTCATAAACTAAATGATGAAGCCCTCTCAAACTAGTGCTTCCTATATACATTCCTGGTCTTTTTCTAACAGCTTCTAGACCTTCTAACACTTGAATTTGGCTTTCATCATAAACTTGTTTATTTTCTTGTGACATGTTTATCCTCCTAACTTTTACAGCTCATTATACAAAACCTTTGTTCTTTTAGTTAGTGTAGCTGAAGATATAGGAGACAAATATATCTTACTCTTTTTATTTACTTCAGCTATAACAAAAGATTTTGGCTTCTCCTTAGTTATTCTTTCAACAAATCCATCTTCTTCAGCTAATCTTAAAAATTGTATAGTATCTGAACTATACATAGAAGTCTCCATATCGAATATTCCTATAACATCTTTTATTGGTACTACTACATTTTCTCCTAAATGAAGAAACATAAATTAATCTCCTTTCAGCTTTAAACTCTTTTTATTTTACCACTATTAACCAAATATAATTGAGATTGTTCTTTATTTAAGTATTGGGATATTTCTTCCATACCAGTACAAGTTATTATAGTCTGTATTTTATCAATAGAGTTCAATACAAACCTTTGTCTATTTGAATCTAATTCAGATAGTACATCGTCTAATAAAAGTACAGGATATTCTCCTATTATATTTTTTATTATTTCCAATGATGCAAACTTTAAAGTTAATACAGCTGTTCTTTGTTGTCCTTGTGATCCAAAAATTCTAGTATTTATATTATTTATACTTACTTCAAAATCATCTCTATGAGGACCAATAGAAGTTGAACTTCGTTCAAAATCTTTTTTTCTATTTTTTTTAAGAACCATTAATAATTCATTTTCTACATTTTCAAAATCTTTTATATTAGTTAAATATCTAAAATTTATGTCTTCTAAATCATTAGTTATCTTGTTATGTATATTTTTGCCAATAATATTTAATTTATCCAAATATTTGTATCTTTCTTGAATTATAGAGGCTCCATATTTAGAAAGTTGTTTATCATAAATATCAATTATATCATTAATTTTGTTATTCCAATTTTTTAAAGCTGTATTTCTTTCAGATAAAATTTTATTATATTGGACTAAATCATGATAATAAACATTGTTTATTTTGCATAATTCTATATCTAAAAATTTCCTTCTATTTCCAGGGGAATCCTTAATTATTCTTAAGTCCTCTGGCGAAAACATAACAACATTCAGATTCCCCATTAGCTCAGATATTTTTTTTATTTTTATTTTATTTACAGTTATAGCTTTTTTACCATTTTTAAATATGTTTATATCTATGGTTTTATCTAGTCTTTCTTTTGATACATATATTCTTAAATATGTATTATTTTTATCCCATTTTATAAGATCTTTGTCTTTATTGGTTCTATGAGATTTTCCTATACTCGAATAATATATGCTCTCTAGTATATTCGTTTTCCCTTGAGCATTATTCCCTATAAAAACATTTGTATTGGGACTTAATTCTAAATACAAATCATCGTAGTTTCTAAAATTTATTAAGTGCACACTTTTTATATACATTCTAAACACCTAAATTAATTATACCATAATATTTTTTAGTAACAATTATATAAAAATTTATATGATTTTATATATTTCATTATTGAATTCTACTGTATCACCAATTTTAAGTTTTTTACTTCTTCTTTTTTCTATTTCTCCATTGACTTTAACTTCTCCATTTTGTATAAAAAATTTTGCCTCTGAACCTAAAGTTACTGCTCCTGACCATTTTAAAAAAGAATCTAACTTTATTATTTCAGAATTAATCTTTACTTCAATCATTTTTAACCCCTCTTTTTTAATTATTGTTTAATCTTACTGGTAAAACTAAATAAGTACAATTGTTTAGTTCTGTATTTTTTATAATACAAGGGCTTACGCTACTTGAAAATTCTAATACAACCTCATCATCTTCCATTGTTTTTAATACATCTAAAAGATATTTTGAATTAAATGCAATTTGCAAATCCTCTCCTTGCAATAAAACTTTTAACTCTTCTCTAACCATTCCTAATTGAGAATTTGATGTTATTACAATTTTATCATCTGAGAAATTAAATTTAACTAAATTAGTATTTCCCTCTTTAGCCATAAGAGAAGCTCTTTCTATAGAATTTAAAAGTTCTAATCTTTTAGCTACTATTTTTAGGTTATATTCTTCAGGTATTATAGATTTATAGCTAATAAATTCACCTTCTAATAATCTTGATATTATTTTTGTTTCTCCTATACTAAATAAAATATGATTAGGAGTAAATGTAATATTAACATTTTCATTATCCTCTTCTAAAATTTTTGAAACTTCATTTAATGTTTTTCCTGGAATTACAGCATTAATAGTAGTATCAGTATCAACAAATTCGCTTCTTAATGCTAATCTATAACCATCTAAAGCTACTAAATTTAACATTTTATCTTTTATTTGAAATAAAACTCCTGTAAGAATAGGTCTTGTTTCATCTTGAGCTGTAGCAAAAATAGTTCCTTTAATCATATTTTTTAATTTGTTTTCACCTATTGAAAAAATCATATTTTCATTGATAATAGGTGGATTAGGAAACTCATCTGGGTTCATATATATTAAGTTGAATCTAGAGTTTTGACATATTATTTCTATAGAATTATCTTCTAATGTATTTATTTCTATTAAATCATTAGGTAATTTTCTTATTATTTCACCAAAAAGTTTAGCATCTAAAACTATAGTTCCTTCTTCTAAGATATTGGCATTTACTTTAGTTTCTATACTAAGATCCATATCAGAACCAGTCAAAATCAGTTCATTTTTATTAGCCTTAATAAGAATTCCTGATAATATAGGTAATGTTGATTTTCCAGTTACGGCTTTTTGAACTATAGAGATACCTTCTAGTAATATATTTTTTTGGCAAGTTATTTTCATAAAAGTGGCCTCCTTTATTAACAATATTTATTTTTAGAATAGAAATAGATAATATAATAAATTAGTAGTAGTAGTAGTAGGGAATGTTGATATGTTGATAAGTCTCGTAAAGCGTAAAATATCAACATTTATCATAACAAAATAATTGTGGATAAGTTAATATTAAAATTAAGTGCTTATCCACAGGAAATATGTTTAATTTATATTTAATATGTTATCAACAAATAAGTAAGATATTATTATAAACATCTGTATATCATTTTTATTTTTGATTAATTCGTTTATTTAATTCATTTATTGCATTTTGAAGACTTTCATCTTTTTTTAAGTTATTAGATATTTTTTCATAGGCATGTATAACTGTAGTATGATCACGTCCGCCAAATTCTTCACCAATTTTAGGTAATGACATATCTGTTAGTTTTCTAGAAAGGTACATAGCTATTTGTCTCGGAAAAGCAATATTTCGTGTTCTTCTAGATGATTTTAGATCTTCTATTTTTAGATTGTAATAATTAGCTACAACTTCTTGGATAATATCTATAGTAACTTGCTTTGTTTGTTTACTTGATATTATGTCTTTCAATGCTTCAGAAGCTAAATCTACACTTATCTCTTTATTAGTAAGTGAAGAAAAAGCTACTATTCTTATTAAAGCTCCTTCTAACTCACGAATATTTGATTTAATTTTTGTAGCTATATATACCATTACTTCATTAGGAATATTTAATTTTTCTACATCAGCTTTTTTCTTTAAAATAGCCATCCTGGTTTCAAAATCCGGTGCTTGAATATCAGCTATAAGTCCCCATTCAAATCTAGATCTTAACCTATCTTCTAAGGTAGGTATTTCTTTGGGAGGCCGATCGCTTGATATAATTATTTGCTTGTTAGCTTCATACAAAGCATTAAAAGTATGGAAAAATTCCTCTTGAGTTCTTTCTTTTCCTGCAATAAATTGAATATCATCGACTAACAAAATATCTATATTTCTATATTTATTTCTAAATTCTACATTTTTATCATCTTTTATAGAATTAATTAATTCATTTGTAAATTTCTCAGAAGATACATAAACAACTTGAGATTTAGGATTGTTGTCTAATATATAATGACCGATAGCATGCATTAAGTGAGTTTTACCAAGACCAACTCCACCATATATAAATAAAGGATTATATGCTTTAGCAGGGGCTTCTGCTACTGCTAAAGAGGCTGCATGAGCGAATCTATTGCTATTTCCTATTACAAATGAATCAAAAGTATATTTAGGATTTAACATAGTAGACATTTCATCATTTACAACTATATTAGATTTTTCAATTTTTTTATTAGTTTCTTCTATTTTTTCTTCAGTAGTTACAATAAAATCTATATTATATTTTTTAGATGTAAGCAATTTTAAAGCATTAATTATAAGATCCTTATACCTACTTTCAAGGATCCCTTTTGTAAAATCATTTGGCACAGCCAATTTTAATGAGTTGTTTTCAAGAGAAATAGGGTTAATACTTTTAATCCATGTATTAAAACTTACTTCTGTAAGTTCACCTTTTATTATATTTATTGCTTTTTCCCAGGTTTCTGTAAGGTGGGTATCCATAATTTAATCCTCCAGTCTTGATAGAAACTTAGAATGTTCACATATAGTAAACAAAATATAAACAACTTTATATACATTATTTATATTAACTTGACAATTGTTAAAAAAAATATTCACATGTTTATAATTATGTTTATTTAAAAATAAAAAAATTACTTATTAACATATATAATTCAAAAAAATTAACAGTGGTAAATAAGCTGAAATTGCTGTAAATACTAATATTAATAAATAATAATATTAGGAAAATAAAACAAAGTGAACAAGTTATGCACAAACTTATCAACAGTTGTGGATAAGTTATATGTATTTAAAGTTATCAACAGTCCTTTAATAATAATATCAAAACATATATAGGTATTCAAGAAGTTATCCACAAAAAAATAAAAACTTCGTTAGATTGCTTTACTTTTCTTGACATTATAAGACTACAAATATATAATTTAATAGTGAATCTTTAAATTAGGAGTATAATGTGCGCAAATAAGGATAACATCTTTAATAGAAAAATGATGTTAATTATTTATAAGATCTCAGAAGGAGGTGCTGTAAAATGTTTATGACATATCAACCAAAAAAGAGACAGAGAAAAAAAGAACATGGTTTTAGAAAAAGAATGAAAACTTCATCTGGAAGAAATGTTCTTAAGAGAAGAAGACTAAAAGGTAGAAAAAGATTGACAGCATAAGGGCCGCATTAGTGGCCTTTTTCTGCAGATGCAGAAAAAAAGGAGAATATAGTCTATGAAAGAAAATAAAATAAGAAAGAATAAAGAATTTAGACATATATATAGAAGAGGAAAGTCTTATTCTAATAAACTTTTAGTATTATATGTATGTAAAAATAGATATAATATAAATAGATTAGGCGTATCTGTCAGTAAAAAAGTTGGGAAAAGTGTAATCAGAAATAGAGTAAAAAGGTTAATAAAAGAAAGCTATAGGTTAAATTTAGATAAAGATATGAAACAAGGTTACGATTTGGTTTTTATAGCTAGAAATAGTTCCAATGATAAAGATTATAAGGATATAGAAAGTGCATTAATAGATTTATTAAAAAAGGCAGGCATATTTAATTGAAAAATTTATTAATATGTATTATTAAGATGTATAGAAAGTATATATCTCCTTTAAAAAGACCTAGTTGTAGGTTTTATCCTACTTGTTCTCAATACGCAGTAGAAGCTATAGAAAAATATGGTGCATTAAAAGGCACTTTAATGGCAATAAAAAGAATACTAAGATGTCACCCTTTTAATAAAGGAGGCTATGACCCTTTAAAATAAATGCAAAATTAGGAGGTTTAAAAATTTGCGATATTTAAATGACGCTTTTGTGCAGTTTTTTAAATTTATACATGGAGCTGTATCAAATGTAATTAGTAATCCTAACTTTTCTTATGGTATAGCCATAATTTTAGTTACATTAATAATAAGACTATTAATACTTCCTTTAAACATAAAACAAACAAAATCTTCACTTAGAATGAATGAATTGCAACCAGAAATAAAGAAATTACAAGCAAAATATAAAAATGATCCTCAAAAATTAAACCAAAAAACTATGGAGCTTTACAAAGAGAAAGGTGTAAATCCTTTAGGGGGATGTTTACCTTTATTAATACAATGGCCAATATTCATAGCATTATACTATGTATTTAATACTTTAACCGGTATAAATGGTATAAGTTTTTTATGGGTAAAAGATTTAGCTAAACCAGATGTAGTTCTAGCAGTGCTTTCAGGTGCGACTACATATTTTTCTGGAACATTAATGGCATCTGGAGATAACTCACAAGCTGGACAGATGAAATCAATGAATATAGGTATGTCTATTTTTATGATCGTAATAAGTTGGAGGCTGAAATCGGCTTTAGTATTATACTGGGTTATAAATAATTTAATCCAAATAATACAAACAGTTATAATGAAAAAAATGGAGTTAAGAGGTAAAGTTGAAGCCTAGGGGGTGTGACTTGGGGCATGAAATTTATTGAAATGACTGGTAAAACTATAGAAGAGGCCATTGATAATGGCTTAAAGAAATTAAATACTTCAAAAGATAAGGTTGAAATAAAAATTATTGATGAAGGAAGCAAAGGATTTCTTAATTTTATAGGTACAAGACCTGCAAAAATAGAGATGAAATTAAAAAAAGATTATGAAAAAGAAGTTAAAGACTTTTTAGGATCTGTATTAGAAAGTATGAATGTAAAAGCTAAGATAGATATAAAAGAAAAGAAAGATGTAATAAAAATAAATTTATCAGGCCCAGATATGGGAATAATAATAGGATATAGAGGCGAAACGCTCGATTCTCTACAATATTTAGTTAGTCTTGTAATTAATAAAGACCAAGAGTGTGATTATAAAAGGGTTATACTAGATACAGAAAATTATAGAAATAAGAGAGAAGAGACATTAAAAAAATTAGCAAGAAGATTAGGGAATAAGGTAAAAGAAACTGGAAGACCAGTTAAATTGGAGCCTATGAATCCTTATGAAAGAAGAATAATACATTCAGAACTTCAAAATAATAATTATGTTGAAACATATAGCGAAGGTGATGAACCTTTTAGAAAAGTTGTAATAAATTTAAGGAAAGCCTAAAGGCTTTCTTTTTATATTATTGGTATTTATAAAAAGAGGTGATTTTGGTGAAAGAATTTGATACTATAGCTGCTGTTGCTACACCATTAGGAGAAGGTGGTATATCTATAATAAGAATATCTGGAAATAAATCATTAGATATAGTTAGCAGTATATTTAAAGGTAAAAATAATAGAAAATTAGATGATATAAAATCTTATTCTATGAGATATGGTTTTATAATTGAAAAAGAAAGTAAAGAAATAATAGATGAAGTTTTAGTAAGTTACATGAAAGGTCCTAGGAGTTTTACTGCTGAGGATACTTTAGAAATAAATTGTCATGGTGGTGTAATACCAACAAAAAAAATATTAAAAGAATTAATTAAATGTGGAGCAAGGCTTGCAGAACCAGGAGAATTTACTAAAAGAGCTTTCTTAAATGGAAGAATAGATTTAAGTCAAGCAGAAGCTGTTATAGATATAATAAGATCTAAAACAGATTTGTCTATGAAGTCAGCATTAAAGCAAGCTGAAGGAAGACTTTCAAAAGAGATTAATTTTATTAGAGATGAAATGATTAAAATTATAGCACATATAGAAGCTACAGTAGATTATCCTGAGGATGATTTAGAGGAAATAACAGGTCAAAAAATTAAAGTAGATTTAAACAAGATAATAAATAAAATAGATAATTTGATTAGTGCTTCAGAAGAAGGTAAAATATTAAGAGAAGGATTAAATACTGTAATAGTTGGAAAACCTAATGTAGGAAAATCTTCTTTGTTAAATGCATTAATTAATGAGAATAAAGCTATAGTTACAGAAATACCAGGTACTACAAGAGATGTTATAGAAGAATATATAAATATTGATGGAATACCTATAAAAATAGTAGATACAGCAGGAATAAGAGAAACAGAAGATGTAGTAGAAAAAATTGGTGTAGAAAAATCAAAAGAAAAGATAGATGAAGCAGATTTAGTTATATTTATGTTGGATTTAAGTAGAAAAATAGATGAAGAAGATATAGAAATAATGGAGTTTATAAAAGGTAAAAAGTATATAGTTTTATTAAATAAATTAGATTTAAATAAAGCTTTAAATGAAGAGAATAATTTTATAAAAGAATTAGATTCTAAGTATATAATAAAAACATCAGTTAAAAATAATTCAGGATTAAATGAATTAAAAGAATGCATAAAAGATCTTTTCTTTAGTGGAGAGATAAAATCTGATGAACTTATAGTTACAAATGCTAGACACCAGGAAGCATTAATAAGATCTAAAGAAGCTTGTCTTCAAGCAATAGAAACTTTATCAGATGAAATATCCATAGATTTAGCTTCTATAGATATTAGAAATGCATGGAAATATATTGGAGAAATTACTGGTGATACTTTAGATGAGGATATTATAGATAAAATATTTTCTGAATTTTGTTTAGGAAAGTAGGTAATTATATGAAATATTTAGCTGGAGATTTTGATGTAGTAGTTATTGGTGCAGGTCATGCAGGATGTGAAGCAGCATTGGCCTCTGCAAGAATGGGATGTAAAACATTAATATGTACAATGAATTTAGATAGTATTGCGCTTATGGCTTGCAATCCTAATATAGGTGGAACAGCAAAAGGACATTTGGTAAGGGAAATAGATGCTTTAGGTGGTGAAATGGGTATAAATATAGACCATACATTCATACAATCTAGAATGCTTAATACTTCCAAAGGTCCAGCAGTTCATTCTTTGAGAGCACAAGCAGATAAAAAAAGATATAGTGAAAGAATGAAACATTTATTAGAAAAAGAAGAAAATATTACCTTAAGGCAATTAGAAGTTACAAAAATATATGTGGAGAACAATAAAGTTAAAGGTATTTTAACTAAAAATGGAGCATATTTTACTACTAAGGCTATAATATTATGTACTGGAACTTATTTAAAGAGTAAAATAATAATAGGCGATATAATATACAGTAGTGGGCCTAGTGGATTATATCCTGCTAATGACTTATCTCAAAGTTTATTAGATTTGGGGATAAATCTTAGAAGATTTAAGACAGGAACTCCTGCCAGAATAAATAAAAGATCAGTAGATTTTTCTAAAATGATAGAGCAGCCAGGAGATGAAAAAATAGTTCCTTTTTCTTTTATACATGATAAATTAGATAAGGATCAAATTTCTTGTTATTTAACTTATACTTCTGAAGAAACGCATAAAATAATAAATGAAAATATACATAGATCTCCATTATATAATGGATCAATAGAGGGTATAGGTCCAAGATACTGTCCATCTATTGAAGACAAAATTGTTAGGTTTCCAGATAAAGATAAGCATCAGGTATTTATAGAACCAGAAGGTGAAAATACAGAAGAATTATATATTGGTGGCATGTCCAGTTCTCTACCAGAAGATGTCCAAATAAAAATGTATAGAAGCGTGCCAGGACTAGAAAATGCAGAAATATTAAGAACTGCTTATGCTATAGAATATGATTGTATTGATCCTCAGCAATTAGATTTAACTTTAGAATTTAAAAACATAAATGGATTATATGGAGCAGGTCAATTTAATGGAAGCTCAGGTTATGAAGAAGCTGCAGCTCAAGGTCTTATAGCTGGAATTAATGCTGTATTAAAAATAAAGGGAAAAGATCCATTAATTTTAAAAAGATCTGATGCATATATAGGTGTACTTATAGATGATTTAGTAACAAAAGGAACAAATGAGCCTTATAGAATGATGACGTCAAGAGCAGAATACAGATTGTTATTAAGGCAAGATAATGCAGATTTAAGGTTAACAGAAATTGGGTATAGAATTGGTCTTGTAAAAGAGGATAGGTATAATAAATATCTAAATAGAAAAAAGAATATAGAAAATGAAATAGAAAGAATAAAAAAAGTACAAATAACAGGAAAAAAAGAAATAAATGAATTTTTATTAGAGAATGGATCTACTGAATTAAAAAAACCTATTAGTTTGTATGAATTGATAAAAAGACCTGAATTAGATTACTTTAAAGTCGAATCTTTAGATAATGAAAGACCGAATTTAAAGGATGATGAAAAAGAAGAAATAAATATAATTGCAAAATATGAGGGTTATATAAACAAACAGTTAGAGCAAGTTGATCAATTTAAAAAATATGAAAATAGATTAATACCTAAAAGTATAAATTATTCAGATATAAAAGGATTAAGAATAGAAGCTATTCAAAAGTTAGAAAAAATAAAACCTATAAACATAGGTCAGGCTTCTAGAATTTCTGGTGTATCACCAGCAGATATATCAGTATTACTTATATATATGGAAAGAAAAAATAGAGAAAACTAAAAAACCCTTTTGGAGGTTGTTAAATGGAATTTTTTAATATACTGCAAACGTCATGTAATGATGTTAACTTAGATTTTAATGATAAAAAATATAATCAGTTTATAAAATATAAGAATTTAATACAAGAATGGAATAAAAAAATAAATTTAACAGCTATTGTTGAAGATGAAGAAATAATAAAAAAACATTTTATAGATTGTATAAAAATATTTAAGGCATCACCTATAAAAGAAGCTAAAAGTTTAATTGACATAGGTACAGGAGCAGGGTTCCCAGGTATACCTATAAAAATATTAAGGGACGATATAAAAATAACATTATTAGATTCACTACAAAAGAGAATAAATTTTTTAAATATTGTAATAGGTGATTTAAAATTACAGGATATACAATGCTTACATGGAAGAGCAGAAGATTATGCCCAGGAAACTGAGCATAGACAAAATTATGACATAGCAGTTTCTCGAGCTGTAGCAAATTTAGCAGTTTTAAGTGAATTTTGCATTCCTTTTGTAAAAAAAGGTGGATATTTTGTAGCTATGAAAGGGCCTTCTGTAGAAGATGAAATAACAGTAGCTAAAAAATCTATAGAAATTTTAGGTGGAAAAATAGAAGATATAATAAAAATAGATATTGAAGATACAGATTTAAAGCATAACTTAGTAATTATAAAAAAAGTAAAAGAAACTGGAAAAAAATATCCTAGAAAACCTGGTATTATTAAAAAAAATCCTCTAAAATAAATGTAATAATTTGCAATTTAAAAACTAATAAAAAAAAGAGGAAAATTACATTCAAAGACGAAATGTAAATATTAGGAAGAGAATAAGAGGGATGGTAGTATGCAAAAAAATATAAATTATATTTCCACTGATAAAATTATTCCCAATTTATATCAACCTAGAAAATATTTTAATGAGGAAAGTATAGAAGAGTTAGCGCAATCAATAAAAGTATATGGTATAATTCAGCCATTATCTGTTAGAAAGATAAAAGATGATACATATGAATTAGTTGCCGGAGAAAGAAGATTAAGGGCAGCTAAAAAATTGGGTTTAAATGAAGTTCCAGCAGTTATTATAGATGTTACAGATAAGGATTCTGCTGCAATAGCGTTATTAGAAAATTTGCAAAGGGAAGATTTAAATTGTTTTGAAGAAGCAGAAGCTTATCATAATTTAATACAAGAACATTTTTATACTCAAGATAAATTATCAGAAGTAATTGGGAAAAAGCAATCTACTATAGCAAATAAAATGAGGTTATTAAAATTATCCAAAGAAGTTAGAGAAAAAATATTGGAAAATAATTTAACGGAAAGGCATGGTAGGGCACTGTTAAAAATTAATGATAAGGATACGCAATTGAAAATATTAGCTATTGTTATAGAAAAAAAATTAAATGTAAAAAAGACCGAAGAATTAATAGAAAAGGAATTATGTGATGATAGTAATAAAAATTTAGCTTCTGATGGGAAAAAAAGAATAAAAGGAATTTTTTCGCCAGTAGTTTATGTTAATACAGTAAAACAGGTTTTCGATAAATATGGTGTTAAAGCAAACTACAGATCTAAAGACCTCGATGATAAAATACAAATAACCATAACAATACCTAAAAAATAGTAGATGTTTCACGTGAAACATCTACTTTTTATTAAATTTTAATAAAGTATATGCAAAAGACTTTAATTATTTTACTTTAAACTATATAATAAAAAGTAGGATAATTAATTAGGTGGTGAGGAATTGAAAGTAATATCTATTTTTAATCAAAAAGGTGGTGTAGGCAAGACTACAACTAGTATAAATTTATGTTCATGTCTAGCCATGAATGGATATAAAATATTAAATATAGACATAGATCCTCAAGGTAATACCACCAGCGGAATGGGATTGGATAAAAATTGCTTAGAATTATCAGTATATGATGTTTTAACATCGGATGAAATATCAATCAAAGAAGCAATAAAACAAAGCGAACTTATAAGTAATTTTTATATTTTACCATCAACTATGTCTTTAGCTGGTGCAGAAATAGAATTAATAAATAAATTGGACAGGGAAAGAATTCTTTTACAAAAATTAAAGGAAATAGAGAATGAATTTGATTATGTATTTATTGATTGCCCACCTTCATTAGGTTTATTGACAATTAATGCTCTTGCTGCATCTGATAGTGTTTTAATTCCTATACAATGTGAATTTTATTCATTAGAAGGTGTGGGACAATTAGTTAATACTATTGAATTAGTACAAAAATCTCTTAATCCTAATTTAGAAGTTGAAGGTGTAATATTGTCTATGTATGATATTAGAACTAGATTATGCAATGAGGTAGCAGAAGAAGTAAAAAAATACTTTAATGATAAAGTATTTAAAACTACGATTCCTAGAAATGTAAGATTAGCGGAAGCTCCTAGCTTTGGA
This sequence comes from Clostridium tepidum, assembly GCF_002008345.1. GTDB lineage: Bacteria > Bacillota > Clostridia > Clostridiales > Clostridiaceae > Clostridium_F > Clostridium_F tepidum. The sequence goes on from NZ_MRAE01000004.1 coordinate 17,633, forward strand.
TTGCCTATAATATTATATGATTCTAAATGTAAGGGAGCAGAAGCATACAATAATTTAAGTAAAGAATTTATAAAAAAACAATAAAGGGAGGATATTAGGTTGAATAAAAAATCAGCATTAGGAAAGGGTTTGGGTGCACTAATTCCTGAAAAAGCCCAAGAAAAGAAAGATAGTATAAATACTATATCTATAAATTTAATAAAACCTAATAATGAACAGCCTAGAAAAAATTTTGATGAAGAAAAAATAAGATGTTTGGCTCAATCTATAAAAGAACACGGCATTATTCAACCTCTAGTTTTAAAAAAGGAAGGTAATTTATACACTATAGTTGCAGGAGAAAGAAGATGGAGAGCTGCTAAGTTGGTAGGTATAAAAAAGATACCAGCTGTGGTTATGGATTTAGACGATAAAAGTGTGTTAGAAATATCTTTAATAGAAAATATACAAAGACAAGATTTAAATTGTATAGAAGAAGCTCAAGCTTATAAAAATTTGATTCAGGAATTTAAAATAACTCAAGATACTTTAAGTATAAGGATAGGTAAATCAAGAGCAGCCATTGCCAATTGTATGAGATTACTGGCTTTAGATAAAAGAGTTCAGCAATATTTAATTGATGGTGTTATAACTGAAGGTCATGGAAGGGCATTATTAGCTTTAAAAGAAAATGAATTACAATATAAATTATCACAAACAATAATTGATGAAAATTTAAGTGTTAGAGAAACAGAGCGAATGATAAAAAATATGCATAAAGAAAAAAAGAATAAGAAGAATAACAAAGATAATAATGTTTTACCTTATTATAAAGATATAAAGAGTAAATTAGAAAATTTATTTGATACAAAAGTTAATTTACAAAATAATAAAAATAAAGGAAAAATAGAAATAGAATATTATTCAGAAGAAGATTTGCAGAGAATATTAGATATACTAAAATTATAAAATGTTTCACGTGAAACATGACGGAGGAGATAAGTTATGACAAATATAATAGAATTCATAAACATAAATTCATCTTTTATCATTATAGCATTAGCAGCAATAATGATTTTATTATTTATAATGCTTATAATTAATATGATTTCTTTAAAAAAGTTGAAACAGAAATATAAAAAATTTATGAGAGGTTCAAGTAATAAGAGTATTGAAGAATTAATAAATGGTTATTTAGATAAAATAGATCAAGTAAAAGAAGAAACTGAATATGTAAAAGAAATATATAGTACTATAGATAAAAGAGTAAAATCATGTATACAAAAAGTAGCTATAGTTAGATATAGAGCCTTCGATGATGTAGGAAGTGATTTAAGTTATTCAATAGCATTTTTAGATAATGACAATAGTGGTGTAATATTAACAAGTATATTTGGAAGAAATGAAAGTACTACATATGCTAAACCTATAGACAGGGGTATATCAAGATATGATTTGTCAGATGAGGAAAAACAAGTATTAGAAAATTGTATAAATAATGTTGATGAAAATTAGAATAAAACCTCCTTTTATGAAAAATAATATTTCATAAAGGGAGGTTTTATAATGAATATTTTTGTATCAGATACATTACAAAATTTAAAAAATGCTTTAATAGAAAAAGGATATAATATTTATAGTGATAATAATTATGATGTAATTATATGTGATTTAAAGGAAGATATGTTAATAGATAAATATTTAAATAATAATAAAAGAAACACAGATATATTAATTATAGATAGTGCTGGCAAAACTATAGATGAAATAGAAAATATATTAAATATAAGAATAAATGACTGTATAATTTAAATTAAATATTTTCTATATTATAGCTATTTTTTTTACTTCCTAAAGTTTTTATAATAGAGTGATATATACCTTTTGAAATATAATTAGCTAAATTCATAACAGTATATAGTCTAGTATTTTGTAATACCATGAATTCCATAGCACCAGAAATATTTACTACTCCACTAATACTTAGATCACCAATAGCAGGAAGATCTTTATTAATTGCTGATCCTGGATAAATAGGTTTGCTATCTATTATTATTTTACCTATATTCTGTATACTTCCTAAGCAAGCATCTATGGCTATTATGTATGGATTTTTATATTTAGAATTTATAATAGAAATAGTTTCTTTTAAGTTTTTAGCATGGACTGGATTTTCTAAATTACCAAATAAACTAACTCTATCTCTAATTAAAAATTTGAGTTTTTCTCCAACTAGCGGACCTAATGAATCGCCTGTAGAGCGATCAGTTCCAATACATAATATTACTATTTCTTTATTTGATTTAAATGCATAGTATAATTCAGTACATAAAATATCTCGCAAAGTAGAAATATTATTAGGTATAGAAGTATCTATAATAGTTTTACTTATCATAAAAAAACCTCCTGTTAGGGATTATATCCACTAAAGGAGGTTTTATACATCATATTATAAAATAATTCAACTCAAAAGAGTATGAAACTATAGAAAAGTTGATATGGGTTATACATCATATTATAATATAATAATTTAACCTTATGTAGTATGTTATAAAATATTATAAAAAATAAATAAAAAAACATACCATTTATTTTTAGAGCTATAAATATTACTGCTAAAATATCAACAGAATGTAATACTAATGAAGATCATAAGAGTTTTGGTTTTAAAATTTGACTTACTACAGATACAAAAGTATAACAATTAGTAATCCAATTCTAACAACATAATTTTTATAAATTAATATATATTAAAGCTAAAGATATATAAATAGTATATATACCTAATATAGGAAGAAAATCTGCTATAATACTAATTATTGTATAGATCACAGCCTATTAAGTATATTGTTTAGAGCGTATAAAGCATAATTAATGTCTTTAATGTCATTAAATGCACCAAAACTAAATCTTAATGTACCTTGTGGGAAAGATCCTATAGTTTTATGAGCTAAAGGTGCACAATGAAGACCCGTTCTAACCATTATGCCAAATTCATTATCTAATAAAAAACCTAATTCAGAATTATCGATTTTTGATGAATTAATAGATATTGTTGCAGTTCTTAAAGAAGCGTCTAAAGGACCATATATTTTTATAGATTTTATATTTAATAATCCATTTATAAATTCCTTACAAAGATATTCTTCTCTTTCTTTTATAGTGTTTAAACCTTCTTTATTTATATATTCAATGCCAGCTAAGAGACCAGCTATTCCAGGTGTATTCATAGTGCCGCTTTCAAATTTATCAGGAAGAAAATCTGGTTGTAATGTGCTTTCAGATAAGCTACCAGTACCACCTTCTATAAAATTAGTTGCAATATTATTTAATTCATCATCAATTATAAATCCTCCGATACCTTGAGGTCCAAGTAAAGCTTTATGTCCCGTAAAAGCTAATGCATTACAATTTAATTTTTTAAAATCTAAAGGTAGAACCCCAGCAGTTTGAGCAGAATCTATAATAAAATAAATTCCTTTTTCTTTACATATCTTACCTATATCCTCTAAAGGTTGTATTGTTCCAACAATGTTTGATGCATGAGATAATACAACTAATTTTGTGTTATTTTTTATTGTATTTTTAAAATCTTCAATATTTATTAGACCTTCTTCTGAACAATTTAATATATCTAATTCAATTTTATTTGATTTTTGCAATGAAACTAAAGGTCTAATTACAGAATTATGATCCATTGAAGAAGTTATTACATGCCATCCATCTTTCACAATAGATTTTATTAATATATTTAGTGAGGTTGTAATATTAGATGTAAATACTACATTTTCTATTTTATTAAAGTTAAATAAATTTATTAAAGACTGTCTACATTTATAAACCATTCTATCTCCTGTAAGAGCATTTTCATATCCACCTCTACCAGGACTAGCACCAACATTTTTCATGTAGTTTAATATGGAAGAATAAACTGTTTCTGGTTTTGGATAAGTAGTAGCTGCATTATCTAAATAAATTTTCACTTAAAAACCTCCTCTTGAATAGTATATCTAATCAAATATTAAATATTTATTAATAATATTTTAAATTACATTAATTATGAAAATATTTATATATAATTATAAACTAAAGTTATATAATTGTATATGTTCCAATAAAGTTTTATAATTATATTGTAAAATCAATAAGAATAAATGGATAGGTGATAAATTTATGAAAAATTATGTAATAACATTTGAAAATACACATACAGCTATGGATGGTGAAAGTGTATTAAAAGATAAAGGAATAAAAGTTATTATAATTCCTACGCCAACATATATAACTAAAAGCTGTGGTATAAGCATAAGAATTGATGAACAAGATTTTGAGAATGTAAAAAAGATTATAGAAAATAAAGAAATAAATATCAAAAATTTATATTTAAAGGAGGGTAAAGACTACAAGTTAGTCATGTAATAATTTATGAAATCATTATTTAAATTTGATTTTGATTTATCCAAAGGCGGAATAAAAATAGGAGATTTACCTATAGAGTCAGATTCTATATATAATTTTATATCAGTAGCTATTAGAATAGCAATTATATGTGGAATAATGTATTTATCTATAAAAATAGGTAATAAAATAATAAATAGATTTGTTAAAAAACAAAGAAATTTGAAATTTTCATTAGATGATAAAAAAGCTACAACTGTAGGAACAGTATTAAATAGTATATTAAGATATACAGTTTATTTTGTAGGTATATTTGCTATAATAGAAATTTTGTTTGGAAGAATAGGATCTATATTTGCAGGCCTTGGTGGTGCAGCTATAGGTTTAGGTGCTAAAGATCTTATAAAAGATGTAATAAGTGGATTTTTTATATTATTTGAAGATCAATTTTCAGTAGGAGATTATATAACTGTAGAAGATAAGTCAGGTATAGTTGACACAATAGAACTTAGAGTAACTAAGCTAAGAGATTTTAATGGGGATCTTCATATTATACCTAATGGTTTAATAAATAAAGTAACTAATCATGCTAAAAATGATATTAGATTTAAGATAGAAATTAATATTGCATATGAAGAAGATATAGAAGAAGTAATAAATAAGATTAACAAAGTATGTTTAAAATATGGGGAAGAAAGAAGCGATATAATATCACAACAACCAGAAGTATATGGAATAACTGCACTTGGAGACAATGGTATAAATATAGTAGTATATGGAAAGACAACCCCAATGAATCAGTGGACTGCAGAAATTGAATTAAGAAAAAAAATATTATTAGAACTAAAAAATGAAAATGTAGAAATACCTTATAATAAACTTCAAATTATAAAATAGGAGGAGATATTAATTATGACTAAGACTTTTGATTTAGGAGATATAGTGGAAATGAAAAAATCTCATCCTTGTGGTAATAATAGATGGGAAATAATAAGAATGGGTGCAGATATAAAAATAAAATGTTTAGGATGTAGCAGAATAGTAATGATACCAAGAAGTACATTTGAAAAAAGATTAAAAAATGTATTAGAGCATAAGCAAAAGGATTAATTTTTAGTTAACTATCGATAAAATAATATCGATAGTTTTTTATATAAACAAAAACATATAATTTTTATTTATATATACATATTTGTCTATAAATATTACAAATAACTTTAGAAAAGTATATATGTTATTATAAAATGGTGCTAAGGATAAATTAAGTAGGGGGAATTTATTATGAATAATTTGCCAGCAAAGTTTGATGAGTTTAGTGAAGCTAGAAGAAATGGGTTTATAACTGTAAAAAATTTAAAGGATGAAGGAAAAAAAGTTGTAGGCGTATTTTGTACATATACTCCATGGGAAATAATATCTGCATCAGGAGCCACTGTAGTAGCTTTATGTGGTAAAAATGATGAAGCTATACCAGATGCTGAGAAGGTATTGCCAAGAAATTTATGTCCTCTTATAAAGGCTTCTTATGGATTTGCTATAACTGAAAAGTGTCCATATACTTATTTTTCAGATTTAATAGTAGGGGAAACTACTTGTGATGGAAAGAAAAAGATGTATGAGTATTTAAATGATATAAGACCAGTTCATGTTATGCAATTACCTCAAATAAGCACAGGAAAAGATGCTTATAATTTATGGAAAAATGAAATAATAAGATTAAAAGAAAGATTAGAAAGAGAATTTAATGTAGAAATAACTGAAGATAAGATAAGGGAAATGATAAAGCTTAGAAATAAAGAGAGAAAAGCTCTTAAAGAGTTTTATGAATTAGGAAAGATGTGTCCACCACCAGTAACAGGACTTGAAATAATGAAAGTTTTGAATGGTGCTAGTTTTAAATGGGATAAAGAAGAGGAAATAAAATCATTAAAAGATATGATAAATGATGCAAAGGAAAGATATGAAAAAGGTGAAAGAAAAGTATCTAACGATGCAAAAAGAATACTTATAACTGGATGTCCTATGGGAGATGGAACAGAAAAAATAATAAAATTAATTGAAGAAAATGGTGGAAATGTTGTAGTATTTGAAAATTGTAGTGGGGTAAAAGAAATTGAAAGATTGGTAGATGAAGAAAAAGATCCTATAGATGCTATAGCAGAAAAATATTTAGCTATAGGATGTTCATGTATGAGTCCTAATACAAATAGATTAAATTTATTATCAGAGCTAATAGATGATTATAAAGTTGATGGTGTCATTGATGTAATATTACAAGCTTGCCATACTTATAATGTAGAAACTCAGTATGTAAAGGAATTTGTAAATAAAGAGAAAGATACGCCATATATGAGTATAGAAACAGATTATTCTCAAACTGATATAGGACAATTAAAAACAAGAATAGCAGCCTTTATAGAAATGTTATAAAATATATTGATTTATAATAGTTTATGTGATAAAATTATTTGATGTACGATAAAATCCCTGCTGTACAAAGTACAGCCGTTAGTCCGTGGGGAGGAGGTGAATATAATGAGAAAGTACGAAACTGTATTTATATTAAACCCAGCATTAGATGAAGAAAGTTACAAAGCCAATGTTGAAAAATTCAAAGGTGTAATCGAAAATGCAGGTGGAACAGTAGATAATGTTGACCTATGGGGTAAAAGAAAATTAGCTTACGAAGTTAAAAAAGTTAACGAAGGTTACTATACTTTAATAAACTTTACAGCTGATACAGAATTACCAAAAGAGTTAGACAGAGTGTTTAGAATAACAGATACTGTTATAAGACACATGATAATAACTCAAGAATAATAAGGTGGTGTTTTTTTGAATAAAGTTGTTTTAATAGGTAGATTAACCAAAGATCCTGAGTTAAGATTTACTCCAGGAAATGGGACAGCAGTTGCCACCTTTACTTTGGCTGTAGATAGAAGGTTTTCAAAAGATGGCCAGAGAGAAGCAGATTTTATCCCTATAGTAGTATGGGGAAAACAAGCAGAATCTACAGCTAATTATATGAGTAAGGGAAAACTCATGGGAGTTAGTGGTAGAATTCAAACAAGGAGCTATGAAGCAAAAGACGGTACAAGAAGATATGTAACAGAAGTCATAGCTGAAGAAGTTAAATTTCTTGAGTGGGGCAATAAGCCTACAACGGATTCAACATATAATAATGGGTCAGAACCAAGTTATCAATCAAACCAAGGTTTTGGAAATGACAACAGTTTTGACGACGATATAATTCCAGTGGATGATGGAGACATCCCATTTTAAAGAAAAGGAGGGATAGTTATGGCAGGAAGAGAAGGCGGAAGAAGACAAAGAAGAGCTAAGAGAAAAGTTTGTACTTTTTGTATGGAAAAATCTGAAGCAATAGATTACAAAGATATTAATAAGCTTAGAAAATTCGTTACAGAAAGAGGTAAAATTCTTCCAAGAAGAATTTCTGGAAACTGTGCTAAACATCAAAGAGAATTAACTAGAGCTATAAAAAGAGCAAGAAATATTGCTTTACTACCATTTACTACAGAATAAGATTTGAATTTACATAAAACTGACTACGAATTAGTGGTCAGTTTTTTTGTATATGATTGATTTTATAAGTAATATAAGGTATTATTGCATAAAAAGTGAAATACAACTAAAATAGTATTATAGGTTAAAAAAGGGGATGGGTGCTATATGAAAAAAGATGATTTTAATATAATGTATAGTGTAAAAGTAATAGAAGATTTAAAAGCAGAGCTTTTATGTATAATAGGGGATTTTTATAAACTTTTGACTAAAGGGAGTAATGTAGCACAGGAAGCTATATTAGATTGTATATCAGGTGCCATTATAATACTATATTTATTAGGGGAAAAATTAGGATATTCTTTTATAGCAGTCGACGAAAATGTAAAGAAAAAGTTAAAAGTGGGCATAATTGAAGAAGACGAGATAGAAAAGGATGGGAGAAATTTAAGTAAATTATATAATCATTTTAAAGAAAAAGAATAATGGAGGAATATATGTATAATAGACAAATCAAAACTAGTTCTTTGGTTGAAGCAGGGCTTATAGTTTCATTAATGATAGTACTTATAATGTTTAGTTTGTATTTACCTGTGATTGGTATTTTAACTACATTTTTACTTCCTATACCTATAGCAGTTTTATATTTAAGACAAGATTATAAAATTACTTTATTGTCTATAATAGTCACAGGTATTATAACAACTATGATGCAAGATCCTCTAACAGCTGTAATAATTACTATTTCATTTGGTATAATAGGATTTTTACTGGGATATTGTATAAAAAATAAAAAATCAATTTTCACAACAATCATTATAATAGCTTTAGGATTTTTAATATCGATTATTATAGTTTTTTTGATACAAATTTTATTTATAGATAAAAATACTATAATGAATATTATAAATAAGAATATAAGTATGATGAAGGAAAGTATGGAGTTAGTTAAGGAGTTTTATTCTCAAGCTGGAGTTCCAAAAGAACAATTGCAACAAATGGAACAAAAATTTAACTTGCTACAACCAGATTTTATATTAAAAATGATACCTGGAGCTTTAATAATAAGTTCTTTTATGTCCGCTTTTTTAAACTATGGAATAACAAGAACAGTACTTATAAAATTAGGATATAAAAATATAAAACCATTACCTCATATATCTAAAATATATATTAATGTAAGAATAGTAACTATAGTAGCAATAGGTTTGCTTATAGGAGTTATATTAAAAAGAAATAATTTAGTATTAGGAGATTATTTTTATATGACTTCTAGCAATTTATTATTTATAATACTTTTAATTGATGGACTATCTGTTTTTGTATATTATATGAAAAATAAATTTAATATTTCCAAGGGAATTTTGATTTTTATATTTTTGATGACTATTTTAGGTCCCTTAAGTGTTATTTATTTTTATTTAGGATTAATAGATGCAATGCTTGATTTTAGAAAATTAGATTCCCTTAGACAATATGATAATAATAAAAGTGGGGAAGTATAGATGAGTGATAATAGATACGATAATTTTATTACAAATAATAAAATGTATATGTTCATCATAGCAATATTAATAATTATTATCTTTTCATATAAGCATTCAAAAATAGGTATAGTATTAACACTTATATATTTCTTGTTATTATTTTATAATTTTAAGAATACAAGAAATAAGAAGAAAGAATTAAAGGAATTTATAGAGGACTTCTCTACAAAAATGGATAACGCATTTAAAAGTTCTCTAATGAATTTACCTTTTCCTATGATGATTATATCAAATGATGGAGAAGTGTTATGGTATAATCAAAATTTTTCTTTACTATTAAAAGAAGAGGGGATATTAGGAGAGCATATAAGCAATATTTTAAAAAATTTCAATTTTAGATATGCTTTAGAAGGAAAAAAGAAATCTTTTAAAAATATTAATTTTAAAGATAATTATTATAATATATATACTAATACATTTTTTGATGAGGAAATGGGAGAAAAAATACTGCTTCTTTATTTTTATGATGTTACAGATATGTTTAATATATTAATAAATATGGAAAAAAACAAAGAAGCAATAATGCTTTTGGAAGTTGATAATTTAGATGAAGTATTAAAAAGTATAGATATAGATAAACAACCATTAATAATAGCAGAGATAGAAAGGCATATAAACAGTTTTTCTGAAAGTATGAAAGCTATGATAAAAAAATATGAACCCAATAAATATGTATTATCTGTTCAAAATTCTTATATAGAAAAACAAATGGAGAAAAAATTTGATATACTAGATATGATAAGAGAAATAGATACAGGAAATAGAATGAGTCCTACTTTAAGTATAGGAGTAGGAAAGGGAGCAGAAACTCCTTTAGAAAATTATAGTTATGCCCTCGCAGCTAAAGAATTAGCATTGGGTAGAGGGGGAGACCAGTCTGTAGTAAAAAATAAAGATAAATTTTTATTTTATGGTGGTAAAACTAAAGAAGTTGAAAAGAGAACAAAGGTTAGGGCAAGAGTTATAGCTCATGCCTTAGTTAATTTAATAAATGAAAGTAGTAATATAATTATAATGGGTCATACAAATGCAGATATAGATTGTTTAGGCTCAGCCATAGGACTTCATAGTGTAATAAATCAATTAGAGAAAAAAAGTTATATAATACTTGAAAATTATAATAAAAGTAGTGAATTTTTATTAAATAAGATAAAAGAAGAAAAAGGATATGAAAATATATTTATAAGTAGTAAAGAAGCGTTAGATATTATAAACGAAGATACTTTATTAATAATAGTAGATTCTCATAATAGAGGTTATGTTCAAAATACTGATTTAGTCGATAAAACTAATAAGATAGTTATAATAGATCATCATAGAAGAGCAACGGATTATATAGAAAAATCAATATTAAGCTATATAGAGCCTTATGCGTCTTCTACATCAGAATTAGTAACAGAAATGATTCAATATATGGTGGAAAAACCTAATATTTCACCAATTATAGCAGAAGCACTTTTAGCAGGAATATATGTTGATACAAAAAATTTTTACTTTAAAACAGGTGTTAGAACTTTTGAGGCTGCATCTTTTTTAAAAAAGTTTGGAGCAGATACTATTGATGTTAAGAAATTTTTTGCAAGTGATTTAGATACTTATATTAAAAAGTTAGAAATAATAAAATCAGTACATGTAAAAAATGATATTGCTATAGCAGTATGTCCAGAAAATATAGGAGATAATGTATTAGCTGCACAAGCAGCGGATGAACTACTAAATATTTCAGGTATTCAAGCTTCCTTTGTATTTGTTACAATAAATAAAGAAACATATATAAGTGGAAGATCCCTTGGAGATATTAACGTTCAATTAATACTTGAAATGTTAGGTGGTGGAGGACATATGACTATGGCTGGAGCTAAATTAGAAAAAGTTACTTTAGAAGAGGCAGTAGAAAAATTAGAATTAGCCATAGATAAATATTTAAGGGAAGGTGAAGGATAATGAAAGTTATATTATTAAAAGACGTTAAATCATTGGGTAAGAAGGGAGATCTAGTTAATGCATCTGATGGATATGCAAGAAATTACTTAATCCCAAAGAAATTAGCTGAGCAAGCAACAGAAAATAATTTACACATTTTAAATAATAAAAAAGAAGCAGAAAGAAGACAAAAGTTAAAGGAATTAGAAGAAGCTCAAAAATTAGCAAAATCATTAATGGGAAAAGAAATTAAATTTAAAGTTAAAATTGGTGAAAATGGAAGATTATTTGGTTCTATAACATCAAAAGATATTTCAGAAAAGTTAAAAGAACAATACAAAATAGATATAGATAAAAAGAAGATAGTAGCAGATACTATAAGACAAACAGGAATTTATGAGGCCGAAATAAAGATTTACCCAGAAGTTTCAGCTAAAGTTAAAGTTTCTGTTTTAGAAGAATAGGAGGAAAATTGTGAATTCTCATAAATTATATGAATTACAAGATGATATAATAAATGAAATAGAACGAGATATTTCAAGCGATATGTCTATTGAGTTACAGATAGAGGTTTTATTTGAAATAGTAAAAAAAATAATAAAAGATTCTAATGTAAGAGCTAGAATTGTAAAATATAAGCTAGAAAAATATATAAATAGTAGTAATCCATATGAAAGATTGTATGCATTAAATAAAATAATAAGTGATGGCAAAGGTATACAAACAATACCTACAGATAAGAATGTTGTAGAAGTGTTAACAGAAACAAATAGATTAATTGTGGAAATCTTAGCTAAAAGATATGTAGAAAACAATATAGAAAAAGAAGTAGAAAAAGTTCTAATGGAAAAACAAGATAAATATATAGAAGAAGTAAAACTTAATATTTTAAAAAAGCAAAAAGGACCTGAAAATGCTAAAACTTTAAAAAAATATGCACATATAGAGGTACTTGAAACTAGAAAATTAGCTAATAATATTCAACATTTATTAAGACCTACTTGTTTTCCAGAAATTATAGGACAGGAGAGACCTATAAAATCCCTTTTATCTAAAATAGCGTCTCCATATCCACAACATATCATATTATATGGACCACCAGGAGTAGGAAAAACATCTGCAGCTAGATTAGCTTTAGAAGAAGTAAAAAAATTAAAATATACACCTTTTTATGAAGAATCTAAATTTGTAGAGGTAGATGGAACTACTTTACGATGGGACCCAAGAGAGATTACAAATCCTCTTTTAGGATCAGTGCATGATCCAATATATCAAGGTTCTAAAAGAGATTTAGCTGAAACTGGAATACCAGAACCTAAACTAGGATTAGTTACAGAAGCTCATGGTGGAGTACTTTTTATAGATGAAATAGGTGAATTAGATGATATGCTTCAAAATAAACTTTTAAAAGTTTTAGAAGATAAAAGAGTAGAATTTTCATCTTCTTACTATGATCCTGATGATGAAAATATACCTAAGTATATAAAACATTTATTTGAAAATGGAGCACCAGCTGATTTTGTCCTTATAGGAGCTACCACTAGGGAACCTTCAGAAATAAATCCAGCATTAAGATCTAGATGTGCAGAAGTATTTTTCGAACCATTATCTTCTAAAGATATTGAAAAAATAGTGATAAATGCAGCAGATAAATTAAATATAATATTAGAGGATGGAGTAGCTCAAACTATAAGCAGATATACCATAGAGGGAAGAAAAGCAGTAAATATATTATCAGATGTCTATGGATATTCCTTATATAAAAATAAAGAATATAAAGAAGGAACAAAGCTTAATATAACTATGGATGATTTAGAACAAGTTATATCCATAAGTAGGCTTATTCCATATGATAGAATAGAAAATAAAGAAAAATTAGAAGTAGGACATGTATATGGATTAGGTGTAAGTGGATATATAGGATCTACCATAGAAATAGAAGCCACTGTATTTAATGCTAAAAATAAAGAAAAAGGGTTCATTAGATTTAATGATACAGCAGGAAGTATGGCAAAAGATTCTGTATTTAATGCCGCTTCTGTTATAAGAAAAATAACAAAAGAAGATATAAAAGATTATGATATACATGTTAATGCTATAGGCGGTGGAAAAATAGATGGACCATCTGCAGGAGCAGCTATAACAATATGTATTATTAGTGCTTTATTAAACAAGCCTATAAAACAGGATATAGCCATAACGGGAGAAATATCTCTTAAAGGCAAGATAAAGCCCGTTGGGGGCATATTTGAAAAAATATATGGTGCAAGAAGAAAGGGTATAAAAAAGGTAATAATACCTAAGGACAATATGAAAGATGCTCCTTCAGATATTAAAGATATAGAAATAATATGTATAGATACTATAGAAGAGCTTATGAATATAGTATTTTAAATTAAGGAGTACTTAAGGAGAGATGTTTATATGGATGCACCCATAAAAAGTATGCCACAAAGTATAGATGCAGAACAAAATGTATTAGGAGCAATGATTATAGATAAAACTTCCATAGCAGAGGCTGTGGAAGTTTTAAAAAGTGAAGATTTTTATAAAGATTCTCATAAGATTATATTCGGTGCAATTATAGAACTTTACCAAAAGGATATAGCAGTAGATATGTTAACTCTTACTGAGAACCTTAAATCAAAAGATAAATTAGAGGCGGTAGGTGGAGTTAGTTATATAACAGAGCTTTGTAACTCTATAGTCTCTACAGCTAATATTCAATCTTATATAGAAATAATAAAGGATAAATCCACATTAAGAAGGCTTATAAGGTCATCTACTGAGATAATAGAAAATTGCTATAACAGGCAAGATAATGTAGAGGAAATAATAGATACAGCAGAGAAAAAGATATTTGATATATCTAATCAAAATACTACATCTGATTTTGAACCATTGAGTAATGTTTTAGAAAGAGGATTTATTCAAATTGAAAATCTATTTAAAAATAAAGGTGAAACCACAGGAGTTGCTTCTGGCTTTAGAGAGTTAGATGCTAAAACATCAGGCTTTCAAAAGTCTGATATGATATTAATAGCAGCAAGACCATCAATGGGGAAAACTACTTTTGCATTAAATATAGCAGAATATGCAGCTCTAAGAGAAGGAAAAAGTGTAGCAATCTTTTCCCTGGAAATGTCAAAAGAACAACTTTCCTATAAGTTGCTTTGTTCACAAGCTAATATTGATATGTTGAAGCTTAGAACTGGTAACTTAGAGGATAAAGATTGGGAAAATATAGCTAGAGTTTCAGGACCTTTAGCTGCAGCAAAAATATTTATAGATGATACTGCAGGTATGTCTATAATGGAAATGCGCTCTAAGTGCAGAAGATTGAAGATAGAACATGGCATAGATATGGTTTTAATAGATTATCTTCAACTTATGAGTGGAGGCAAAGGAGCTGAAAGTAGACAACAAGAAGTTTCAGAGATATCTAGATCTATAAAAGCTTTAGCCAAGGAAATGGATTGTCCAGTTATAGCTTTATCACAATTATCTCGTGCTCCAGAAGCTAGATCAGATCACAGACCAATGCTTTCAGACCTTAGAGAATCTGGGTCTATAGAACAAGATGCGGATGTAGTTATGTTTTTATATAGAGATGAGTACTATGATAAAGAAACAGAGGATAAAAATATAGCAGAATGTATTATAGCTAAACAAAGAAATGGTCCTACGGGAACAGTTAAATTAGCATGGCTTGGACAATACAGTAAATTTGGTAATTTAGATGTAATACATCAAGAATAAAACAATAAATTAATATAATATATAAAGTCCTATAATTATTTTATAGGGCTTTTATTTTTGGATTTTTACAATGAAATTCATATAAATATTGGTTTATAACATAATTTTTATTTATAATAGTATTTTATTAGTGTATTTTTTATTATAGTATATAAAATAATACTATTTAAGAAGGAAATACATAAAAGATATTGAAATTAATAATTAATGGAATAAAAGCTTTCAATTAAGAGGAGAGATAGTATATGAATTACAAAGCATTATATGAAGAATGGTTAAATAATGATTATATTGATGAAGATACAAAAAAAGAGTTAAAAGAATTAAAAAATAATGAAAAGGAAATAGAAGATAGATTCTATAAAGAATTAGAATTTGGAACTGCGGGTCTTAGAGGTAAAATAGGGGCAGGTACAAATAGAATGAATATATACAATGTATCTAAGGTTACTCAGGGATTAGCAGATTATATAATAGAAAAAGGTGAAGAGTATGTAAAAAGAGGGGTTGCTATAGCCTTTGATTGCAGACATTATTCAAAAAAATTTGCGAAAACTGCGGCTTTAGTTTTAGCTGGGAATGGAATAAACACTTATTTATTTGAAGATTTAAGGCCAACACCGGAATTATCTTTTGCGGTTAGAAAGTTAAATGCTGCTGCAGGTATAGTTATAACTGCTAGTCATAATCCAAAAGATTATAATGGCTATAAAGTATATTGGGAAGATGGGGCTCAAGTTTTATCTAAAATAGCAGATGGTATTACAGAGAAGATAGAAGCGATTTATAGTTTTAACCAAATAGAAACAATAAATGAGAAAGAAGCTTTAAAAAGTGGATTATTAAATATATTAGCAGAAGATATGGATTTTGAATATATAGAAAAAGTTAAATCTATAAGTATAAGAGATGATATAGATAAAGATATAAAAGTTGTTTATACACCTTTAAATGGAACAGGAAATATACCTGTTAGACGTGTTTTAAAGGAAAGAGGATTTACGAATATTATAGTAGTTCCAGAACAAGAAAAGCCGGATCCAGACTTTACTACAGTAGGATATCCAAATCCAGAAGATACAAAAGCATTTAAATATGCAGAAGAGTTGGGTAAAAAAGTAGATGCAGAATTACTTATAGCTACAGATCCTGATTGTGATAGATTAGCTATAGAGGTTAAAGATGAAAATGGTGAGTATTTAGCCTTTAATGGCAATCAAACTGGAGCTATACTTATAAATTATATAGTATCAAATATGAAAGAGATGGGAAAACTACCAAAAGGAGCTGCTATAGTTAAATCTATAGTTACTGGTGATTTAGGTAAGGTTATTGCAGAAGACTATGGAGTAGAAACTTATGAAGCATTAACTGGATTCAAAAATATATGTGGTAAAATACCAAATTTAAAAGAAAAAGGTAAAGAGTTTATATTTGGATATGAAGAAAGTATAGGATATGTTACCGGAACATTTGTTCGAGATAAAGATGGAGTAAGTTCAAGTATGCTTTTATGCGAAGCTGCAGCTTATTATAAAACAAAAGGTAAAACATTAATAGATGTACTTAATGATATATATGAAAAATATGGATATTATAGAGAAAAACAGATATCATTAATATTAGAAGGAATAGAAGGTAAAAAAAGAATAGAAAGAATGATGAAGTCATATAGGGAAATTTTCCCAAAGGAAATAGGAGGAGCAAAACTTTTAAGTTATATAGATTACCAAGATAGAATAGAATATGATATCATAAAAAATGATAGGAAACCATGTAGAATACCTAGATCAAATGTTTTAAGATTCTTTTTTGATGATGGTAGTTGGTATGCAGTAAGACCATCAGGTACAGAACCTAAAATAAAAATATATATATATACAAAAGCTAAAAGTATAGAAGATGCAGAAGAAAAAATAAAATCTATAGAAAAAGAAGTTTTAGATAAACTTAATTCAGTAAAATAAAATATTTTAATTTTGGAATTTTTATATAATAGCATAACAATTTAATATTATATGTTTTTAATAAAAAATAATTATTTTATATAAATGAAAGTTAGCCTACTACAATTTAAAAGTCTGTGGTAGGCTATTTTAAATAATGTAAAATATAAAAATTTAATTTAAAGGGTGGGTTTAATATGAAAGGAATAATTGATAGATTTGAAGGAAATTTTGCTGTAGTGGAACTAGAAGATAAAAAAATGATAAATATAAATAAAAATATTCTGCCTAAAAAAGCTAAAGAAGGAGATGTTATAAATATAGAAGAAGATAGTATAACTTTAAATAAAAAAGAAGGTAAAAAATTAAAAAGAGAAATAGATGAAATAATAGAAGATATGTGGCAAGAATAATAAAATATATTGGTAAAGAATTTTTGCGAACTATAATATAAAAAAATATAAAAATATTCGTTAAATCTATTGAAAATACGTAAAACCTTTGTTATTATTATATAGCTGGAGGGGATAGTTATGAAAAAGTATGATATTGTTATTGTTGGAGCTGGGGCAAGTGGCATATTTGCTGCTTATGAAATGTGTAAAAATAGTAATAAATTAAATATATTAATGATTGAAAAGGGGCATAATTTAAAAAAGAGAAAGTGTCCTATAGACGGCAAAAATATAAAATCATGTATACAATGTAAATTATGTAATATAATGAATGGATATGGTGGAGCAGGCACATTATCTGATGGAAAGTATAATATTACTAATAATTTTGGTGGAGATTTATATAAATATGTTGGTAGGGAAGAAGCTTTAGAATTAATGAATTATGTTGATGAGGTCTTATGTAAAATGGGAGGAAAGGATGCAAAATTATATTCCACAGCTAATTCTGATTTGAAAAGAAAAGCTCTTCAAAATGATTTACATTTATTAGATGCAAAAGTAAGACATTTAGGAACAGATAGGAATATTAAAATATTATCTAATATATATGAATATTTAAAAGATAAAATAGATATGAAATTTGAATGTGAGGTTTTTGATGTAAACAAGGTAAAAGATGAATTTGTTGTAGATACTAATGATGGGACATTTTTTAGTAAAGATTTAATTTTAGCTACAGGAAGATCAGGTTCAAAATGGATATCTAAAATATGCAAAAAGCTTGGTATAAAAACAGAAAGTAATAGAGTAGATATAGGTGTTAGAGTTGAACTACCAGCTCAAGTATTTTCACATATAACAGATGAAGTATATGAAAGCAAAATCGTATATAGAACTAAAAAATATGGAGATTTAGTTAGGACATTCTGCATGAATCCTTATGGGGAGGTAGTAAGTGAAAATACTAATGGAATAGTTACAGTTAATGGACATAGTTATGCAAATCCAGAACTCCATACAAAAAATACTAATTTTGCTTTGTTAGTTTCAAATAGATTTACTGAACCTTTTAAAGAGAGTAATGAGTATGGTGAATCTATAGCAAGATTAAGTAATATGTTAGGTGGAGGAGTATTAGTTCAGAGATTTGGGGATTTAATAAAGGGAAGAAGAACTAATGAAAAAAGGATGGCAAAAAGTTTTACAAGACCTACTTTAAAAGCCACACCAGGAGATTT
This sequence comes from Clostridium tepidum, assembly GCF_002008345.1. Lineage (GTDB taxonomy): Bacteria > Bacillota > Clostridia > Clostridiales > Clostridiaceae > Clostridium_F > Clostridium_F tepidum. Next base: position 36,343 of record NZ_MRAE01000004.1, read on the forward strand.
AAGTTTAGTAATTCCTAAAAGACAATTAGATGGCATTATAGAAATGATATATGCTTTAGATAATATAGCTCCAGGTACAGCAAATGAAGATACACTTTTATATGGAGTAGAAGTTAAATTTTATAATTCTAATGTAGAATTAAATTCTAATTTAGAAACAAATATAAAAGGTTTATATGTTTTAGGTGATAGTTCCGGAGTAACTCATTCATTATCACAAGCATCAGCTAGTGGAGTATATGTAGCAAGGATATTAATGGAAAAGTACAATAATATATAAACAAATAAGAGTATTGCAGTGAGAATTTAACTGCAATATTTTTATTTTTAAATATAGACGAATAATGTTATAAATATAATTCAAATCATTCGTATTTTCGTTGATATTTTATAATGGTTTTGCTAATATTATATATTGTAGAAGAGTGTTATTTAAAATTAAATAATATTAAATTATATTTAAATACAATAATTTTCTTAAAATGAAAGTGAGGAAAATAATATGTCAGCGTTTATAGTATTAGGTGCACAATGGGGCGATGAAGGTAAAGGAAAGATGACAGATTATTTAGCTGAAAATGCAGACGTAGTTGTAAGATTTCAAGGTGGCAATAATGCAGGGCATACAGTGGTTGTTGGAGAAAAGGAATATAAATTACATTTAATACCTTCAGGTATACTTTATGATGATAAGGTAAATGTAATAGGAAATGGAGTAGTTTTAGATCCAAAGGCTTTATTTGAAGAAATAAGTTATTTAGAATCTTTAGGAGTAAAAGTAACGCCAGATAAATTAATAATAAGTGATAGAGCTCATGTTATAATGCCATATCATAAAGTATTGGATGGAGTAAAGGAAAGAGCTAGAGGAAGCAAAGATATAGGAACTACTGGAAAAGGAATAGGACCAAGTTATACAGATAAAATGGAGAGAAGCGGTATAAGAGTTTGTGATCTTATACATAAAGAAGTTTTTAAAGAAAATTTAAAAGAAAACTTAGAAATAAAAAATAAAATTATAAAAGAGGTATTTGGAGAAGAAGCTTTAGATTATAATAGAACTTATAATGAATATTTAGAATATGCAAAAAAGTTAAAGCCTTTTGTAAAAGATATATCTGTTATAGTGAACAAAAAAATAAAAGAGGGTAAGGAAGTATTATTTGAAGGTGCTCAAGGAACGTTACTTGATATAGATTATGGAACATATCCTTATGTAACATCTTCAAGTACAATAGCTGGAGGAGTTTGTACAGGAGCTGGTGTAGGTCCAACAGCTATAACTAGTGCGGTAGGTATAGCAAAAGCTTATACAACAAGAGTAGGAAAAGGTCCTTTTCCTACAGAACTTTTAGATAATACTGGAGATTGGATAAGAGAAAAGGGTCATGAGTTTGGTGTTACTACAGGTAGAGCGAGAAGATGTGGATGGTTAGATCTAGTTATATTAAAAACTTCAGCTAGAGTGTCTGGTCTTACAAGTTTTGCGGTAACAAAGATTGATACATTAGCAGAATTAGATACTTTAAAAGTATGTACAGGATATAAATTAAATGGAGAAATTATAGATTATGTTCCAGCTAGTTTAGAGGATTTAGCAAAATGTGAACCAATATATGAAGAATTTGAAGGATGGGATGACAGTATAGCTAGTGCTAGGTGTTATGAAGATCTACCTAAAAATGTTATAAAATACTTAAAGAAAATAGAAGATTTCACGGAAACTAAAGTATCTATAGTCTCTGTAGGTCCAAAAAGAGATCAAACTATAATGATATCAGAAATTTAATGTATATTATAGGGCATAGTAATAAAGAATATTAATATATATAAAAAATAAGTATAATATCTTTAAAGAATGCTAATTTATTGATATAATAATAATTAAATTTAGGAAAAGAGAGGTATTATGTTATGAAAATAACTAAAGATATGACAATAGGCGAAATCGTAAGAAATCATGAAGGAGCTGCTGAAATATTAATGAGCTTTGGAATGGGTTGTGTAGGATGTCCATCTGCACAAAGTGAAACTTTAGCTGAAGCTGCAATGGTACATGGAATGGAATTAGATGCATTATTAGAAGCACTAAATAAGTAAAATAAAAAGAACTTCATGTGTTTTGACATGAAGTTCTTTTTATTAAGTTTATATTTGCTAAAAAGTTTGTTATTATTAAATTATATTTTATATAATGGGGGGATAAAATGCAGCCAGTAATAACAGATAAACATTTTGAAATAAATTATCATGAGATAGATTTTAAGAAAAGAGCATTGCTTACTACAATAATTAATTATTTTGAAGATGCTTCTTTGGAACAATCTGAAAAGTTAGGTGTAGGATTACAATATTTAAAAGAAAAACAGCAAGCTTGGGTATTATATAAATGGAATATAACTATTGAAAGATATCCTGAATTTGGTGAAAAAATAATAGTTAGAACTATACCACTGTCTTGTAGAAAATTTTATGCTTATAGAAGATTTCAAATAATAGATAGTACAGGTAAAGTGATAGTAACAGGAGATAGTATATGGTTTTTAATAGATATAAACAAAAGAAAACCTATAAAAGTTACTGAAGATATGTTAAAGGCTTATGGTTTAAGTGAAAATAAAGAAGAACCTTTTAAAATAGACAAGATAAAATTACCAGAAGATTTTTCTTATAAAAATAATTTTAAGGTAAGATATAGTGATATAGATACTAATTTACATGTAAACAATGTAAAATATATATCATGGACTATAGAAACTATACCTCTTGATATAGTATTGAATTTTACTTTAAAAAACTTTGTTATAAACTATGAAAAGGAAGTAAAATATGGGAATAATATAAATGTATTCTCAGAAATGGTATCTAAGAATGATGAGAAAGTTGTTTTTGTACATAAAGTAGAAAATGAAGAAGGAAAAAGAGTTACATTAGCAAAAAGTATTTGGGTTAAATAAATATTTTTATTATGAAAAATAAATTATATATTTATAAATTGCTAGAGAGTGCTTTCTAATTAAAAAGATTAATTTAGAAGCATTTCTAGCAATTTATTTTTTATTTTAAAGAAGCATTTTTTCCAGCTATGTATCCAGAAGACCAAGCCCATTGAAGGTTAAAACCTCCACAATCACCGTTTACATCTAAAATTTCTCCACAAAAATAAAGATTTTTAATTTTTAAAGATTCTAAACTCCTATTTGAAACTTCAGAAGTATCTACTCCGCCGCAAGTTACTTGAGAATTTTTAAAAGAGTTAGTGCCTGTTACTTTAAAAGTCCAATTTTTTAATGTATTGAATATTTTTTCTTTTTCTTGCCAATTTATATCTTGACAAGGAATATGAATATTTTTTATACCACAGTATTTTAAAATAGTGGGGATTAATTTTTTATTTATTATACCAATAAAAGAAGCATAAATACTTCTATAATAAAAAGTTCCCCAATGATTTTCTAATAAGTCTATTAAATCTTCTTTACTCATATTAGGTAACATATCAATTTTTAGATAAATTTGTTCATTGTTTTTTAATAATCTAGAGGCTATGCTACTTAATTGTAGGATAGGAGGGCCAGATATGCCATAATCAGTGAATAACACTTCTCCAAATTCTTCTCTTAGCTCTTCCTTATTTTTTATAAGTTTTACATTACCATCAAATTTAATTCCAGATAAAGCTTTTAGATAAGGAAAATCTAATTTAAGTTGAACTAATCCAGGAACGGGATCAATAATATTATGACCTAAATTTTTTGATAGCTTAAAACCTGAACCATCAGAGCCAGTATTAGGAGCTGACATTCCACCGGAAGCCATTATTAATTTTTCACATTGAAAAACTTCATTATCGGTAATAATGTTAAATCCCTTATTAGATTTTTTTATATCTTTAACTTTACTATTAAAATAAATAGGTATTTCTCTATCTTCTAAAGCTAATCTTAATATATCTAATACAGATGAGGCTTGTAAAGACATAGGATAAATTTTACCATCATTAAGAGTAATTAATGGAAGTCCTAAGCTATTAAAAAAATTTTTTGTATCCTGCAGATTAAATTGAGATAGAATAGATTTGTGAAAAACCCCATTATTCCCAAAATATCTACAGGAAGATAAGTTTTCATTACTTATGTTACATCTACCATTGCCAGTAGTTAAAATTTTTTTACCTATTCTATCATTACCTTCTAATATAGCTACATCTGAACCCATATCCTTTGATATTATGGAAGCTGTAATTCCAGAGGCACCTCCACCTAAAATTATAATTTTATGATACACAATAAATCTCTCCTTAATTTTTAGATAATTTAGTAAACTTTTATTTAATCAATATAATTAGTATTGGAAAAATGTTATAATTATATATAAGTATAACAAAATAGTTCATATGAATTTATAAAACTTTAATGTTTATAATAAATATTATAATATTTATTATAAATAAAAGGAGGTATACTTTTGAAGGCTTATGATTTTTTAAATTATAAAAATTGGGCTGTAGCAGGTAGTGTACTTAGTGAAGAAAAATATGCATATAAAATATTTAATAAATTAAAAGAAAAGGGATATAATGTAGCAGGAGTAAAACCTGGTTGTGAAACAAAAGATGTATTTAGCAATATTAAAGACATACCATATAACATAGATGTATTAGATTTATGCATTAATCCAATAAAAGGATTAGATATAGTAAAAGAAGCATCAAAATTAGGAATAAATAAAATATTGATCCAACCAGGAGCAGAAAGTAAGGATATAATAAATTTTTGTAAAGAAAACAATATTGATGCTGTAGAAGGTTGTGCTTTAGTAGAATTATCAAGATTAGTGTAGAGGAGAGAGATTATGTTTACGATATATGCTGTATCAGATTCTATTGGTGAAACTGCAGAACAAGTAGCTAATGCTACGGCATACCAATTTGGTGATTCTGTAAAAGTAGAAAGAGTACCTTATATTAAAACCTTTGAAGATGTCAACAATCTTATAAATATAATAAAAAAACCTAATGAGGCTATGATTATATCTACTATTGTCTTGGTAGACATAAGAGAGTTTTTAGTTCAAAGATGTGTAGAATCTGGCATTCATATATCTAATGTATTAGGGCCTTGCATAAGCTTAGTGTCAAATATATTAAATAAAACACCAGAGTATAAACCAGGTGCTGTTTGGGATATGGACAGAAAATATTATAAAAAAATAGAAGCCATAGAGTTTGCCATAAGATATGATGATAGTAAGGATCATTCAGGTATAAAACATGCTGATATTGTCTTAATAGGATTGTCTAGAACATCTAAAACACCATTAAGTATGTATTTAGCAAATAAGGGTATAAAAGCTTTAAATATACCTTTAATGCCAGAGGTACCAGTTCCAGAGGAATTGTTTGAAATAGATAGAAAAAAAATAGTTGGTCTTACAATAGATCCTATGCATTTAATCGAAATAAGAAGGCATAGAGTAGATAATATGATGAAAATTCCTACAGAGCTTAAATATGCTAATGCAGAAAGAATTTTAGATGAATTAGAATTTGCGGACAAGATTATGAGAAAATTAAAATGTAAAGTTATAGATGTTACAAAAAGAGCTATAGAAGATACTGCATTAATTATAATGGAAAGTGTTTTTTCTGATAGGATAATATAGAAAATAGTAATAAAAAACATAAATATATATAGTTTTAAAAGGCTTTTTCTCTATGTTTTATAGTAAATATAAAAATAACATAAAAAAAATTAAAAAAACTGTTGACACTTTTAAGATTTTCATGTATCATATTCTTTGTTAGGTCGCGAGAGCGGAATAACAAAAAGCTAGGCTCCTTGGTCAAGCGGTTAAGACACCACCCTTTCACGGTGGTAACAGGGGTTCGATTCCCCTAGGAGTCACCATTTATTTATTGTATTAATGGGCGCATAGCTCAGCTGGGAGAGCATCTGCCTTACAAGCAGGGGGTCACAGGTTCGAGCCCTGTTGTGCCCACCATTAATATATGGCCCAGTGGCTCAGTTGGTTAGAGTGCCGGCCTGTCACGCCGGAGGTCGAGGGTTCGAGCCCCTTCTGGGTCGCCATAATATGCTGGCATGGCTCAATTGGCAGAGCAGCTGACTTGTAATCAGCAGGTTGTAGGTTCAAGTCCTATTGCCAGCTCCATATTAGGCTCCTTGGTCAAGCGGTTAAGACACCACCCTTTCACGGTGGTAACAGGGGTTCGATTCCCCTAGGAGTCACCATTTATTATTGTATTAATGGGCGCATAGCTCAGCTGGGAGAGCATCTGCCTTACAAGCAGGGGGTCACAGGTTCGAGCCCTGTTGTGCCCACCATTAATATATGGCCCAGTGGCTCAGTTGGTTAGAGTGCCGGCCTGTCACGCCGGAGGTCGAGGGTTCGAGCCCCTTCTGGGTCGCCATTTAAAATTAAATAAAATAACTAAAAATAACAAGTATGACACTATGGCCCCTTGGTCAAGCGGTCAAGACACCACCCTTTCACGGTGGTAACAGGGGTTCGATTCCCCTAGGGGTCACCATTTGTTATTTTTTTTAATGGGCGCATAGCTCAGCTGGGAGAGCATCTGCCTTACAAGCAGGGGGTCACAGGTTCGAGCCCTGTTGTGCCCACCATTAATATATGGCCCAGTGGCTCAGTTGGTTAGAGTGCCGGCCTGTCACGCCGGAGGTCGAGGGTTCGAGCCCCTTCTGGGTCGCCATAATATGCTGGCATGGCTCAATTGGCAGAGCAGCTGACTTGTAATCAGCAGGTTGTAGGTTCAAGTCCTATTGCCAGCTCCATTTTAAAGAACTATGTGCTTTCAAAAGTGATTGTATATAGTTTTTATTATTTATTATACATATAAAATAAAGTAGCTAGATTTCTAGCTACTTTATTTATTTTGTATGTTTTTTTGTATTCTTATATCATCACAATAAAATTTAAATAATGTAAAATTTCCAAGAAGTCGTGAGGATATTCTCTCAGAGTAATTTTTTAAAATTGATTCTATACTATAGTTTGATGATATTATCATTTTTTTTCTTAAAAGAAGTTTTTTATTTATGAAATTAAATAGCTCTACTTTTGAAAACTCATTTATTGATTCTGTACCTAAATCATCTATTATAAGTAAATCACAGTTAATAAGAATATCTTCTAAGTGGTTATCATTGTTGAATTTAATAGATCTCAAGTTTTGTATTAATTCATCAGCGGTTCTATAAACTACAAAATTACCTCTATCTAAAAGTTCTTTGGCGATACAATTAGATAAAAATGTTTTACCTGTACCTGCAGTACCAATAAACATAAAATTTTCATCTGTATTATTAAAGTTTTCTATAAAATGCCACATTTTATTTAAGATTTTTTCTATATTTTTCCGTGGTGTATCAGAATGAAAATCTGTTTTTTCATTAGAGAAGTATTCAAAGTTAAAATTACTAAAATTGTTTGTTTTAAGTAGATGTTTTAAATCTGAATTTTTGTAATATAGCTTTATTAATTTTTGCTTATAACAGGAACATTTTTTATTATTTACAAAACCTGTATCTTTACACTTATTACAATTATAGTGCATTTCTAGAAAGTTCATATCATATCCATTACTAACAAGAAGTTCAGATTTTTTTACTCTTAAGTCAGTTATTTTATTTTTTACTATATTAACATATTCTTCTGATTTTTCAGGATTTTTCAATATGTTTATAGACATTTCTATGGAAAGTTTAGCTATTTCTTCTTCAATTTCTAATACACTAGGTAATTTTTCTTTTATTTCTTTTCTTCTATTTTTTAGTGCTAAAGATTCTTTTTCTCTAATTTTTTCATATTCCTTTAGGATTTCTGATTTATAACCTTTAATCATTGTTATCCCATCCTAATAATTTTTTTTCTAGTTCTTCAAAATCATAATTTCTTTGTTCAAAATCATTAAACTTGTCTTTTTTAACAGGAGTACTGTAATTTTTATTTTCTTTTTTATATGTTTTTTTATTATTATCTTTTAATGCAACATCCTGTAAGGTTTTTAATCCATCTTTATACCAACTACTTAATATACCATCAATATATTTAAAGTCTCCTTTATTTATTCTTTGAAAGCAAATATCACAAGCTTTAAAGATAACATCTAAAGGGAAATTATATATATTAATCCATTTATCTAAAATTTCTTCTTGGGGTTTCATTATTTCTCCATCTTTTGCACCTAAATAATTTAAAATTTTTCTTATCTTAATCCATTTATCTTCATGTTTTTTGATATACATTTGTGCATCATCTATAGTTTGGATTTTAGCATCAAACCATCCTAAAGCTATTTTTTCTATGTATCTCCAGTCAGTTTTTCCTTTAGACACACAATATTGAATTAATAATAAAATTATTTCAGGAGAAAAATTATAATCTTTTATCCATTCTATATAAACAGTCATTTCTTTAGAAGACAAAGGACGAGATAAAAGCTTTTCTATATCTTGGAGCATATCTTTAACAGAATTATTATTTAATTCTTCTAATAAATTTATATTATCTTGAGATTCTTTATTATCTTCTAAGTTTAAAAATTCTATATTATAATTACCCATATTATCTATAGCTTGTATTTTTATTACGCCTTCATCATTCCAAAAATTCCAAGCATTCATTACATCGGTTTGTAATAAATGTAGTGTACTAGCTATTATTTCAGAGCTTACACCTATTTCCCCAGACATACAATATTTTAGCCCTAGAAGATATACTTTTACGAATTCTCCACGGGCTTTAGGCATAAATTTATCTATGAAAATATTACTTACAGGAGTATAATTCCAATTATTGTTCTTAAATACAAAAGTACTCAAAGGTGAATCACCTACCTTTTGATTATTATTAACATTAATACATTATATCAAACTATAAATATTATTACAATAATAGTAGTACTAGGAGCCAATTATGCACATAATTAAAAATAGTAATAAAACATATTAATTTGGGAATATTAAAGAATGTATTTTATAAAAATTAAAAAGGGTGATATTTTGAGTAAACATATATGGGAAAGACTTATTTTATTATTATCTATAGGGGGGACCATTTTAGTTGGAGTATATGCTTATATTTGTATTAAGCCTAATGCTTATGAGGTATTAGTAAATAATAATCCTGTAGCATACGTGGAGAATAAAGAAGATTTTAATAAAATATATAAAGAAGTAGAAAATAACATAAAAAAAAGATTTAATTTAGACATGAAAGATAATATAGAGTTTAAGGATATAAAAGTAAAAGGAGATATATTTACAAGTAGTGCCTTTATAAAAAAATCTATATTAGAAAATTCTAATATAAAAGTAACAGCTTTAAAGATTAAGTTTCAGGATGAATTTTTAGGAATATTATTAAATAAAAAAGAAATTCAAGATTTAAATAAAATAATAAATAAAAAATACTCTGTAAATGTAATAGAACATATAAAAATAAAAAAAGATAGTGTACCAGTTGCACAAGTAAATACTATAGATGAAATTGCAACAAATATATCTAAATCAAAAAAATTGAAAAATATAATAAACAATAACAAGCTATCAAGAGGAGGAAGAAATGATGAAATAGTTTTAGCAATGCCAACTAATGGATGTATAACATCTAAATTTGGTAAAAGGTGGGGTAGGTTTCATAAAGGAATAGATATAGGTGCTCCTAGTGGAAATTCTATATATTGCAGTTTAGATGGTAAAGTTATATATTCTGGTTGGGAAGAAGGGTATGGAAAGGTTGTGAAAGTAAAACATAGATGTGAATTTACTACTATATATGCACATTGTAGTAGTTTAAATGTTAAGGTAGGTCAATATATTAAGAAAGGAGAAAAGATAGCAGAAGTAGGTAGTACAGGAAGAAGTACTGGACCTCATGTGCATTTTGAATTAAGAAAAAATAATGAACCTTGCAATCCATTGATTTATATAAAATGATATATGTATTATGATAATAAAAAAATATCACTGTTATTGACAGTGATATTTTTTTATTATATACTTTGACTATCAAAATATTTGATTATCAAAAAAGTGAGGAGAAAAGGAAATGGGGTTTAAACCTTTAAAAATAGGAAATTTAATCTCTAATATCCCTATAATTCAAGGTGGTATGGGAATAGGTATATCAGGATATAATTTAGCATCAGCAGTAGCAAATGCAGGAGCCATTGGTATAATATCTGCAGCTCAAATAGGATATAGAGAAAAAGATTTTAAAACTAATACTAAAGAAGCTAATATAAGAGCATTAAGAAAAGAGATAAGGAAAGCAAGAAATCTATCACCAGAAGGAATTATTGGTGTAAATATAATGGTAGCTATGAACAATTATGAGGAATTAGTTAATGTTTGTTTAGAAGAAAATATAGATATAATAATTTCTGGAGCTGGATTACCATTGAAATTACCCCAATATACAAAAAACACAAATATTAAAATAGCCCCTATAGTTTCTTCTAAAAAAGCCACAACCATAATTATAAAACAATGGATTAAAAAGTATGATAAATTACCAGATTTAATAATTGTAGAAGGACCATTAGCTGGGGGACATCTTGGATTTAAATATGATGATTTAAACAATAAAGATATGAGTTTGGATAATATTTTAAAAGATGTTTTAAAAGAAGTAAAAATTTATGAAGATAAATTTCAGACTAATATACCTGTAATAGCAGCAGGTGGTATATATGAAGGAAAAGATATAAAGAAGTTTCTAGAATTAGGGGCTAGTGGTGTCCAAATGGCAACAAGATTTATAGCTACTAAAGAGTGTGATGCTCATATTAATTTTAAGAAAGCGTTTATTAATTGCAGGGAGCAAGATATAAAAATAATTAATAGCCCTGTAGGACTGCCTGGAAGAGCTATAAACAATAATTTTGTAAATAAAGTATGCAATGGTAGGATAAATCCAGAATTTTGTTTTAAATGTTTGAAAAATTGCAATCCTAAAGAAACTCCTTATTGTATATCTAAAGCATTGATAGAAGCAGTAAAAGGTAATCTAGAAGAAGGATTAATTTTTACAGGAATTAATGGATACAAAATAAATAAAATTACAACTGTACAAGATTTAATAAGGGAATTAATGGAGAATATATAAGAAAGGGGTGATTTTTTGAGTAAATCAATAAATATTTTAAATGAACTTTTAGTAGACACTTTTAATGATATATTAACTATTGAGCAACGAGCCCTACAATCAGGTATATTTAAGGATATATCTGTTACAGAGATACATACTATTGAAGCCATTGGTATGTATAAGCCTAGGACCATGTCACAAGTAGCTATGGATTTAGGTATAACTGTAGGTACTTTAACTACTGCTGTAAATAATCTTGTAAAAAAAGAATATGTGGAAAGAAAAAGAAGTGAAGAAGATAGAAGGATTGTTCAAATTAAATTAACTAAAAAAGGGAAATTAGCATATAGGATTCATGAGAAGTTTCATAGCGATATGATTAGGGCTACTATAGAAGGCTTAACAGAAGAAGAAGAAAAAATACTTATAAAATCTTTAGATAAATTAAATAACTTTTTTAAAGAAAAGTATCATTTAAATAAAGTTAATAAGGAGAAAAATAATGAGTAATATTAGTGTTATTGGAACTGGAAGTTATGTACCTAATAATATTATTACTAATGATTTTTTATCAACTATAGTAGACACTAATGATGAATGGATAAGAAGTAGAACAGGTATACTAGAGAGAAGGATTTCCAAAGGTGAAGACACCATTTATATGGCAACAGAATCTGCAAAAGCAGCCATTAAAAATGCAAATATAGATGTTAAAGATTTAGATTTGATAATTGTAGCTACTTTGACTCCAGATAATTTCATGCCTTCTACTGCTTGTAGTATTCAAAAAAATATAGGTGCTATAAATGCTTTGTGTTTTGATATATCTGCAGCTTGTTCAGGTTTTATATATGGACTTGAGATAGCCTATTCTATGTTAAAAAATAGTTCAAGAAATAAGGCTTTAATAATAGGAGCTGAAAATCTATCTAAAATAGTTAATTGGAAAGATAGAAACACTTGCGTATTATTTGGAGATGGAGCAGGAGCTGCTATATTAAGTAAAACTCAAGAAGAAGGAATATTGGCCTTTCATTCTGGATCAAATGGATCAAAAGGAGAAAATCTTACTTGTGAAGCTTTAAGAGCAAATAATATTTTTAATGGGAATAATGTTTTTGAGTCTAATAGTTTTATAAAAATGAATGGTAAAGAAATATTCAAATTTGCCGTCGGTGCAATGAGTGAAACTATTTGTAATATACAAGAAAAAACTAAATGGGATTTAAGCGAAGTTAAGTATATTATATCTCATCAAGCTAATTCTAGAATAATAGAGTATACATCTAAAAAACTTAATGTAGATAAAAACAAATTTTATATTAATTTAGATAAGTATGGTAATACATCTGCAGCAAGTATACCTATAGCTATGGATGAAATGAATAAAAAAGGACTATTAAATAAAGAAGATAAGATTATATTAGTAGGTTTTGGTGGTGGTCTAACCTTTGGTGGGACGGCTATCATATGGAGTATTTAATAAAAAATAAAATAAATATTAAATTTAGGAGGAAAATATTATGGTATTTGAAAAAGTGAAAAACATTATAGTAGAGCAGTTAGGATTAGATGAGGAAGAAGTTAAATTAGAAACATCTTTTGAAGATTTAGGGGTAGATTCTCTTGATTTATTTCAAATAATAATAGAGATAGAAGAAGCATTTGATATACAAGTAGAAGAGGCAGAAAAAATAAAGACTGTAGAAGAAGCAGTAAAATATGTTGAAGGTAAAATAGAAAAATAAAAATTCATAAAAAAGGGCCATCAAAGATGGTCCATAAAATTAAATTTTAGAAACATATTAATTATAGCATATAAATATTCAACAATAAACTATTGATTTAAGATTCTAGGGAGGAATTAAAACTATGAAAAAATCCATATTTTCTGAAATGGTTGGAATAAAATATCCTATCATTCAAGGTGGAATGGCATGGATTGCTGATAGTTCATTAGCCGCAGCAGTTTCTAATGCAGGAGGTCTTGGGATAATAACAGGAAATGCACCAGTAGAATGGGTTAGGCAAGAAATAAGAAAGGCAAAAGAATTAACAGATAAACCTTTTGGAGTAAATATAATGCTTTTATCAGAAACAGCAGATGAGATAGCTCAAATGGTGTGTGATGAGGGAGTAAAAGTAGTTACTACTGGAGCTGGGAATCCAGGAAAGTATATAAAAAAGTGGAAGGAACATGGAATAATTGTAATCCCTGTAGTTGCTTCTGTAGCTTTAGCTAAGAGGATGGAAAAATCAGGAGTAGATGCCATAATAGCAGAAGGTTGCGAATCTGGTGGTCATGTTGGAGAATTAACAACAATGGCATTAATACCCCAGGTAGTTGATTCTGTAGATATACCTGTTATAGCAGCAGGAGGAATCGGTGATGGCAGAGGTGTAGCAGCTAGTTTTATGTTGGGAGCAGATGCTGTTCAAGTAGGAACTAGATTTTTAGTAGCAACAGAATGTACTGTTCATGAAAATTATAAAAATAAAGTTATAAAAGCTAAAGATATAGATACACAAGTTACAGGTAGACCAACAGGACATCCTGTTAGAATTATAAGAAACAAATTATCTAGGAAATTTCAAATGTTAGAAAAAGAAGGTGCTCCTTTGGATAAATTTGAAGAATTGGGGAGAGGAGCGTTAAGAAAAGCGGTAAGAGATGGAGATATTGACAATGGTTCTGTTATGGCAGGTCAAATTGCAGGACTTATAAATAAAGAACAAACTTGCAGTGAAATTATAGAGGAAATGTTTAGTCAAGCATATTCATTATTAAATTATAAATAATATTTATTTTGGAGGATATTATGTCAAAGATAGCTTTTATATTCTCAGGCCAAGGTGCTCAATATGTTGGTATGGGTAAGGATTTATATAAAGAAATTCCTGAATGCAGGAAAATATTTGAAATAGGAGAAAGAGAACTGCAAATACCTTTGACTAAAATATGTTTTGAAGGTCCAAAGGATGAAATAAGTAAGACAGAAAATACACAACCAGCAATACTAACTGTTAGTATTGCTGCTATGAAGGCTTTGGAAAAGTATGGTGTAAAACCAGATGTTACAGCTGGGTTAAGTTTAGGTGAATATTCTGCTTTGATTTGCAGTAATGTTATAGATTTTAAAGATGCAGTTTCGTTAGTAAGGAAAAGGGGTCAATATATGGAAAGTGCCGTTCCGAATGGTATAGGAACTATGGCAGCTATAATAGGCCTTAAAAAAGAAACAGTTAAAGAAATTTGTGATGATTTAAAAGAATTTGGAATAGTTCAAATAGCTAATATTAATTGTCCAGGACAGATTGTTATCTCTGGGGAAGTAAATGCGGTGGAAAAAGCATGTGAGATGGCAAAAGAAAAAAGAGCTTTAAAGTGCGTAAGACTTAGTGTTAGTGGACCATTTCATAGTGTTATGTTAAAAGAAGCTGGAGAAAATTTATACAAAGAGTTACAGAATATAAATCTTAAATCTATAGATATTCCATTTATAACAAATGTAACAGGGGATTTTGTAAAAAATATCAATGAAATAAAGGATTTATTAAGAAAACAAGTTATGAGTACTGTACTTTGGGAAGATTCTATAAAAAGGATGATAGACTTTGGTGTAGATATATTTATAGAAATAGGTCCTTCAAAGGTTTTATCAGGATTTGTTAAGAAAATAAATAGAAAAGTAACTATATTAAATGTAGAAGATATGGATTCCTTTAATAAAACAATAGATAAATTACAAACAATAAAAATAATTGGTTAGGAGAGTTGAATAATAATATGAGATATTTGCAAGATAAAACTGCTATAGTTACTGGAGCAAGCAGAGGTATAGGAAGAGCCATAGCTAAAAAATTAGCATCTATGGGCGCTAATTTAGTATTAAATTATCGAAGCAGTGCTAAAGAAATAGATACTTTAATAGAAGAAATTAAAGAATTTGGAGTAGAAACTTTAATTGTTCAAGGAGATGTAAGTTCTTTTAAAGACTCCAAGAAAATAGTGGATGAAGCAAAAAATAAATTTGGAACAATAGATATACTTGTAAATAATGCAGGAATAACTAAAGATTCTTTAATATTAAGGATGACAGAAGAAGATTTTGATAAAGTAATTAGTGTTAATTTAAAAGGTGTATACAATTGTACTAAACATGTATCACCTGTAATGTTAAAACAAAGATCGGGAAAAATAATAAATATTTCATCTGTAGTTGGAGTAGCAGGAAATGCAGGACAGTGTAATTATGCAGCCGCTAAGGCAGGAGTTATAGGTATAACTAAATCTTTGGCTAAAGAACTTGGCAGTAGAGGAATAACTGTAAATGCAGTTGCACCAGGTTATATAAGAACAGATATGACAGATGCATTACCTGAAAAAATGAAAAAATCTATAGAAGATTTACTTCCACTTAAAAGATTAGGAGCTCCAGAAGATGTGGCAGAAACTGTAGCATTTTTAGCTTCAGATAAAGCTTCATACATAACAGGTCAAGTTATACATGTGGATGGCGGAATGATTATATAGGTAATAAGGGGTGAATAATATGAGTAAAAAAGTAGTTATAACGGGGATGGGTGTTATTACACCTATTGGCAAAAATGTTAATGATTTTTGGAAGAACATAAAAGAAGAAAAAGTAGGAATAGATAATATAAAATCTTTTGATACAAATAATTTTAAAGTTAAGTTAGCAGCAGAAGTTAAGGATTTTAATCCAGAGGATTATATGGATAAAAAAGAGACTAGAAGATTAGATAGGTTTTGCCAATTTGCTATAGCAGCAGCACAACAGGCTATTGATAATAGTAAATTGGATTTAGATAAAATAAATAGAGAAAGGTTTGGAGTTATAGTAGGTTCAGGTATTGGTGGACTATCAACTATAGAAAAGGAAGAGAAAAAATTATTAGAAAAAGGTCCTAATAGAGTAAGCCCATTATTTATACCAACAATAATAAGTAATATGGCAGCAGGAAATATAGCTATTAAGTTTGGAGCCAAAGCTATATGTAGTACCATTGTTACAGCTTGTGCGACAGGAACTAATTGTGTAGGTGAAGCTTTCAGAGTTATAAAAAATGGAGAGGCAGATATAATTCTAGCAGGAGGTACAGAAGCTTCCATAACTCCTATAGCTATAGCAGGTTTTACAACTCTTACAGCATTAAGTAAAAGCACAGATCCTAATAGAGCATCCATACCTTTTGATAAAGATAGAGATGGATTTGTTATGGGAGAAGGCTCTGGAATATTAGTATTAGAATCATTAGAACATGCTCTAGATAGAGGAGCTAAAATTTATGGAGAAGTAGTTGGATATGGATGTACTTGTGATGCATATCATATGACATCTCCAGAACCAGGAGGGGAAGGCGCTGCGAGAGCTATGGAACTTGCTATAAAAGAAGCGGGTATAAATAAAGAAGAAGTATCCTATATAAATGCTCATGGAACTAGTACTCCATATAATGATAAATTTGAAACAGAAGCAATCAAAAAAGTATTTAAAGATTATTCAAATAATATACCTGTAAGTTCAACAAAATCTATGATAGGGCATTTGTTGGGAGCTGCGGGAGCTGTTGAAGCTATAGTATGTGCAAAATCTTTGGAAGAAGGATATATACCTGCTACAGCTGGATATAAAGTTAAAGATGAAGAATGTGATTTAGATTATGTAACTTCAGGTGGAAGAAATAGAGTAATAAATTATGCCATGTCTAATTCTTTAGGTTTTGGAGGACATAATGCAGTAATATTATTGAAAAAATGGAGTGAGGGATAAATGGATTTTAAAGGCATAGAAAATTTAATAAAAGCTGTGAGCGAGTCAAATTTATCTTCTATGGATATAGAATATAACGGTATAACTATAAAGATGAAAAAAGAAAATAACCAAGTTTATCCACAAGAGAGTACATCTAAGGCTTATGAAAAAGAAAGTAAAGATAGCATTGTAGGGGAAAGAAAATTAGATTTATTAAATGATGAAGAAAAATTAGATATAGATATTGAAAATAATCTTATAGAAATAGTATCACCTATAGTAGGAACTTTTTATGAAGCACCAGGATTAGATAAAGAACCTTATGTTAAAGTAGGAGATAAGATTAAAAAAGGGGATATAGTTTGTATAGTAGAAGCTATGAAAGTTATGAATGAAATAGAAGCGGAAGTAGACGGAGAAATAGTAGATATATTGGTTAAAAATGAGCAAATGGTTCAATATGGAGAAGTTTTATTTAAAATAAAGCCACTATAATAAAAAAGGAGAAATTTTAATGGATAAATTTTTAGATATAAATGAAATAAAAAAAATTATCCCGCATAGATATCCATTCTTATTGGTAGATAAAATAACTGAACTAGAAGAAGGAAAGAGGGCTGTTGGGTATAAAAATGTTACAGTTAATGAATACTTTTTTAATGGACATTTTCCAGAAGAACTTGTGATGCCTGGAGTTTTAATTATAGAAGCATTAGCACAGGTTGGAGCTGTTGCTATTTTAAGTAAAGATGAATTGAAAGGTAAAATAGCTTATTTTGGAGGAATAAATAAGGCTAAGTTTAGAAAAAAAGTAATACCAGGAGATGTGTTAAAACTTAGTGTAGAACTTACTAAAATAAAAGGTGTTGCAGGTGTTGGCAAAGCTATAGCTACTGTAGATGGAAAGGTAGCAGCGGAGGCTGAATTGTTATTTGTAATAGGAAAATAAATCTATAAAAAATAGTGAGGGAGAAGATAGCAGTGTTTAAAAAAATACTCGTGGCTAATAGAGGCGAAATTGCAGTTAGAATAATTAGAGCCTGTAGAGAAATGGGAATAGAAACTGTAGCTATATATTCAGAAGCAGATAAAGAAGCTCTTCATGTTCAATTAGCAGATGAGGCAGTTTGTATAGGACCTCCTTCTTCAAAGGATAGTTATTTAAATATGTATAATATAATAAGTGCTACTGTATTAACAGGATCACAAGCTATCCATCCTGGTTTTGGATTTCTATCTGAGAATAGTAAATTTGCCAATATGTGTAAAGATTGCAATATAGTATTTATAGGACCAGATAGCGATACAATAGATAAGATGGGGAATAAATCTAATGCTAGAGATGTAATGATAAAAGCAGGAGTACCAGTTATTCCCGGTTCTAATGGAGTAATAAAAGATGAAAAAGAAGCCTTAAATATAGCTGAAAAAATAGGTTATCCTGTAGTTGTTAAAGCTTCAGCAGGTGGAGGTGGACGTGGAATAAGAATAGTTCACTCTAAAGAAAATATGATAAAAGCTTTTAATGCTGCAAGGTCTGAAGCTGAAGGAGCTTTTGGCGATGATAGTATGTATATAGAAAAGTTTATAAAAAATCCAAGGCATATAGAATTTCAAATATTAGGGGATAATTATGGTAATATAGTGCATTTAGGAGAAAGAGATTGTTCACTTCAAAGAAGAAATCAAAAAGTATTGGAAGAAGCTCCATCTCCTAGTATGAACGAGGAGTTAAGAAAAAAGATGGGAGATGCTGCTATAAAGGCAGCAAAAGCTGTTGGATATAAAAATGCTGGAACTATAGAATTTTTATTAGATGAAGATGGAAGTTTTTATTTTATGGAAATGAATACAAGGATACAAGTAGAACATCCAATAACAGAAATGGTAACAGGTATAGATATTTTAAAAGAACAAATAAAAATAGCTTATGGAGAAAAATTAAATGTAGCGCAGGAAGATATAAAAATACAAGGTCACGCTATTGAATGCAGAATAAATGCAGAAGATTATAAAAATGGATTTAGACCATGCCCAGGAACAATAGAAAATTTATACACTCCAGGAGGATTAGGTGTAAGATTAGACAGTTCAGTGTATTCAGGTTATACTATACCTCCATATTACGATTCTATGATAGGTAAGCTTATAGCTTATGGAAGAGACAGAGAAGAAGCTATACAAATTATGAAAAGGGCATTAGGTGAGTTTATTATAGAAGGTGTAAATACCAATATAGATTTTCAATTTATTATATTAGAAGATGAAAATTTTATAAAGGGAAAATACACTACAAAATATATAGAAAAAATGCTAACTGACAATTAGTATAGTCAGGGGGAAGTATATGTTAAAAAATTTATTTAGGAAAACAAAATATATAACTGTAAGTCAAAAAAATATGGGAAATTATAGAAAAGAAAATATTCCTATTATTCCAGATGGAATGTGGGTTAAATGTAATAAATGTGGAGAAATATTGTATCAAAATGATTTAGAAAAAAATTATATGGTATGTAATTTATGTGGAAAGCATTTTAGAATAGGTGCTAAAGAAAGAATTAATTATATATTTGATAAGGATACATTTATAGAATGGGATTGTAAAGTTAAAACAGAGAATCCATTAAATTTTAAAGATTATGATAAAAAGATAGAGTATATAAAAGAAAAAACAAAATTAAGTGAAGCTGTTACTACAGGAAAAGGTAAAATAGCTGGTATGGAAGTTGTAGCATGTATAATGGATAGTAAATTTATGATGGGAAGTATGGGATCTGTTGTAGGGGAAAAAATAACTAGAGCTATAGAAAGAGCTATAAAATTAAGATTACCAGTTATAATATTTACTGTATCTGGTGGAGCAAGAATGCAGGAAGGTATATTATCTTTGATGCAGATGGCCAAAGTAAGTGCTGCATTGGCTAAGTTAGACCAAGAGGGATTATTGTATATATGTGTATTAACAGATCCGACTACGGGAGGAGTTACAGCTAGTTTTGCTATGCTTGGGGATATAATACTTGCAGAACCAGATGCATTAATAGGATTTGCTGGCAAGAGAGTAATAGAACAAACTATAAATGAAAAATTACCAGAGGGTTTTCAAAAGTCTGAGTTTTTATTAGAACATGGTTTTATTGATAAGATAGTTCCCAGATCTGACTTAAGAAAAGTTTTAGCAAAGCTTATTAATATGCACAAAAATTCTTTTTAAAAGTATACATTAATATTATTTCTTAATTTAGATTGGAGATATAAATATGGAAGATAAAAATTTGATTCATAGTATAAAAAAATATCCTTCTAAAAATGCTTGGCAAAGGGTAACCTTGGCAAGATTAAAGGAAAGACCTACAGCATTAGATTATATAAAGATTATATTTGATGACTTTATAGAACTACATGGAGATAGATCTTTTAGTGATGACCAGTCTATAGTGTGTGGTATAGGATTATTGAATAATAAAAGTGTAACTATAGTAGCTCAGCAAAAAGGCAAAAATACAAAAGATAATATAAAAAGAAATTTTGCTATGCCAAAACCAGAAGGATATAGAAAAGCATTAAGAATAATGAAGCAAGCAGAAAAATTTAAAAGACCTATTATATGTTTTATAGATACACCAGGAGCCTTTTGTGGTATAAATGCAGAAGAAAGAGGACAAGGGGAAGCTATAGCAAGAAATTTATTAGAAATGTCGAGGTTAAAAACTATAACATTATCTATAGTTATAGGAGAAGGCGGAAGTGGTGGAGCTTTAGCGTTGGCAGTAGCAGATAGAGTAATGATGTTAGAAAATTCTATATATTCTATACTATCACCAGAAGGCTTTGCAAGTATATTATGGAAAGACGCATCAAAAGCAAAAGAGGCTGCAGAAGTAATGAAAATTACGGCAGAAGATTTGAAAGAATTTAATGTAATAGATAAAATCATAAAAGAACCATCGGGTGGAGCACATAAAAATTTAAATAAAATGGCAGAAATTTTGAAAGAAAATATTATAAATGAAATAGAAATATTAAGAAAATATCCTATGGATATACTTTTAGAAAAAAGATATGATAAGTTTAGAAATATGGGAGTATTTAGTGAATAAGCACTAAATACTCTTTTTAAAATTGCATTAAAAACCTAAAAAAGAAATATATAATATATAATAATTGTTTACTTTTTAATTTATTCTTTGTTTTAAATTTTATAATATTTAGATTGAATGAGGGATATAATATTAAATTATGTAAGGAAAATATACATATTTATTTGATTGAACTTTCAATATTTTAGTGATAAAATCAAAATAATTTTTAAATTTTTAACTAAAAAAGGAGAAGGATAGTAATGAGCTTAAAAGCGTTATTTACTTATAATTACGGCAAAGAGAATATGGGAAAAATAGAAAACTTAGGTTATGATATAACTATTATAAATGAAAAAGAAATACAATATAAAAATGAATTTAAAGACATAGAAGTTTTGGTTTGTTATAATCCTTTTAATACATTAGATATATCCCTTATGAAAAATTTAAAATGGATACAACTTTCAAGCACGGGTGTAGATCAAGTTCCTAAGGAAATTGTTTTAAAAAATAATATTATAGTGACTAATAATAATGGAGGTTATTCCATACCAATAGCAGAATGGATTATTTTAAAAACATTGGAACTTTTAAAAAATAGTAAAAGTTTTTATAAAAAACAAGAAAATAAAGAGTGGAAATTAGATACTAGTCTTTTAGAGTTATATGGAAAAACTATAGGATTTATAGGAACTGGTAGTATTGCAAAAGAAGCTGCTAAGAGATTTTCAGCCTTTGATGTTAATATATTAGGAGTTAATACAAAAGGAAGAGATGTAGAGTATTTTGATAAATGTTATTCTAAGGATAGTATAAAGGAAATGGTTTCAAAATGCGATATATTAGTAGTGAGTATACCTTATACTAAAGAAACAGAAAATTTAGTAGATGAAAATATATTAAATAGTATGAGGGATGAATCCTTATTTATAAATATATCAAGAGGCAATATTGTAGATGAAAAAAAACTTATAGAAAATTTAAGGTTGGGAAAAATAAGAGGAGCGGCATTGGATGTGTTTCAAAATGAACCTTTAGCTAAAGATAATCCTATTTGGGATTTAGAAAATATTATAATAACTCCTCATAATTCATGGATTTCAGAAAAAAGAAATGTTAGGAGATTTAATGCCATATATGAAAATTTAAAAAATTATAAAGAAGGGAAAAGATTAAACAATATTGTGAATATGAATAAGGGTTACTAAATATGAATGAACAAATTAAGGTGATTTTATGAATGAAAGAAAGCTTAGAATATTTTATGAAGTAGCAGAAAAGCTTAATATGACAGAAGTAGCGGAAAAATTATATATAAGTCAGCCGGCAGTTAGTCAAACTATATTAGAATTAGAGAATGAATTAGGGGTTAAATTATTTGATAGAATAAACAGAAGATTGTATTTAACAAATGAGGGAGAGATTTTTTTAAACTATGTAAGAAGAATTTTAAATATGTACGATGATTCTATAAGAAGTCTTAAGGATATTAATAATTTAAAAACAGGAAAGCTTAAAATAGGAGCTAGTACAACTATAGGTATATATATTTTACCAGATATAATAGGAAAATTCTCAAAAGAATATAAAGGTATAGATATATCTATAGCAATAGAGAATACTAAATTGATAAGTAATATGATATTAGATAACAGTATTGACCTTGCATTTGTAGAGGGTCCTGTGTATAATGAGGAAATCATAAAAGAAAACTTTTGTGATGACGAATTAGTTTTTATAACTAGTTCAGAACATCAATGGAGTAATAAAGATTATATAAGTATAGATGAAATACAAAAAGAAAAAATAATAATGAGAGAAATGGGAAGCGGTACAAGAGAAGTTTTTGAAAGTTATATGACTTCAAATAATGTAAATTATAATATAGCTTTTGAATTAGGAAATACAGAAGCTATTAAAAAGGCTGTTGAAGCAGGTTTAGGTATATCATGTATATCTAAAAGATGTATTAAAAATGAATTAAATAATAATAAATTGTCACAAACGAAATTAAAAGAATTTCAAATAAAAAGAAATTTTATACTAATATATCATAAGGATAAATTTTTGTCTAAATTATTAAAAACTTTTATAAAATTTGCCTTAGAAAATGCATAAAAAAGAGCTTAAGCTCTTTTTTATGCATTCTAAGGCAAGAGTTTATTTATGTCTATAATTCCAGCACCTTGAACCCATTTAGAAAAAGGTAAAAGGGAACAAGATACTTTCATTAAAGATAGTATATCCTTAAATAAAAGTTCTTGATTATTTTCAAATAATAAACTGCAAACTCCACTTATATATGCTGCGGCGCAAGAAGTACCAGTAAAATTGCGATAGGCCTCATCAAGAGGTTTTGGATATATTTTTTTACCCATTTTTTCAGATATATAATTTGTATCAGAATTTAAAGAGCATATATTAACAGCAGCAGCAGCTAAATCAGGTTTTTCTATATTTGAAAAAGGGCCAGAAGATGAATAAATATAAGGTTTTTTTTCTATAGATGTAGTATCTATTCCACCTACAGTTATACAAGATTTTAAAGTTGCTATGCCTTGAATGGAGCCTTCAGCATTACCATTATTACCAGAAGGTACAATAATTATTATATTATTATTTAAAGCTATGTTGAAAATTTTAGAGAATAAATCTAGTATTTTATAATTAATATAAGGAACTTCAAATGGAAGACAAATAATTTTTATATTAAATTCTTTTCTTATATTTATTAGAGTTTCTATTGAAAATAATATATCAGATATAAACCCTTTACCTAATTTATTAAAAGCTTTTACTACGCACAAATGACTTTTAGGAGCAATACCTTTATATAGACCATCAGATAGAGTGCCATTTCCCGCTATAATCCCAGATATGAAGGTACCATGTCCATTATCATCATAAGGATAATTATAATTATTTATTAAGTCTAAAAAGCTTTTTATTCTATTAGTAGGATTAATTAAATCTGTATGAGGGTAAACGCCTGTATCAACAATACCAATTCCAATATTTTGACCTGTAAGAGAATACCTTTCAGATATATTTACATTATTAGAAGCGCATACGCTATGTCCACACAAATAAGCATAAGTATCCAAACATATATATATTACTTGAGGATATTCTAAAAGTCGTTCAATAGCCTTAGGAGATACATAAGCACAAATACAATTACATAAAGATATTGATTTTAATATTTTGCCCTTATATAATTTAACTTTTTTTTCTATGTCTTTTTGAAGGTTTGTACAAATAATGAGAACTCTATAGTTTTTATAGTAATTATTTTTAATTGCTATTTTTAAGGTTTCCTCAATTTTATTTTTAAAAGAAAACATAAAAACTCCTATAAAAATGCTTACATGTATATTATATTATAAATATCATGCAATTGTTCCTATATTAAATTATATTTATGAATATTAATCATTTTTATGTATATTAAAATAATCTAAACAAAAATCGAAAAATGCTTTAGCTGTAGGAGTAAGGGTTCTTTTCGAACATATAGCTAAATATAAATTTCTTTTTAAATTTAGATTTGTTATTTTACTCTTTTTTATAGAACTTAAACCTAAATACCCATTATAAACCTTTTCAGAGATAACAGATACACCCACACCGGTTTTTACAAATTGAAAAATTGTATCTAAATTATTTACTTCACAACAGACTTCTAGATTTGATGGGTCAATACCACATTTTTTTAAATTATTTTCGAAAGTTTTTCTTGTAGCAGAAGATTTTTTTCTAAGAACAAATTCGTATTTTAAGATAGATTCTGCATTTATTTCGTCAGGAATGTTTAAACTAGGATTAGATATTAAAACTAGATTATCTTCCACTAGCTTATAGGTTTTAATTTTATCATCTGCTATTAAATCACCAATAATACCAATTTCTGAATTAAAACCTAACAGATTTTCAATTACTTCTCCAGAGCTTTGCTCAAGTATATTAAAGGATACATCAGGAAATTTATTTTCAAAGTCTTTAACTAACTGAGGTATTATTGTATTACAAGGTGTACTACTAGCAGTTAAAGTTAATTTTCCACACACAGTATTATTGAAATTAGATAAACAACATATAGCATTATCTCTAGCACTTAAAATTTCCAATGCATATTTTAAAAATGAATTTCCAGCAGGAGTTAATAAAACTTCTTTAGAAGTTCTATCGAAAAGTTGTACACTAAGTTCTTTTTCCAAAGTAGCTATATGAGAACTTATGGCAGGTTGTGATAAAAATACTGAATTAGCTGCTTTAGAAAAACTTTTATATTTAGCTACACTTATAAAAGCTTCTATTTGTTTAAAATCCATTTAGTTACCTCCCTGATTTATATAATATTATATTATATTTATTATAACAATTTGTAATATTAAAGTAAAAGCAAATAAAACATTGTTATAGATTGTTTATTCTATTTAAAGGAGATAAACAATTGAATAGATGTTATTTATATAAGTTATAGCAATTATAAGATTTTATTATATTAATTTTTATATTTAAATATTATTATACCAATTAACATTACTATAACTCCTATGATTTTGTTAGGTCCAAATTTTATAGTTTGTGAATCAAAAAGTCCAAAAGCGTCCACTAGTGCTGCAGATGTAAGTTGAGATATTAATATTATACCTATTGCGTAAGTAGGTCCTAAAGCGCCAATTCCTTTCATTACTGTATAAATAATGATAACTCCTAAAACTCCACCTAATAGATATAATTTATTAACATTTTTTATATCTTTAAAATTACCATCGCCAGCTAGCATCCAAATTATAATAGTTATTATAAATCCGATACCTTGAACAAGTGTGTTGGTTTCCCACATACCTATTTTATCACTTAAACGAGTATTAAATACTCCCTGTAAAGTCATAGCTAGACCAGATATTATTGAATATATTATTCCTAGCATGTAAAAACCTCCTTTATTTCATTAGGATTTCCCATAATATAAGAGTTTATTACATAAAAAAATGGATAACAAGTTGAGGTTTACTTATTATCCATTTAAATTCCTTAATAACCATTATTTTGTCTATCATGATTTATGATATTCTTTTTTAAATAAGCTTCTTCTATATCTTTTTCTGAGAATCCTAAATTAATTCCTAAGTCTAAAAAATCTTCAAATAAAGTAATATAGTGATCTTTAGAAGAACAGATCATAAAATCATTTATATCTATATAAAGATTTAAAATTTGTTCAGTTAAACTGTAATCTAATTTTTTGGGCTGTAGAGTTAAATCCTTAAAGTTTTGCTCTAATCCTAGTGTTAAAATAAAATGAAGGCAATCTACATATTCTTCAAGTATAGTAGATTTATTTGAAGGTGATTGAACACTCCAATATTTAAAACATCTAGTTTCATTAGCTAGTTCAGCTAGTTCCACCTGTAGAGCCAAAATCTTTTCACTTAATAGGGATTTACCTTCTAGAGAATGATTTCTTGTTATATGTTCATCTAGAGTTTTTTGAAGTTCAAATAACTTTTTTAAATTCATATAAAAAGGCCGCCTTTCCCTAATTTTTTAAAACTATTAAAAAACATAAAAAAGTCACATATATATTTTATCTAAAATTATTGAAATTTAAAAGAAGGTGCAATCGGTTACATGATTTTTTTTTTAAAAATTACTAAATATTTTTAATTTTATAGATTAATTATATTATGAAAAAATAATAATAAATATTTATAGAAGAAAATATAACTATAATTTTATTTAATAGATAAACATTAAAATTAAAAATAATGATATTATAGAAGAATGATGTATTAGTATTAAGGAGGATTTTATGATAATAGATACTCATATACATGAAAGCAAATATTCATTAGATAGTGAAATATCTTTAGAACAAATAGTTAAAAGAGCAAAAGAAATAGGATTAGATGGAGTTTGTATCACAGACCATGAAAGTAGTGATATTATGGACGAAGCACATGCTTATTCAAAAGCTACAGGATTTTTAATACTTGTTGGCGTTGAAATACTTACATATGAAGGTGATGTTCTAGTATTTGGATTAAAAGATATACCTAAAAATAAAATGCATGCTAAAGATTTATTTAAAATAGTATATGAGAATAATGGAGTAGCTATTAGTGCTCACCCATATAGAAACAATAATAGAGGTATGGGTGATTATATAAGACAGGCAAAAATGTTAGGTTTGTCTGGAGTAGAAGCATTTAATGGGAGTACAGAGTCGCATCAAAATTTATTAGCATATTCCATAGCTACAGAATTAAATCTTCCATATATAGGATCTAGTGATGCACATGTTATAGAAAATGTTGGGAAATATGCTACGGTGTTTCCAAATGGAATAAGAGATGAAAAAGATTTAATACAGGCCATAAAAGAAAACAATGTTTGTCCAGCTATGTATGATAATGGGTTATATAAACATATAGATATATATAATAAAGTAGTCAATAATTTAGACAATAATATATATAAGATTGTGTAGTGTATTTAAATTAAATAGAAATAAAGAGATAGTATTAAAAAATTTAATATTATCTCTTTTGTTTATTAAGATATTTTTTATTAAGAAAATTATATAATTAATTATGAAATATAATTGTATCAATATATATATATGTAGGGTAATTTAAAATTTTTCTAATTATAAAATTTAATTAATTATATGGAATTATTGATGATAAATATATATTTTATAGAAACTTTAAAATAATTTTTCTATATCTAAGAATGCTTTTGTCCAAGATTTATCTTTTATGGCTTTTTTAAGATTATTATTTATAAGTATGTTATTATTAATTTGTTTTTCTATAGCTAAAGCTAGATTATGTTCAAAATTTGGGATTTCTGACTCAACTATAGTATCTATATTTTTTAATTTAGGTATAGGAACATATTCAATAATTCCGCTGTTATTAATTATTTCACCCATCCATTCATTTATGCCAGGCAAATCTGTACAGACTATTTTTAGGCCACAAGCTATAGCTTCCATTAAAACTAAAGGTAATCCTTCATATAAAGAAGGAAGCACTAATATATCACATTCTCTAAATAAGTCAGATAATTTTTTTTGAGAAAGAGCGCCTAAAACATTTATAGTATAATTACAAGAATTACTTTTACATAAATTGATTATATTTGTAGTTTCTTCTCCAGCTCCGGATCCAGCTAAATAAAGTTCTATATTATTTAAGTATTTTTTTATTAAGTTGATTGAGTTAATTAAAAAATGTACTCCCTTGGAATAGCTTAATTTACCAGCGTATACTATTTTAATCTTTTTTGAAGTATTTTTATCTTCATTCATATAAAAGATATCTGGATTGAAACCAGTACCAGCAATAAATATTTTATTTTTATTTATCTTATATGAATTTATAACTTGTTGTTTTTCATCTTTATGGGATACTATTATAGTATCTAAGTTTTTACAATTATTTATTACATAATTTAATATTTCTTTAGAAATAGGCTTAGAAATACTTCTAAAAGAATGTAATTGTCTTAAATCTGTTCCGTGGCAAAAAGCTATAATTTTTTTATTTGGATATAGTTTTTTTACAAGAGCAGTTAAAATCCATAAATGATGACATATTATTATATCTGGATTAAATTCATTAACAGCTTTTTTTATAGCAGCTGTGAAGGCGGTTTTCCATTTTTTTAGCATATCCATGGATAAATTTTTATATTTTTCACTTTCGTAAGGCATTACATCACTCATGCCTACAATTGGAAAAGGTAAAACAGGGGTTTCAAATATTACAGGAAAAAATTTAATAGGATTTTTTGAATCAAAAGTTACTTTTGTATCTTTTGAAGATATACCAGCTACTACAGCTTGCTTATATCCATTTTTGTCAGCTTCTTTTATAAGTGCTTGAAGATACATACCACTTCCAGTTTTATCAGGTCTTTGAGCTAATATGTTTAATATTTTTTTCATCGAGATTCCCCCAAAATTAGTAAAATAGTAATATATTCTACAATATATTAGCATTAATGTATAATAAAATAAAGAGGGTATTTCAACAGAAATCATTATGCTTAAATACTTTGAAATGAGTAAATAATGGATATAAAAATAACAATTTATTATAAAATAGAGAAGGGACTTCTCATGTTGCATTTTGTGCATTGTGAGATAGTCCCTAAAAATTATTTGACTTCTGGTACAGAAGGTGGAGTATTTTTTCTTTTTTTTGTTTGACCCTTATTATTTTCATTTGGAGAGGGTCTTTTCATACCTTTTTTAGCCATACTAAACCTCCTTTAATTAATATAGTATTATCTTTAATCAAAAGAAGTTTTTTAATACAGAGTAAAAGAAAATTTATATTTTTTCCATAGAATTAAATCTTTTACTTGCATAAGTCATAGCAAGTATATTCATGGTAATACCTATATAAATAGAAGTTATTTCATTAAACCCAATAATTATCCAAAGTATACTTGAAATAGGTCCAGCTAATACACAATAGAATCCTGCTTGTTTATTAATCTTATTTTTAAAAAATAATGCACATAATGCTGGTACAAATATAGGGGTAGCTCTAAATATCATAGACAAAAATCCCCAATTTAATATCATAGAGTCAATATTATTTATAACTATTAATAACGTAAAAATACCTATTATTAAAATACAGATTCTTAGGTATAAAATTTCTTTTTTATCCTCTAATTTTTTATTAGATAAGGTTGGTATTATGTCTTTTACTATCGTTGTAGCTATACCTAAGGCTAAACCAGCGCCAGTAGCTATGGAAGATATAAGGACTGTAGCTATGGATACACCACCTAAAATTGGGTGAAGATAATTAATTAAAAATAGAGGAAAAGCCTCATTAGGATTTATGTTTGGAAAGTGAATTTTCATATACATTCCTATAAGTGTACATACAATACCTACTGGAAATATTAAAAAGGCTACTAAAAATGAACTTATTTTAGAGGTTTTAGGATTTTTACCAGCCATAATAGACTGAAAGTAGGTTTGGGTAGATAGTATTCCAAGCACTGTAGAAAATCCTAAAGCTAAATCTTTAAAAATTCCATCACTAAATATATTAAACCAAGGATTTTTAGGAAAATGATTTAAAATTTCTGTAGTACCATTTAATGAAAAGATTAATATAATCCCACATATTATACTTGTACCATATAAAAGTATAGTTTTAAC
Organism: Clostridium tepidum; assembly: GCF_002008345.1. Classification (GTDB taxonomy): domain Bacteria; phylum Bacillota; class Clostridia; order Clostridiales; family Clostridiaceae; genus Clostridium_F; species Clostridium_F tepidum. Next base: position 66,531 of record NZ_MRAE01000004.1, read on the forward strand.
AGCACCTACTATAGTGCTTCCCCAAAAACCTCCGAATATTATATAGCAAACTAATAAAAAAGTTACTATTATAGAAGTTATTTTTACATCCAGGTTAAATATAGATGTAAAAAGAGGAGTACAAGCTAATACTTGACCATTTATATGAATAAACATACCTAAAGAAAGCAATAAACTAGAAGTAGTTCTTGCTTTTATACCATAAGTATTTCCTATGATTTGAGGTAGGGTAGTCATGTTAACTTTATTAACTTGGTTAGAATATAAAAGTCCTAATAAAATACTAGCAATACATAATCCTAATATAAACCATATAGCAGATATTCCATGTTTATAAGCCATTTGTGCAGTACCTACAGTTGAGGCACCTCCTATTATAGAGCCCATAAGCATACTGCTTACTCCTAATATTCCTAATTTATTGTCTGCATTTATAAAGTCTTTAGCTGTTTTTACTTTTAGTTTACCAATATAACCAGCTATTCCAGTTAAAATTAATGTTGTAATTATACTTATTATAAGCAATGTTTCATCTCCTTATCAATGTTTCATAATAATATTATACCAATAAAAAACATATATGTTTTGTTTAAAATATCCAAACATAGTAAATATGGATTAATTTATTATTTAAAGTTAATTATAATTAAAAATAAATTCAGGATAAAATATATTCAAATTTAATTATAAAAAACACACTTAACAAACATATTAACTTGTTTGTTAAGTGTGTTTTTTTATTTAAATTTATTTTAATAATAACATTTTATCTAATAATTATATTAATTTAAAATTTGCTGGAACTTATATTTTATTTAATATTAAAAACTTCTATACTTCTATCTAGAATACCAGTTAAATAAGAAATTAATATACCATAATTAGTTATAGGTACGTTTTTTTCCATACATAATTTAAGTTTTGAATTCATAGATTTTTTATTTACCATGCAAGCACCACAATGAATTATAAGATTATATTTATCCACATCTTGTGGAAAACTTTCGCCCATTCTAAATTCATAATTTAATTTTTTATCCACATGTGAATTAATCATGTTTGGTATTTTAACTCTACCTATATCTTCATGAGAATAATTATGTGTACAACTTTCAGATATAAGTATTTTAGAATTTTCATTTAAGGTGTTTATAGCTTTAGTTCCTTCCACAAAAGTTTTTAAATCGCCTTTATAATTAGCAAGCAATATAGAAAAGCTTGTGAGTTTTATATTTTTAGGAACAATATTATTTACTTTTTTAAAGGATTGAGAGTCTGTTATAACTAGATCTACATTTTTTAAATCATCCAATGCAGATTTGAACTCTGTATCTCTTACTATATAACTTTTTATACCATGATCTAAACAATCTCTTATTAATTGTACTTGTGGTAATATTAATCTACCTTTAGGAGCTTCAGAATCTATAGGCACTACCATAATTACTTTGCTATTATGAGGAAGTAGATTACCTATAATAGTATCATCTTCTTTACTTTTACTTAAATTTTTTATTAGTAAATCTTTTAAATTAAGGATACTATTAATATCATTTGATGAAACAAATATAGGATTTTTTATTATTTTTTTTATGCTATCTATTTTATTTTTTTCTATAGTATCTATTTTATTTATAACTGTTATATAAGAAATATTTTGCTCCTTAAGTTTATTTATAGTTTTTTTATATAAGTTCATATCAATATCTTCAGCGGACATAACATATATAGCAAAATCTGTTTTTGAAAGAGTATTTAAAGTTTTTTTAACTCTTATTTTACCAAGTTTAGTGTTATCATCTAATCCAGCTGTATCTGTAAATAAAACTGGACCTAAAGGTATAAATTCCATAGCTTTACTTACAGGATCAGTAGTAGTGCCTTCTATAGATGATACAATAGATATATCTTGTCCTATAATTGCATTCATTAAAGAAGATTTTCCAGAATTAGTTTTACCTATAAAAGTTATATGAATTCTATTAGCATTAGGTGTAGTATTCATAAATCCTCCTAAAAAAATAAGTCTCTTTCACCATTTCTTATTCTTTCTATATTTTCAATAACAGCCTTTTTAATATCATCTCTTTTTATTTTAGCTATTTCTTCTTTTATTAATTTTTCACCTTTTTCTTTTAATTCATCATCACCATAATCTAATAAAAATTCCATTAAAGTCATTATAGCGTTAGGTTGACATACATACTGAATATTCCCAGATTTAGCAAGACTCATAAATCTATCACCAGTTCTACCTTTTCTATAACAACCTGTACAATAACTTGGAATATGACCATCTTTAATTAATTCTTTTAAAACATCTATATGGCTTCTATGATCTGCAATAATAAATTGATTAGTATTTTTTCCGTCTTCTCTTTTTTTGTAGCCGCCTACTCCAGCACAAGAACCAGCGCTTACTTGAGAAACACCATATTCAATTACTTCTTTTCTCATTTCTGCACTTTCTCTTGTGGATAATATTATCCCAGTGAAAGGTACAGCTATTCTTAGTATAGCTACTATTTGTTTAAAAGTTTCATTGCTTACTAAATGAGGGAACATATTTAAATCCATTCCTTCAGCTTTTTTTAGTCTAGGTACTGATATAGTATGAAATCCTACTCCATATTTTTCTTCTAGATGTTCATTATGAAGTATTAATCCTAAAACTTCAAATTTATAATTATATAAACCAAAAAGAACTCCAGCACCTACATCATCTATGCCACCTTCCATGGCTCTATCAAATGCAGTTAAATGATATTCATAGCTATCTTTTAAACAATTAGGATGCATTTTTTCATATGTAGGCTTATGATAAGTTTCTTGAAATAATATATAAGTTCCTATATTAGCAGCTTTTAATTTTTTATAATTTTCAACAGAAGTAGCTGCAATATTAACGTTTATTCTTCTTATATTTCCATTTTCATGTTGAGTATCATATATAGTTTTTATACTTTCTAATATATAATTTATATCACAATTTACAGGATCTTCGCCTGCTTCTAAAGCTAATCTTTTATGTCCCATTTTTTCAAGAATTTCAACTTCAGTTTTAATTTCCTCTTGAGTTAATTTTCTTCTTTCAAAGCTATTACAGCTTTTATAACCACAATATATACAATTATTAACACAATAATCACTAATATATAAAGGAGCAAATAAAACAATTCTATTACCGTAGATAGACTTTTTTATGTCTCCAGCAATTTTAAACATTCTAGATAATAATTTTTTGTCTTTTATTTGGAGAAGTACAGCTATATCTTTGTGAGATAACTTCTCTTTATTACAGGCTTTATCTAAAACCTTTTCTATATCTTCATTTGTGGCATTTTCAGCTTCTTTTAATAAATTTTCTATATAATCATGATTTATAAACATTTATATTCGCCTCCATAAAATATTATCTCCTCTAGTTAAATCTAGAGAAAAACCAGCATTATTAATTCTATTTTCTATGCATTTTCTGCATTCTGCAGCTTCATCACCAGTACAAATTTTATTATCATATAGCATATATTTATTTCTAACGTTAGTAGGAGAAAGATTTGGCATAACCACATTAGCTCCAGCTTTTAAACCTTTTTCACGCCCCATAGGATTTATTGTTCCTAGAGCTGTAGTTGCTGGTAATAAAACCTGAGGCAAAAGTAATCTTATAAGAGCTAGTAATGTAGTAGTATTTTCTAATGTACCAGCAGGTTGATTTCTAAGTATAGTATCTTTGTGAGGAATGAAAGGACCTATACCAACCATATGAGGTTTTAATTCTTTTAAAAATATCAAGTCATTTACGTAATCTTCATTTGTTTGATTAGGTAGCCCTATCATGAATCCAGCACCAACTTGATAGCCTATTTTTTTTAAGTTTTTTAAACATAATCGCCTATTTTCAAAACTCATATTAGGATGAAGACTTTCGTATAAGTTTTTGGAAGCAGTTTCATGACGTAATAAATATCTGTCAGCTCCTGCTTCATAAAATTTTTTATATGTTTCGTAACTTTTTTCACCAATAGACAATGTTACAGCACAGTCTGAAAATAATTTTTTTATAGACTTTATAATGTCAATGATTTTATTATCTGTAAAATAAGGATCCTCCCCACCTTGAAGTACAAAGGTTCTATATCCTAAAGAATAGCCTTTTTTGCAACAGTCAAGTATTTCTTCTTTAGATAGTCTATATCTCTTAGCATTGTTATTTTGACAAGATATACCGCAATATAGACAGGAATTTTTACAATAGTTTGTAAATTCTATTAATCCTCTTAAATAAACTTTATTATTATAGTACTTTAAACTAGTTTTATGAGCTTTATATGTTAGATATTTTTTATTTTCTTCATCAATATTGTTAAGTAAATATAAAAGTTTATCATTTGAGGTGTTATTTTTTTCATATAGTTCATCAATAATTTTTTTCATAGTTATATTTCTTTCTTTGATATAGATGTTTTTACATATACATTTTCAAGGTTACCTAACTTGCCTGTAAGGCTATTAATTTCATCTAGTGTTCCAGTTACAGTAATAGAAATTACAGACACACCTTCATCTTCAAAAGGGATACCCATTCTTCCTTTTACAATACCTTTGAAATCAGCAATTATTTCATTAAATTTTTGCTGACAATTCTTAGGATCTTCTAAGATAGCACTAATAACAGCAATTTTTTTCATAACGTACCTCCTTGTATAATATATAGTTCTGTTAAGTTATATGAACAGTGATTTCGCCTAAATAATTATGTGATTTTTGAAGTTATTCCATAATTACTAACCTAAATAATAAATTTGATAGTAAATATATTGTAAAAATTAAATTAGTAATAAAAGAAAATATTAAATGTAGAAGTTTATTTTATAAAATAAAAAACTTTCCCAAAGGGAAAGTTAACACAAATACCTCTATTAAAATTATATAACTTTCCTTTCAGATTAGACGAATCTTTACTGTTAGGTAATGTATATTTTAAAGAACAAATAATTAAAGAATAAAAATTTCTCTAATTATTTGAACTAAATTTGATTTAATTCTACTTTATCGAATAATATTTGTCAATAAATTTATAATATTATTATATTTTTACAACCATTATTTAATGCTATATTTTTAAGATTTTCCATGTATTCGTTTGTCGGTATTTTTGAATGTATTTTTTCTTTTCTAACACCCATGGGTCTATATTTTATAAGTTTATATCTTATATTAGGATCTAAAGAGGCTATAAGTTTGCTTATTTCAAATACGTTTTTTTCATTATTTAAAAGGTCTGGTACTATAACAGTTCTTATTTCATATAGTTTATTTAAACTAGCTAAATATTTAACATTTTTAAGAACTATATCGTTATTTCTTTTAGTGAGCATTTTATGTTCATTATTATCAAAGGATTTTATATCAACCATAGCCATATCCATTAATTCTGTAAGCTTAGGATTTTTAGAAAAATCTAAGGAGCCATTTGTATCTACAAAAATAGTAAGATCAAGAAGTTTAACTTTCTCAAATAAGTCTATTAAAAAATCTCCTTGAAGAGTACATTCACCTCCAGATACAGTTATACCAGATATAAAAGATTTTGTTTTTAATATTTCTTTTATAATTTCACCAACACTCATATATTTATTTCTAGGACCACAATTATTTTTGCATTTTTCTAAACATATACCACAATTTTTACATTTACTTTCATCCCATTTTACAGAGTCGCCTAAAAATTCTACAGCACCATGGGGACATACAAAGGCACAGGTTCCACAAGATTTGCAGGTATTTATAGTTTCAGGATTATGGCAATATTTACAGTCAAAATTACATCCCTGAAAAAATATAGCGGTCCTGTTTCCAGGACCATCTACAGAGCTAAAAGGTATTATTTTGTTAACTAATCCTTTAAGCATCATCTCTTACCTTTCTTTCTAATATTTTAGAATTTTTAACCGCGCCTAGACCTAAAGCTACTGTATCTTGAAGAACTTGCTCACCTTTATCTAATTTTTTAATATCAGATAACTTAACAAGATATCCTGTTATTCTTATTACATCGCTATCTGAAGAGTAAAAAGAGAAATATCTCATTCCTTCTTTAAAAGCTCCATTTATTATATCCAATATAGATTCAGGATTTTTTTTTGCAGTAACTTCAAATGGGAATATATCACCTATACCAGATGGAAAGTATTTATGAAATTTAGCACTTTGAAGTAAATGAGTAGGTAAATCAGGTTCTTCGCCAATAGGTATTCTGCAACCTGGACTTGTTCCTTTGTCTGTCTCAATACCTACTTGTGCATGTAGTAAAAAGTTACCATCTGTAGCTGAACAATATTTATTTACATTGCTGTTCACTATGCTATGCATTTTTTCTATTATTTTTATACCTAGTTCATTAGCTTTTTCGCTATGACCAAATCTATCTTTTAGCTCATTAGCTTTTAATAAATGATTAACGCATTCAGCTAATCCAAACATGCCAAACATAGCTGTAAATCTGTCCTTATATATTAAATTTTCTCTTACTAAAAAGCTACTTTCAAAAAAGTTACTTTCATTTACTATAAAATTTATTCTTTTATCTATATAATTACTCATTTTTGCCATAACATCAGGTAAAACATTATCTAAGAAATCTTTTGTAGATTTAGCTTTTTTAGCAGCAGCATAAAGATTAAGTCTTACAAGAGTAAAGCTACCGCCACCTATATATAAGCCATTATAGCAACTAGCTATACCATAATTATTATAAGGAAAATCCTTTGCAAATATTTCATGATTAGCAAAGCTAGGCTTAGCTGTAACTAAGGCTGTATTTATAGAATCTATAGCAAATTCTTTTGAAGTTTCTTTTCCGTATTTTAAAGTTATGTTTGGTATAGCAGTTTGAAGTTCTCTTTGTGCCTTTAATATGAGTCTTCCAGCTTTAGTTTCCTTAGGTCCTATATTAGCATGACAAAAAGAATCTGTTATAGTCCTATCTATGTGAAGTAAAAATAATTTTATTGCTTTATAAGCTTCTACTTCATCTTTTATAAAAGGTTCTAAAAGAGTATCAATGTTTCCTATATAAACAGGCATAGAAGTTATAGAAGGAACATGTTTATATAATATAAGCAAATGATTTGTAGCTTCCCAAATATCTTTTGGGGGATCTAAATTAAGAAACTCACTACCTTGTTTCATAAATTTTTCATAATCAGGACAAACATATCTAGGTCTATAAGGTGCATTACCTTCATTTAAATCACATATTATACCCTCTTCCCTTAAGTTTTGTATATCTGAAGGAAGATTAAGTACATTTAATGAATTTTCAGCTTCACGAGCAAGAGATAAAACCTTTTGTTCATAAGTTAAAGTTTTATTTTTTATTATATTTAAAATGTTATTCAAAACTCTCATCTCCTAATATAAATTATAGTATATTATAATAATCATTTTATATTTAAATAATTTTTTCTGCAAACATTTTCTTTCGGTATTATAAATTTTTTAAAGTAGGAATAAAAAACGAATACATTAATATTATTATGGAATTTAATTAGTGTAGATGTTAATTTTATATAATGAAGTTTGTGTGAAATAAAAAATATTATTTATGATAAGGTTCTCCTGATAATATTCTAAAAGCTCTATAAATTTGTTCCAAAAGCATGACTCTAAATAGTTGGTGAGGAAATGTCATTTTTGAAAAAGATAGCTTGTAATTAGCTCTTGATAAAACTTGTTGGGATAAGCCAAGAGATCCGCCAATAATAAAAGTAAGATTACTATTACCTGTTAATCTGCAATTTTCTATAAGATTTGAGAATTCTTCTGAGGTTATAGATTTACCATTTAAATCTAAAGCTATAACAAAACTATTGTCTTTTATATGTTTTAGTATTAAATTACCTTCTTTTTCTTTTATTATATTTTCTTCTTTAAAAGAGGCCTTATCTGGAGTTTTTTCGTCTGGGACTTCTATTATATGAAGTTTACAGTATTTAGTTAATCTTTTGGAGTATTCATCTATTGCAGTTTTTAAAAATTTTTCTTTAATTTTTCCCACTGAAATTACAGATATATTCATTTTACCCTCCTAATTTAGAGTAACTTAAGATATTATTAAATAATATAATGTTTTATTTAAAACTCCAAAAGGCTTATCATTAAATAAAATTTATTTAATGATAAACCTGATTATATATTATTAAATTAAGTATCTATAAGTCATCTAGATGATTATATTAAAATTTTTATACAGTCTAAGCTTTTTTTGCACAACAATTTTTATATTTTTTACCGCTTCCGCATGGACAAGGTTCATTTCGACCAATTTTGTTAGTTTTAACTATAGTTTTTGAAGCAACCCATTCCTTATGTATTTCTTTTCTTTTTTCTTTAGAAAGTATAGCTTCCCATTGAGGCAGATTATATAAATAATCTGCTTTAGCTTCTAACATATTGAAGTATAACTTTTCAAAATCTATTTTAAGAGAAATGTTAGAGTCTTCTTCTATATTGTCTAAATCTAAAGAATTACTTAAACTGTCATTTATTCCATCTAAAAATCCCATGAAAAATACTATAGGAGTATTAAATTTTTCTGCTAAACCTTTTACAGAACCTTCTATAACATTATTATGTTCACCTAATATTTGAGTGTATACGCTTTTTTCTATTGAACCATATTCCTTCCAAAATGCAGCTTCTCCTTTAGTTTTAACATAATCAATAACCATGTCTGTCCATTGTTTATATAAACTCATGATACATTCTCCTTTTATTTATTTTTATTATTTTGTTTGTTGATTTTTATTATATCATCTCTTCCAATAGGTTCAGGGATTTTAAAATTTTTACTAATAGAAGAGATATCCTTATTTTCAATAAATAATTTAACTTTTTTTATTGAAGGAATTTCCGTCAAAGACCAAACAATGCTCTTTAGATAAGCTTCTTCTTTATCCGCAGTCATAGAATAATAAGCTTCGCTACTCAAATTAACATAAGCTATATTGTTTTTTATAGAAAAGCTTAATAATCTTGTCTCTTTTGGGAAGATTGGTTTTAATGAATTATTTACAGAAGGACCTTTTATTAATTCACCAATTATAAATTGACCAATAAGTTCATCCTTTTTAATAATTCTTTCTTCTTTAGTTATTTCAGCATCATTTGTGTTATTAGTAGAATCAAAATATAAGTTTAAATCTACTAAATTGTTTTTTTCATTATGCAGTGTTATATTCTTGATTTTATCTTTATTGTTTATGCTTATGCTATCTTTTTTCTCGCAGGATATAAAAAATACTGAAGAAATTATTAAAGATGAGCAAAAAGCTAATTTAATAGATTTTTTCAAATTCAATCACCTTACCCTAAAATTCTATATAGTTACTTGGTGTATCTCTTTTAGCAACAGACAAAGAAAGTTCTTTACCTACTCTAATATCAGAAGAGTTTAATGTATTTAAAACAGTTTGATAAGCAAGTTCAGGAAAATTATTAGTTTTACTAAGATGTCCCAATATTATATTTTTATATTTATTATTGGTAATGGTTATTATAGCTCTACCACAATCTTCATTAGATAAATGACCTACATTGCTTAAAATTCTTCTTTTTAAAGTATAAGGGTATGGTCCAAATTTAAGCATTTCTGTATCATGATTACTTTCAAGTAATATTACATCGCAATCTTCTAAAATATTTTTAATATCTTTTGAAAAAAAACCTAAATCTGTAGCAATGCTCGCTTTTTTATTTTTAGAACACACAGTGTATCCAAAGGGACATGCAGCATCATGAGATATATCAAAAGGATTTATCTCCATATCATTTAAGACTACAGATTTTTTATCTAAAATTTTTATATTATGTTCTTTTATTTTACCAATATTTTTTTTCATAGCATCCCAAGTTTTGTGGTTAGCATATATAGGTATATCATATTTTCTGGATAAAACACCTACACCTTTTATGTGATCTATATGCTCATGGGTAACAAATATTCCATCTATAGATGAAGGAGACTCTTTTATTCGATTCAAAGCTAATTCTATGCTTTTACCAGAAAGTCCAGCATCTATTAGTATTTTTGATTTTTCAGAGGATATAAATATGGAATTACCGCTACTCCCACTATAAAGAGAACAAAAAATCATAACAGAGTTTTGCGCATTGAGTCAACTATAGTCTAACTATAGTTGCACCTAAAGATTTAAATTTATCTTCAATATTTGGATATCCTCTATCAATATGTTCAACACCAAGGATTTCTGTATCACCTTCGGCTAATAACCCAGCAATTACCATAGCAGCTCCAGCTCTTAAATCTGTAGCTTTTACTACAGCACCTGTAAGTTTTGGTACACCATCTATAATAGCTGTTCTTCCTTCTACTTTAATATTTGCTCCCATTTTCTTTAATTCATCTACATGTTTAAATCTACTTTCCCAAATACTTTCATTTACAATGCTTCTTCCTTTAGCAATGGTTAAAAGTGTACTCATTGGCTGTTGTACATCTGTTGGAAATCCTGGGTAAGGCTGAGTTTTTATATTTGCGCTTTTAAAATTACCTTTAGATTTTACTGTAACTGAATCACCGTTTTCTACAACATCTATTCCCATTTCTATAAGTTTCGCTGTTATAGATTCTAAATGTTTAGGTATTACATTATTTATTGTTACTTCTCCACCGCAAGCAGCAGTTGCTATCATATATGTACCAGCTTCTATTTGATCAGGTATTACACTATAAGTGCAACCTTTTAATTCTTTAACACCGGTAATTCTTATAACGTCTGTACCAGCACCTTTAATATTAGCTCCCATACTATTTAAAAAATTAGCTACATCTACTACATGAGGTTCTTTTGCTACATTTTCAAGTACAGTATTTCCTTCAGCAAGTGTAGCAGCTAACATTACATTTATGGTAGCACCTACGCTTACAACGTCAAAAAATATATTAGTTCCAATTAATTTATCTGCCTTAACAATTACAGCTCCATGTTCTATTTCAACATGAGCTCCTAAAGCTTCAAAACCTTTTATGTGTTGGTCAATAGGTCTAACACCTATAGGACATCCACCAGGCAATTCTACTCTAGCTTTTTTAAATCTTCCAAGTAGAGCGCCGATAAGATAATAAGAAGCTCTCATTTTTCTTACATCTTCAGTATTAGCATTTGTTTTTGTTATATTAGTACTATCTATTTGTAAAACAGAATTACTTTGTCTTGTAATTTTACAACCTAATTCGTTTAAAATTCTTTCAATACAATGTACATCTTCAATATTTGGAGTATTTTCTATAGTACAAACTCCTTTGCTAGCCATAATAGTAGCTGGCAATATAGCTACGGCTGCATTTTTTGCTCCGCTAATTTCAACTTTCCCAAAGAGGGGGTTACCTCCTGTGATTTTTAATTTACTCATCCCCGCATCCATCCTTACTTTAGAATTTATATATTTAAACTAATCGTTAATTTCAAACCTGTGTAACAAAATATATTATATCATAACTATTTATTATTTTAACACCAAATTTTAAAATGTTAAGGGTTATTTTAAGAAAAACACATTAAAAAATGGGAAAAAGTTCAACCTAATCTAAATTTTAATAATGTATATAGAATAATATAATTTTTATTAAAGTATAACCTTAATTTTTAAATATATTCCATATAAAAGATAATTAATATTATTTTTATTAAATTATCAGATTTTATTGACATTTTAAAACATAATATATTATGGTATAATACTATAAAATAGATATACGGGGGATTAGAATTAATCATGAAGTATTATGTAGTAGCATTATTTGATAAAGAGGATTATCATAAAATAGAAAAAATACAAAGAGATATATCTAAAAAATATAGAATATATAGAAATTTACCTATGTTACATATAACTCTTGAAGTAATAGAGGATCCTAATATTAATAAATTAGAAGAAACAATAGAAAAAATAATAAAGCCATATAAAAAATTTAAGGTAGAAATAAATGGAGCTATCTGTTTTGATCCACCTTATAAATCAGTTAATTTAAAAATAGAAAATAAAGGTTATATAATGAGATTAGCAAGAATAATGAATGATAATTTAAAGTTAAATGGATTTAAAGTAAGAGAAAATATAGATAATTGGGATTTACATGTGTCTTTAGCAAATACTAATTTTGCGTCTAGAGAATGGTCAGCTAAAGAATATATCTCTGCTTGTAGTAATTTAAAAGGAATAGGTATGCATAAAATGGCTAGAATTGATAGAATAGAAATTTGGAAACCTATAAATAATAAAAAAGAAATGGTAATAAAATCTTTTCCATTAAGAGAATTTTAATAATGTAATTATAAATAACACACACACACCTAATGCAAGGTGTGTGCTATTTTATATATCTAAATATCTAAAAGATTTCTCTTATAATCAGAATAAAGCTTTCTAAGTAGTTTCATTTTTTCATCTATTTCTAATTGTAAATTAGAAATAGTTTTATAATCATTATTTTCTTTAGCTTCTCTTATTTGACCAAATAAAGATTTATTAGAGCAGGTATCTTTCATTAAGCATTGTCTAAGATCATTAATTTTAGACCAGTTATGAATATCCAAATCAGAGGCTTTATTTACTTCATGTAATTGAGAAAAACTTCTAATTTCTTCTATATAATTTGGAATTATTCTATTTGTTATTTCAACTAACCATCTTTCAAGAGCAGCTAGTTTGTAACTATTAATAATTTTATATGTGAATACATCACCAGCTTTTAGCACTTCTATTTTATCTTTATATTTGTCTAAAGAGCATATATTTTCGTATACAGTAGAAGGCGCTTTACCAAAGATTTTACTTCTTTCTTCTTCAGTATAGTATTCAAATACGTCTTCTTCACTTCTATATTGTCTTCCCTTTTCAAGATAGTCGCCATTTTCATCAGGTGATTTTGAAAGTTCTTTTAAAAGTTCATCTTCATTTTTATTATTTTCTATAGCATACTTTATTCCATCAATCATAGACATACATAAAGAAGCTACTGTCAAATAAGTGTTACTGCGAGGATTTGGTGATCTTAACTCAAATCTTGTAGCTAAAGGATTATCCAAGTCTCTTATAACACCTACTAGAATTGTTCTATTTCTTGATGGTAATTCTACAGTATGACCTAAAGAAGTCACTGTACATACAGGAGCTTCAAATCCTGGTTTTAATCTTCTTAAAGAGTCATTAGTTGATGAAACAAAAGGATTTATTACTTCATAATTTTTTAGTATGCCCATTATAGAGGCATAACCAAAAGAACTTAAATAATGATTTTTATCTGTAGAGAATAAATTTATTATTTTACCATTTTTTAATTTGAGTGCAACACCTAAGTGAACATGCTTTCCACTACCTGCAACTTCATCTATAGGTTTTGCTAAAAATGTAACATCTAATTTATTATTTCTAAAAGTTTCTTTTATTATGCTTTTCACTAGCAATTCATTATCTGCTGTTTGTAGGGCATCTGAATATTTCCAATCGATTTCTAATTGCTCCATTATGTGTGTAAACCCACCAGAACTAGTTAATTTAGCTTTTACTCCACCAACTTCCTTATGACCCATTTCAGGTTCTAAACCATGCTGTTCCATAATAAGTAAAGATTCTTCTAAAGCAGTTCTAACACTTCCTTTAGTTCTGTTCCAATATTGTTCATGTAAAACTTGAGAGGTAGATAATTCGTCTACTTCAGCATTATCATTTGGAGTGTTTACCCAAAATTCTAATTCTGTAGCACAAGTTACGTTTACCTTTTCTATATCATCATAGTTTATATTTAGGGAAGATATAGATTCAGGATGATTTTTTATTAAATTTAATAAAGTTGTTTTAAAATATTCTATTGATTTTTTTAGTATGTATCTAGAATCGACAGGTTTATTTTCGTGATAAAGAAAACAAGGAATTCTAAGAGTACCGATTGGCTTTTCTGTTTGAGAGTCTATAAGTTCATAGTTATAATCTATAAACCAATTAACATTCATATCTACAATCATATCAACTTTAGCATTATTAAGAGTTGCAATACCTGGAAGGACAACGGAAGATCCGTCTGTTTGAACACAGCCTTTTATAAATTTATTCATATCTTCCAAAAACAATTTTATAGGAATTTTTTCGTCAGTGTCATTACCAGCTAAATCAATGCAAACTAAAGACACAAATTTTATTTCAGGATGGGAAATTAAAAATTCTTTAAGTTGCTCTTCGGAATGCATTTCTTTAGGAATAACATATACTAAATCATCTAACATAATTTACCTCCCCAAATTTTTAAATACAATCAATTTCATATCATATAATTATATTGTACATAATATATCCAATATATTATAATTAAAATTTTTATATGTCAATAGAAATTTTATTTATACATTTATATAATAGATATTATTGATAATATATTATAGAGTGAGAAATGATATTTATATGATGAGGTGATAAAATTGAGTATAAATGATAAGCCTATCGGTTTTTTTGATTCTGGAGTAGGTGGAATAAGTGTATTAAAAGAAGCATTTAAGTTATTGCCAAATGAAAATTTTTTATATTATGGAGATTCAAAGAATGCACCTTATGGAACTAAAAAGGTAGAAGAAGTTAAGGAATTAACCTTTAATGCAATAGACTTTTTAATGAATAAGGGAATAAAAGCATTGGTTATAGCTTGTAATACGGCTACTAGTGTAACTATAAGCGATTTAAGGAAGACATATGATATGCCTATTATAGGAATTGAGCCTGCTTTAAAACCTGCAGTAGAATTAAAGAAAAATGGGAAGATAATAATAATGGCGACACCTATGACATTAGCTGAAAAAAAATTTGAAAATTTGATGAATTTGTATAGAGAAACAGAAGATATAGAACCTTTACCTTGTCCGGGATTAGTAGAATTTATAGAAAGTGGAAAGGTTTCTGGAGAAGAAGTTTATAATTATTTAAAAGATAAATTTAAAAAGTATAATAATGAAAATATATCAGCTATTGTTTTAGGATGCACTCATTATCCTTTTATAAAAGAAACTTTAAGAAAAGTAATAGATAATAAAGTAATTATAATAGATGGAAGTGTAGGTACATCTAAAGAATTAAAAAGACAATTAAAAGATAGAAATATATTAAGAGAAGAAGATAGAGTAGGAAAAGTTACTATATTTAATTCACGTGAGGATGAAGAGATAATAAATTTAAGTTATAATCTTCTTAATATGAAATAGTATATTTTTTAAAATTTTATTTTTAATATAAGTATAATTTTTAATATACATAAAAAGCAGAATATAATAGAATATGATATAATTTATACTAAATATGAAATATATGGAACACAATAGTTGTGCGAAAGGGGAAATAAAAATGAATCCTATAGTAAGTATAGAAATGAATAATGGCAAAAATATTAAGATAGAACTATATCCAGAAATAGCACCTAATACGGTTAAAAATTTTATATCATTAGTAAATAAAGGTTTTTATAATGGGCTTATATTTCACAGAGTTATTCCTGGATTTATGATTCAAGGAGGATGCCCTAATGGAAATGGGATGGGAGGTCCAGGGTACTCAATAAAAGGTGAATTTAAGAGCAATGGATTTAATAATGAATTAAAACATACAGAAGGTGTTTTATCAATGGCTAGAACAATGCAACCAAATTCTGCAGGAAGTCAGTTTTTTATAATGGTAGATAATGCACCTCATTTAGATGGACAATATGCAGCTTTTGGAAAGGTTATAGAAGGCTTAGATGTAGTTAAAGAAATAGTAAATGTAGATAGAGATTTTAGAGATAAACCTGTGGAAGATCAAGTTATGAAAACAGTAACGGTAGATACTTTTGGAGAGGAATTTGACCAGCCAGAAAAATTAAGTTAAAGAGGAGGCGTTTTATTTGATTAATAATAAGTTGATGCTTGTTTATGGCTTAGAAAACGAAGAATTAAACTTGTTAAAAGATATGTGCTTAAAAAATAATTTGCCGAGTTTTAAAATAGTAAATAAAAATATGTGTAAAATGAAATTAAGGGATATAATAAAAGGTATGAACTTAGAAGTAGAGGACATAGATATGCCAGAAGAAAAAGTAGTTATATTCAATAATTTTTCTGACACTGAATTAAACTTAGGGGTAAAAAAGATAAAAGAAATTTTAAAACCAACACCTATAATGGCGGTAGTAACAGAAAATTCCATAGATTGGGAATTTGAATATTTAGTAAATCATTTAATAGAAGAAAGAGAATGGCATAGAAAACAAAATAGATAAAAGGTGATGAAAAGTGAGTAGAGTATCTGATAAAATAAAAGAAGCTAGATTAAAAAAGGGATTGACACAGAAGCAATTAGCTAAAAAGTTAGGTGTAGCAGAAAGTTTTATAAATGAGGTGGAATCCGGAAGAAAAATAATAAATGAAAGTTTAATGAATAGAATATCAAAAGTATTAGGAAAAGATATAAATGATATAGTAGTTTCTTTTGAAGAAGAAGTATCCTCAGAGCCTAAAAAAGAAGTTTCTATAAATAAAAGTAATAAAGTAAATGATGTATGGGATAATGCTTTTAGCTCTATAATAAAAGATGTTCCAGTTTACAATTATAATCTAGATAAAATTATTGATAAGAAGCAATTACCTATCATAGGAAATAAGGTTAATGGGATCCATCAAGATAAAGTTTTGTTTTTAAAAATAGAAGAAGAAGATATGTCTGGTTTTAGAATAAATAAGGGAGATATAGCATTTGGATATATTCATCATGAGATGGAAAATAATTGTATATTCCTTATAGAACATAATAATAAAAGATTTGTAAGACAATTAAAGAGATTAGATGGAAACAAAATATTGTTGATAAGTAATGGAATAGCTTTAAGAACTGAAGCTGTTAGATTAAAAGATATAAAAATTATAGCTAAATTGCTAAAAGTAGAAATAATTCTTTAATAGTAAATTAAACTAATTATTGAAAATAAATTTTATGTAAAAACAACGGAGAATAGGATTAAATCACTATAAATATTACTGGGATATAGTAATATTTATAGTGATTATTTTTATACAAAAGGAATATATATTTTTATAAGAAAATAATAATTACATAAGAAATATTTTATAATTTATGATAAAGCTTTGTAAATAATTTGCATCCATTATATAATTAATATATTAAAGAAATTTAAATATTTACGATTATTAAATAGAAAACATAAGGTATAAGGAGGAGTTTGTATGAAGGGTACAGTAGTAGCAACATGGGTAAAAACATGCAGAAAGCTATATGGCGAAGAAGCAGTTGACCAAGCTATGAATGCTGTAGGATGGCAAGGTAAAATATTTTCCCCAATGGAAAATGTTGAGGATATAAAAGTTAAAAATATGATAGACAAAATAGCCAGTAATGTTAATAAAGATGTTAAAACCTTATGGGGACAAATAGGACAAGATAACTTGAAAGCTTTTAACAAAGATTATCCTGCTTTTTTTGAACATGAAAACTTGTATTCATTTTTAAAATCTATGTTTGATGTTCATGTAGTTATGACAAAAAAATTTCCAGGAGCTAAGCCGCCACTTTTAACTATAAAACCTATATCTGAAAGAGAAGCTATATTTACTTATAGTTCTAAAAGAGGAATGTTTGATTATTTTTTAGGACTTTTAAAAGGAAGTGCAGAACATTTTAAAGAAAATATTAAAGTAGATGAAATAGAAAGAAAAGATGATTTTTTAAAGCTCAAACTTACTTTTGAGAAAAATATTTATTATAATAAAACTTTTAAAGTTAACAAAATATTGTCTTTAGGCTTTATAAAAAATATAGGAGGAAAGGTTGCTTTATTTACTTTTATAATAAGTATGCTATCATCCTTTATTTTATTAGGAACTAATAATTTAATTAAGACTTTAGTTTTATCTATTATATCATCTGTGGCTGCTTATGTATCAACAGAAATATTGCTAATGCCTAAATATTTAATATTTGAAGAAATAAATAAAATAAATAAAAATCATTATATAGAAGAGGGAGATATTAAAACAGGTGACTTTTTAGAAGAATTATATAAAGAATTAAAGAAACATAAAGATATAATAAAGGCTGATTTTGTAGGATTCAAAGGTGTAACAGATGAAATGAATACTTTTGTAGATAACATAAATCTTATATCAGAAACTATGAGTCATACATCTACAGAGATATCAGGAGTAGTTGAACAAGTAGCTAGTTGTGCGGTAAACCAAGCTGAAAATACTGAACAAGTAGTAGCGGTTTTAAATAATAATATACAAAACTTAAAAGATATAGTTAGTAGTGAAAATGGTAATAAGTTAGAATTAGAAAAAGCTTTAGAAAAAGTAAACAATAGTTACAATAATGTTAATAATACTAGCAAAAATATTTTAGATTCTCTTGAAAAATTCCAAGAAGTTAAAGATAAAGGTTTAGAATTAGAAAATAAGGCAAAAGATATAACAAATATAGTATCTATTGTATCTGGAATATCAGAACAAACTAATCTATTAGCTCTAAATGCCTCCATTGAAGCAGCAAGAGCAGGAGAACAAGGTAAAGGTTTTGCTGT
Organism: Clostridium tepidum; assembly: GCF_002008345.1. Taxonomy (GTDB): domain Bacteria; phylum Bacillota; class Clostridia; order Clostridiales; family Clostridiaceae; genus Clostridium_F; species Clostridium_F tepidum. Next base: position 85,168 of record NZ_MRAE01000004.1, read on the forward strand.
AGTTGCAGAAGAGGTTAGAAAACTAGCAGAACAATCTAAAGAAGCAGTTGAAGAAATTAATAATAATCTTATAGAGTTTGCAAGCGATATAAAAAATTTAGTTGTTAGAATAGAATCTCAATACAATGTGTTAGAAAAAGAAACAGATAGATTAGAAGAAGTTAGGGATATTAGTTATGGTGCTACAACATCTATAGGTACTGTAGCTTCTGCTATGATTAAAACTATAAATGAACTTAATAAAGAAGCAGATTCTATATCAAGTATATATAATAATATAGAATCTTTAGCAGCTATAGCAGAGGAAAATTCAGCTTCATCAGAAGAAGTTAGTGCTAATGTATCAAGTTATACTAATGAAATAAAAAAATTAGTTAATAATATACATGAGTTTAAACAGATAACAGAAACATTTAAATCAGATTTAAGTAGATATAAAATATAATCAAATATTTAAAGATAGATCTATTTAAAGACTTGATAAAATATAATTTAAATTTTAAGAAAGCTATGAAATATAGAGAAATATTTTATTTCATAGCTTTTATTTATTTTAAAGTTGGCATAAAAATTTATTGTTATATTCTATACTCCTGTTAGATCAAAATTAGGAATAAATTCTTTAGATGAAGATGAAGCTTCTTGTATAAAAGCATTTTTTATTCCCAGTTCCAAACAATAATCTATTATAGCATCATAATGTTTAGGATTAAGATTTTTATTAAGTTCACTTAGCTTACAAAAATTTTCTATAGGGGTATATTGATTCATTATGCTTATATAAACTTTATGATTAAATTTTTTAAAGATAAAATCTATTATCTTTTTTGTATCAAATAATAGTCCAGGTAACATAAGATGTCTTATTATAACTCCTTTTTCAATAATTCCATCATTATTAAATACTGGTGTTCCAACTTGATTAAACATTTCTTCTATGGCTTTACATGCAATGTTAAAGTAATTATCGCAATTAGAGTATCTTTTTGCATATTTATCATCAAAATACTTTAAATCTGGTAAAAATACATCAATATAGCCTTTTAAAGATTTTATAGTGTCAATATTTTCATATCCATTAGAATTATATAGTATAGGTATAGTTAATCCATTATTTTTTGAAATTTTTATGACCTCTATAATTTGAGGAACGTAGTGAGTGGGAGTAACTAAGTTTATATTATGAGCATTTTTGTTTTGCATTTGCAAAAAAATGTTAGCCAAATGATTAACGGAAATTTCCTTACCCTTTCCTAAATGACTGATTTCATGATTTTGGCAAAAAACACATTTCAAATTACAGTTTGAAAAGAATATTGTTCCCGAGCCATTAATTCCTGATATGCAGGGTTCTTCCCAATAATGAAGAGCGGCTCTTGCAACTTTTATTTTAGAATTAGCTTTGCAAAAGCCTAATTTATTTTGCATTCTATTTATTTCACAATTTCTAGGACATAGTGTACAATTTTCTAATATATTCATGTTTACACATCCGTTCTTCTTTAGAATTATATTATTTTTCTTTAATATAAAATATAATACATTGAATCATAAAAATAAAGCTTATAACAGCAAAACTAGGATATAATACACTTATAAGGTTCACAAATCCCAATTGAGATATTGGAATAGCTAAAAGAATAACAATAAAAACTGATTTGTTATAAGATATTCCTAAAGATTCTTCCATTGTTTTTCCTACACTAAAAATATTAGAAACTTCTGTGGAAAACATTTCAAGCCAAATTATACACAGAAGCATTATTTGTATTAAAGTACCAAACCTATTAGCTATATACAAAAGAGGTATTTCATATTTAAAAATATAAGGAATATTAAGCAGTAGTAATAAATTTATTATAAAAGATAAAATTGTAAGTCCTAAAGAACCAACAACTAAGCCAGATTTTAATATATTTTTATCTTTTATTTCAGTGCTAAGAGGTACTAAAACACCACTGCAACATAATATATTAAACCCACTATATATAAGCGTAGATACTAACCAATGCTTTCTATAATGAGGAATTGATTTTATTTGGGCTATGCTAACATTTTTTGAAAAAGCTAAATATAGTATAAATACAGTTATAATAACTATCATTAAAGAAGGAACAATAAAAGAATTTATTTCAATAAGACCTTTTGTATTTCTTAGCAATACAAAAAGAGAAGTTAACACCATGATACAAATACCTACCCATTTAGAAACACCAAAATATTGATTTAATAAGGCTCCGCTTCCCGCTAAAATTATTGCAGAACTACTTATAAGAAATAGTCCAGTTAATAAATCGATGGCTTTACCTAAAAACCCAGGACTAACTAAATTAATTAAACTATTATAAGAAGTTAAATTATGTTTAATACTAATATCAATTATTATAGAACCCATAATAACATATATGAAAAAACATATAGTTAGTCCTATAAAACTTTTGTATCCGTATGTAGTAAAAAATTGAGTCATTTCTTGACCAGAAGCAAGTCCTGCTCCTACGATAGTTCCAATAAAAACTGCACCCATTTGAAAAATTAAAGAAAATTTATTTTTATACATATATCCTCCTATTTAAATTAATATAATCTCCTTATATAAATATATATATAAAAATAAAAATAATGATTTTTAATTAAATTTTCTTTTTAGGGAGAAAATAAAATTATATGCTGAATTAAATAAGGAGGGAAGCAAGTATTGAGTTATAGAAATATTACAAAAAAAATAATAATATTTTTAATTTTCATTACTACCATTTCATTATTTGGATGTAAAAAGAATAATGAAGGTGCCAAAGCAAACAATGATTTTGACATAAAAATAGCAACAAATTTATTGAATTCTTATATGGACTACTTAATAGAAGAAAATATGGAAGGGGCTCAAAAGCTATATTCTAAAAAATTAAAAAAAGATAAAATTAAAAAAGAAAATAAGGATGTAAAGATAAAGGGATATACTATAGCAGAAGTAAATGAAATTGGAAACTCAGCATTATTTATAACAAAAGTAGTAAGTGTAAATATTAAAGAACCATATACGTCAGTAGAAGAATACAAAATAAAAATAATAAAAGAAGAAAATGAGTATAAAATAGACGAAATAAATATAGGAATGGACAAAGAAGCATTTACAAAAAATAATAGAATAAGATATAGAAACAAAAATAATGTAAAAACAGAACTAATAATAAAGCCCTCAATCATACCAGATTATGTATATGCAAAGGATGATACGGCTAATATAGAAAAACTAGTTGTACCTAAAAAAAATATTGGACCTATGAGTCTTTCTTATAGTGAAAATTTTATAGCTATATCAACTTATGATAACGATTCTTATATTGGAATAGTAACTATAGATGAATCAAAAGCTGTTCAAGGAGGGCAAGATCAAGGAAATGGAGAAGAAGGAGAACAAGGAGGGCAAAGTGCAGGTGAAACAGAACAACCAGGCTTAGATATGATGGAAGAAATTGGAGAAAAGCCTATAGGAAAAGAAATATCATCATTAGATTTATTAAAGGGAAGCAAAATTGATTTCATGGTATTTTCTCCAGATGAAAAATTTATAGCGGTTCAATATGAAACAAGTGATAAAACCAAGAATGTAAGAATATATCAATCAGATAGTGCAGATATAATACCTTTTAAGATGGAGAATAAATTTCCTTTAAACAAAGTTAATATAACATTATCTTCTTTTACACCAGATTCTGTAATATTTAATGTATCTAGCAAAGAAAATAATGATAAAAGTTTAGCTGAATTCATAGGTAAGTGGCAATTAGATTTAAAGGAATTTAAAGTTAAAAAAATGTAGTTATTTTGAAAAAAGAGTATCTGTGACATATAATATTCACAGATACTTTTTTTGGAGGAATTTATTATGGAAAGAAAATGGTATGATAAGCCATATCATAGTTTAAATTATTTTTTAAGAAATAAATTTGGCTGCAAAGTTTTTAAAATATCACTGGATGCAGGTTTTTCTTGTCCTAATAGGGATGGGAAAATAAGTAAAGGGGGGTGTATATATTGCAGTGAAAGAGGTTCTGGAGACTTTGCAGGTAATAGGAGTTTTAGTATACATAAACAGTTTGAAGATATAAAAAAGATAATGAAGGAGAAATGGAGAAGTGATAAATATATTGCTTATTTTCAAGCGTATACTAATACCTATGCACCTGTAGAAATATTAAGACAGAAATATGAAGAGGCTATTAATGAGGAGGGGGTAGTTGCATTAGCTATAGCAACAAGACCAGATTGTCTAGATGAAGATGTCTTAAATCTTATAGAGGAGTTGAGCAAAAAAATATATATATGGGTAGAATTAGGGCTTCAAACTGTAAATGATGAAACAGCTAAAATAATAAATAGAGGATATAAATTAAATGTATTTGAAAAGGCAGTGAAAGATTTAAGAAGTAGAAATATTGATATAGTTGTGCATACTATATTTGGATTGCCAGGAGAAACACAAGAGGATATGATAAGAACAGTTAAATATATATCCAAATTAGATATTCAAGGAATTAAGTTTCATCTACTACATCTTTTAAAAGGAACTCCATTAGTAAAATTATATGAAAATGATGATTTAAAATTTTTAAGTATGGATGAATATGTGTCGTTAGTATGTGAATCTATAACCTTATTACCACCTGCCATGGTTGTACATAGACTTACAGGGGATGCACCTAGAAATCTTTTAATAGGTCCTATGTGGAGTCTTAAAAAGTGGGAAGTTTTAAATGCTATAGATAAAAAAATGAAGGAAGATAATTTATATCAAGGTTTAAATTTTAATGGAAAATAAAGTTGATAAGCAGTGAAATAAAATATATGATTTGGTGTGAGTGTCTTACTTTTATGTAAGTAGAAATTTTATATATAAATACACTAGTGTTCAATGATTAAAAAATATTTTATATTGACATTTGAAAAATATATCAAATAGGGGGTATTTTATGAATATTGATATAGTAATTTCAGCTGATCATGTAGATGAGAAGAGATTGGTTAATAAAACTGTAGTGGTTATAGATATATTAAGAGCTACATCTGTGATTATTACAGCTATAAATAATAAATGTAAGAGAGTAATACCTGTTTTAACTATAGAAGAAGCTAAAGATATTGCTAAAAACAGCAAAGAAGAAGTGATTTTAGGGGGCGAAAGAAATGCATTAAAGATAGATGGATTTAATTTTTCTAATTCCCCTTTGGAGTATACAAAACAATTTGTGGAGAATAAAACTATTATACTAAGTACCACTAATGGAACTAGAGCTATTAATAATAGTTTTAATGCAAAAACTATATTGATCTCCGCGTTAATAAATTCTAAAGCTACCGCTAAAGCAATAGATAAGCTAGATGAAGATTTAATTATAATTAATTCTGGAACTAATGGCCAATTTTCCATGGATGATTTTATATGTGGTGGTTATTTAATAGACTGCTTATTAAAAATAAGAAAAGACCTAAAATTATCAGATATAGCTAAAACAGCTCATTATGTCTATGAAAACAATAGAGATATAAAAAGTTTTGTGCAAAAAGCAAAACATTATAAAAGATTAAAGTCTTTAGATCTAGAAAAAGATTTAGAATATTGTTTTCAGAAAGATATAATAAACGTTGTTCCCCAATATAAAGATGGATATATAACAAAGTTAAATATTTAATTATTATTAATTAATCTCCTAGACTTCATACAACTATGTAATGAAATCTAGGAGAATTTTTATAAATTTAGATTTATAGAATCTTTTTTTACCCAGCCTTTTGTATTTATAATACCTTTAGAAAAACAAGAAACTTCATACCAAATTTCACCACGATTTTCTGCAGCACAATGTATAGTTACAGAATCATCTTTATGAAGTTTGTAAATATAAGGTGAATTATTATCAGGATATAAGTATATATAAGAATTTTTAATTATTGTTCCATCTTGTACACTACATGTAATAAATTTTATATCAATGTTTTTAAAGTCACTTCTATTTTCACTTTTAAGTTTGTCTATTTGTTTTTTAAATAAAATTATTTGTTTTTGCTGAAGATTAATTTTATTAGAAAAGGTATATATAAAATATGAACAAGCACCTAATATTATTATAAATAATAAAAAAACTATCAAAATTATCCTCCTATTAATTTGTATATTATAGTATATTCAATATACTATAAAGATTGTTAAGAGATTTTTGTATAATTTTAATAGTATTTAAATATCTTAATCATAGGTTATAGTTATTAATATAGTAAATTTATAGTGTTAATTCTTTATAGTCGTAAATATAATAATCTGCTATTTTTTTTATAGCATCTTCCTTATCTTTAGAGCAAGTATCATAAACCCCAATAGTTTTCATATTAGCTGCTTTAGCACTTTTTATGGCAGGAAGTATATCTTCAAAAACAACACATTTTTCAGGAGATAAATTTAGTTTTTTTGCACACAAAAGATATATATCAGGAAAAGATTTATTCCTATTAACTTCGCTAATAGTAGTTATTGAATCAAAAAAATGTAGTATTTCATTATTTTTTAATACTAATTTAGTCAATTCAGCAGTATTGCTTGTAGCAATAGCTAATTTTATTCCTTTATTTTTTAGTTTTATAAGAAAATCCTTTGCATTATTTTTTAATTTTATGTTAAGTGAGTATTCCTTAATTACCATACTATTCCATTCGTTTAAAATTTCTTTTGGAGATTCTTTTAAATTAAAATTTTTCTTAAAAAAATTAGCACCTTCTTCAAAGGTTAGAGATTGTATTTTATCTTTTAAATCACAAGGAACTTTTAGATTTCTTTTATTTAAAAATTCATAGTCTATTTTTTCCCATATTCCCATAGAATCTATTAATGTTCCATCTAAATCAAAAATTGCTCCTTCTATATTTTTCATAAAAATCACTCCATAATTCATGATAATAAGATTATAACAAGATATATTTAATAAATAAAATAACCTTGAAAAACAGAAAATAAATTTTTAAAATAATTAAATTTTATATTATGATTATCTAATATAATATTATTATCTTCTTATAAATAAGAGTAAAGAGTGAATGTATTCTTAAATAACTACTTTAAATTAAAAACCTCTTTCAAATATAGCTATTTTATCTTTATCTTTAAAATCTTCTATAGAATTTATATTAAGTTTTTTTAAAATATTATTCATACAAGAGCTTTTTATTGGGGTTTTTATAGAGGAGTTGTTTGCAAATTCATCAACAGCTTCTTTCCCTAGTTCTTTAGATATTATTGCTTTGGGACCACCAACACATCCACCTATGCATCCCATTCCTTCAATAAAATTTGCCTCTAGTTCACATTTTTGTGCTGCTGAAAGTAATTTTTTACATTCTATCACACCATTACCTTGTATAGTTTTTAAAAACTTTTCTTTTTCAGGAAAGAGTTTTTTTATTACATCTTCAACAGCTATGGAAACGCCACCAGTCCTTGCATATAATCTTCCACCTCGTGAAGTATATTCAGATGAAAAATCTTCTGGCATTTTTGAGATATTTATATTAAAAGAATCAAATATATTTTTAAGTTCTGAAAAAGTAAGTACAAAGTCTATATTACCCTGTAAATCTTTTTCTTTAGCTTCTGCCTTTTTAGCTATGCAAGGACCTATAAATACAACCTTACAATTTGGATTAAGAATTTTTAAAACTCTACCAGCTGCAATCATAGGAGAAATAGAAGGAGATACATATTTCACAAGGTTTTTATAAACTCTTTTTATCATAGCTACCCACATAGGACAACAGCAGGAGGTTATCATTAAATCATCTTTATTTTTAACAAGATGGTCAAACTCTATAGCCTCTTTTAGTGTGAGCATATCTGCAAAAAATGCTACTTCTATCATATCAGAAAAACCTATTTTTTTAAGAGCACTTCTTATTTGATTTATAGATATGTTCTTACCAAATTGACCAGTTATGGCAGGTGCAACAGCAGCGATTACAGGTACATCACTTTTTAAGATATCTATTAAAGGTATAAATTCTACTTTGTCTAATATACTTCCAGTAGGACAGGCTTCTACGCAGAAACCACAATCTGTACATTTTTCAGTATCTATGTAAGTAGAATTGTTTTTTTTATTTATTAATATAGCATCAAATGGGCAAGAATTTTGGCAAAGAGTTTTTTCATTATTTTTTTTACAATCCATGGAGCAATTTTTAATTTTATTTACTATTTTATGTTGAGAAGAATAAGAAGCTATTGCTTTAGTTAAATTTTTTATAAAATTATTAGAATCGTAAATTATTTCTACACCACATAAAGAAGAAATTGTTTTACATAAATTTTTCTTGTTGTAATCATATTTTGAAATAATATTTTCTATATCAGATTCTAATGTTCCATTAACATAAGAATTTACTATAGTTTTAAATAATTCACTATGTTCCTTTTTCATATAATCACGCTCCTAAGATATACTTTTATTTCTTTAGGATATCCTTATTTATAAAAAAATATAAAAAAAGAGCTACTTTAAAGTAGCTCTTGGTCGGGGTGACAGGGCTCGAACCTGCGACCTCATGGTCCCAAACCACGCGCGCTCCCATCTGCGCCACACCCCGGCAAATTTTCTAACAAATAAATTATATAATATAAGTGGAAATAAATCAAGGGAGTACACGTGTAATATTTTAATAATTATTTTCTTCTACACCTTTAGTTGGTACAGTTGAAATTAAAAATCCTATTAAAATTGAAACTAGCGCAGGAGCTATTATATTTAAATATATTACAAAACGTGTTTTATAAACTATTAATGCGGTTATTCCTGTTATTGCTACAGTGAAAATAAAAGTATATATTATAAATTTAGCAAAAGAACTGAAAATTTTTTCATATATTTTGTGACGAGTAGGACCACTTACTATACTTCTAAATATAAAGTATGATATCAATATTAATACTAAATTTACTATAGAAGATATTAAAAAATTTCTCATAAAAACACCTCCCCAATGGATTTTAAAAATAGTATTTCCAAAAGGAAGGTATTTTAAGCATAATTTTATAAATTAATATACATTTCGCCTACTTTATATATATCGCCAGCTCCAACAGTTAATATTAAATCACCTGGTTTAGCGTTTTCTACAAGATAATTTTTTATATCATCAAAAGTGTGAAAGTTAGTGCATTTTAATCCTTGTTCCCTTAGTTTATCACCTAACATATTTGAAGTTATAACGCCAGTATCTTTTTCTCTAGCAGCATATATATCAGCTAAAATTATTTCATCTGCATTATTAAAACATTTGGCAAAATCGTCAAATAAAGTTAATGTTCTAGAATAAGTATGTGGTTGGAAAACACAAAACATTTTTTTGTGAGGATATTTTTGGGCTGCAGCTAATGTAGCAGATATTTCTGTAGGGTGATGGGCATAATCATCTATTACAGTAATATTATTTTTACAGCCTTTTAGTTCAAATCTTCTATGAGTTCCCAAAAAGCTTTCAATACCTTCAACTATATCTTCATTTTTTATATTTGAAACTAAGGCAACACATATGCTAGCTAAAGAGTTTAGTATATTATGTTTTCCAGGAACATTTAATTTTACTGAAAATAATTTTTTGTTATCTTTAACTACATCAAAACTGCTACAAGCCTTTTCATCATATTTTATATTGGAAGCTTGTATATCTCCCGAATTTATACCATAAGTTACAACGTTACAATTGGCTTCTTTTAAAATACTTTGTATGTTTTCATCTTCTCCATAAGCTACAAGATAGCCATCTTTAGGAATCAATTTAATAAACTTTGAAAAAGCATTTTTAATATCTTCCAAATCTTTATAGTAATCTAAATGATCTGCATCTATATTTAAGATTACTCCGATATATGGAAAAAATTTAAGAAATGAAGATTTATATTCACAAGCTTCTGTTAAAAAGAAGTCACTTTTACCTACTCTTACATTACCATCTATTATGTCTAGATTACCACCTACTAAGATAGTAGGATCTACATTAGCTTTTAATGCTACATGAGATAACATAGAAGTTGTAGTTGTTTTCCCATGAGTTCCGGAGATTGCAATATTATATTTATAGGCCTTCATTAAGTCACCTAAAAAATCAGCTCTATCTACTAACTTAATGTTTTTTTCTTTAGCTTTTATTATTTCAGGATTATCCTCAGAAATAGCAGCTGTATATACTATTAAATCAGCATCTTTTATATTTTCTTTGTTATGGCCAATATATATTTTGGCACCTTTTTTTTCTAATTTTTCTGTTATAGGTGATGAATTCATATCTGAACCAGATATAGTAAAATTATGAGATAATAGTATTTCTGCTAAGCCACTCATACTTATTCCACCAATACCTATAAAATGTATATGTTTATTTTTATCTTTTATAAAATCAAATGACACTTAGATCACTCCTCAAATATTACTTGTATTAGATAATTATATACAAAAACAAAACAAAAAAACACATTAAAGTAGAATGTTTTTATTTTAAATTTTAATTTAAGTTGTTGATATTGTTACATATTTATCTTAAAATGAGAATAATAAGAATAGTAAATTAAAAATAATTCGTAAAATAACATTTTAGATAGGTGATAAGAAAGCATGGATAAGTTTACAAGAAATCAAAGAATAGCTATAATTATGAAAATATTAACGGAAAACCCTAATAAGATTATAAATTTAAATAATTTTACAGAAATCTTCAATGCTGCTAAATCTACAATAAGTGAAGATTTATTTGTAGTAAAGGATATATTAAACAGGATGAGTATGGGAAAAGTAGAAACTATATCAGGGGCAGCTGGAGGAGTAAAATTTGTAAATGGTGTATCAGAGAAAAAAAGCAAAGAGTTCGCTGAGAAACTATGTATAAATTTGAGTAAAAAGGATAGAATAATACCAGGCAACTTTCTATATGTTACAGATATAATGTGTAATCCTGAAATAATAAAACAAGCAGCTAAGATACTGTCGTCTTTTTTTTCAGGGGAACATATAGATTATGTTATTACTGTTGAAACGAAAGGAATACCTTTAGCTTATGAAGTAGCTAATTTATTGGGAGTTCAACTTGTAGTTGTTCGTCGAGAAAACAAACTTACAGAGGGTTCAACTTTAAGTATAAACTATGTGTCTGGATCTAGTGGAAGGGTACAAAATATGTATGTATCAAAAGATGCAATAAAAAAGAATAGTAATTGCATTTTTATTGATGATTTTATGAAAGCTGGTGGTACAGCGCTTGGAATAATTAATTTGCTTAAAGAATTTGAAAGTAAATTATTGGGAATTGGAGTGTTGATAGATAATAAAGATATAACCAAGAAATTGGTAGATAATTACTTTTCTATAATAGACTTTAATGGATTTGATGATAATGGTAATATAGTAGTTAAACCTTCTAAATTATTCAGATAATGTAATTTTCAAAAAATTTAATATTTTTTTTGAAAATAGAGAAGGAAAAACACAAAATTTAGAGAATATGTATGTATATACATAGCATCTTGGAGGTGGAATTATGCAAATTACAGATGTACGTGTTAGAAAAATTGCGGCAGAAGGAAAAATGAAAGCTATAGTTTCAGTAACCTTTGATAATGAGTTTGTAGTTCATGATATAAAGGTTATAGAAGGTCAAAATGGACTTTTTATTGCTATGCCTAGTAGAAAAACACCAGATGGTGAATATAAGGATATAGCACATCCAATTAATACTGAAACTAGAGAAAAAATTCAAAAATCTATAATCGAAGAATATGAGAGAGCAAAAATAGAAGAAGAATCTTCTGAAAAAGTTCAAGAATAAAATATTTAAAGGAGCCTATAGGCTCCTTTTTATTTTTGAATTATTCTAAAAATATGGTAATAGGTTGAAAATAATTTTTATATAAAATATAATATTATAAGATGTTTTATTAAATAAAATAAAAGTATATCATAATTAAACCATAAAGAGGTGCTATAATGTATAATTGTGCTATAATATTGGCTGCAGGCAAAGGTAAAAGAATGAAATCCTCTATGCCGAAAGTCGTACACAAAGTTTGTGGAAAAGAAATGGTAAATCATGTAATTGATAATGTTAGAAAAGCTAATATAGAAGATGTAAATTTAGTAATAGGAAAAGGATCAGAAATAGTTAAAGAACATACAGAAAATAGAAATATTACTTATTCCATGCAAAAAGAGCAACTAGGAACAGGGCATGCTGTTATTTGTGCAGAGGAATTTTTAAAAGATAAAAAAGGTACAGTGGCTATATTTACAGGAGATGCCCCTTTAATTACAAGTGAAACTATAGAAGAATTATTTAAGTTTCATAATGATGGTAAGTATTCAGCTACTTTGATTTCTGCTATTGTAGAAAATCCAGCAGGATATGGTCGAATTATAAGAGAAACATCTGGAGAAGTAAAAAAAATAGTTGAGCATAAAGATTGTAATGAAGAAGAGATTAAGGTAAATGAAATCAACAGCGGAATGTACTGTTTTGATATAGAAGTTTTATTAGATAGTTTGAAAGGCCTTAATAATAATAATTCTCAAGGGGAATATTATTTAACAGATGTTATAGAAATAATAAAAAAATCTGGTAAGAAAGTTGGAGCCATAGTTGTACCTTATGAAGAAATCATGGGTGTAAATTCAAGAGTTCAGCTTTCAGACGCAGAAAAAGTTATGAGAAAAAGAATAAATAATAAACACATGGTAAATGGAGTAACATTTATAGATTGTGATAGCACATATATAGATGCTGATGTAGAAATAGGAAATGATACAACAATATATCCAGGTTGTGTTATACAAGGAAATACAAAAATAAAAGAAAATTGCATATTATACTCTAATTCTAGAATATTTAATAGTATAATAGAATCAGGAGTTACAGTTGAAAACTCTGTTATATTAGAAAGTCATGTTGGAGAAGGTACTACTGTAGGACCATTTGCTTATATAAGACCAGAAACTAAAATAGGTAAATCTGCAAGAATAGGAGATTTTGTAGAAATAAAAAAATCATCTATTGGGGATAACACAAAGGTATCACACCTTACTTATATAGGAGATGCAGAGGTAGGAAGTAAGTGTAATTTTGGATGTGGGACTGTAGTAGTGAATTATGATGGACAAAAGAAACAAAAGACTATTATTGGTGATAATGCTTTTATAGGATGCAATACAAATTTAATTTCTCCAGTTAAAGTTAACAATAATACATATATTGCAGCAGGATCTACAATTACTAATGAAGTGCCAGAAGGTTCTTTAGCAATTGCTAGAGCGAAACAGATAAATAAAGAAGGCTGGGTAGATAAAAAAGGATTATTAAAGAAATAAAATTTAAGGAGGACTATATAATAATGATAACCCATGGCAAAGGTATTAAAATTTTTTCAGGTAATTCTCACCCAAAATTAGCTCAAGATATAGCTAATATTTTAGGTACTACTGTAGGTGATTCAGAAGTAGGAACATTTAGTGATGGAGAAATATCTGTTAATATCAATGAAACAGTTAGAGGAACAGACTTATTTATTATACAATCAACTAATGAACCAGTTAATGATAACTTAATGGAACTTTTAATAATGATTGATGCATTTAAAAGAGCTTCAGCAGGAAGAATAACAGCAGTTATTCCTTATTATGGTTATGCAAGACAAGATAGAAAAGCTAAGGCTAGAGATCCAATTACAGCTAAATTAGTTGCAGACCTTTTAACAGCAGCAGGAGCAGACAGAGTTTTAACAATGGATTTACATGCCTCTCAAATCCAAGGATATTTTGATATACCGTTAGATCATTTATTAGGATCACCAATACTTTCAAAATATTTTGTGCAAAAAGGATTTGCAGATAGAGATGATATAGTGGTAGTATCTCCAGATTTAGGAAGTGTAACTAGAGCTAGAAAATTTGCTGATAAGTTACAATGCCCAATAGCTATTATAGATAAAAGAAGACCTAAAGCAAATGTGTCAGAAGTAATGAATATAATAGGAGATATAAAAGATAAAACTGTTATATTAGTTGATGATATGATAGATACGGCTGGAACTATAACTAATGGAGCTAATGCTTTAGTAAAAATGGGAGCTAAAGAAGTTTATGCTTGCTGCACTCATGCTGTTTTATCTGGACCAGCTATAGAAAGAATAGAAAAATCAGTGATAAAAGAATTAGTTATGTTAAATACTATAGATCTACCAGAAGAAAAAACTTTAGATAAATTTAAAGTTTTATCAGTTGCACCAGTATTTGCAGAAGCAATTAAGAGAATATATGAAGATACATCAGTAAGCAAGTTATTTGAAGATTAATAAATACATATTAAATAAAGTACTCATAGAATTTATTTTCTATGGGTACTTTATTTATATAGTTAACTATTTGTAAATTTTGAAGAATTATTTATATTTATTTTAAATAATGTGATAAATTAAATATGATAAATTAAATATGTATTATACAGAGATAATATATAATATTTAAAGTTAAAAGGAGGATATACTAATGGAAGGAAAAATAGGAAAAGTTCTTGTTGTAGATGATGATGAAAATATAGCTGAAGTAATTAAAATGTATTTAGAGAATTCAGGATATGATACGAGAATTTGTTATGATGGAAAAGAAGCACAAGAAGGATTCTTAGAATATAAACCAGATTTAGTTTTATTAGATATAATGCTTCCACACATAGATGGAGTTGATGTACTTAAATGGATAAGAAAAGATAGTATGATACCTATAATAATGTTAACAGCGAAGGGAGATACTTTTGATAAAGTTTTGGCTTTAGAGTTAGGAGCAGACGATTATATAGTAAAACCTTTTGAACCTAAAGAATTGTTAGCAAGAGTTAAAGCGGTATTAAGAAGATATAATGTTGATAATGAAAATAAGGAAGCATTAAATTTTGAGCAATTAACAATAGATGTTAATTCTTATACAGTAGTTTATAGAAATAAAGAAATAAAAATGCCACCAAAAGAGTTTGAACTTCTATATTATTTAGCCAGAAATAAAAATAGAGTATTTACAAGAGAGCAATTATTATGCGAAGTATGGGGATATGATTATCCAGGAGACTCAAGAACAGTAGATGTTCATATAAAAAGATTAAGAGAAAAATTAGAGGGAGGACCTAATTGGGAAATAGAAACTGTTTGGGGGATAGGTTACAAATTTGAGGTGAAATAATGAAGAAAGGATTATTTACTAAACTTGTAGCTACATTTACTATAATAATATCTGTAAGTTTTATAATTATAGCAGCATTTTTATCTTATTGGTTTGAAAGTTATTATTTTGATCAAAGAAAAAATCAATTAATTACAGAGTCACAGTTTATAGGAAATGCAGCAGTTAGATATATAGAAGGAAGTATACCATCTGAAAGGATTAATGAAGTAATAAATTATATCAGTAACTATTTATCTGTCAATATATGGATTACCGATAAATATGGATATGTTTATGCTGTATCCAATCCTAAGCATAAAAATTTAGTAGGAGTACAGGTTTTAACTGATGAATTAGAAGAATTAAGAAGAGGGAAAAATTTGGAAAACAAGGGAAAGTATAAATCAGCATTTTCCACCCCTGTGCACACTTTTGAAGTTCCCATTTTTTACAAGGGAGTATTTAGTGGAGCTATAATAATGCATACATCTATAGATGAAATAAAAGATCCATTAAAAAAAGTTTATAATATAATCTGGATATCAGCTATTTTTGCCATAATAATATCCTGCATAGTAATATATTATTTTTCTCAAAGGATAATTATAAGACCACTTGCGCAAATTAATTATGTAGCTGATAAAATATCTAAAGGAGAAGTTGGCAAAAGAGTAGATATAGAATCAGATGATGAGATTGGAGCTTTAGCAGCTTCATTTAATTCTATGGCAGAAGCTATAGAACAGATAGAAAATAATAGAAGATTATTTATTTCAAATGTTTCTCATGAAATAAGATCACCTATTACATCAATAAAAGGGTTTATTGGTGGAATATTGGATGGAATAGTTCCAGCAGAAAAGCAAAATTATTATTTAAACTTAAGCTATGAAGAAATCCAAAGACTTACACGGCTTATAAATGATCTATTAGATTTATCAGCTATTGAAGAGGGGCAGCTAAAATTAAATTTAGAGCAAATAGATTTAAATGAGATTATAAGAACTAGTGTTATAAAATTTGAGACTAAAATAAAAGATAAAAAATTAAAAGTAAATGTAAGTTTAGAAGATGATAAAGTATATGTTATTGCTGATAAGGATAGATTAACTCAAGTAGTGATAAATGTATTAGATAATGCTATTAAATATGCTAATGAAGGTGGAAATGTAAAATTAAATACAAAAATCAAAGGAAGCAAAGTTATAGTTTCTATATTTAATGATGGACCAGTTATATCTGATGAAGATATAAAACATATATGGGACAGATTTTATAAAGCAGATAAAGCTAGATCATCTAAAGTTAGTACTGGACTAGGGCTATCTATTGTAAGAAGTATTTTAACTCAACATGGGGAAGATATTTGGGTTAATAACAGTCCAGAAGGAGGGGTAACTTTTAATTTTACTATGAAGAGAGCATAATTATTAAATTTAAACTAAAAAGTGGAGGTTAAATATGGATAGAGATAATTTAAATAATATTGAAAAAAATAGTTTAAATGTTGAACCATATGGTGAAATAAATTTAAAAAAAAGCAGAAAAAGGAGAATAATAAAAAAATTCTTACTTCTTATGAGTGTGATTATAGTATCAGGTTTGTGTGGTGGAGTAACGGCTTCATATATAATAGATAAAAAAGTAGATAAAAATTTATATACACCTACCAATCAATCTCTATTTGAACAGAAAAGTGAAAAAAATGAGAATAAAAGTGAAGAGTTACCTAAAAACTCCATAACAAAAGTTGCTGAAAGTGTGGGTCCAGCAGTAGTAGGTATTAGTAATAAAACAGAGGGGTATTTTGGTGAAGAAGATCAAGGTTCAGGATCTGGTATAATATTTGATCCTAATGGATACATCGTAACTAATAATCATGTAATAAGTGGGGCGCAAAAAATAACTGTAAAACTTTCTACAGGAAAGGTTTTAGATGCTTCTTTAGTTGGAAAAGATTCTAGATCAGATTTAGCTGTAATAAAAGTAAATGCTAAAAATTTACCTGTAGCTAAATTTGGAGACTCCTCAAAAGTTAAAGTAGGAGATGTAGCTATAGCGATTGGAAATCCTTTAGGGGAAGAATTTGCAGGAACTGTAACAGCTGGTATAGTTAGCGCTATAAATAGAAAGATTCAATATGGAGGCGCTTTGTATAAATTGATACAAACAGATGCAGCTATAAATCCAGGAAGTAGTGGTGGTGCTTTGTGTAATGATGCAGGAGAGATTATAGGAATTAATAGTTTAAAAGAAAAAGCAGAAGGTATAGGTTTTGCTATTTCTATAAATGAAGCTAAAGATATAATAAAATCTCTAATGGATTATGGTAAAGTATCAAGACCTTATTTAGGTATATCTGGTAGAACTATATTTTCAGAAGAAGCTGGAATATATGGGGTATATGTAGTAGAAGTAGTTCAGGGGTCTGGAGCAGCTGCAGCAGGAATTAAGCCTACCGATATAATAGTAGAGTTAGATGGTAAAAAAATTACTAAACTTGAAGATTTGTCAGAGATATTAGATAGTCACAAAGTTGGAGATACAGTAAAGGTTAAAATATTAAGAAATGATAAATATAAAGAAGTAAATATAATATTATCTGAGGTTACATCGTCTGGAATTAAAGAAAATAATAAGTAAAATGTAATATTTAATAAATAATAAAGAGACCTAATAAGTCTCTTTATTATTTATTGTAGTATAATATTCTTTGTTAATATTAATATTATAAATTAGGAGTGAAAGTATGTATTTAATAGTTGGCTTAGGAAATATAGGAGATGAATATAAAAATACTAGACATAATATAGGTTTTGATGCAGTTGACATTATAGCTGAAAAGTATAATATTGAAATAAATAGGCAAAAATTTAAAGGAAGTTACGGTGAAGGAATAATAGGTAATGAAAAGATAATATTATTAAAACCTAGTACATATATGAATTTAAGTGGAGAAAGTGTTATAGAAGCAGCTAATTTTTATAAAATAAATAAAGAAAATATAATAGTAATATATGATGACATGAGTATAGATATAGGGAAATTAAGAATTAGAGGTAAAGGAAGTGCAGGTGGACATAATGGTATAAAAAATATTATACAACATTTAAATTCAGATATTTTCCCGAGAATTAGAGTAGGTATTGGACAGCCCGAAGGAAATGTAGTAAACTATGTTTTGGGAAAATTTTCAAAAGATGAAAGAAAAATTATAGAAAAAGCACTAGCTATATCAGCTGAAGCATGTATAAGCATAGTAGAAGATGGGGTAACAGAGGCTATGAATAAGTACAATGGAGTAAAAATAGAAATATAAAACAATAATTATAGGGTGGTTGTTAGTATGAGGCTAGAAGGTTTATTATCACCTCTGAGTTTAAGTGAAGATTTTAAAACTTTATTAAAAAATATAAATTCAAATAAATTTCCTATAGGAGCATATGGATTAGCAGACTCAGGTAAGAATTATTTTATAGGAAATATATTTGATAATGTAGATGAATCTTTAATAATTTTTACTCATAGTGATGTAGAAGCAAGAAAGATATATGAAGATTTGAGTTTATACACAACAGAAGTATATTATTTACCTACTAAAGAAGTTGTATTTTATAACATTTATGCTATATCAGGAGATTTAAGGTGGGAAAGACTTAAAGTTATAAATGAAATTTTAACTTCTAAAAAGAAAATAATAATTACATGTATAGATTCTTTAGGAGCTGCATACATACCTAAAGAATTATATATTAAATATACTTTTAAATTATCCGTTGGAGATATTGTTGAAATAAAATTATTAGAAGAAAAATTAATAAAAAGCGGATACGAAAGAGTAGATATAGTGGAGAATAAGGGAGAATTCTCAGTAAGGGGAGGGATAATAGATATATATCCTCCTATTGCAACAGAGCCTTATAGATTGGAATTTTTTGGGGATGAGATAGATTCTATCAGAAATTTCAATGTAAATTCGCAAAGAAGTATCGAAAGGGTTAATAACATAAATATATTTCCAGCTAAGGAAGTTATACTTGAAGAAGATAATATAAATTTAGGATTAAAAAATATAAAAGCTGATTTAGATAAATTAGTTTCCAATTTAAATAAAAAAGAAGACAAAGATAAGATAGAAAGTATAATAAATAGTAACTTAGAACAGTTAAATGAAAGCTGGTCTTTTGAAAATATAGATACTTTTCTACCTTATTTTTACAAAAAAACTGATAGTTTATTAGATTATATAGAAGATTCTTTTGTAATTATAGATGATGTTAAACGATGTTTAGGTAAGTTAGATAGTACTTATTTAGAGTTTAATGAAGATTATAACAAATTTTTAGAAAAAGGAAATATATTGCCTAAACAGGCTGAAATTATTCATGATAAAGAAAGAATAATAGAACAATTAAAAGGTAGAAAATTAATTAATATAGAAAATATAAAAAAGACTACAGAAATACTAAAGCCTAAATCTGTTTTAACTTTTAACCAAATAACTTTGCAAGGTTATAATGGTAAAATTGAATTTTTGATAGAAGATATAAAGGAAAAGAAAAAAGAAAAATATAAAATACTAATCTTATCAGGAACTAGAAGTAGGGGAGAAAGATTAGTAAACCATCTTAGAGATATGGGAATTGAAAGCTCTTATAAGGATATAGTAAGAGAAATTAAACCAGGCGAAGTAGTTATAACTTTTGGTAATCAAATGAATGGGTTTCAGTATTCTGATATAAAATTAAGTGTTATATCGGATAAAGATATATTTGGACAGTTTAAAAAGAAAGTAAATAAGAAAAAGAATAAAAAAGGAACAGGAAAAATTAAGACCTTTACTGAACTTAAACCAGGAGATTTTGTGGTTCATGCTAATCATGGTATTGGTGTATTTAAAGGTATAAAACAATTAGAACTACAGGGAAATAAAAAGGATTACTTAGAATTAGTATACCATTCAGATGATAAACTTTATGTACCAGTAGAGCAACTGGATATGGTGCAAAGGTATATAGGTAGTGAAGGAAAGAAACCGAAAATAAATAAATTAGGAAGTTCAGAATGGACTAAAGCCAAAAATAAAGTTAAAAAATCTATACAAGAAATTGCAGAAGATTTAGTAAAATTATATGCTATAAGATCTACTTTAAAAGGTTATAGATATTCTAGTGATACAGTATGGCAAAAACAATTTGAAGAAGAATTTCCTTATGAGGAAACACCGGATCAATTGTCAGCTATAGAGGACATCAAAAGAGATATGGAATCACAGAAACCTATGGATAGACTTTTATGTGGAGATGTAGGTTACGGAAAAACAGAGGTTGCTATAAGAGCAGCTTTTAAAGCAGTTATGGATGGGAAACAGGTAGCATTTTTAGTTCCTACTACCATATTAGCTCAACAGCATTATAATAATTTTAAACAAAGATTTTCAGACTTTCCAGTAACAGTTGACGTTATAAGTAGGTTTAGAACATTATCTGAACAAAAGGCCACTATAAAGGCTATCAAAGAAGGTAATGTAGATATATTAATAGGAACTAATAGAATTCTTCAAAAGGATATAAAATTTAAAGATCTAGGATTATTAATAATAGATGAGGAGCAGAGATTTGGAGTAAAGCATAAAGAAAAAATGAAGAATTTGAAGAAAAATGTAGATGTCTTAACTCTAAGTGCTACTCCTATACCTAGAACTTTACATATGTCACTAGTAGGGGTTAGAGATATAAGTGTTATAGAAACTCCTCCAGAGGAAAGATATCCTGTTCAAACCTATGTAGTAGAATACAATGATCAATTAATAAGAGATTCTATATTAAGAGAAATTAATAGAGGTGGACAAATTTATTTTGTATATAATAGAGTTGAGAGTATTCATGAAATGGCATCATATATAGCAAAATTAGTACCAGAAGGAAGAGTTCAGATAGCACATGGACAAATGAAAGAAAAAGAACTAGAAAATGTAGTATTAGATTTTACAGAGAATAAATTTGATATATTAGTAGCTACAACAATAATAGAAACTGGTATGGATATAAAAAATGTAAATACTATGATTATATATGATGCAGATAAAATGGGATTATCTCAGTTATATCAATTGAGAGGGAGAGTTGGAAGAACAAATAGAATGGCATATTGCTACTTAACGTATAAAAGAGATAAAATACTTACAGAAGTGGCTGAAAAAAGACTGAAGGCTATAAAAGATTTTACAGAACTAGGATCAGGTTTTAAGATTGCTTTAAAAGATTTAGAAATAAGAGGAGCAGGTAATATGATGGGATCTGCTCAACATGGACATATGGCTTCTATAGGATACGATCTTTATTGTAGGATGTTAGAGGATACTATAAAGTTAGTTAGAGGAGATATAGATAAAGAACCAGTAGAAACTTCAGTAGAATTAAAGATAGATGCTTATATACCAAATACTTATATAAAAGATGAAACTCAAAAGATAGAGATTTATAAAAAGATTGCATCTATAGATTCTAAAGAAGAATTTATGGATATAGAAGAAGAATTAGAAGATAGATTTTCAGATATACCTATATCTGTATATAATTTAATGAATATATCTTATATAAGAAGTTTAGGTAAAAAACTTGATATAGAAGAGATAAAAGAAGTTTCAAATGAAGTTATTTTTCAATTTGAAGATAAAAATAGCTTAAAAGAAGATCTTATAAAGACAATAATGGATAAATATTCAAGGCAAGTAACCTTTAAGCTAAATGAAAAACCTGCTATAGGTTATAGTATAAAAAACATAAAGAAAGAACAAGTTCTTTCAGTTATAAAGGATTTTCTAGAATATATAGTAGGTAACGATAAATAAATTAAGATTTTGTAGTATTATTATTTATGTGGTAAAATTACTTTAATTGTGGAAAATAAAATGTTAAAGAGTGGAGGAATATAGGGTGAGAAATGCAAAAAAATTATTAAGCATATTATGCTTAGGAATATTTATTTTAACATTCACAGCATGTGATATGGTAGAAAAAACTCCAGAAGCAAAGGCTAAAAGTACTATAGCCAAGTTAAATGGGGAAAAAATTCAAAGAAAGGATTTGGAAGAAAGTCCTAGATATAAGCAAGTAGTGAATCAAATGCAAATGCAATATGGTCAGGAATTTGAAAAAACTGATCAAGGAAAAGAAGCTTTAAAGGAACAAAAGTCACAAATCTTAGAAGAGATTATAACTGAAAAACTTTTATTACAAAAAGGTAAAGAATTAAAAGTTATTCCAAAAGATGAAGAATTAAATAAAGAAGTAGATAAAAAAGTTAATGAAATAAAAGCAGCATACAATAATGATGAAAGCAAATTTGAAGAAACTTTAAAATCTACAGGATTTACTAAAGAAACATTAAAAGCGTACTTAAAAGATCAAATAGCAATAGAAAAGGTTATAAATGAAGTTACAAAAAATGTAAAAGTTGAAGATAAAGATGCTCAAAAGTATTATAATGAAAATCAATATATGTTTACAGAAAACCCAAATACTATGAATGTATCACATATATTAGTTAAAACAGAAGATGAAGCTAAAAAAGTTAAAAAGAGATTAGAAGCAAAAGAAGATTTTGCAAAAGTTGCAAAAGAAGTATCACAGGATCCAGGTTCAAAAGAAAATGGTGGATTATTAGGAGATATAAATTATAATGATACAAATTATGATGCCACATTTATGAAAGCAGCTATGGCTCTTAAGGCAGGTACAATTTCTAATCCAGTTCATACTCAATGGGGATATCATATTATAAAAGTTAATAGTAAAAAAGAATATCCAGTTAAAAAATTTGATACTGTAAAAGAAGATATTAAAAAGCAATTAAAATCTCAAAAACAACAAGAAGTTTATACTAAAAAAATAGAAGAATGGAAAAAGGCTTCTAAAATAAAAACTTACGAAAAAAATCTATTATAATAAATAAAACCATGTGTAATTTATACACATGGTTTTTATTTTAAAAAATTAAAAAAAGTTAGTTTATTTTACAGTTAAATGAAAAAATATAAAATGTAAATAACAATTATGCATAAAATTTCATAAATAGAAAGATAATATTACTACATAATAATACTAATATATTTAATTTTTAGTTAGAGGAGGAATAAAATAATGAAGGCAACAGGAATTGTTAGACGAATAGACGACTTAGGCAGAGTTGTTATACCAAAAGAAATAAGAAGAACTTTGAGAATAAGAGAAGGAGATCCTCTTGAAATATTTACTGATAGGGAAGGTGGAGTAATATTAAAAAAATATTCCCCAATAGGTGATTTAAGTGAATTCTCAAAAGGTTATACTGATTCTCTTCAACAAACTATAGGTAACGTAGTTATGATTTGTGACAAAGATAGTATAATATCAATTAGTGGAGCACCTAAAAAGGAATATTTAGATAAAAAAATAAGTTATGATTTAGAAAAAATAATAGATGAAAGAAAAACTGTTTATTTTTCTAATGATAATAAGGCAGTTCCTATATATGATGATGAAGATGTAGATGAAAAGTATTCAGCTCAAATTATATCACCTATAATAGCTGAAGGAGATACTGTAGGCGCTGTAATAATAGCATCAAAAGAAGGTGGAAAGAAATTTGATGAATTAGAAATGAAGCTTGCAGAAACTGCTTCATCATTCTTAGGAAAACAAATGGAGGAATAATTTAATATACTCAATAAAACCTGTGCCCAAGCACAGGTTTTATTAATAAAATATAAAATTATAAAAATAAAAGTAATAATAGCTCAGTTTTTTAAATACTAATAAGATAGTAGTATTACGGAGGTATTATTATGAAAAAGCAATCTTTAATAAAGGGAACTATTATATTAGGAAGTGCAGGAATAATTGCTAAATTTTTAGGATTATTTTTTAGATGGCCACTGCAAATGCTTATAGGAGATGAGGGAATAGGATATTATCAAATGTCTTACCCACTATATATGTTTTTTATAGCAGCCGCATCCGGAATACCTGTGGCAGTTTCTAAATTAGTATCAGAAAGAAATGCAGTAAGAGATGAAAGTGGAATAATATCAGTTTTAACAGAAGCTATGATATTTATGTTTATAATGGGAGCAGGATTTACAATTACACTCTTATTATTTTCAAGAAATATAATAAGATTTTTAAAATGGGATTCAAAATCTTATTACTCTTTAATAGGAATATCTTTAGCGCCTTTTTTTATTTCTATAATGAGTGTATTTAGGGGATTTTTTCAGGGGATGCAAAATATGAATTATACTGCTATATCACAGCTTGTAGAGCAATTAGGTAGGATAATATTCGGAATTGGACTTGCCTATATATTATTGCCAAAGGGAATAGAGTATTCGGCAGGAGGGGCAGCTGTAGGAGCGGCTGCAGGAGGACTTTTAGGAGGAATGTATCTTTATTTAAAATATTTAAATATAAAAAAAGAATTTAAGATAAAAAAAGTAAAAAGAAATCTTAAAATAATGAGTACTATACTTTATATGGCAATTCCTGTATCTATAGGTTCTGCGGTAGGAACTATAATGAGCTTAATAGATTCTGCACTAGTTCCACAGAAACTATTAGAAGCTGGATTTACATATAAACAGTCAACTATATTGTATGGTCAATTAACGGGAAAAGCATTTACTTTAGTTAATGTGCCTTTAACATTGTCTGTATCTTTGTGTGCAGCCTTAGTACCTATAATTGCAGAAGATTATATATTAAATAAAAAAATGGAAGTTTTAAAAAAGGTAGAACTAGCTCTTAAAACTTCTATGGTTATAGCAATACCTTCTTGCTTAGGACTTAATTTTATGGCTAAACCTATATTAAATTTAATATTTCCAGGGCAAGAAGCTGGATATGAAATACTAAAATACTTATCACTAAGCATACCGTTTATAGTTTTATGTCAAACTAGTACAGCTATATTACAAGGGGTAGGAAGATATGTAAGACCTATAATCAATTTATGTATAGGATGTGTATTAAAAATAGTAATAACATTGATTTTAGTTCCTATAAACAATATAAATATATATGGTGCAGTTATAGGAACAATAGCTGGTTATGTAGTATCAGCTTTACTAAACATGAGAGCTTTAAAGAAGAGTTTAAATATAAGCATCAATTATTATGAAATTATGATAAAACCGCTTATTGCATCTACAATAATGATAATTTCAGTTGTATTTATTTATTTCTATGCCTATAATTATACCATAAGCAGTAAGATAGCTTGTTTAATATCTGTATTTTTAGGAATAATAATTTATTTTATTATAATAGGATTAATTGGTATACTTGATTATAATTATATAAAAAGAAAAATCATAAAAAGATAAGGGTGAATTATTAAATGATAAACATTATAGGATTAGGTCCAGGATCTAAAGAATCTATTACTTTAGGAACTATAGATAGTTTAAAGTCTGTTGATAAAGTTTTTTTAAGGACAGAAAAACATCCTACAGTAGATTATATAAATAAATTAGGAATAACTTATGAAACTTTTGATGAAAAATATGAAACAGGTGAAAGCTTTGATGAAGTATATAATTCTATAGCAAAATCATTAATAGAATATAGTAAAAATTATTCAGATATAATATATGCAGTACCAGGACATCCATTAGTTGCCGAAAAATCTGTAAATATACTTATAAAGCTTTGTAAGGAAAATAATATAGAATTTAAAATAGTGCCTGCAGTAAGTTTTGTAGATGCTTTAATGGAAAGTTTACTTTTAGATCCAGTAGAAGGATTAAAAATAATAGATGCTTTTGATATAAAAAATCAAGTAATGGATAAAAGAATAGGTACTGTAATCACACAAGTATATGATAAATTTATAGCATCAGAAGTTAAATTAAATCTTATGAATTATTATAAGGATGATACAGAAATATTTTTTGTAAGAGCAGCGGGAATAGAAGGGATTGAAGAAATAAAAAGAATACCTTTATATGAATTGGATAGGCAAGAGAATATAGATCATTTAACATCAGTATATATACCAAAGATTTCAGACAATAACTATGATTTTAATGACTTATTAGATATAATAGATAAGTTAAGGGGAGAGAATGGTTGTCCTTGGGACAGAGAACAAACTCATGCTTCATTAAAGAAATATTTAATAGAAGAAAGTTATGAAGTTATAGAAGCTATAAACAATAAAGATATTGATATGTTAATCGAAGAATTAGGTGATGTACTTTTACAAGTAGTTTTTCATTCTCAAATAGGAAAAGAAGATGGTTTTTTTGAAATAAAAGATGTAATACAGTTTATATGTGATAAAATGATTAATAGGCATCCTCATGTTTTTGGTAATTTAACTATAAGCAATTCAAATGAAGTTTTAGAAAATTGGGATGAGATAAAGGATAAAGAGCAAGGGAACGAAACTTATACAGATAGTTTAAGACATATTGCTAAAGTATTACCAGCTTTAATGAGAGCAGATAAGGTGCAAAGAAAAGCTGCAAAGGTAGGATTTGATTGGGATAATATAGAAGATGCTATGAAAAAGGTTATAGAAGAATATAAAGAGATAGAAGATGTATATAAAAGCAAGAATAAGGTAAAAATATTAGAAGAAATAGGTGATTTATTATTTTCAGTGGTAAATGTAGCAAGATTTCTTGACATTGACCCTGAAAATGCTTTAAATTATAGTATAGATAAATTTATAAACCGCTTTCAATACATAGAAAATACAGCAATGTCTAAAGATAAAGAATTAAAAAATATGTCTTTGGAAGAAATGGATAAACTATGGAATGAAGCGAAAAATAAATAAATTCACTTATTTAAATAAAAAATGCATTAAATATGCAATGAAAGAAGGATTTTTATAATAAGTGAAGAATAAGCTAGTATGCGAATAATGTATAAAACTTTAAGTAGGTAACTACTTAATTTTAAGGAGGTAACAAAAGTGAATAAATCAGAATTAATTACAAGTATGGCAGAGAAGTCAAAACTAACTAAAAAGGATGCAGAATTAGCTTTAAAAGCATTTATAGAAAGTGTTGAAGAAGCATTAGAAGCTGGAGAAAAAGTTCAATTAGTTGGATTTGGTACTTTTGAAACTAGAGAAAGAGCTGAAAGAGTAGGTAGAAACCCAAGAACTAAAGAAGAAATAACTATACCTGCATCAATAGCACCTGTTTTCAAAGCAGGAAAAGAACTAAAAGAAAAAGTAAACAAAAAATAAATAATAAATTAAAAAAACCTAGGTTTTAATCTGGGTTTTTTGTTTATCTATCCGATGACTACCCGCTCTAATACCTTCATGGCACTCAGTGAAAGTGATTTGTATCAAATCATAGATTTGGACTCTCTGCTTTTCTTTAAAGTGCTAGTAAAGAGTGGCTACGTACCTGGATAACGATTTCTAAGCTTTAATAGGAGAAAACTATTTCCAAATCTTAGAAATCTGTTCATATAAAGTTAAGGGGGAAAGGATTTGCGTTTAGATAAATTTCTTAAAGTTTCAAGAATAATAAAAAGAAGAACTGTAGCTAAAGAGGCTTGTGAAAATGAAAGAGTTACCATTAATTCTAAGATTGCTAAACCTGGGACTGAAGTTAAAGAAGGAGATATCTTAGAGATAAAATATGCCAATAAAACCATTAAATACGAAATAATATCTGTTTTAGAGCATGTAAAAAAGGAAGATGCTCAAAATATGTATAAAATTATATAAATTTCAAAAGAAAAGGTTCTAAAAATTTTTAAATTATAATTTTTAGAACCTTTTACTTTATTGTAATATACAATAATAAATCAGCATATATTATTTATAGGTAGAGGGGGATATTTATGGAAAAGAAAGAATTTAAGAATGAAGATAAAATAAGTAATTTAAATTTAGAAAGTAGAAAAAAATTAATTTTAAGTGGAGTCAATGAAGTAATAAGTTTTAATGAAGAGGAAATTATGTTAAAGACAACCTTAGGGGATTTGGATATAAAAGGATCAAATTTAAAAATGAATAAACTAGATGTACAAAATGGAGATGTTATAATAGTAGGCACTATAGATTCTTGTACTTATCTAAATAATGAACCTAAAACGAAAAGGAGTAATATAATTTCAAAACTATTTAGGTAGGAGATTTGTGTAATATGGTTATATCTATAAGCAAACAATTTGGATTATTAATTTTTAGTTTTCTATCAGGTTTAATAACAGGTGTTTTCTTTGATATTTATAGAAGTATAAGAATGGATAAAAATTTAAGTCCTATTATAAAAATTGTTGAAGATATATTATTTTGGTGTTTAGCTGCTATAGTAATATTTATATTTTTATTATATAATGATTGCGCTTTTATAGGAATATATGTATACCTATGGATTACTATAGGATTATGCATATATATGTTTTTTATAAGCAAATATTTAAATCCTATATTTGTTTATATGGTTAAAAATATAAGCAAGTTTTTTAGGATAGTAATTAATATGGCAGTTTATCCATTTAAAATACTAATATACAAAATAAAATCTAATAAAATGCATTAATTTTTAATATAATTTGAAAAAATAACTTGAAGAAAATTTTAAATATAATAAAATATAACTATAAGGTTTATATTTTATAAAGGGAAGTTATATTATGAAAAAGATTAATGCAAAAAAGTTAATATTTTCCTTACTTATAGTTTATGTTGTAGTTACTTTTATAAATCAGCAAATAACTATGCATAAAATTAGAAACCAAATAAGTGAAAAAGAAATAGAATTAAAAGAAGTTAAAGAAAAAAATCAAAAATTACAGGACGAAGTCAAATTATCTAAATCAAAAGATTACATAGAAAAATTAGCTAGAGAGAGATTAAGGCTTATAAAAAAAGGGGAGACTCCTGTAATAAACAATACACAATAATAAAATAGTTTTAAATTAAAATTATATATACATTATTTATTAAGGAGGAGTCTTATTAATATGACTTTGAATGCAGGTAGTATACTTGAAGGTACAGTAGTTAACATTACAAATTTTGGAGCCTTTGTTGAAATTGAAGGTAAAACAGGATTAGTGCACATATCTGAAGTATCAGATAATTATGTAAAAGACATTAGAGAATATTTAAAAGAACAAGATAAAGTGAAGGTTAAAGTTATTTCCATAGATGATAAAGGAAAAATAAGCTTATCTATTAAGCAAGCTATGCAACAAAAAAAATCTTGCAAACCAGTAGAGATTGATTGGTCAAGAGAAAAGTCTAAAAAGAGTGAAATAAACTTTGAAGATAGATTATCTAAATTTTTAAAAGACAGCGAAGAAAGATTCCAAGATTTGAAGAAACACCAAGATTCTAGAGGTAGAGGAAGTAAAAAAAGTTATTAATATAAAAGGCCGTAAAGGCCTTTTTATTATTTTTTTAAATATATAAAAAAAAATAAAATAAACTGTTGACATAGTATAATTTGTAGGATATAATTATTTATGTCGTCAGCGATGAGACAAAATATAAAACGAAATAACGTGCTGGAGTGGCGGAACTGGCAGACGCACAGGACTTAAAATCCTGCGGGCCCTAAAAGCCCGTACCGGTTCGATTCCGGTCTTCAGCACCAATATCGCGGGGTGGAGCAGTTGGTAGCTCGTCGGGCTCATAACCCGAAGGTCGTAGGTTCAAGTCCTGCTCCCGCAACCATTTTGGCGGAATAGCTCAGCTGGCTAGAGCATTCGGTTCATACCCGAAGTGTCGTAGGTTCAAGTCCTATTTCCGCTACCATTTCCTTAAAAATTTATATAACATATAATGTGCTGGAGTGGCGGAACTGGCAGACGCACAGGACTTAAAATCCTGCGGGCCCTAAAAGCCCGTACCGGTTCGATTCCGGTCTTCAGCACCAATATCGCGGGGTGGAGCAGTTGGTAGCTCGTCGGGCTCATAACCCGAAGGTCGCAGGTTCAAGTCCTGTCCCCGCAACCATTTATTTTTTGGCGGAATAGCTCAGCTGGCTAGAGCATTCGGTTCATACCCGAAGTGTCGTAGGTTCAAGTCCTATTTCCGCTACCACATAAAAAAGAGATTCTATTTCGATAGAATCTCTTTTTTTTTATAATATAATATATTATATTTTTTATTAAATATACACTAAAGTGTTTATTAAATACATATTAATACTATAACCATAAAAATATGAAATTTTTCTATTTATATTTTTTATTAAATATTATATTACTTTGTTTACTGTATTATTTTTCCCTTAAATGTCTAAAAAAAATAATTATAAAAAATATTAGAAAGAAATGTCCTAAAAAAAAATATATGCGACTTCAGTTTGTGACAATTATTTCCAGTCACCCTTGATATAATTGAGAAGTAACTTAATGGGGGTGATTAATTATTATGCAATATGGTGCAGAACTTTTACCATACCAAAGATTAAAAAAAATAAAGAAACAAAAGTATAAAAGATCTATTAATTTCAAGTCTATTTTAAACATGATAATTTTTTTTATGAGCTCTTTTTTAGTAAGTAGAGTAATTTTTATTAATAACATGGCTCCCTTTGGAATAGCTTTTTTATTATCTATATCTAGACAAAAAAAATATAACAAATATTTATTTATATCATCTATTGGTTCTATTATAGGATATATTTCTTTAAAAAATAATATAGGCTATATATCTTTAAATATATTAGAAATATTAACTATAACCCTTTCATCTTATATATTTAAAAATGTAGAGAACAAAAAAAATACTATAATTATATATATGATAATATATTTGGAGATATTCGCATATAAAATTTTTATTACTAAAATTTCAACAACTATGGCTATTTTGGGAGCTACTTTTGAAATAGGTTGTATTTTCCCAATATATTATATTATTAATTATTCAATATTGTGCTTTAAGAATATAAATACTAGTCACTTGTATTCTAATGAAGAAATAGTAAGTATGGCTATTACATTATCTTTAATAATTTCAGGAACTTGGGGAGCTAATGTAGCAGGAATAAATTTAATGAATCTAATATCTATTACTATGATATTAATTATAGGATATGTAAAAGGAAGTACAAGTGCTTCAGCTATTGGTGTTGCTATGGGAGCTATAGCCGGATTAAGTTCTAATAATATGATGATTTATATTTCTATATATGGATTATGTGGGCTTATATCAGGAGTGTTTAAAGAAACAGGTAAGTTAATGACTGGTATTTCTTATCTAGTTAGTTTTTTAATATTAAAATTTTATGCTAATATTAACTACGATTTTAAGATAATAGAAGTATTAATAGCCTTAGCTTTATTTTATATAATACCTAATAAGATATATATGAAAATGGAGTATGAATTGGATTATCAGAAGAAACAAGAAAACTTACAAGAAAACTATATGGATAAGATTAAAGGTATTATTACAGATAAATTAGGAAATTTTTCTGATGTACTATATAATATGGGCAATGTATTAGAAAAATTAGTTGATAATGAAAAGTTAGCTATGAAAAATAAAAGTGAAGCAT
This sequence comes from Clostridium tepidum, assembly GCF_002008345.1. Taxonomy (GTDB): domain Bacteria; phylum Bacillota; class Clostridia; order Clostridiales; family Clostridiaceae; genus Clostridium_F; species Clostridium_F tepidum. Next base: position 116,932 of record NZ_MRAE01000004.1, read on the forward strand.
TAGTAGAAAACTTAGCAGATAGAGTTTGTAGTAGTTGTAATATGAATCATATATGTTGGAAAAGAGAAGGATATTATACTTATAATGCTTTAGGTGAGCTAATACAAAATTATCAAGAAAATAAAAAAGATCTTCCTTATGAGATAGAAAGAAAATGCGTAAGGAGAACTCAGCTTATCAATAATACAGAAGACATAGCAAATAATTATATAATAAGTGAAATGTGGAAAAAAAGACTTAGTGAATGTAGAGAAGTGTTAGCTAATCAAATAAACACAATGGCTTATTCTGTTGAAGAAATTACCAAAGAATTTGGACAAAGCATTAGGTTTAGTAATTTAATGGAAAAAGACATTAGAAGAATCTTAAATAAGAACAATATAAAATATAAAGATATATTTTGTTATAACAAGGAAAATGGACGTCTTATAATAAACTTAAAAATAGATCCTTGTACAGGGAAACAGAAATGTGTAAAGGAAATATTGCCGCTAATGAATAAAGTAACAGGTAAATTGATGTGTGTGGCTAATGACAGTTGTAACTTAGATTTAAAAAATAATGAATGCAATATAATTTTTGAAGAAACACCTAAATATCATGTAGCCGCTTATGTTAATAAGATAGCAAAAGATGGGGAACAATGTAATGGAGATAGTTACTCTTTTGGAAAATTAAAAAGCGGTAGTTATATGAGTATAATAAGCGATGGTATGGGCTCAGGACCTCAAGCTGTACAAGAAAGTAGTGCGGTGGTTGAACTTATTGAAAGATTTGCCCAATCAGGATTTAGCAAAATTACAGCCATAAATACAATAAATTCCATAATGAGTATAAAATTTTCTCAAGATGAAAAGTTTTCAACAGTTGATTTATCAAATATAGACTTATATGAAGGTAAAGTAGACTTTATGAAAGTAGGTGCAGTAGCTAGTTTTATAAAACGAGGAACAGAGGTATATACTATTAAATCTAAAACATTACCAATAGGGGTATTGGATAAAGTAGATATTGATATTGAAACAAAAGATTTAAAAAATGGAGACATAATAGTAATGGTGAGTGATGGAGTTTTAGATTATGAAAGTAGTTCTGCAGGTAAAGTGGAATGGGTAGTAGAATTTTTAAAAAACACCACATTAAATAATCCTAAAGAAATAAGCGAAGAGTTAATAGAAAATGCTAAAAAATTAAGTAAAGGTAAGGTAAGAGATGATATGACTGTAATAGTTCAAAAAGTGTATAGTTTATATTAAAATATATAAAGAGAATATAAAGTTAAGTATTAAATACTTAATTTGTTTAAATATTCTCTTTTTTTTATATAAAACCCTATTAAAAGTGTAATGATTAGAGTATATTTATGGTATAATGTTTTAATATAAAGGTATAAGGTGTGTTTTTATGAAAGATGTGGTTATAAATACTATAAAAAAATATAATATGATTGAGGCTAATGATAGAGTAATAGTAGGAGTATCTGGAGGACCAGATTCCATGTGTCTTTTACATATGTTATGCTTATTAAAGGATGAATTAGAAATAAAAGATATATATGTAGCTCATATAAATCATGGTGTTAGAGGTGAAGAATCTGATGCTGATGAAAAATATGTAGAGAATTTTTGCAGCATGAACAACTTAGATTTTTTTTCTAAAACAATAGATATGAATAAAATAGCCAAAGAAAAGGGAATTTCTAGTGAAAGTGCAGGAAGAGAAGCAAGATACGAATTTTTTGATTTTTTAAAAAGAAAATTAGATGCTCAAAAAATAGCAACAGCTCATAATGCAAATGATCAAGCAGAAACTGTACTTATGAGAATAATGAGAGGAACAGGATTACAAGGAGTTGAAGGCATAAATCCTATAAGAAATGGAATATATATAAGACCTTTAATAAATGTATTAAGGGAAGATATAGAAAATTATTGTGAAAAATATAAACTAAATCCCAGGATAGATAAAACAAACTTACAAAATATATATACAAGAAATAAAATTAGATTAGAGTTAATACCTTATATAAAAGATAATTTTAATGAAGATATAGTAAATACTTTATGCAGATTTTCTAATATAGTTTCAAAAGATAATGCCTATTTAGAGGAAGTATCAAAAGCTAAATTTGAAATATATTGTACTAAAAAGCCACATAAGGTAATAATAGATAAGAGAACTTTTTTAGAACATGAAAGTATCTCAACTAGAATATTAAGAGAAGCTATACTTTATATAAATAAAAATTTATATAATCTTGAAATGAAAAATATATATGATATCTTAGAATTAAGTTTAAATACAACGGGCAAGTGTGTGAACTTACCTAGTAATATAAAAGCTGAAAATATTTATGGAGATATACATTTATATAAAGAAAATAATTATATAAATAAGGTAGATAATACTGAATACGAATTAAAAATAGGATTTAATAAAATAGAAGACTTAAATATTAATATAAAATTATACGATATAAAAGATTATGAGTATAATATAAACGCTAATAAATATATACAATATTTTGATTATGATAAAATAAGTAATAAAAAAATCTATTTGCGAAATAGAAGAAATGGAGATAAATTTACACCATTAGGAATGAAAGGTAGTAAAAAATTAAAAGATTTTTTTATGGACTTAAAAATACCTAGAGAGGAAAGAGATAAATTAAAGCTTGTATGTTTTGGAAGAGAAATAGGTTGGATTATAGGTTATAGAACAAGCAATAATTTTAAAATAGATAAAAATACAAAAAATATATTAGAAATAATTGTTGAAAGAGGGGAAATAAATGGAGTTGATAAGTAAGGATATAGAAAAGATACTTATATCTGAACAACAAATACAAAGTAAAATAAATGAACTGGGAAAGCAAATTAGTAAGGATTATGAAGGTAAAAATTTAATGTTAATAGGTATATTAAAAGGATCAGTTCCTTTTATGGCAGATTTATTAAAAAGAATAACTATACCTTGTACTATGGATTTTATGGCGGTGTCTAGTTATGGAAATTCCACTACATCTTCAGGCGTAGTTAGAATATTAAAGGATTTAGACTTTGAAATAGAGGGAAAAGATATTCTTATAGTAGAAGACATAATAGATTCTGGTATAACATTAAAATATTTATTAGAAAATTTACGAGCTAGAAAACCTGCTAGTATAAACATAGCTTGTTTACTTAATAAAGAAGAAAGAAGAAAAGTAGAAATTGCTGTTCGTTATTTGGGATATAATGTTCCTGATTATTTCCTAGTTGGATATGGGTTAGATTTTGCCGAAAAGTATAGAAACTTACCTTATATCGGAATACTAAAAGAGGAAGTTTATAAATAATTAATATTCAATTTATTGTAAACAAATTTTTGTTATGATACAATTTTACAGTATAAAACTAGAAAGTGAGGGTGGCCAAATATGAAAAAATTTTCGAGTGCAACGGCCTGGATTGTTCTTCTTGTATTAGTTATATTTTCATCTTTAATGCTTGCTAGAACTGGAAACAACTCTACAGCTATTAATTTTAGTGAATTCCAAAAAAGTTGGATACAAAATGAAATTAAAAGTTTCCAAGTTAAAGATGATAAGATGACGGTAGTTGGAACATTAAAAGATGGTACACAATATGAAACAGTAGTTCCTTCAGAAAGATTGTTTCAATTTATAAATGAACATCCTAAAAATGGAGAAGTAAAAGAAATTTATGTTAAACCAACATCAGTACCTATATGGGTACAATATTTACCTATGATACTAATAGTTTTAATGCTTTTAGGATTTTGGTTTATGTTTATGCAACAGGCACAGGGTGGTGGTGGAAATAGAAATGTTATGAACTTTGGTAAAAGTAAAGCCAAAATGGCCACGCCAGATAAGAAAAAAGTAACTTTTGATGATGTTGCAGGAGCAGATGAAGAGAAGGAAGAGTTGGCAGAAATAGTAGATTTTCTTAAGTCACCTAAAAGATATATAGATATGGGAGCTAGAATCCCTAAAGGCGTGTTATTAGTTGGACCTCCAGGAACAGGTAAAACTCTTTTAGCTAAAGCTATTGCAGGAGAAGCAGGAGTACCTTTTTTCAGTATATCAGGTTCAGATTTCGTTGAAATGTTTGTAGGGGTTGGAGCATCTAGAGTTAGGGATTTATTTGAGCAGGCTAAGAAGAACTCCCCTTGTATAATTTTTATAGATGAAATTGATGCAGTAGGAAGACAAAGAGGAGCTGGTCTAGGCGGAGGTCATGATGAAAGAGAACAAACTTTAAATCAACTATTAGTCGAAATGGATGGTTTTGGTGCCAATGAAGGTATAATAATGATTGCAGCAACAAATAGACCTGACATATTAGATCCAGCATTATTAAGACCAGGAAGATTTGATAGGCAAATAGTTGTTGGAGCACCAGATGTAAAAGGAAGAGAAGCTATATTAAAGGTTCATTCAAAAAACAAACTATTATCAGAAGAAATAAAATTAGATGTACTTGCTAAAAGGACACCTGGATTTACAGGCGCAGATTTAGAGAATTTAATGAATGAGTCTGCACTTTTAGCAGTAAGAAAGAGAAAAAGCCTAATAGAGATGGAAGATTTAGAAGAAGCAGTTACAAGAGTAATAGCTGGTCCAGAAAAGAAAAGTAGGATAATAGATGAAGAAGATAGAAAGCTAACAGCATATCATGAAGCAGGGCATGCTGTAGTTATGAAGCTTCTTCCCCATGCAGATCCAGTTCATCAAATAAGTATAGTTCCAAGAGGTATGGCTGGTGGGTATACGATGCATTTACCAGAAAAAGATAGTTCATATATGTCTAGGTCTAAATTAAAAGATGAAATTGTAGGTTTATTAGGTGGAAGAGTAGCAGAAAAATTAATTATAGGGGACATAAGTACAGGTGCTAAAAATGATATAGACAGAGCTACAACAATAGCTAGAAAAATGGTTATGGATTATGGAATGAGCGATGCATTAGGACCAATAGCTTTTGGATCAGGTCATGATGAAGTTTTCCTAGGAAGAGATTTAGGAAAGAGCAGAAACTTCAGTGAAGATGTTGCATTTAAAATAGATCAAGAAATTAAGAAATTAATAGATAATGGATACAATGAAGCAGAAAGACTTTTAAATGAAAATATATCTAAATTACACGCTGTAGCACAAGAATTACTTAAAAAAGAAAAATTAGAGGCAGACGAATTTGAAGAAATATTTAAAAATAGCTAAAATAAAAGAGTAGATGTTTAATCATCTACTCTTTTCTATATATTAAAATGCATATAAGATGATATAATTAATAATAAAAATAATTTTTATGAAATGGGTGATTTATTAGAGTCGAAAAGATATTAAATAGTTGAACAATTATAAAAAATAATTTATAGGGTAAATAACATAAATAAGGGGGAATACGTAAGTGTTTAAATCTGATATCGAAATAGCACAAGAATCTAAAATGGAAAATATAAAAAATATAGCTGATAAGATAGGGTTAACAGAAGAAGATATAGATTTATATGGTAAGTATAAGTGTAAAATATCTTTAGATGTTTTAGAAAGTAATAAGAATAAAAAAGATGGTAAATTAATTTTAGTTACAGCTATAAATCCTACTCCAGCAGGCGAAGGAAAATCTACAGTTACAGTGGGATTAGGGCAAGCGCTATGGAAAAAAAATAAAAAAGCGGTTATAGCATTAAGAGAACCTTCTCTAGGACCTGTTTTTGGTATAAAAGGAGGAGCGGCAGGAGGAGGATATTCCCAAGTTGTACCTATGGAAGATATAAATCTTCATTTTACGGGAGATATGCATGCTATTACTTCAGCAAATAATTTATTAGCAGCTGCCATAGATAATCATATCCATCAAGGAAATGCTCTAAAAATTGATCCAAGAAGAATTTTATTTAAAAGAGTTATGGATATGAATGATAGAGCTTTAAGAAATATAGTTGTAGCTTTAGGCGGAAAGGTAAATGGATTTCCAAGGGAAGATGGGTTTATGATAACTGTAGCTTCAGAAATCATGGCTATCTTATGTTTATCAGAAAATTTAACGGATCTTAAAAACAAAATGGGAGAAATATTAGTAGCTTATAGTATCGACGATAACCCTATATATTGTAAAGATTTAGAAGTCCAAGGAGCTATGGCATTATTAATGAAAGATGCTATAAAACCAAATTTGGTTCAAACTTTAGAAAATACTCCTGCCATTATACATGGTGGACCTTTTGCTAATATAGCACATGGATGTAATAGTATATTAGCAACAAAAATGGCATTAAAATTAGGAGAGTATGTAATAACAGAAGCTGGTTTTGGAGCAGATTTAGGGGCAGAAAAGTTTTTTGATATTAAATGCAGAAAAGCTAATTTAAAACCAAGTTGTGTGGTTATAGTAGCTACAGTAAGAGCTTTAAAATATAATGGTGGAGTTTCCAAAGAAGATTTAAAAGAAGAAAATATAAAAGCTTTATCTATAGGAATAGAGAATTTAGGAAAACATATAGAAAATGTAAATAAGTTTGGTGTACCAGCAGTAGTTGCTATAAATAAATTTGTATCGGATACAGAAGAGGAAATAGAATTTATAAAAAGATACTGTGAAAAATTAGGAGCAGAAGTATCTATAGCAGAAGTATGGGAAAAAGGTGGAGATGGTGGTTTAGAATTAGCAGATAAAGTTTTAGATACTATAGAAAATAAAGAAAGTAAATTCAAACCTATATATGATGAAAATATTAGTATAAAACAAAAAATGGAAACAATTGCCCAGGAAATATATGGAGCAGAAGGTGTGGATTACTCTAAAGATGCAGAAAAACAAATAAAAGAGATAGAAAAATTAGGATTAGATAAAAAACCTATATGTATGGCTAAGACTCAATATTCTTTATCTGATGATCCAAAATTATTAGGTAGGCCATCTGGTTTTAAAATTAATGTTAAAGAAATTAGAATCTGTAATGGAGCTGGATTTATAGTAGCACTAACAGGAAATATTATGACTATGCCAGGATTACCTAAGGAATCAGCAGCTAATAATATTGATGTATTGGAAGATGGTAATATAGTAGGACTATTCTAACATTAATATAATAGAAAGTATTAACTTGACAAAATACTTGGAACTGATAAAATAAAATTGTTAAATTGACATTAAATAAAGCATAAAGGGCAGCAGTAAAGCTGCTCTTTCATTGCATTTAAGACCCTATTTTGCTTATTAAGGTGGTGCTTTTATGATTTTAGTTTTAGATGTAGGAAATACTAATATAGTTTTAGGTATATATAAAAATAAGGAGCTAATAGCAAACTGGAGATTGGCTACAGATAACAAAAGAACAGCAGATGAATATGGAATACAAGTAATAGAATTATTTTCACATAATAATTTAAGTTTTTCTGATGTAGAAGGAGTAATTGTATCTTCTGTAGTTCCTAATATAATGTATTCTTTAGAACATATGATATCAAAGTATTTTAATATAAAACCTATAATAGTAGGACCTGGGGTAAAAACAGGTATAAATATAAAATATGATAATCCCAAAGAAGTGGGAGCAGATAGAATTGTTAATGCAGTAGCAGCTCATGAAATTTATAAAAAACCGTTAATAATTATTGATTTTGGAACAGCTACTACATTTTGTGCTATAACAAAAGACGCTAATTATTTGGGTGGAACTATATGTCCAGGTATAAAAATTTCTTCAGATGCTTTATTTGATAAAGCAGCTAAATTACCAAGAGTAGAACTTATAAAAACGCCAGGAGTTATATGTAAAAATACTGTAGCTAGTATACAGTCTGGAATAATTTATGGCTATGCTGGGCAAGTAGATTATATAGTTTCAAAAATGAAAGATGAAATGATAGCTTTAGGAGAAGAAGAACCTTTCGTAGTTGCTACAGGAGGATTCGCTAAATTAATTAGTGAAGAAGCTAAAAGTATTGATGAAATAAACGCTATTTTAACTTTAGAAGGATTAAGAGTAATATATGAAAAAAATAAATAAGGTGATTATATGAATATAGGAAATCTTATATTTCATAATAATGTATTTTTAGCACCTATGGCAGGATTTACAGATATAGCTTTTAGAGAAATATGTAAAGAATTGGGATGTGGTTTGGTTTATACTGAAATGGTAAGTGCTAAAGCATTATATTATGGAAGCAATAATACAAAAAAATTATGTGTAATATCAGATAAAGAAAAACCTGTAGCCTTGCAATTATTTGGACATGAGCCAGATATAATGGCAAATGCAGTAGAATTTTTTAATGATAATGATGATGTATGTTTATTAGATGTAAATATGGGATGTCCAGCACCTAAAATAGTTAAAAATGGTGATGGTTCTGCACTTATGAAAGAACCTAAATTGGCATCAAAAATAATAAAAGCCATGAAAAAGGTATCTAAAAAACCTATTACAGTTAAATTTAGAAAAGGTTTTGATAAAAATAATATTAATGCTGTAGAGTTTGCTAAAATAATGGAGCAAGCTGGGGTCGATGCTATAACTATTCATGGTAGAACAAGAGAGCAAATGTATGAGGGTAAAGCAGATTGGGAAATAATATCAAAAGTAAAGAATGTTGTAAGCATACCTGTAATAGGTAATGGAGATGTATTTTCACCAGAAGACGCTTTAGAAATGATGAATAAAACAGGTTGTGATGGCGTAATGGTAGGAAGAGGTTCTCAAGGTAATCCATGGATATTTAAACAAATAAATGAAAAAATTAGAGGAGAAAATGTATATTATCCTACTCCACAAGAGAGAATAGACATATGTATAAATCATTATAAAAAATCGTTAGAGTTTTTTGAAGAACATAAAGCGGTAAGAGAAATGAGAAAACATATAGCAGCATATGTAAAAGGTCTTAAAAATTGCACTGATATAAAGAATAAAGTAAATATGGAAAAGGATCCTCATAAAGTAATAGAAGAATTAATTAAATATAGAGAAACATTAGAGGAATTTTAAATAAATATTTACATAAAAATATATTGTAATCAATTTTTATGGTGAAATAATGAAACCAGTGATAGGCATAGACTGTAATATAATAAAAAGCTATAATAAAAATAATTTTCTATTTAGAATAAAAGATGAGCTTTTGACACATTTTAAGGGAAATTACTTCATAGAGGAATTAAACTTAGTAATATCTAAAATAAATATATCTCCAAATTTTAATGAAAAAGCTTATCATAAAAATATAAAACGTAGTATAAAATATTCAAGACATAAAGATTTTGTATTAGCACCTAATACTTTTAGATTTCTAGATTATTATGTTTTAAATAGGTTTCAAAAAGAACTATTTGCTTTATCAGTGTGTGAAAGTATAAAAACTGTATTAAGACTAAAAGGAAAATCTATAAGAAATAGTTGCATAGTAATATTTGATGCAAAAGAAGAATATGTTTTTAATATTATAAATTATGTTTCAAGAGAAGCCAAGTATATAATACTAGTATCTCAGGATTTAAATAAATTAGCCAAATTAAGTGACTATATAATAGCCAATTATGGAATAACACCTATTATAACTAAGGATATAAAAACTTCTTTTAGTAAAGCAGATTTTATAGTAACTACTAAAGACGTAGAAATTATAAAAAAAATACCAGTATGGTATATTAATAATGGTAAAATTTATAAAAATAAAGGCAATTGTAATATAAATGGTATAACTTACAGAGTTCCATGGAATACTAATTTAAATTTTAATCCAGAGCTATTAGGTGCAATACTTTGCCAAATGGATAAAAAGAATGTGGAAGAATCAATAAGATATAATGGTATTGTATTAGATAAAATAATGTTTAATGAGAAGATAATAAAAATAACTAGATAAGTGTAAGAAATGATATGATGTTGACAGGAAAAAGTACCTGTTTTATAATTACTTAAATGTTTCTTTTATGTTATAATGTTAAGAATGTATCATAATATATAAATAGTAACAAAATAAAGGGGAGAATAGCATGAGCGAAGCAAAAAAATATGTTATGACTTATGAAGGGGTAAAGAAACTAGAAGAAGAGTTGAAATATTTAAAAACCATTAAAAGAAAAGAAATAACAGAAAAAATAAAGGTAGCTCTTTCATTTGGGGATTTAAGTGAAAATTCAGAATATGACGAAGCTAAAAATGAACAAGCTTTTGTAGAAGGAAGAATAATACAATTAGAAAATATGCTGAAAAATGCCAGTATAATTGATGAAAACGAAGTGCCTAAAGATGTAGTAAGCGTAGGCTCTATAGTAAAAGTTAAAGATTATGAATTTGATGAAGAAGTTGAATATATAATTGTAGGCTCTGCTGAAGCTGACCCTATGAATAATAAAATATCTAACGAATCACCAGTGGGACGTGGATTAATAGGTAAAAAAGTTGGAGATGTAATAGAAATAGCGGTTCCAGACGGTGTTAGCAAGTATGAAATATTAGAGGTTAATAGAGCATAGTATTGGAGGGAATTTAGAGTGTCAAAGGAAGATAATGTGATGAACAATTTTGAAGAACAAGCAAATGAATTAATGAAAGAAAGGTTTCAAAAGTTAAAAGACCTTCAATCTAATGGTAAAGATCCATTTGATGTTTATAAGGTTGAAAGAACTCATACTTCAAAAGAAATAAAAGAAAACTATGAAGAATTAAAAGGAAAAACTGTTATAGTAGCAGGAAGACTTATGTCTAAAAGAGTTCATGGAAAAGCTGGTTTTTCAGATATACATGATAGATATGGAAAAATTCAATTATACATAAAGATAAATGATGTAGGTGAAGAAAAGCTTAAAGAATATAAAACTTTTGATATAGGTGATATAATAAGTGTGACAGGAACAGTTTTTAAAACTAAAACTGGAGAAACATCAATACACATAACAGATTTTCAATTAGTTTGTAAATCTTTAAGACCACTACCAGAAAAATGGCATGGATTAAAGGATCCAGATTTAAGATATAGACAAAGATATGTAGACTTAATAATAAATCAAGATGTTAGAGATACTTTTATAAAAAGAACAGCTATAATTAAAGCTATGAGAGAATTTTTAGATAATAGGGGATTTTTAGAAGTAGAAACACCAATATTATCACCAATAGCGGGTGGAGCAGCAGCTAAACCATTTATAACTCATCATAATGCTTTAGATATAGATATGTATCTTAGAATAGCTACTGAATTATATTTAAAAAGATTAATAGTAGGCGGTTTTGAAAAAGTATATGAAATTGGTAAAAACTTCAGAAATGAAGGAATAGATATAAGACATAATCCAGAATTTACAGCTATAGAATTATATGAAGCTTATGCAGATTATAATGATATGATGGAAATAACAGAAAATATGATTGCTTATATATGTGAAAAAGTTTTAGGAACAACTAAAGTTCAATATGAAGGAACAGAAATAGATTTTACACCACCATGGAGAAGACTAACTATGGTAGATGCTGTAAAGGAATATGCTGGAGTAGATTTTAATGCTATAAAAGATGATGAAGAGGCAAGAGCAATTGCAAAAGAAAAACACATAGAATTTAAGAAGGAATTAAAGGATTGTACAAAAGGAGATGTACTTATAGGATTATTTGAAGAATTCTGTGAAGATAAGTTAATGCAACCTACTTTTATTTGTGATTATCCAGTAGAAAATTCACCTCTTACAAAGAAAAAAAGAGGAAATGAAGCATTTACAGAAAGATTTGAAGGATTTGTATTTGGAAGAGAAATATGTAATGCATATTCTGAATTAAATGATTCTATAGTTCAAAAAGAAAGATTTATGCAACAATTAAAAGAAAGAGAATTAGGCGATGATGAAGCTTATATGATGGATGACGATTTTATAACTTCATTAGAAGTAGGTATGCCGCCAACAGGTGGATTAGGAATAGGTATTGATAGATTAGTAATGTTCCTAACAGATACACATTCTATAAGAGACGTTATATTATTCCCAACTATGAAGCCACAGCCTAACAATAAATAGATTTACTATATTTTATAGATAAATATTAAAATATTCTAAATAAAAATAAATAATTATACGATGATAAAGAAGAGTAATAATAAACATTATAAAGAGAGTCTGTGGTAGGTGAAAACAGTCAGTGTTTATTATGAAGGGAACTTTTGAGTATGTGATTAGAAAGTAGGGCTATAGCCAAAAAGGGTGGAACCGCGATTAAGTCGTCCCTTTGTTGCTATAGCCTTTTTTATATTAAAAACTTTATAAAAAATATCAAGGAGGTAATTTTAATGGCTTTTGAAAAAACTATGGATAAATTGGTTGCTTTAAGTAAAAACAGAGGATTTATATTTCCGGGATCTGATATATATGGAGGATTAGCAAATTCATGGGATTATGGTCCATTAGGTGTAGAACTAAAGAATAATGTAAAAAAAGCTTGGTGGAAAAAATTCGTTCAAGAAAGTCCATACAATGTTGGATTAGATGCAGCTATTTTAATGAATAATCAAGTTTGGGTAGCATCTGGACATGTGGGAGGATTTTCTGATCCTTTAATGGATTGTAAAGAATGCAAGGCAAGATTTAGAGCAGATAAACTAGTAGAAGAACACATGACAAACCAAGGTGTTGAAAAAGCTAGTGCGGATGGTTGGTCAAATGAAAAATTAAAAAAATACATAGATGATAATGGAATAGAATGTCCAAAATGTAAAGAAAAAAACTTTACAGATATAAGACAATTTAATTTAATGTTTAAGACATTCCAAGGAGTAACAGAAGATGCAAAGTCAGAAATATATTTAAGACCAGAAACTGCTCAAGGTATATTTGTTAATTTCAAAAATGTGCAAAGAACATCTAGAAAGAAAGTGCCATTTGGTATTGCTCAAATAGGAAAATCTTTTAGAAATGAAATAACTCCAGGAAATTTCACATTTAGAACTAGAGAATTTGAACAAATGGAATTAGAATTTTTCTGCAAGCCAGGAACTGATTTAGAATGGTTTAATTATTGGAAAGAGTATTGTTGGAATTTCTTAATAAATTTAGGTATAAATAAAGACAATATAAGATTTAGAGATCATAGTAAAGAAGAATTATCTCATTATAGTAATGCAACATCAGATATAGAATTTTTATTTCCATTTGGTTGGGGAGAATTATGGGGCATTGCTGATAGAACAGATTTTGACTTAAAACAACATATGGAACATTCAGGTGAAGATCTAAATTATTTAGATCCGATAACCAAAGAAAGATATATACCATATTGTATAGAACCATCTTTAGGAGCAGATAGAGTTGTTTTAGCATTTTTAGCAGATGCTTATGATGAAGAAGAATTAGAAGGTGGAGATGTAAGAAATGTACTACATTTACATCCAGCTTTAGCTCCATTTAAAGCTGCAGTATTACCACTTAGCAAAAAACTTTCAGATAAAGCACAAGAAGTTTATAGTATGCTAAGTAAAAAATTTAATATAGATTATGATGAAGCAGGCAGCATAGGAAAAAGGTATAGAAGAGAAGATGAGATAGGAACACCTTATTGCATAACAGTAGATTTTGATACAATGGAAGATAATACAGTTACTATAAGAGATAGGGATACTATGGATCAAATAAGAGTTAATATAGATGAATTAGAAAAATTTATAGAGGATAAATTAAAATTTTAGAATAAGAACCATTTATAACTAAGAAGTTTTATAATTTATGTAAGTTTAATTTTAAACTAAGAAGCTATGAATAAAGAATATTACATTCTAAAAATCATAGCTTCTATTTAATTTAAATTATAAAAATCAGTAATTATGTGTAGTAAATATATTTTTATTAAAACTCTATGTAAACATTTTCGAGAAAAAGTAAAAAAATCAGGTGAATCCGAATCACCTGATAGAATGAAATAGGGTTTAATCATGGGGATATGTTATATGTTTAAATAAAACTTGGGGAATTATATTAGATTCTTACGGCACGAAAAATATTATAGCAGATATAATGATGTTTTTCAACATAATATGATAAAAAATATTAAAAAATTATATTTATAAAATTTACTGTCGAATATTTAAAAGTTATAGTTATAATTTTAGCTGATAACACAATATACTTAATAAAAAGCTAAATGTACCTAAAAGGAAAGATATGAATTTAGATTTTAAATTTTTTTTAGTATTAATAATTATATAAAATGAAGTAAAAATTCCTATAGGTAAAATAAAAAAATTATCTATGGTTATATAAATATGGCATAATAGCCATAAAAATATAAGCTTATATTTACAAAATCTTTCTTTATCTTTTATTTCTGATAGTGAAATATATAGTAGCGGGATTGTTAAAATAGATATAAATAAAGGCATAATAACTCCTAAAAAATTTCTTTATATAAAATAATATGTCTTTAATATGTTTTTTATTTATAATAGTTACAATATAAAATATTTAAAATGCTTTATAAGGAATTTAAAGTGATATAATATTAAGTGGATTAATACTTTATTTGGAGGTTTATATATGAAAAGTGATTTTTCTAAGTTTAAGGGTTATATTAAAGATAAAAAAGTAGCAGTGGTAGGTATAGGAGTAAGCAATAGACCTTTAATAAAATTTTTAGTTAAATTAGGGGCTGAAGTAACTGCCTTTGATAAGAAAAGTAGAGAAAAATTAGGCAGTATAAGTAGTGAACTAGAAGAAATAGGTGTAAAACTAGTATTAGGAGAAGACTACTTAGATAAATTAGATGGATATGATGTCATATTTAAAACTCCATCTATGAGAATAGATAGACCAGAGTTTGTTAAAGCAAGAAAAGCAGGAGCTTATATAACATCAGAAATGGAAGAGTTTATTAAATACTGTCCAGCTAAGATTTTTGGTATAACGGGAAGTGATGGAAAAACAACTACTACAACACTAGTTTATGAAATCCTAAAAAAAGAAGGATATAAAACATGGGTAGGTGGAAATATAGGAACGCCTTTATTTGCTAACATTGAAGAAATAAAAGAAAATCATATGGTTGTATTAGAACTATCAAGTTTTCAACTTATGACTATGGATGTATCTCCAGAGATTTCTTTAATAACTAATTTAAGTCCTAATCACTTAGATGTGCATAAAGATTTTGAAGAATATATACATGCGAAAAAAAATATATTTAAGTATCAAGAAAATAATGATTTATTAGTATTGAATAAAGATGATAAATTAACTGATGAAATGGAGAAGGAATCTTTAGGGAAAGTTTTAAAATTTAGTCTTGTAGAAAAGTTAAATGATGGAGCATGCTTAATGGATGATAAGCTTACAATACTAGGAAAGGAGGTTTGTCATTCAAAAGATATAAAACTTAAAGGTAGACACAATATCGCAAATTTATTAGCAGCTTTTTGTATGGTAAATAAATTTGTATCAATAGATAGTATGAAATATGTAGCTACAAATTTCACAGGTGTAGAGCATAGATGTGAATTTGTAAGAGAAATTAATGGAGTTAGGTACTATAATGATTCAATAGCATCAAGCCCTAGTAGAACTTTAGCAGGATTGAATGCTTTTGAAAAACCAGTAATATTAATAGCAGGTGGATATGATAAAAAAATACCTTTTGAGCCTTTAGCGCAAGGTGGGTATGATAAAATTAAAACTTTGATATTAATGGGTGATACTAAAAATAAAATAAAGTTAGCTTTTGAAAAAGTAATTTCGGATAAAAAGAGTGATATGAAAATAATTATAGTAGATAACATGGAGGAAGCTATAAAAACGGCATATAACATATCAGAAGAGGGAGATATAATAACCCTATCACCAGCTTGTGCTAGTTTTGATATGTATCCTAATTTTGAAATAAGAGGAAATGAATTTAAGAATATAGTAAATAATCTATAATTTTATTTATTATATTTACAAAGCTATATTTAAAATTTTTAACTCAAAATAACAATATGTATATAATTTTAGAGTTAAAAGTAATCTAATATTAAAGATTTTATCTATATATGCATAGGAATAATATCATATTAAATATAAAAAATCCTATTAGTTTTAAATATTAATACTAATAGGATTCTTTATTTATAAGGAAAATAGAGAATATTAGATATTAACATATCCAGGTGTATCACTATGAGAAAAAAAGCTTAAAATTATAAAAAAATGTAGAAAAATAAATATAATCTCTTTAAATTAAAATTTTATATTAAGAAGGGATTAACAAATATGATACAATAAATCTCGTCCTCAAGACAAGGACTTGAAAGCAACAAAAACTTTCAAAAGCAAATTTGAAAAAAGTTCTTGACAAAGAACAACAAATTTGATAAGATATAAAAGTCGCTGAGGTGACATGGTCTTTGAAAATTAAACAGAGAATTAACAAGAAACATTCTTGTAACAGCCAGTAAGATAAGGTATTAAACCTTGTCAATGAATTTGAGAAGAGATTAAACTTTTAAATTTAGAGTTTGATCCTGGCTCAGGACGAACGCTGGCGGCGTGCTTAACACATGCAAGTCGAGCGATGAAGCTTCCTTCGGGAAGTGGATTAGCGGCGGACGGGTGAGTAACACGTGGGTAACCTACCTCAAAGTGGGGGATAGCCTCCCGAAAGGGAGATTAATACCGCATAATATAAGAAAATCGCAT
>NZ_MRAE01000031.1 GCF_002008345.1 Clostridium tepidum
GTTATATTTAGGCACTTGAACAAAATAAAGTTATGTAAGTATATATTAATATAAAGTTTTTGTTTGTTTTATATGATTAAAAAATTGTAATTACCCAAAAGTACAAATATAATTATATATAATATTATTTTATTAATATAGAGAAATTCCATAATTATTAAATTTAAAACTTAAAATAAATTTCTAAGTATATATTATTTAAAAATATAAAATATATGGATTAAATGTATTAATACAATCATATTAGAAAATGAATTATGGAATTTTTTCAATATATATTACATCTTATATACAAGTATATATTAAATGTATTTATATAAATGGAAGGAGTTATTTTTATGATACTTATTAAAAAATTTAAATTTGATGCAGCCCATAACTTGGTACACTATCATGGAAAATGTGAAAAACTTCATGGTCATACATATGGTTTAGTAATAAAGGTTTTGGGAGAGCCAGACAAGGAAGATATGGTAATAGATTTTACAGAACTTAAATCTATAGTAAAAGAGAATGTGCTAGATTTATTGGATCATGCCTATATAAATGAAATAATAGAGCAGCCAACGGCAGAAAATATAGCAATTTGGATATGGAATAAACTTTATGAAAAATTAAAAAGAGATAATTGTAGATTATATGAGATAGAAGTTTGGGAAACAGAAACTAGCGGAGTAGTTTATAGGGGACAATAATAAGAAATTTATAAAATTTTATGCTTGTAATAAAAAATTTTATTTATATATGAAAGAAAACAAACTGTATTTTCTCTCATATGATATATTTTTAAAAATAATTTGATTTATATATAGAAGAAAACAAACTACATCTATTTAACCTATTTGAGTTATATACAAAAAATAAATTGTAGAGTCTTTTATATAATATACTTTAAATTAAATATGTTATTTTTATTATAAAAAGGGTGATTAAAAATGATTATAGAATTAAATAAAAATAGTTTCCCAGAAGAGCTAAATAAAATAGAAGTACATGAGGGAAGTTTGAATATATTTATGAATAAAAACAGCATTATTCCCTTAAAAATTTTTAATGTATTATCTCCTGCTGCTAATATTATAAAACAAGAAATGATGGCTTTAGGTGGAGATTGTGCTGTAAGTACTTATTGTGTAAATTGTAAAAGAGAAACTTCTGATATAATATTGCTTGGTACAAATAGACAGTACAAAAAATTATTAGAAAAACTTAAATATATGACTTTTTTCAAAATACAAGAAATAAAAGATGAATTAGAAAGTTATATTAATAATCATAAAAAATTAAAAACAGTTTTAAAAGATGGAAGAGAAATAAATTATGAAAATTTAAAGGTTATGGGAATTATAAATTGTACTCCGGATTCATTTTACGAAGGTTCTAGGAAAAGTTCTATAGAAGAAGCATTAAAAACTGCAGAAAAAATGTTAAAAGATGGAGCAGAAATTTTGGATATAGGAGGAGAATCCACAAGACCAGGTTCTGATCCTGTAAATGAAGAGGAAGAAATAAAAAGAGTAGTTCCTGTTGTAAAGGAGATAAAAAATAAATTTAAAGAGGCTATAATTTCTATAGATACTTATAGATCCAATACTGCAAAGGCTGCTATAGAAGCAGGGGCGGATATAGTAAATGATATAAGTGCTATGACATACGATGAAAATATGGTTAAAGTAGTTAAAGAATACAATGTACCTGTAATACTTATGCACGTAAAAGGGAAACCAAAAGATATGCAAGTAAATCCAAAGTACGAGGATTTTATAAAAGAAGTTCTTTTCTACTTTAAGGAAAGAATAGATTATTGTAAAGACCATGGAATAAATGAAGAAAAAATAGTATTAGATCCAGGTATAGGATTTGGAAAAACTGTAGAACATAATTTAAAATTAATGAACAGAATAGAAGAATTAAAAAGTTTTAACCTTCCAGTGCTTTTAGCAGCTTCAAGAAAATCTACTATAGGAAAAGTTTTAGGAGATTTACCTACAGAGGAAAGATTAGAAGGAACTATAGCTTTATCATGTTTAGCTGTAGATTCAGGACTTCAAATGGTAAGAGTACATGATGTAAAAGAAAACGTAAGAGCAATTAGAATGATAGAAGCTGTAAGAAGAGCATAAAAAATTGTTGACTCTAAATAAATTAGTTATATTTTGTAAGATAGCTAAAATAAAAAGAGCATAAAATTATTTATTAATTTTAAAATTTAAATAGAAATTTAGAATACATTTTTTATATGTAGTCTATGTACAAAATATTATAAATAAACAATTTAATAGTTTAACATACTAGATATAATGAGTATACTAGATATAATATGAGAAGGTGATAATATATGCACATAGCTTATATAGCTTTTGGCAGTAATATAGGTGACAAAGAAAATTACATAAAAAAAGCGTTAGAAAAAATGCAAGAGGTAGGAATGAATGTAGTTAAAGTATCTAATATATATGAAACAGAACCCTATGGAGTTTTAGATCAGGACAATTTTTTAAATGGAGTAGCAAAAATAGAAACTAATTTAGAACCAGAGAATTTAATTAAAGAACTTTTAGATATAGAAAAGCAGCTAGATAGAGTAAGAAAAAGAAGATGGGGACCTAGAACTATAGACTTAGATATTATTTTTTATGATGATTTAATAATAAATGAAAAAGATTTAGTTATTCCTCATAAGGATATGGAAAATAGAGAATTTGTATTAAAACCTTTATGCGATATAGATGAAAATTTTATACATCCAGTTTTAAAAAAATCAGTAAGACAATTGTATGATGAATTGAAATCCTTGTAGAAGGTAAGTTATAAAATTAAAAAATAATATATCTATGATTTTAGATAAGAATAATAAATAAATAATTTTAGATATAAATTAATGTATAATGCTTAAAAAATAATATATCTATGATTTTAGATAAAAATAATAGATAAAAAATTTTAGATACAGATTAATCTATATATGTCTTAAAAATAAATAAGAAAATTATAAAAAGTAAGTTATAGTTTTTTAGTTGAGTAAATATTACGTAAAGATTATGAAAATATTACTAGTTTATTTTTAATACATTCCTCCAATAATAATTATATATAGCTCACATTACACTAATACAGAATATAAAAAATTAAACAAAGGAGGAATTTAATTATGTTTGATATGATACCATTTAGAAGAAATGATTTGAGTAGACGAGATGATGTTTTTTCACCTTTTTTTAAAAACTTCTTTAATGATGATTTTTTTGCAGAAATTAGTAATATAAATAAACACTTTAATGTAGATTTAAAAGAAACAGATGAAAAATATTTAATAGAAGCAGATCTTCCAGGAACAAAAAAAGAGGACATATCTATAGATTTTCATAACAACAACTTGATTATTAATGCTAAAAGAGAAGAATCAACAGAAAATAAAAAAGAAGACTATGTTAGACGTGAAAGACGTTATGGTGAATTTAGAAGAAGTTTTTATATAGATAATGCGGATGAAGATAAAATAAATGCTTCCTTTGATAATGGAGTTTTAAAGATTGTTATTCCTAAAGCAAACAAGGATAATGACAAGAGAAAAAGGATTGAAATACATTAGAATTTAAAGATTTTTTAAATAACCCTTGCCCATTACCTTACGTCATGTGTTAATATAGTAATATGAATTAGTGTAGAATACATATTCTACACTAATTTATTGTGAAATTTTGTATAGTTAGACTGTTTTTACACCTTTATAAATTATGAAATAGTTTATAAAAGTAAGTAGAGCAGAAAAAGTTATTTTTTTATTTAATTTTAATAAAAAAACAACCAAATATATTTATCCAGATGTGTAGTAAGGTTTAATTTTTGTCTTTATAAAAAGATGGGAGCTAATCAATAGTAGCAATAGAAAAGCTACCATTTATGTACCTCCTTTCTTGCAAAATAAAAAAACTAATCAATAGTAGCAATAAAAAAGATTTAAATTAAATATTGATATATTATTGCAGAGGTGATTAATATGAAAGATACCTCAAAAAAATTATTTACTACAGGGGAATTTGCTAAAAAAGCAGGGGTAACATTAAGGACTTTAAGATATTATGACAAAATAGGATTATTAGTTCCCAGCGACCATAATGAATTAGGGCATAGGTTGTATAGCAAAGAGGACTTTGGTAAACTACAAAAGATACTAACGCTTAAATTTATAGGACTTTCCCTAGAAGATATAGCTAATATAATGAAGTATGATTTAAATCATAAAAGTCTTAAAAAATCTTTAGAAATTCAAAAAGAGGTAATGAAGAAAAAAATAAAACATATACAATCTATCATAAAAGCCATAGATGAAGCAGCAGAGAATATAGATTTTAATAAAGAAATGGATTGGGATAAGTTTATAAATATAATAAGTGCCATAAATTCTGATAAAAATTGGATGCAGCAATATGAAAATGCATCAAATCTCAAGGCAAGAATAACTCTTCATGAACTTTTTAGTACAAATAAAGAAGGATGGATGTCTTGGTTTTTTAAAGAATTGAAACAGGAATTAAGTAGGATTAGCTCAAGTTGTAAATATTATAATGATAAGGTTAATAATACTAATATATCAGAACTAGATAGTTTAGATTGTAAAAATAATAATGAGAAAATAGATAATTATAATGCATCAGAATTAAATGATTTAAAATCCAATGATTTCAAAGCAAATGACTTCAAATTAGAGAAAAGTACTATAAAAATATTGGAACTAGGTTGTGGTGATGCTACTCTTTGGAATAAAAATTTTCACCTCATACCCCCGAATTGGGAAATAACATTAACAGATTTTTCAGAAGGAATGTTAAAAGATGCTAAGAAGAATCTAGGAGAAAAAAGCAGCAAATTTAATTTCAAGATAGTAAATGCAGAAAGTATTCCCTTTAAAGATGAGAGTTTTGATGTAGTTATAGCAAATCATATGCTTTATCATGTTTCTAATATAAATATAGCTCTACAGGAAATAAATAGAGTATTAAAAAGTAAGGGAATTTTATTTGCGTCAACTGTAGGAAAAAATCATATGAAAGAAATAAGAGAAATAATTTCTACCTTTGATATATACAATCTGACCAGTAAAAGTTGGGAAGATACAGATAGTTTTCAATTAGAAAATGGATTCAAAATTGTATCTAAATATTTTAGTATGGTAGAGTTAAAAAGATATAAAGATAATTTAAAGGTAACAGAGCCTGTATACGTATTAGATTATATATTTTCTATGCCAGGAAACAATAAAATAAATTTATCATCAAAAGATTTAAAAAAGATTTATGATTATTTAGAAGATACTATAAAAGAAAAGAAAAATATTTATATAACTAAAGATACAGGATATTTTAAAGGTAAAAAATAAAAATTATATTAAAATAAAAAAATTGTTAGATGAAGGGAAGGATTATAATGAAAAAAATACCATTTTCACCACCAGATATTACAGAAAGAGAAATAGATGCAGTAGTAGAGGTATTAAAATCTGGTTGGATAACTTCAGGTCCTAGAACTCAACAATTCGAAAATAATTTAGCTGAGTATTGTGATACAAATAAAGCTGTAGCAGTATCTAGTGCCTCAGCAGGATTAGAACTTGTATTAAAAGAGTTTGATATAAAAGAAGGAGATGAAGTGATAACTACTCCTTATACTTACACAGCTACAGCAAGTGTAGCATTACATAGAGGTATAAAACCAAAATTTGTAGATGTAGCAAAAGACAGTTTTTTAATAGATATAAATAAATTAAAAGATGCAATAACACCAAAAACTAAAGCAATATATACAGTAGATTTTGCAGGAGTACCTGTAGATTATGATGCTATCAAAGAGGTTTTAAAAGATAAAGGTCGTGAAGATATAATTTTAGTATCTGATTCAGCACATTCTTTAGGTGCTATTTATAAAGGAAAAAAAGTTGGAGGGCAAGTAGATTTCCATGTGTTTTCATTCCATGCAGTAAAAAACCTTACAACAGCAGAAGGTGGAGCCATAACATTTGGCAATAATAATTTTAGAGGAAGAGAAGATTTACACAAAGATTTCAAATTACAATCTCTACATGGTCAATCAAAAGATGCTCTATCAAAGATGAAAGCAGGAGCTTGGGAATATGATATAGTAACAGATGGACATAAATGCAACATGACAGATATAGGATCAGCTATAGGATTAGTTCAACTTGAAAGATACGAAGAAATGTTAAGAAAAAGAGAAGCTATATTTGATACTTATACAAAAGTATTACAAGAAAAAGATTGGGCTATAATACCATTTAAAAAAGATGAAACTAAAGAAACTTCATACCATATATATCCATTGAGAATAAAAGGTTTTAAAGAAGCTGAAAGAAATGAAGTAATAAAAATATTAGCAGAAAAAGATATAGCAACTAATGTACACTTTAAACCACTACCAATGTTTACATTGTACAAAAATTTAGGATATAATATAGAAGACTATCCAAATGCATATGCACAATATATCAATGAAATTTCTTTACCAGTATATTCTACGTTATCTTTAGAAGATGCAGAATATGTAGCTAAAGAACTTGTAGCAGCGGTAGAAAAAGTTATGAAATAATTAATATTTATTTAGTTGCTTTATTATAAATACTTCATATTTCTTAAGTATTTACATAATAATATCAATTAAGTAAATAGGTTTTTAAATAAAGAAGTGTAATTATTAAAATAAAAATAAAAAAGAAAGAGTGATATAAGTGAAAGTTGATTTTTATACATCTAAAAGAGAATATGCAGAAAAAAAAGCAGAAATAGATAAAGCTATATTTGATGTAGTAGAAAGTGGAAGTTTTATACTTGGACCTCAAGTTAAAAATTTTGAAGAAGCTATAAAAGAATATACAGGAGCAAAACATGCTATAGGAGTGGCATCAGGTACAGATGCTTTAGTAATTGCATCTCATATTTTAGGTTTTGAAAATGGAGCTGAAGTTATAACTTCACCATTTACATTCTTAGCCTCTACATCTTGTATAGCTAAGCATAGAGCTACACCTGTATTTGTAGATATAGACGAAGAAACTTTTGAAATGGACTTAAATCAAATAGAATCAAAAATAAATTCAAAAACAAAAGGAATACTTCCAATTCATTTATTCTCACAAATGAATAACATGGATAAAATAATGGAAATAGCAAATAAAAATGATTTAAGAGTTTTAGAAGATGCAGCAGAAGCCTTTGGAATGAGATGGAAAGGTAATGGAGATAGCTATAGACATTCAGGAACTATAGGAGATATGGGTATTTTTTCATTCTTCCCAACTAAAACATTAGGTGGATATGGTGACGGAGGTATGATAATTACTAATAGTGATGAATTAGCAGAAAAAACTAGAATGTTTAGAGTGCATGGAGCATCTAAAAAATATCACTATGATTATATAGGATATAATTCAAGATTAGATAGCATTCAAGCTGCAATACTTTCAGTAAAATTAAAATATATAGATGATGCTATTAAAAAGAGAGAAGAAATAGCTAATATGTACATGGAAAAATTACAAGATTGTGAATATATAAGATTCCCTAAAATAAAAGGAGATCAAAAACCAGTATACTATGTATTCAATATACGTGCTGAAAGAAGAGATGAGCTAGTAGCTTACTTAAAAGAAAATGAAATAGGAAATAGTATTTACTATCCAATACCATTACACATGCAAAAATGCTTTAGCTACTTAGGACATAAAGAAGGAGATTTCCCAGTAGCGGAAAAAGTATCAAAAGAAATATTAGCATTACCAATATATCCAGAATTAAAAGAAGAGGAAGTAGACTTTGTTTGTGAAACAATAAAGAAATTCTACAGAAAATAAGGAAATTGCGACGTAATAGCTTTTAAAGGTTGAGAATTAAAATAAAGAAGTACTTTTAGTCAATAAATAGCTATAAGAATAAAGAATACTAATATTTGTGGACTAATATCTAAGCTAACGCACTGATGCCACGTCCTGTGGCGCAGTTCTAAATAAATGTCCTATTTATTTTACGCTTATATATTAGTCCACAAATAAAGTATTCTAATTATTCTTATAGATACTTATTTTCCTTAAAAGTACTTCTTTATTTTAATACCTTATAAAAGCCGTTATAGTAATTACCCTGTGAGAGGGACAGGTACTAAATGAAAACTGGCTGAACGCTCAAACAATCATTTTTTACCTAATATATTTTGCAAAAATAAATAAGAATCTCTAATCTTTACTTTAAATCAACTGTACCCTTTCATCTGTACTTTGTACTCTGATTTAAACCACATATCCCTATTTTTTAAACTAAGGGAAGATAGTAGATCCTTTTAAATATTAAGTAGTTGAATAAGAAATATTTTCAAAAAACAAATAAGAATATTTAAGCTAACGCTCTAATGCCACATGCTGCAGAGCATATCTAAGTAAACGTCCTGTTTACTTTACGCTTAAATATTAGTTCACAAATAAAGTATTCTTATTATTTTTCTAAATATCTATCAATAATAAATATAAAATATTGAATAAATTATAAGGGGTATTATTCATAGTATTTTGGATACATGAATAATACCTTTTATAGTTTATTCATATATGTGTAAAGCTTTAAGAAATTAATATAATATAAAAAATTATTGTATTTCATTTGTTTTTATATAATTTAACTATATGTTTTATCATAAATTTGTTATTTATTATGTTTTTGTATATTTTTAAATGTTATATACTACATTATTGAAGATAAATTTGTTAAAAATTTTTAATATGTGGTAACAAAATGAATAATATGAGAATGTTGAAAAAATTTTATAATGCATATATAATTGAATATGAATATCAATTGATAAAATAAAATGAGAGAGATATTCATAATGAAAAAAGTTAATGAAAATAGCAACTATTATTTTATTTAAATGCATCAGGTAATAAGACTTACACAGCAGCGGAAGACCATTATCAAGTAATTGGGATAGAGCTTGTGAACTTTATGCTTATATAGTAGGAGGAACAGTAGATTATGGAGAAGCTCATTCAAAAAAGTTTAAACATAATAGATATGGGAGAACTTATCCGGGAATATATAAAAATATAAGCAACGAAAATAAAATACATTTAATAGGACATAGCACGGGTGGACAAACTATACGTACACTTACACAACTATTAAGTGAAGGCAGTGAGGAAGAAATAAATTGTGGACAAGAAAATATTTCACCATTATTTTAAGGGGGAAAACATTGGATTCACAGTGTTACTACCATATCAACACCTAATGATGGCACAACTTTATCAGATTTAACACCAGGAAAAGATTTGTTAAGTTATGCACTTGGTGTATTAGGTACGGTAACTGATAAGAATAATTTATTCAGCTCAATATATGATCTAAAATTAGATCAATGGGGGTTAAACAAGAAACCAGGAGAAGCTCAACTTGATTATATTAATAGAGTTTTAAAAAATGGTATTTGGAGTAACACAAAAGATATAGCAACCTATGATTTATCTACAAAAGGTGCACAAGAATTGAATACATGGGTAAAGGCTCAACCAGATGTATATTATTTTTCTTGGATAACGCAAGCAACTAGAGAATATGCTCTAACAGGTAATTCAGTAGCACAAATCGGTCAAATGAATCCTATATTTTATATACCATCAAATTTAATAGGTAAATATTCACGTAATGAAAAAGGTCTTCCTATTATAGATAGTAAATGGTTCCCAAATGCTGGTATTGTAAATTGCATTAGTCAAAATGGACCTAAATTAGGTCCTAATGATATTATTGAGCAATATAACGGTAGAGCTAAAATAGGACAGTGGAATGTCATGCCTAGAATTATAAATACAGATCATATGGATATAGTGGGAATATTTGTCAATGTTAAAGATTGGTATATTGAGTATGCAAATATTTTAAGCCAATTACCAAAATAAGTATAGTTAATTGCCATAAAAATTATAACTAGAAATTGGAAAATATGTTATAATTAATATAACTTTTGGAATATAATTATATAACAATATATAAAAAAGGTGTGAAATATATGACCAATGAGTTTATAGTAAGTTTATGGATTTTTGGGTTAATTAGTTTATTTAATATTCCTTTAGGATTAACGATAAAAAAGAATAAGATGGTAGATATAGTATCGGGATATAATAGTAAAAGAGATGACTCATCTATAGTAAGTAAACTATTAGGGGATAATCTAATATTAATGGGAGTTCTAGGCATTCTAATAACTTTAATATATTTTATAATAAAAGATATTGTTTCTGTGGAAAGTTACATAATAGTAATGGTCAGCATGACATTAGGAATATTGACAAATTATTATATCAGATGGTATAACTACAGAAAACATAATAAATTAAAATCCTCCTGCTAAATATTTAGAACAAGTTAAGGAATATTGTTTATGATTATTGATAATATATTATTTTAAAAGAGGCTATTTCAAAATTAAAACTATTTTGAGATAGCCTCTTAATTTTTTTATTGCAGAATATATCATTATTTCAACAGTTTCTTTAAATGGCATGTCTTTTTATTTATCAAATAAAAGGCAGTCCTTTAATCATAAAGTATATCAACGATTTGGACAATATCGCAAAAGTTATTTTATATAGCACAGTTTTTCAATCATAAAGCATAGCAACTGTGCCTGTGTGTGCTAATTTGTTAATTTTGAATTAGAATTTTTTTATATTTCTTTAGAAGGTTTAAAAAGTACACAAAAATAACAGATATTGCAACAATACCAGCTACAATGCCTACAGTTATCATTATTGTTTCTAATCCTTTATGAATAAATACTTTCTTGTTTTTTTGAAGCATTGCCTCCATAGTATAATAAAGGGTTCCCCCAGGAAGAAGGGGAATAATTCCTGATATCATAAAAATATTTGTTGGTGCTTTTAATTTTCTTGCCATTAATTCAGACCAAAGGCATACTACCATTGATGCAATCATATTACCTAAAAATATACTTCCTGTAATGTGGTATATAATAAGATAAATTGTCCAGGAAAGAAGTCCACCAAAAGTTGCAGCGGCTATATGTTTTTTATTTACAGAAAAAAATAGTGCAAACCCTAGAGTACCCACTCCTGCCATTAGAATTTGTATTATATTTTTCCACATTAAAGTATACCTCCTAATAACATAATTGAACTTACAAAACCTATTGCGATTGAAAGGGCAATAATAATTGCTTCAATTAGTCTATATAATCCAGGCATTATATCCTGATAGAATATTTCTTTTACACCATTTATTAAAACTAATGCGGGTATAAATATCATTATATCTCCAATCATAACTTTATCCACATTCACACAAAGTTGAAAATGGCCACATAATTGAGCAAGGCAGCCTGATAAAAAACAGGCAATTACTGTATAGATTGCCCGATTTAATTTGCGAATTTGAAAAAAATGATCCATGCCAAATATTACAATTCCAATAATTGAAGATACAAGACCATCTAAGAATGTTCCACCAAAAAATACAGCAAATCCACCGGCGGCTAGAATATATCCTACACACTTTTTAATATTATTTTCTTTACGCAATTTATTATTATCCAATGCAGAACCTATTTCAGAAATTGGAGGGACTTTACTGCATATTTCTCTAGCCATAGCATTTAAGGCCTCTAACTGACCTAAATCCGTTGCTGTAGAATTAATTCTAACGGACTGAGTATAATGTCTTTCTTCACTATCTTTCATTGTCATAACAATCAAAGTTGTAATGGCATATACATTACAGACCTTAATATCATATGCATTACAGATACGTATAATTGTATCTTCTACACGACGGACTTCAGCTCCACACATTATCATGCGTCGTCCAATTTCTAATATGTATTCTAGGAATTTATCATACTCTGCCTGCATCATAAATAATCTCTCCATTAAAAATTAATTTTTACTACTATATTTTTTTATATAAATAAATGTTTATTATAAAACAAATTTAGACACATACAATTATATAATTATTTTTTATTTTATACTACAATTTTTATAATTTTTTATATTTGAATTTTTATACAAAAAAACTATAAATTTATTCTATAGAAAGAATCATTCAAAACAAATTTTTTAAGTTTCACTGTAATTTTCCCTTGTCCACTTGAAGCTGTTGTAGTAGCAAATAACAAGTTTTTAATATAAACTATTTAAATTTGTATTAAATTCGTATAATGTTGTAGTAGCAAATAATAAGTTTTTTAACCTTTACCACAATTTTTGTTCATTAAGATTTATTTGGTCTTACATCTTTATTTATATGATTCACTTAAAAAAACAAAAATGTCAGTGATTTTATATTTTAATTGGGAAGTTATAAATATTTTCTACTTTTTTCATTATAATAATTACAAATAAGTATATGGTAGCAAAAACTAAATTTTCTGCTACCCAATCTTATGATAATTATAAATCAGATAAATAATTATACATTTTTAAATAATATTTTTATATAAAATTAATAGTATAGGGAGTGCTTTTTATACTGTACAATAGGGAAAAAATTTTATTTCTAAATACATATTTATTATATATAAGATACATAGATTTAAATTAAAAATTTGTAGGGGTATTGTACTAAGAATAAATTTTATAATATATTGGTGTTTATTTTTAAAATTATATATTCAATATAATTAGTTTTATGAACATATTAATAAGCATGAACATAATATGAAAGTATATTCAGTAAAAAATATAGAAAGAATATTTATAAAAAGTTGGTGTTATTTATGTGGTATTGTAAAGAATTTATATTATTATTAGTGTTATCAATATTATTAACATTAATATTTGTAACATTAATATTTATATCAAGATATGCCAACAAAAAACCATATAATTACAAACTTACAATAGATTGTATGGATAAAGACAGTAAAGAATGTACTAAAGTTAATTTATATGCTAAAAATTTATATTTAAATGCGCACTAATTTAACATAAACATAAAAAAAAGAGGTGAACAGTTAATGGAAAAAAATAATGTAGATATGGAAGATTTAATGAAGATGAAAGAATTAGTAGATATGCAAAAATGTGAGAAGGATAATGAGAAAAAGTGTGATAAACAGGATAAAAACTCACAGTGTGGTAACATTAATATATTTACTAAAAATGTTTATCTATCTATAAACTGTAATGGTGCTAAGTGGTAACATGATCATATTTCTAAATTAAATACTCTGAGGTAGTTCTAATTAGAACTACCTCAGAGTATTTATAGAGTTTTTATAATAAGAGTATTTATAGAGTTTTTATAATAAGAGTATTTATAGAGTTTTTAATAATATAGGAAATTAAAAATAATAATTAGGTATATAGTAAATAAAACATTTTAGGTTTTATTATTTTTAATTTATTACTTATTATTTTCAGAATAATATTTTAATGCTTCCCCAATAAATTGAGATGCACCACTTCCATATTTTTTATCAATTATTTTTTTAAAAGTGGAATTGGATAGATAAAATTCGGTTATATATTCCCAATAGTTTTCTCCTGAATCTAATTTTAAAGAATCATTTTGTTTTTTTGTTTCATTTACAATTTCTTTAACAATTTGTTGAATTTCTGTTGAAGTAGGATCTTTACTTAAATCAGATGAAAGATCTTCATATAATCTTTCCAATTTAGGCTTTTTAGTTTCTGAACAATTTTTTAAGGCTTTTCCAATAAATTGAGATGCACCATTTCCATATTTTTTATCAATTTCTTTTATCCAATCAGGATATACTAAATAAATTTGAACCATATAGTACCAATAATAATCTCCATACTCACTTTTAAAAATTTTATAATCTTTTTTTGCTGTATATGATATTTCTTCAGCAATTTGCTTAATTTCTGTTGAAGTAGGATCTTTGCTTAAATCATCTACAAGGGCATTAAATAGTTCTTTTAATTTAGGATGTCTATCATAAAGACAGTCTTTTTTAAATTTATCATATTCCTCTCCTAAAGATAAAGAATTACTATTAAGATTTTTCTTTATAGCCTTAGCATATTTTTCAATGCTTCCAAATTGTTTGATAGCATTTTTAGCAATTTTAGATTCATTAGCTCTGGCTTGTTCAATCATTTCATCAAATTTATCTATACTCCCCCAATTTTTAATAACGCTATCTTTATTTTCTTTTTTAAATTCTTCCAATACATTATAATATGCAGTCATATCAAATTCTTTAAAACTCATTGTATTTTCTCCTTTTAATGTTTTATTGATAAGTTTAATTAAACGATTTAATCTATTACGTTTTAAAATAAGTAATTTCTTTTGATTTTCTAATGATTTCATTTTATCAAAATAGTCACTAGCCATAATCTCTTTAATTTCCTTTAAAGGAATATCGAGTTCTTTAAAAAATAAAATTTGTTGTAAGGTTTTAAGTGATTCATTGTCATATAGTCTATAACCTGCTTCAGTGATTTGGCTAGGTTTTAATAATCCTATTTCGTCATAGTAATGAAGTGTGCGCACACTTATTCCTGTTAAATCTGAAACTTGTTTCACTGTTCTCATCATGACACCTCAAAGTTTGATTTTAGAGCATTACTATTATTTAATACTCTGCTAGCAATGAGTTTTTATTAATATTATGTAAGCTCTACATACATATTGCACTATAACGTGGCGTTAGAGTCAACACTTTTAAAAAAATTTAATCTTAAAAATATTTAATATTGCTTAAGGTCTATAGGCAGGATAAAATTTTTATAAATGTGAATTAAAATAAGAATGGTTTAGGCTAGTGGTATATGGTATAGTATTATAAGTGGAATGGATTAAAATAAGAATAGTTTAGGTTAGTGATTTATTAATAACAAATTTTCAACAGATAAATGTAGAAAATTTTATATATTATTTTAAATTTTAGGGGGATTTTTATGAAGAAAAAAATATACTCGAGTTTTATGGTGCTGTCTTTAATTGTTTCTGTGGCACTAATTTATTTTTTAATGCCAGTCTTTTCTTTGAAATTCAAATCTTTTTATATTGTTTTTATAATAATTGCACTACTTTTAAGTATTAATGTAGCTCTAAAAAAAGGGAAGGAAAGCTCTAAAATATATGCTATTCCCGTTGTATTAATAGGACTATTTATTATAATGTTTATAATTAGTTTACCTATATTTAGAGCTAATAGTTATAAAAAATTATTACCAACGCCTAAATATGAAGAGTTTTCAAAGAACATAACTCCAATTGATATAAAAGAAATTCCAACAGTAAATCAAAAATATGCAGAATTATTGGCAGATAAAAAACTGGGAGAAGAAACTTCTTTAGGTAGTAAGGTAGAACTAGGTACTTTAACACTACAAAATGTGAATGGTAAGCTTTTGTATGTGGCGCCTTTAGTACATTCTGATTTTATGAAATGGATTTTAAATGATAGTACACCAGGATATATAACAGTATCAGCAACAGATGATAAGGATGTAAAGTTAGTAACAAAATTAAATGGAAAAGATATAAAAATAAGATATCAACCAAAAGGTTTTTTAAATGATGATTTAAAAAGACATATATACTTAAAAGGAACAATAAATAAAGGGATAGGAGATTTAACATTTGAATTAGATGATAAGGGAAATCCATATTATACAGCTACTATATATGAAAACAAAGTGGGAATATCAGGACAAAAGGCAGTAGGAACAGCTATAGTTAACCCAGAAACAGGAGAGATTAAAAAATATACTGTAGAAGATACTCCTAAATGGGTAGACAGAATACAGCCACAATCTTTTGTAGAAAACAATTTGAAAAAATGGGGAAAATACATTAAAGGATTCTTTAATTTTTCAGGACAAGACAAGTTAAAAACCACAGAAGGAACAGGGGTAATATATAATAATGGTAAATGTTATTATTATACAGGGTTAACTTCTGTAGGTAAGGATGAATCAAGCATAGGTTTTGCTTTAATAGATACAAGAACTCAACAGACAAGAATATTTAAAATAGCAGGAGCTACAGAAACAGCTTCTATGAAATCTGCAGAGGGTAAAGTGCAAAATTTAGGATATACATCTACTTTCCCTATATTAATAAATGTGGATAATATACCTACTTATTTTACAACTTTAAATGATAAAAATGATTTAACAAAAATGTTTGCTATGATTTCTGTAACAGACTACAATATCATAGGAACAGGAGAAAATATTACAGAATGTAAATCAAATTATATTAAAAATCTAGCAAGTAAAGGAAATTTAATAAACGTAGGCTCTACAGGAAAAGAGGAAAATGTAACAGATACTATAGAAAGAATAAATTCCTATGTGGTAGGAAATTCTACAATATACACATTTATATTAAAAAATCATAAAAATAAAATATTTAACGCTGGTGTATCCATATCTAATGAACTACCTATAACTAAAGAAGGGGACAAAGTTAATATAAGATATGTAGATACAAAACAAGATACTATTAATATAACTAGCTTTGACAATATGGCATTTAAACAGTTGAATGTACAGAAGGATAAATAATTAAATTATAGATATTTAAAATTATATTTTTCTTTAGACAGTAAAATGTACAGAAGGATAAATAATTAAATTGCAGATATTTAAAATTATATTTTCCTTCAGATAGTGAAATGCACATAAGGAGAAGTATTAGCGTAACGAACTAGCTTTGATAATATAAGGTTTAAATAGCAAGGGAATAAATTAAAAGAATTTATAAAAACAAATTTTAAGAGAAAGTGTTTTAAAATATTTAAGACACTTTCTTTTTTTAGTTCACAAGTTACTCAAATAACTAAGGGTAAAATAAAGAAATAGGGGGATAAATGTATGATTAATTTATTGTTAAAAAATATAAATAAAACATTGTTAACCTAAACAAATAAATAAGTTGACGATGTTTTTCTCTTATAATATACTATTAATAATAAATTTTAAACATGGAATATATTTAAGGAAATTAAATGGTGTTTTATAGGAGTGATATATAATATGATAAAAAAATTAGAAATAAGAGATATGATATATTCAGCATTATTTGCAACTATTATAGCAGTTTCAAGTTACATTACTATTCCCTTACCCATAAGTCCAGTACCCATAACAGCTCAAGGTCTAGCAGTTATGTTAGCAGGATGTGTTTTATCACCAGTTCAAGCGGCTCTTAGTATGGTAACTTTTTTATTAATGGGGGTTATAGGTATTCCAGTTTTTTCTGGAGGAACAGCAGGAATTGGAGTTGTTTTAGGAAAAACTGGAGGGTATTTAATTGGATATTTAATTGGAGTTATTATAATAAGTCTTTTAGTACGTAAAAATAGATCTTTAGTTAATATGATAATAGCTTGTTTTATCGGAGGAATTATAGTAGTACATATTTTAGGTTCTGCTTGGCTTGGACAAGTTACTTCAATAGGAATAAAAAAAGCTTTCTTATTAGGATCAGCACCTTTTATACCTGGAGATTTAATAAAGGCTATAGTAGCAGTTTTAATTGGAAGGAAATTAAGTAAGTCAATGAAAAGAATTAGAGTATAATAAAAGTAATATAGCAAAGTTATAACATATCAAATAATCCTTTATAAGAACGTTTAAAAATAATTGTTATTTGCTATAATGTATATAAGGGAATTATCAATGTACAAATTCTTAATGATAAATTAAAGAAAAAATTCCTAAGGGGGTTTTAAAAATTTAGATATCAAATTTAAGCAAGGATTGCTTTTAATACAGAAGTAGAAAGAAAAAGTTTTTTAAAATTTAGATATCAAATTTAAACTTAACTTATAAGTAATTATGGATAAGCAACAATTGAAGTAAATTACTCATTGATAATAGACCATTGAAATAAAGTGTGTATTGTTTATTAATATATTGAAGCAAACTTAACAAATAAAAATATTAAAAAATTGTAATATTATTTATATATTAAAGCAAATTGATAATTAAAATAAAGTGACTATTGAGGTTAATTGGTAATTCATAATTGATAATTTAATTGATAATTATAGAGGTTTCTACAATCAATAGTGTAGAATAAAACCAAAAAAATAATTAAATTGATAAGTGTAGAGGGGGGTGTGAAGAAATGCAGTTACAAAGTAGGCAAAATAGAATAGTTAAAAGCAAACATTTAGGATATGGATTATTAAGAGGGAAAGTAGGCACTGGAAAAACTACTACAGCTATATACAGGGGAATTTATTTAAAAAATCAATATTGTATGTATGATAAAGATAAAGTATTGATTTTATCAAAGAATGAAGAAAACTTAAATTATCTTAAGGATATATATTCTAATGCAGAAAAAAATGGAGTTCAATATATTACTTTGTTTTCATATATTGAAGACAAGCTATATTTTAGCACTATATATAAGATTATAAACAAATATTTTGGAGAATATATAATAAATAACAATTTGCAATGTAAAATAGCAAGTGAAAGAGAAAAAGTAGACATAATTGAAGAATGTATAAATGATGTAAAAGAGGAATACAAAGATTTAAAATATATAAACACAAAATATAGTAAATTCTTTTTAGAAGAAATACAATGGATAAAAAATTGTATGTATTATAATTTAGAAGAATATAAAAATGCAGATAGAATAGGTAGAAAAACAAAAAAAGGTGAAGGTCCTCAAAGAATTATAAAGAATTCCAAAACTAGAGAAGCAATATTTAAGATTATGCTTTTATATAATGAAAAATTAAAAGATAAAGATTTACTAGACTATAGTGATGTAGTATCTATAGCTTTAAAAGAAGCATCTAATCGTAAAGAAAATAAATTTAATCACATAATAGTAGACGAGGCACAAAATTTTACTAAACTAGAATTAAAATTTATAGAGGCTTTAGGAAAGAAAAACATATATTCAAGTATATTATTTGTTGCAGATAAAGAAGAAAGTCCAAATTCTACAGGTTGGATAACTAAAGGACGCAAACTGAATGAACTTAAATTAGGTTTTGAATTTAAAAGGTTTAATTTAAATAAAAAAATATCTACAGGTATTAAAGATATAGAAAGTTATAAAATTGCAAACAAAGTTTCAAACAGTTTTATGGAAAATAAAGAGATTACTAATGTAGTTAATGATAGCTTTCAAGATAAAGTTGTAAATAAAAATCAATTGCACAAAGATAAGGTGAACTATGATATGGATAAATTTGAATATGTAGATATAAAGCATAGAAGATCTTATGAATTTTTTAGAGATTTAGGTAGCAATGAAGAAATTATTGTGGAAGATCAAGGTAGTAAAGAAGAATACAAAGAAGATGAATTAGCAAAACTACCAGTATTTAATGATATAGCAGCAGGAGAGCCTATACTTATGAACCCTTGTGTAGAAGGAGAATTTAATATACCTAAATATTGGGTAAGAGGCATTAAAGATTGCTTCATATTAAAGGTAAAAGGTGACAGTATGATAGGTGCTAACATAGAAGACGGGGATCATGTGGTAATAAAGAGGCAACAAATGGCTGAAAATAAAGATATAGTAGCAGTTAATTTAGATGGTAGTGCAACCCTTAAAAGATTATTAATAAAAAAATCTGGAGCAATACTTATGCCAGAAAATAAAAAATATAAACCTATAGAAATACGAGAAGAGGGAGCAAGCATCATAGGAGTAGCGGTAGGAATAATAAAAGGAAAATAGTAATACATAAGAATAACTTTATTAAACTGTTTTGTATTTGATATAATAAGTACAAGACAGTTTTTCTATTATAAATGAAAATATAAAAATTAACTCATTGATAAATATAATTAAATAGTTTTGTAGAAAAATAAGAATCACAAAAGTGATAAATATTTTTTACATAAGTGTTAGAATGGAGAAGTAAATATGGAGAAAAAAAATAAGGTTGTATTAATAACAGGTGGAGTAAGAAGTGGTAAAAGTGAATTTGCAGAAAGTCTACTTCAAAATGAGGACAGTGTTTTGTACATAGCTACGGCAAAAATTACAGATAAAGAAATGGAACATAGGGTAAAAAAACATAAAGAAAGAAGAAATAGTTCATGGAAAACCTATGAAGGATATAAGGACTTAGGAAAAATAATAAAAAATTATGATGAGAAAAACATTTTATTAGACTGTGTAACTGTAATGACAACAAACCTAATGTTTCATGAAGAAATAGATTACGAAAATATTAAAGAAGAAGAGTTAGAGAGGATTTTGGAAAGCATTAAAAAAGAATTCTATAATTTAATAATATCAGTAAATGAAGAAAACAAAAATATAATATTAGTTACCAATGAGGTGGGATATAGTATTGTGCCAGCTTATAAATTAGGTAGAATATTTAGAGATTTTCAGGGTATTATAAATAAATTTATAGCTTCTTTAAGTGATGAGGTTTATTTAGTAACCTGTGGAATACCCCTAAAAATAAAATAATATTTTTATATTAAAAATTAAATAAATAAAAAGCTACTTTTAAAGCATAGTTTAAATATGTATTTACATAATTAAATTATGCTTTAAAAGTATAATTAAAAGTTTAGATTTGTATACTTGACTTATATGTTTAAATAACTTATTCTATGGTAATATAATAGAATAAGGAGAGTGAAAGTTATATGAAAAAGATATATGAAA
The DNA here is from genome assembly GCF_002008345.1 of Clostridium tepidum. Classification (GTDB taxonomy): domain Bacteria; phylum Bacillota; class Clostridia; order Clostridiales; family Clostridiaceae; genus Clostridium_F; species Clostridium_F tepidum. The sequence goes on from NZ_MRAE01000031.1 coordinate 20,667, forward strand.
AAGATATTTAATATAACTGTAACCTGTATACCAGAGAAACATTATATGGTAGACATATCTAATAAATTAGAGAGTATATTAGAATTAGTAGATATTGGAGAATATTTTATTATAAATAGAACAAGACAATATGGTAAAACAACTACTTTGTATTTATTAGAGAAAAGATTAAATACAATGAAAGAATATTTACCTATAAAAATAAGTTTTGAAGCTATAGATACAGAGGGATATAGTGAAGTTAAAAAATTTTTAGGTAGAATAATAATGCAAATAGTGAATTATTTTAGATTTTCACACAATAAAGAAATGTATAAATTTGTTAAAAATCATTCAGATTAAATTACTACTATGAATAACTTTAATAGCTTTATAACAAATTTAGTTGAATTCTCAGATAAAAAAGTTATTTTAATAATAGATAAGGTGGATAAAAGCAACAATAATCAACTTTTCTTAGATTTTTTAGGAATACTAAAAAGTAAATATCTATTAAGAAATGAAGGAAAAGATTATACTTTTATTTATAAATGGATATCCTTTTTTGGTAAGTACAATTTGTCAGATTATTGATGAGAAAATAAATAAAGATGATAAGCAATCGTGGAATAAAACTAAAGTTAGGCAGGCAGTTAAAATAATTAATGAAGAAGTGAATAACAAGTTTTATAAAAGAAAATGGAGAACTTAATATAGAAAAAGTACTTCAAAGATTTCAACAATTTATGAAAGAACAATATTCACCTAAAGATGAAGAATTTTTAGAACATCATGATAGATTATTATTTTTAGCATTTATAAAACCAATAATTAATGGAACAGGTTTTGATTTTAAACAAGTTCAAGTATCAGAAGAAAAAAAGATTAGACTTAGTAATAACTTATAATAATTTTAAATATATAATTGAAATGAAAATATGGAGAGGTCCTAAATATCATGAAGATGGTGTAGAACAACTTTGTGATTATTTAGATGTGCATGATTTGAATAAAGGATATTTGTTAGTATTTAATTTTAATAAAAATAAAGAATTTAAGGAAGAAAGAACAAATATTGAAGGTAAAGAAATTTTTACATTGTTTTTTAAAAAAAATATCTAAAGATAGATTAAAAGAAAACATAGAAAAGTACCAAATTCAAATATATGTTAAGCCATAAATTATAAAAAGGATTTATAGATTTTAAATATAGATTTCTTTTGTATAAATATGATCATAGACAGAAATAAAACCTTAGATTTATCAAAAAGATTAATCTTTTGATAAATCTAAGGTTTTTATAATTTATATAGTTGTTTTTTATTTGTTTAAGGGATAAAGTAATAGTTATTTTAAAAAAGGTTGAAAAATAAATTCTAATTGATATATAGGCAAACTCTATAAAGTACCAGTTATTTTAAAAAAATATACATTTATTATTTTAAATTATCGCAGTAAATATTAATAGCATCTCTTAAAAAGCTAGAAAGATCAGTTTTATATTTATCTATGTTATTCGTAAATCTTTCATCAGTAACATAAATTTCTCCAAGACCTCTAAATATTTCAGGAGTACAATCATAAAAGTTTTTTGAGATATGTTCTCTAAATTGATGTATAAATTTTTGTACTTCTTTGTTATCAGGGCTTTTATCCATAAGATTTGCTAGTTTTTTATAAATTTCATCCCAACCTTTTATTATATTATTCCAATCTTCTTTTGTATATTTAGATATTTTTTTATTACTTTCCTTGTAGGCAGAAGTATTACCGTATTTTTCTTTTACTTCTTTTGAATATTTTTTTTGATGTTCTTCTATTTTACTCATATCAAATACATTAAATATATCCTTTTTATCCATTTTAAAATCTCCTTCCATACTATTTATAGTCTTATCCACAGATTCTATTATTTTTTCAAGTCTTAATTTTTTCTCTAATAGCAATTGCTTGTGAACTTTTAGAGCTTCTTTTTTATTAAAATTTGGACTGTCCAATATAACTTTTATTTCTTTGAGAGGAAAACTAAGCTCTTTAAAAAATAAAATTTGTTGCAATCTATCAAGATTTTCATCTGAATAAAGTCTATAACCTGCAGAATTTACAGACTCTGGTTTCAGTAATCCTATTTTGTCATAATGATGAAGCATACGTACACTTATGCCTGCCATGTCAGCAACTTCTTTTATTTTATAATACAATGGTGATCACCTCTACTTTATAATAAACTATAACACAATGTTGGGGTCAATATTATTCATTATATTATCTCCAAAGTTATTATTTAGTTGTAAACTGTTTTTATTCTAAGATAAAGTTCATATCAATATAAATAAAATATTAATTATTATAATGTTTTACATTAAAAGTTATTTTATTTTATTTTTGATAGTAGTTATTTTGCTAAGAATAATATGCTTTAAAATTAAGCGTATACTTATATATAGATAAGTATTTATATATAGATATGTTTAATGTTTATAAATATAAAATAAACAGATATGTTATACAGGGTATATTGACATAGTAGATAATAGGATTTATGCTATACATAGACAAATATCTATATTGGAGGGAGATAAATGAGTTTGAATTATGATGATAATGCAAAAATTATTAAAGCATTGTCAGATGGTAGTAGATTAAAAATAATTGATATATTGTCCTGTGGAGAAAAATGTGCTTGTGATATATTAGAACATTTTGATTTTACACAGCCAACACTTTCGCATCATATGAAGGTTCTAATGGATTGTGGTCTAGTAAAATCTAGAAAGGAGGGGTTATGGTCATATTATTCATTAAATATTACTAATTGCAATAAATTAATTTTATTCTTCATGAATATTATAACAGATACAGATGATTGTATCTGTAAAGACAAGAAAAAATGTAAATAATAAACAGAGTTATTGAATCCAGAGGGAGTTCTTATTCCTACTAAAGTTAATACCTATCTTAGCTAAGATGGATTTGCGTGGAATTCAGAGGGAGTTTTTATTCCTACTAAAGTAAAGAGTATTAACAGAATTCTTAGAAGTTTTATTTCTTATAGGTTCTTATCTTTTAGGGGGAATTGTTAATTTATGGAGGTGACTGCTCTTTACTCCTATTTTAAATAAAATAGGAATATTGGAGCGGATAGCCATGGGATAAAAAATTTAGTTAAGATAATTAAATTATATTGTATTAAGATAATAAAGCACTGCAAAAAAAATGTTTGAATAGTACATAATAGCCTTATAGTTTTAGCTTGAGATGTTCAGCACTGAATAGTTAAAGTAGGGAGGAAAAAAGATGAGTGATTTAAAGAAGATAAATAATTTTAAAAAGGTAGATGTTAGAAATGCTGTTCGTAATAGTTATAGAAGGGTGGCTATTGGAAATGCAAAAAAGGATGGCTGTTGTGGTGGAAGCATTAATCTTAAAAAATCTTCCATAGAGATATCACGTAAGATTGGGTATTCTGATGAAGAAATATCAACTGCTCCAGAGGAAGCTAATATGGGGCTAGGTTGTGGAAATCCTCAATTAATAGCTAATATTAAAGAGGGGGAGACTGTTATAGACCTTGGAAGTGGAGGCGGATTTGACTGTTTCTTAGCTTCAAAGAAAGTTGGAGCCAAGGGATATATTATTGGAGTTGATATGACTTATGAGATGATTCACAAAGCAAGAATTATAGCTAAAAAGTATAGATATAAAAATATAGACTTTAGACTAGGTGAAATTGAAAATCTTCCTGTAGCAGATAATACTGCAGATGTAATTATTTCAAACTGTGTTATAAACTTATCTCCTAATAAACAAAGAGTATATAATGAGGCTTATCGTGTATTAAAAAAAGGTGGTAGACTTGCTATTTCTGATATAGTTCTTATTAGAGAATTGACAAAGGAGATGAAACAAGATGAGAACCTTTATTGCGGATGAGTTACTGGAGCATCTTCAGTTGAAGAATTAAAATTATATCTAGAAAAGGCTGGTTTTAGTAATATTAGAATTGAAACTAATCAGGTTTCAAAAGAATATGCTGAAAAATGGGGACATAAGTTAAAGGTGGGGGAATATATTATGTCTGCATCAATAAAAGCAATAAAATAATAATTTATAGCTTTTATTGAAATATGGATACTTTCTTTTTTTATAAATATAAATATTTCAATATTAATTTTAATAAATTAATGCTAATGCTAATTTTACTTTCATTATCTAGTTATCTTTATATAAATGTTTATATTAACTTTACACTTTGGTGTAAACATAGTAACTGTGCTTTATTATATATTATTTTATTAATATATTTGGCCATATATATAGGAGGAACTTTTAATATAGATTTATATAATCCTTTTACTCAAGGGATTTTTTCAAAAATGAAAGAACAAGAATCACTGATAATATCCAATGTATATCTAGTTATAACAAATATTTTTACTTCTATAGTAGCATACAGTATGATTCTCACAAAAGATATAAATATTGCAATGGATTAATTTAAAGTTAAATAGGAGGAATTTTTATGGAGAATAAAGTTGTGATAAATATAACCAATCTTTCGAAAAAAGTTAAAGATAGAACTTTATTAGATAATATAAATATAACATTTTCTAAAAGTGAAATACATGGAATAGTTGGTAGGGATGGATCAGGAAAAACTATGTTATTTAAAGCTATTTGTGGATTAATTAATGCTACAACAGGGGAAATACAAGTTTTTGGTCAGACTATAAAAAATGAATTTTCCCTAAAGATGTAGGAGTTATAATAGAAAATCCAGGTTTTCTTCCACAATATTCAGGCTTTAAAAATTTAAAATTTTTAACTAGTATAAATAATAAAATATCTGATGAGGATATAAATCATTATATGAAACTAGTTAAATTAGATCCATTAGATAAAAGACCTGTTAAAAAGTATTCTTTAGGAATGAAGCAAAGACTTGGTATTGCACAAGCTTTAATGGAAAAACCTAAACTTCTTATATTGGACGAGCCTATGAATGGATTAGATGAAGAAAATTAAAAAGTCTACAGAATATTATCTAACAAATGAAAACAAAAAGATTTTCAAAAAAGAGCCGCAAGATTTATAGCATAAGTTCTATGTGAAAAATATCCTTTAGAAGTGATTGCTAAACTTATTGAAAAATTATAAAAAAGAATAGCAAATAGATTAAGGAGCTTAAATGCCTTTTTAAAAAGGGTTAATTTTAAAAAAGTAAATATCTTCTCTTTAGTTATTCTACTTCTGGCTCCTTTTTTAACCATGTTAATTTTAAAAAAAGTAAATATTTTCTCCATATATTAAATGTTTATAATTTCAACAGGTGATAAATTTTTAAAATTTCAGTGTTATTAATTATGGAAAATACTAGAAATAAAAAAATATAATAATAAGGAGCAATTGTATAAATAAATACTTATTGACAACAATAGATATTTGTTATAATCTTAAATATGGTAATTTAATAAAAGAAGTTTAGGTGCCTTTATATAAAAGGTGAAAAGGGAATGTGGTAAAATCCACAGCAGCCCCCGCTACTGTAATTGAGGACAAATCTTTCATAAACAGAGTTCTTGGCTTCAGAAGGAGTTTTTGCTCCTACTAAAGCTTATTAACAGAATTCTTAGGAGTTTTACTCCTTAGAAGGCGTTATCCTTTAGGAGAACTCGTTATCCAGGGATGTAGCCGATCTTTACTCCAACTTTGAAGAAAAGCAGAGAGTCCAAATCTTTGATTTGGTGCGAATCGCTTTCACAGAGTGCGATTGGAGTATTAGAGCGGGTATTCATCGGATAAACCACTCTTTAAAAAAAGGGGAAGGGAAAGAGGAGGATGAATCATAAGCCAGGAGACCTGCCTAAATTTTTACTGGGTAAACTTTCGGAGGGAAAGATAACTATGCAAAGAGAGTATAATATAGGGGAAATATACCTATTTTAAACTATGCATTGGCTATAAACTCTAAAGTTTATAGCCAATTTTTATATCTTAAATTAATTAAGTACAATATTTATTGAATTCAAATAGAAAAATTTATATATGGCAAAGGCAAGAGGAGTGGAATCTCTATCTAATTTATTGAATTTAAATAGAAAAATTTACCCCTTAAAAAAATAGTTTTAAATAATATATACCCTATTTATTTTGGGATTTATAGTGTGTTTGTTTTAAGTATATAAATAAAAATAAATTGAAATTGGAGAGAAATTTATGGCTAAAATAATGATTCAAGGAACCGCATCATCTGTAGGAAAAAGTCTTATAGTAGCTGCCCTTTGTAGAATATTTAAACAGGATGGATATAAGGTTTGTCCTTTTAAATCACAAAATATGTCCTTAAATTCTTATATAACTTTAGATGGGAAAGAAATGGGAAGAGCCCAAGTGCTTCAGGCCTACGCAGCAGGGCTAGAACCAGAAGCTTATATGAACCCTATACTTTTAAAGCCTACTTCAGATAAGAAATGCCAAATAATTGTTAATGGCAAAGTATATGGAAATAGTACGGCTATGGAATATCATAACTTAAAAATAAAATTTAAGGATATGCTAAAAGAGCAGTTTGACGCATTAGAAGAAGATTTTGATATAGTTGTTATGGAAGGGGCAGGAAGCCCAGCAGAAATAAATTTAAGAGATAGAGATATAGTAAATATGGGAATGGCAGAAATTGTGGATGCGCCTGTATTATTAATTGGAGATATAGATAAAGGAGGAGTTTTTGCATCTTTAGCAGGAACTATGCTTCTTTTAAATGAAGAAGAAAAGAAAAGAGTAAAAGGAACCATAATAAATAAGTTTAGAGGAGATGTCAAAATACTAGAACCAGGTTTAAATATGCTAGAGGATATAATACATATACCTTGTCTAGGGGTAGTTCCTTACACTAGATTACAGTTAGAGGATGAGGATGGAGCAGTAGAATTTAATAAAAAAGTCTATGCCCCAATTGATATAGCTGTAATAAAAATGCCACATATATCAAATTTTACAGACTTAGATGCTTTAAAATCAGAAGAAGATGTATCCATAAGATTTATAACTTCAAAACAGGAATTTAAAGAACCAGACTTATTAATAATACCAGGAAGTAAAAATACTATAGAAGATTTACTTTATTTAAGAAAATGTGGATTAGAAGAAAAAATAAAAGAATATAGCAACAATGGAAAAATAATAGGTATTTGTGGAGGATATCAAGTATTAGGTAGCAAAATCAAAGATCCATATAAAGTAGAAACAGATTTAGGAGAAATTGATGGATTAAATCTTTTAGATATGGAAACTACTTTTGAAAAAGAAAAGGTTACAACACGAGTTTTTGCAAAAATCTTAGATGAAGGAATAGAAAATACTGTTTATGGATATGAAATACATATGGGAATAAGTAAATATGGTAAAGATGCTGCACCATTATTTAAAATCTATGATAAAAATGGAGAAAAAGTAGATTACTTCGATGGAGCCATAAATAGAAAGGGAAATGTAATGGGAACTTATATCCATGGAGTTTTTGATGGAGTGGCTTTTAGAGAAAAAATAATAAATGAATTAAGAGTAAAAAAAGATTTAAACAAGAAAAAATCTAAAGTATATGAACATATGAGAGAAAAAGAATTAGACAAGCTTGCAGATATAGTAAGGCAAAGCTTAGACATGGAAAAAATTTATTCCATTATAGGCATTAAGTAATTTTTAGCTTTAGAAAGATAGTTTTATTACTATAAATCTTATGAAAATATTTCTTAGAAGATTTACTCTTTAGTAGTAAAATTATTGAAAGATTTGATTATTAGTATTAGATTTTTTACAAGTTTTATTTGCTATAAGAATTTCTTATGCTCTAGCAAAAGGAGTTATTTAGTGGAGTAGTCACTTTTATATAAGACTAAATGTTAGGGATTTTATACATATGATAAAAAAGTAAGATTATTTTCATTATAGAAAAGGGAAAATAAATTCCCGATTTTAGACATATGATAAAAAAGTAAGAATGTAAGGATGATAATGAAATGTATTTAAATGTAACTGCAAATTTTGTAGATGTAATTATAGCGGTTTTTATAGATTGGATTATTGGAGATCCTTATTGGTTTCCACATCCAATTATATATATAGGAAAGCTTATTAGCTTTTTAGAAAAAAAATTCAGATCTAAAGCTAAAAATGAAGAAAGTTTAAAAGTATATGGTGAAATAATTGTAATAATAGTTTGCCTTGTTAGTTTTTTGATTCCTTTTATAGTTTTAAAAACTTTTAAATTTAATTTTTATATTTATCATGGTTTAAATATTTTGATACTATGGACAACTTTATCTGCTAAATGTTTACATCAGGAGGCAATAAAAATATATTATGCTTTATATAAAGAAAATATAGAAGAAGCCAGATTAAAACTTTCTTATATAGTAGGGAGAGAAACTAAAGATTTAATTGAAAATGAAATAATAAGAGCAGATGTAGAAACTATAGCAGAAAATGCATCAGATGGTATAATAGCACCACTTTTTTATGCCATAATTGGTGGAGCTCCTTTAGCAATGATGTATAAAGGAATAAATACTATGGATTCTATGCTTGGATATTTAAATGATAAATATAGATACATAGGATTTTTCCCGGCTAAGGTAGATGATGTTTTTAATTTTATACCAGCAAGATTAACAGGAATATTAATGTGCATATCAGCACCAATAGTGGGAGGAAACCCATTTAAAACTTTTAAAATAATGATAAGAGATAGAAAAAATCATAAAAGTCCTAATTGTGCCTATCCAGAAGGAGCTACTGCAGCAGCTTTAAAGATACAATTAGGGGGAAATAATGTATATTTTGGACAAATAGTAGAAAAACCTACTATAGGAGATAAAATAAAAGAATTAGCACCAATACACATAAAGGAAACTATAAAGCTTATGTATGCTAGTGAAGCGTTAATGGTAGTAATGGTAGGTGTGATTCTTAAACTTTTAGCTAAAATATAAAGAATAGTTTTTTATCTTTAAAATTAACAGAATTTTTAACAAGTTTTTTATGTGATAAAAAAATTATAACCTTAATTGTTAAACTTGTAATTATTAAAAAAGGTGGTGTTTATATGCATGGTGGAGATATTTATACAGATGGAATTTTAAAAGGAAAAGAACTTATAGATTTTAGTTCTAATATAAATCCTTTAGGGTTGCCAGACAGTTTTAAAGATAATTTACAGGAAGCCCTAAATTGGGTTCAAGTTTATCCAGATATTCAGTATAGAAATTTAAAAAGAAATTTAATAGAGTATTTAAGTTTTTTTATAGATTATTTTTATAAAGACAAAGTAGAGAAGCCTAATATAAATGAAGAAAATTTAGTATTAGGAAATGGTGCAGTAGAAATAATTGATTTAGCTATAAGTAATTTAAAAAGCATATCTATTTTAGTTCCTTCCTTTGTGGAATACGAATTATGTGCAAAAAAATGGAATGTACAAATAGATTATTGTAATTTAAATGAGGATATGACATATAACTATGAAAATATAAAAAAATCCTTAGAAAAAACAGAAGGAATAATATTGGGAAATCCTAATAATCCTAATGGATCAGTAATAGATAAAGAAAAACTTATATACATATTAGATTACTGTGAAAAGAATAACAAGATTGTAATTTTAGATGAAGCTTTTATAGAGTTTACAGGAAAGAATTCCTTTAGTTTTTTAAACTTATGTGAAAGATATAAATGCATTTTTATAATAAGAGCCTTGACTAAGTTTTATTCTATGCCAGGTATAAGATTTGGCTATGGAATAAGTTTTAATAATAAATTCTTAAACAAAATAAGAGAAAAACAAAACCCTTGGAATGTAAACTGTTTTGCAGAAATTGCAGTTAAATATGTTTTGAAGGATGAAAATTTCATAGAAAAATCTATAAATTACATAGAAAAAGAAAAAATATTTATGTATAAAAATCTAAAGGAATGTGATTTATTTCACAGTGTGTATAGTACTTACAGTAATTTTATACTTTGTAAGTTGAAACACATTACAGGATATGAGCTTAAAGAAAGACTTTTAGAAAAAGGATTTATTTTAAGAGTATGCAAAGATTTTAAAACTTTAAATAGTAGTTATGTAAGATTTGCAATAAAAACTAGAGAACTTAATCAGTCTTTGATAAATTTTTTAAAGGAAATAGATTAAAAAATTACGTTTTTAAATATAACAATCATTGTATGAAATAAGTAGTTAATCCCAAAATTTTAGACCAATAGTTTATTTTAAAAATATAACAATGATTGTGTGAATTTTATATAAATTGTGCAGTAAAAATATTTGTAAGTCATGTTTAAAAATATAGGGATTAGTGTATAAAATATATAAATATTTTTAAGGGAAAAAATAATTTTATAAAAAAGATATGTATTTAAAGATTAAGAATTTTAAGAATTATCAGTTTTATGAAATAGGGAGCATTGGTAATAAAAAATAGATAACTATAATTTTAATATTACATATATAGTTTAATTAATAAAAATAGGAGGGGGAAAATGAAAAAGAAATATTTATTTTTATTAACGGCAGCACTTATACTAGCTGCATCACAAAACGCATATGCTATGCATATTGCAGAAGGATTTTTACCACCTAAGTGGGCGGCATTATATTTTGTTTTAAGTGCACCTTTTATAGTAATAGGTATAAAACACATAAGACAAAAAACTAAAATTAACAAAGATTTAAAAATGTTACTTGCAGTAGTTGCAGCCTATGCTTTTATACTATCTGCTATGAAAATACCATCAGTTACAGGAAGTTGTTCTCACCCAACAGGCACAGGACTTGGAGCTATAATATTTGGACCATTTGTAGCATCCGTAGTAGGATTAATAGTGCTTTTGTTTCAAGCCATATTATTAGCCCATGGTGGAATAACAACTCTTGGAGCTAATACTTTTTCTATGGGAATAGTAGGACCTATAGTATCTTATTTAATCTATAAAGGATTAAAAAATAAGAATCAAAAGTTAGCTGTATTCTTAGCAGCATGTTTGGGAGATTTAGCTACATATACTGTTACATCACTACAGTTAGCATTATCTTTCCCAGCAAAAACTGGTGGAGTTATGGCGGCATTTGCTAAGTTTGCAACCATATTTTCTTTAACTCAAATACCACTAGCTATTATAGAAGGATTAATAACTATAATGATTTTTGAGTTCATGATGAAATACTCAAAAGAAGAATTAAAAACTTTAAGTGAGGTATAGTATATGAAAAAGCAAAATATTATTATAACCGTAGTATCTGTAGTAGTTATACTTGCTTCTTTATTTATAGGAGGGGCAAGAGGTGGAGAGTTTGCAGGAGCAGATGATCAAGCAGAGGGTATTATAGAAGAAATGAACAAAGACTATGAACCTTGGTTTGAAAGTATCTGGGAACCACCATCAGGAGAAATAGAAAGTCTATTGTTTGCATCACAGGCAGCGTTAGGAGCTGGAGTTATAGGATATTATATAGGGAAAAAGAAGAATGTTAAGAACAATAATGCTTCTATCAAGAACCAGTAAACTTTCTAATATACATCCTTTAGAAAAAGCAGTTTTGAGTATAATCCCAATTGTAATTTTGGGATTTACTCAAAATTATATAATTGTTTTTTGTAATATATTATTTTTCCTATTTATGAATCTAATTTTTAAAAATAATAGAAAAGTTTTTACAAAAATAACTTTAGAAGTAACAGCTTTTGCAGCCATATCTTCTATAACATTTGTTTTTGATTATGGAACTTTATACACATTGACACTTATACTTAAAAGTGTGAGTGCAGGACTGTGTCTTTCATTTTTTTCACTTACCACACCTATAGATGATATGCTTTATTGCCTAGGTAAAAAGAAATATTTAAAAGATATTTGTGATATTGCTAAGGGAATGGAAAGATTTTTAGTTGTTATAAATGATGAGTATAAAATTTTATATAGTTCTATAAAATCTAGAGGTGGATTTGACACATTTAAACTTAAAATTAGAAATACAGGAAAAATGGCAGCCCTTCTTTTTATAAATACATTAAACAGATGGAAAATAATCAAAGAAGGATTAGATAGTAGAGGATATGTAGGATATGTGCCTTATTTAGATAGAGAATTTGATTTTTCCTATATAAGATTTTTTATTATATTTACCTATATTATTTTAATGCTATTATTAGTAATATTTTTCAAATAAAAACAACAATTAGGGAGTATAAGATATTAAAAGTTGATTATATAAGCCTAATAATGCTGTTGTAGTTAATAAACTTAACATAGATTATAAGATATTAAAAGTTTAAATAATTAAAATTTAATTGTTATAAATTATAAGTTTTGTTACTTAAAAGCTATTTGGAAAGATTAAGCTTTTGACCATTAAAGTTGCTTATTAAATAATTAAGGTTTTTTCTAATATTAAAATAAACTATTTGATATACTAAAGCCAATTAACGTTACCCTAGGTG
>NZ_MRAE01000032.1 GCF_002008345.1 Clostridium tepidum
GTTTTTATACAAGAGGTAATTAAAATTAGTAATGTTTTTGGGAATGTTAATGAGAAAATTTTAATAAAAAAATTATGAAAATAAATTAAAGGAATTTATAAAATTTTCGAATAATACATTAAAAGAGGAATTATATATAATTATACTATACACATAAAATTTAAAGATTATATGTAGCACATATAAAGTTATTTTAGAGGAAAGTAAAATTTAAATTTTGTATTGATTATTCCAAATGGTGTAAAATCAAATATATACGCATAAGGACATTTAACTATAAGTTTTCTATAAAGAATTTTTTAATACATATTTAGAAATATCAAAAGAAATGAAGAATTCTTAGTTTAAGTATTGTAAAACACACTATAGAATTGTATGTTATAAAAGGAGAGTATTACTATGAGTAAATCTAAGAATAATATTATAATAGGTACTATTATAATACTTTTAATTATACTAGGAAGTCTTGGAGGGTATAAGTATACGAAATATAAAAACTACAAAGATTTATTAAATAAGGCAGAAGCTTATATGGAGATAGAAAATTATGAAAAGGCTATAGAGAATTATGAACAAGCTCTAAATTATAAAAATACTAAGGATCTTTTGGACAAAATAAATCTAGCCAAAGAAATAAAAGAATCTAAAGCCAATTATGAAAAGGCTATGGAACTATATAATAAAAAAGATTATGTAACTGCTTTGGAATTTTTCAAGAAAGTATCTAAGATGGATAGTAAAAGATTTAAACTAGCTCAGGATAAAATAAAAGAATGTATAAAGACTTATATAAATGAAAATTTAGAGAAAGCAAAGACTTTAGCAAAAGAGAAAAAATATAAAGAAGCTTATGTATATTTAGATAAAATATTAGCTGTAGATAAAGAAAATGCAGTGGCGAAAAATTTAAAAGAACAATATTTAAAAGAAGAAAAAGAATTAGAAGAGGCTCAAAAAATAGAAGATAATAAAAGAATAGAAGAAAATCAAAAAAGACAAATAAAAGAAAAAAATAAAACAAAAGAAGAAAGTAAAAATTCACAAGAAAAAGTAACCACAAAAAAGAAGGCAGAGGAAATAGTAAAAAATAAAATTGGAACTGGTAATAATAATATTAAGGCTATATGTGAAGGGGAGAAAGTTAGAGAAGGTGTATCTTATTATATAGTTCATGTGTATGAAGTTGTTGAAGATCACACAGCAACAATGGGTTGGTATTATGTAAATAAAGATAACGGTCAAGTCTTTTTATGGGATTTGGCATCTGATATATTGAAACCAATTTAATAATTTGTATGATTAAAATAAAATGAGGCTATCGTACTGATAATAAATTTTACAATATATTGTGGTAACTTTAAATTTGCAAAACAGTATATTGTATGTAAATTTATTAATGTGATAGTCTCTTTTATTTAGAATACAATTCATTAAATTTTTATTTAATTTATATGTAATAATAGCAAGAGTTAGTGTTGATATTTTTTTTATTTAAATAATTGTATCCATACAGTTGAAAAAATAAAAAATTTAATATATTTTGGATATAAAATTATATAAATTCAAATTGTTTAGGAGATGAACGGATGAAAGTGAATACGAAAAAAGTAGCAGCTATACATGATATATCTGGTTATGGTAGAGCATCATTAACTACAGTAATACCTATATTATCTCTTATGGGTATACAGGTATGCCCAGTTCCCACAGCAGTTTTATCTACTCATACAGGAGGGTTTGGTAGTCCCAAAATAATAGATTTAACAGATAATTTGCAAGATTATATAAATCATTGGAAAAGTTTAAATTTAGATTTTAATTGTATATATAGTGGATATTTAGGATCGGCACATCAAATAAATATAATATCAAATTTTATAAAATATTTTAAAAGAAAAAACACATTAGTAGTTATAGATCCAGTAATGGGAGATGATTGCGAACTTTATTCTGCTATAGATTATAAAATGGTACATAAAATGAGAGAATTTATAAAGTTAGCTCATGTTATAACCCCTAATTATACTGAAGCTTGCTATCTTTTAAATAAAGATTGCTCTAAATGCAAAGTTACCCAAAAAGAAATTAAAGATATGCTTGTAAGTTTAAGTGATATGGGACCAGAAAATATTATAATAACTAGTGTTCCTTTATATGATAATGTAATAGCTACAGTTTCATACAATAAATCAAATAAAGAATTTTATATAGCAAAAACGGATAAGCTAAACGTAAATTATCCTGGTACAGGAGATGCTTTTACTAGTATAGTTGTAGGGAGTTTATTAAAAGGTGAAGACATAAAAACTGCTGTAGATAAGGCTGTTGATTTTATAAAGTATGCTATAGAAATAAGTTTAAAATATGATTATAATCAAAGAGAAGGAATTTTGTTAGAAAAAGCTTTGAAAAAGTTAATATAATTAATATAGAATGTAATGAAATATTTTAATAGAAATATAAATTTTAATAGATTGATTTAAAATAGTTTTAATTTTTAATCAACCTATTAAATTTTAAAGGTGAATAATTAAGTTAATATAGTGAAGAAATTAATTATTTAGTATTGTTAAAACCTTCTACAATAGACAATAATCTGTTTTGAGCATCTTGTGAAAGATTAAAGTCTTTAATTTCTTTATGTAAATTTTTTAAAGTATTGTAACCTCCTAAGTAAGCGTTTAATTTGTGGCATAAAGGAGAAGATATTAAATCATTGCCAGTAGAAAACATAGACCTTAAATTGGAAATAATTACAGGTTCTAATTGAATATAATATTTTTGATGATAAAATTCTGCATAATAAAATTTTTCTATTGGAGAAATTGTAGTTAAAATTTCTTTGTTTAATTCTTTTTCTTTATTTGCCTTCCAAATCAAAGCAATCTCTTTTTCATTTTCATTATTATAAAAAATAGCAGAATTATATTGCAATAAATTAGGTCTTACGGTATAATTATGATTTTTTTCAAAAACTGTTAGCAAATCTTCAAAATTTATTTTGTTACAGTCGTAATATATTTCTAAAGTTTCTAAGTGGTCTCCAATACTATTATAGGTAGGAAGTAGCGTGCTTCCTCCAGTATACCCAACATAAGTTTTAACAACACCATTTAAAGAATCAAATAAAGCTTCCATTTTCCAAAAACAACCCATAGAAAAATAGGCTTTTTTTATGTGATTTTCTTTCAATGTTGTCACCTCCTAATTATAAAAAAATGAAATTTTAAATTTAAGGAATAAATAAAAAAATAAATAAAAAATACTTGCAAAGTGTTGAAAATAGTATTATAATAGATAAAAATAATAATTATTAATTAAATTATATTATATCATATTTTAGAAATATGTAATTAAAATTAAGTTTTATGAAAAAAAATTCAATAATTTAAAAATATTTAATTAATAATAAATTAATAAAATATGGTTATAATATATTTTATTAAAAGAATCCCTCTAAATATCCCCCAATAATAGTGAATGTAAGTAAGAAGATAAGCATATGCTTATCTTCTTATTTTTTATGATATTATAATGTTCTATCTAAACAATGTTCTATTTTAATTATAGAGAATAGCATAAGTTCTGTCTATTTAAATATATAGCTTTGTATTAAAAAGTTTTAATATATAAAAAAATTCAGTTTATATTCTATGTTGGGTACAAAAAAGAAAAATATAGATATGTATGAGTTAATAACTTTCCAAAAGTTTACTATTTTAAGCTAAAATATATGCGGTATTATATATACTTGTGAGTTAATATTTATATATAAATTTTTAGTTTTGGAGAGAAAAATTATAGAAAGAGTAAACAAATGATCAGTATCAATATTGTGATCTATAACATATAATGGTAAGGAAATTAATATAGAGGAAAGATATAATATGAATTTTATACCATTCTATGACTATAATATGCATAGATTTTATTATTTAAATATGTATAATCCAAATTACTATAATAATTTTAAAAACTATAATAATTATTATAGACAATATGAACAATGCAATACTGATCCTCTTCCTTTAAAAGAAGAAAATTTACAACCTAAAAATTTTAAGATAACATATCCAGTTGTACAGGGTATAGATAACGAAAATATATCAAAATTTGTAAACGAAACTATAGTTGATGAAGTAAATGACTTGTTTAAAGAAGAAATATTAACACCAGGAAAAGGAAAGCTTCTAGAGCTCATAGGTTTTTATGAAATGAAATTAAATAAAGAATGTTTATTAAGTATATTATTGGGAATGTATACTTATTATGAAGGGGCAGCTCATGGATTTACTGCATATTCATCTTTAAATATAGATTTAAATACTTGGCAAAACCTTCAATTAAGTGATCTTTTTACAAGTAAAATAAACTATAAACCTATATTAGAGCAAAAGGTAAGAGAATATGTAAGTAAAAATAATGTTCCATTAATAGAGGGATATAATGGATTAAGTGAAGATCAACAATTTTATCTTACTCCAGATTCATTAGTATTATATTATCAGGTATATGAGTACACCCCATATTCCTATGGATTATTCCAAATACCTATACCATACCAAGATATATTAAATTTATTAGGTCCAGCAAGTCCTATACAAAGATTGATTAAATAATTACCCGATTAAGTTATATAGTTAATCGAATAACATGAATGTTTTTATAAATAAAGTGCCTTATTAGTATGTTTTATAATTAATTAAGGTGCTTTTTTTTATAGGGAATTATATCATAAATATTAATAGATATACTGGTTAATATAAGTAAATTTTATTTAACTAATTTTATATACTATGATATTATGAAAAAGACGCAAAAATGACAAAATTATCATTAATTTTAGATTTATAGCAAGAAAAAAATACATTTCCTTAAGTGGTATTAAAATTAAAACAAAATTATATATTAAATGATAATTACATATGAAATAAATATAAAAATGTACTCAAATTATTTAAATTAAAACTTAGGTTTATAAAAATAAAAAAGAATATAGGAGGTGTGGCAGTGTACGATATACATATTAAAAGCTTAGGTTTTGCATATGAAGACAAGTGTGTATTAAAAGATATTAATATTGATATTAAATCAGGAGAATTTATATGTATATTAGGTCCATCAGGATGTGGTAAAAGCACATTATTAAAATTAATATCAGGTTTAATAAAACCTACTAGTGGTAAAATTCTAATAAATGAAAAATATATAGAAGGACCTGGGTTAGATAGGGGTGTTGTATTTCAAGATTATAGTCTTTTTTCTTGGATGAGTGCAGGTAAAAATATAGAATTAGCACTTGAACAAGCCTATAAAAATATGAAAAGAAAAGAAAGAGAGGAAATAGCAAAAGAATATCTCGAAAAAGTTGGATTAAAAGATATTTATAATAAATTACCAGGAAATTTATCTGGAGGAATGAGACAAAGGGCAGCAATTGCCAGAGCTTTTGCTATAAATCCACCAATACTATTAATGGACGAGCCTTTTGGTGCACTTGATGCAGTTACAAGAGCCAAATTACAGAATTTGACTTTAGATTTATGGAATTCTTCTAAAAAAGAAAGAAAGACCATAATATTTGTAACACATGATGTGGATGAAGCTCTGTTAATAGCAGAAAAAATTATTATAATGGGATCACATAATAAAGGAATTAAAAAGATTATAGAAATAGATCAAAAAGAGCATAAAGATAGAAGAAATATATATTTAAATTCTTATTTTTTAGAACTTAAAGAAGAACTTATAAAAATGTTAGATTTTTAGAATTTAAATTGATAGAATATTAAAAAAACGGAGGGGTTATAATGAAAAAAAAAGTAATTTCAATTTTACTATTAGCTATTTTTCTAATTTCAGCAGTAGGATGTACCAATTCAAAAAAAGAGGTTTCTAAAGAGAATAAAGAAACTATTCATTTAAATATAGGTTATGCTCCAGGAATCGGCAATATGTTATGTTTTATAGCGCAGGATAAGGGTCTTTTTAAAGAAGAAAATTTGGAGGTAGAATTAATACCATTTACTAATTCTAGTGATGGACTAAATGCTTTAAATTCAGGAAAGTTAGACTTAGGTATATCTTTTGGAACAGCGGCGCCTTTAACATTTATAACTAATGGAGCAAACTTTTCATTCTTTGGTGGATATTTGTCAGGGGGTCATCCAATATATGCTAAGAAAGAAGTGGCTGATAAATATAAAGGAATAAAAGATTTTAAAGGAAAAAAAGTTGCAACACCAAGGTTATATACTCCAGATATTGTTTGGAGGTCAGCTATGGATAAGGCTGGAATAAATATAAAAAGTGACTTAGAATTGATAGAAATGAAAAAGCCTACAGATGTTTTAGAAGCGGTAAAATCAGGAAAAGCAGATATAGGAATTGGAACTGGATCTACTTATGCAAAGGCAAAGCAAGCAGGATTGGAAATTGTAGATTGGAGTAACAATCTGTGGAATGATCATGTATGTTGTAGACCAGTTGCTAAAACAGATTTTATAGAAAAAAATCCAAAAGCTATAAAGAAATTTTTGAAAGTTATGATTAAAGCTGAAAAAGTTTGGACCGAAGAACCAGAATTTGCGGTGAAGATGAATGAAAAATATTTAAAATTAGATAAAAAAATGGCGGAAGAAGTAACTTTAAAAACAAACCAAGTTATAGAGTCTGATCCAAAGAGAAAAGGTATTATAGATATGTGGAATAGAATGAGTGAAATTGGATATTTAGATCATAAAGGTGTAAATATAGAAGACCATATAAATATAAAGATGTATAAAGAAGCATTAGATGAAATGATAAAGGAAAATCCTAATGATGATTTTTACAAGAAATTAGAAAAAAGATATAAAGAGTATAATATAGATTAAAATTAGAGAGGAAAAGAAAGTGTTGAAAGGACTAAAAAAACATAAAGGTACATTATTGATAATTGTTTTTATGATATTAGTATATGAAATTACAACAGATATATTTAATATATTAGATCCATTATTATTTCCGGGTTTGAAAATAATTATACCTACATTAATAGCATCTTTACCGGAATTATTTAAAGGATTGCTAAGTTCTTTAAATTTATTAATTCCTAGCTTTACTTTATCTTTAGTGTTAGGAGTTTCTTTAGGACTAGTAGTTGGATGGTACAAGCCAATAAGAACAAATGTAACTCCTATTATTTATGGATTAAGTCCAATACCTCCTACATTATATATTCCCTACGCCATAATGTTGCTACCAACATTTTGGCATTCCTCAGCCTTTATAATATTTATAGGGAGCTTTTGGCCTATTATAAATGGTACTATACATGGTGTTTCTATTATTGAACAAAAATATATAGATAATGCTAGAACCCTGGAAATTAGGGGGGTAAAGTTACTGTTTAAAATAATATTGCCAGCAGCATTACCTACAATATTAGGTGGAATAGGCACAGGATTAAATTTTTCTTTTATCTTATTAACAATAGCTGAAATGTTTGCCGCAAGATCGGGATTAGGATATTTTATACAATATTATGCGGATTTTTCAGAGTACAACAAGGTTTTAGCAGGATTATTATTTATGTCTTTTTTTATAATTATAGTAATGACAATATTCTCTAAAATACAAAAAAGAATGTTACATTGGAGGACAAATAAATAGGTTCATGGAGGGAAAGGTATGAAGACGGTAAGAATAGGAACAGGAGCTGGTTGTGGAAATGATAGAATAGAGCCAGCTATGGAAATAGTGAAAAATGGTGAGGTAGACTATATAATATTTGAATGTCTATCCGAAAGAACAATATCAATAGCTCAAATGGATAAAATATCTAACCCTAAAAGGGGATATAATGAGCTTTTAGAATATAGAATGGAAAAAATATTACCTATTTGTAAAGAAAAAGATGTAAAGATTATAACGAATATGGGAGCTGCAAATCCAATTGAAGCTGCTGAAAGGACAATAGAAATTGCAAAAAAGCAAGGAATAAAAGGGTTGAAGGTAGCTGTAATTGAAGGCGATAATATAAAGGATAAAATAAAAAAATACTCCAATTATAATATGTTAGAATCAGGGGATTCATTGGAAAAAATATTAGAAAAAATAGTTTCTGCTAATGCATATCTAGGAATTGAACCTATAGTTGAAGCATTAAAAAAAGGAGCAGATGTAATAATAACTGGAAGAATAGCAGATCCATCTTTATTTCTTGCACCATTAGTTTATGAGTTTAACTGGAATCAGCAAGATTATGATTTAATGGCTAAAGGAACTTTAGTTGGACATATGTTAGAATGTGGGGCTCAAGTAACTGGAGGGTATTTTGCAGAACCAGGTTATAAAGAAGTTGCTGGGTTGTGGAATTTAGGATTCCCAATAGCAGAAGTAAATGAATACGGAGATGCTATTATAACAAAAGTAGAAGGTACAGGCGGTATAATAGATAGGAGAACGTGTACAGAACAGTTGCTATATGAGATACAAGATCCAGCTAATTATATAACTCCAGATTGTGTAGCAGATTTTTCAGGAGTAGAAATTGAGGAAATTGGTAAAGATAAGGTTTCTATAAAAGGAGCAAAAGGTAAAAAAAGGCCAGAAAAATTGAAGGTTAGTGTTGGATATAAAGAGTATTTTATAGGGGAAGGTCAAATTAGTTATGGAGGTAGTGGTGCCATGGAGAGGGCAAAACTAGCTTCAGAAATAATAGTAAAAAGGTTAGAATTAAGTAAAGTAGAGTATGAGGAACTAAAAATAGATTTTATAGGTTATAATTCACTATATAAAAATAAAATAACAAAAGATATGATGATGGAAAATTTTAAAGAATTAAATGACATTAGATTAAGAGTAACTGCAAGAACAAAGGATAGATTTTCAGCTTTTAGAGTTGGAAATGAAGTAGAATCTATGTATACAAATGGACCTTCTGCTGGAGGTGGGGCAACTAAAAAAGTAACAGACGTAGTATCATTATCATCTATACTTATACCAAGAGAAGACCTGAGGACAGAAATAATACTAAGGGAGGTATAATTATGAAATTGAAGGAAATAGCACATTCAAGGGCTGGGGATAAAGGTAACACTACCAATATATCTTTAATATGCTATAGAATAGAAGATTATGCTATATTAAAAGAAAAGGCAACAGCTAAAGTTGTACAAGAGTGGTTTTGTGAAATAACAGAGAAAGTTGATAGATATGAATTACCTCAATTGGGTGCTTTAAATTTTGTTCTTAATAATTCTTTAGGAGGAGGAGTAACGAAATCTATATATCTTGATAAACAAGGTAAAACATTAAGTTCCGCATTATTAGAAATGGAAATAGATATATAAAGTTACAATTAAATTCATATAAATTAATAGTAAAATTATGATCACTTATTTTGTAGGTGATCATAATTTTTAGTTCATTTTAATAAGTATTCTGCTAAATAATGAATTTTGATAGATATAATATTTAATATAAATAAAATTTATTTAACTAATTTAATATACTATGATATCATGAAAAAAGATGCAAAAGTGACAATTTATAATAAAATTTTTAGTATTGGCAGAAATACATTTATAACAAAATAAATAAAAAATAATTTTTTTTATTTTATTATAAATGTAAATTTTTAGATAAATTATATGGGGGGATAGTTATGAAGTATAATTTTGACAAAATAATAGATAGGGATAATACAAATTCTAGCAAATGGTGTTTTAACAAAGAAACTTTTGGCTGTGAAGATATCATACCTATGTGGATAGCTGACATGGATTTTGAAACTGTTCCAGAGATAAAAGAAGAAATAATAAAAAGATCTAATCATGGTATTTATGGATATACTGCTACAACAGAATCTTATTATAAAGAAGTTATAAATTGGATGAAAAAACGTCATGGATGGAATATAAAAAAAGAGTGGATAATTAATACCCCTGGAATAGTTATGGCTGTAAATACTATAGTTAGAACTTTTACTCATCCAGGGGACAAGGTGTTGCTTCAAAGCCCTATATATTATCCGTTTTTTAAAGCTATAAATAATAATGGATGTCATATAGTAAATAGTTCTTTAAAATTTGATGGATATAAATATGAAATGGATTTTGAGGATTTAGATAGTAAGCTTTCAGATCCTAGAGTAAAAATAATGATTTTATGCAGTCCTCATAATCCTACAGGAAGAGTTTGGAGTAATGAGGAGCTTATAAAGTTAGGAAATCTTTGTTTAAAACATAATGTGTTAGTAATATCAGATGAAATACACTCAGACTTAATATATAAACCTAATAAACACATACCTTTTGCGTCTATATCTGAAAAATTTGCGGATATAAGCATAACTTGCACGGCGCCGAGTAAAACATTTAATTTGGCGGGACTTCAAGGCTCAAATATAATAATATCTAATGAACATTTAAGAAATGAATTTAAAATATCTATGGAAAATATAGGTATATCAAGGTTAAATATCTTTGCATCTATAGCTTGTGAAGCGGCTTATAAATATGGAGAACAATGGTTAGAAGAATTGATAGATTATTTACAACAAAACAAGGAATTTGCAAAACAATTTATTAAAGAAAAAATACCTATGTTAAAAGTAATAGAACCAGAGGGAACTTATCTTTTATGGATAGATTGCAGAGAATTAAAAATGTCAAAAGAAGAACTTGAAAAATTTATGTTAAAAGAAGCAGGAGTAGCTTTTGATGAAGGATATATATTTGGAGATGAAGGCATAGGTTTTGAAAGAATGAACATAGCATGTCCGAGAAAAATATTAAAAGAAGCATTAGAAAGAATTCAAAAGGCTATAAATGGTAAGTTATAGTATATAACTTTATAATATTTTAATATTAAAATAATAGGAGGAAATAGTGTTGAAAAATAAAAAAATATATTTAATTTTGATGGCAATTTTAGTAGTAATGACAATGCTAAGTGGCTGTGGCAAAGAAAAAACTACTTCAGTAGAAGGAAATAATACGAAAATTGATAAGAATGCAAAAAAAATTATAGTTGGCACATCACCAGATTATTATCCTTGGTGCTATACAGAAGAAGGGAATCTTAAAGGGTTTGAAATTGATGTTTGGAATGAAATAGGGAAAAGGGCAGGATATGAGATTCAGTTTAAACAATCAAAATTTAGTGGATTGTTTGGGATGTTAGATGCAGGACAAATAGATACTGTTGCTCATCAAATATCAACTACAGAAGAAAGAAGAAAAAAATATGATTTTACAGAAACTTATGCTTATAGTGGATATAGTTTTGTAGTAAAGAAAGATAAAAATATTAAAGATTTAGACGATTTTAAAGATAAAAAAATTGGATGTACTTTAGGGGGGAATGGTGAAAAAACCTTAAAAAAATTGAAGGAAGAAAAATCTTTAAATATAAAAGTTCTAACCTATGATCAAACTCCAATGGAAAAGGATGTAGAAATTGGAAGGTTGGATGCAGCTTGGATAGGAACTGTTAAAGCTAAAACAGTTATAGAAAAAGAAAAGATGGATTTGAAGCTTTATGATCCAAAATATGTTTTTGAAGTTAATCAATATCCATTTAGAAAAGATGAAAAGAATAAAAAGAAGTTAGAAGATATAAATAAAGCTATAAAAGATATGATGTCTGATGGAACCATGAGTAAACTATCAATAAAATGGTTCAAACTTGATATAACAAACAAGGAATAGGTGTGTTAGTATATGATTTTTGACCTAGAATATTTTAATAGATTGGTATCATTAATTCTTAAATATTTGAAAGTTACTTTTACTATTTCTTTTTTTGCATTGATTTTAGGGCTAATTATTGCTATATTTATAGCTGTGATTAATGAATTAAAAATTAAAATTCTTTATAGTATAAGTAAAATATGGGTATCGTTTTTTAGAGGAACACCTTTAATTGCTCAGTTATTCTTTTTATATTTTGGTATAGTCCAATTAATACCTAGTTTAAAGAATATGGAGGCTATGACTGCAGTTATTGTAGGGCTAGGATTTAATGCTTCAGCTTATATGTCGGAGACCTTAAGAGGGGCTATTTCATCTGTAGATAAAGGGCAAATAGAGGCTAGTTTGTCTATAGGAATGACTCCAATCCAAGCTATGAGAAGAATAGTGTTTCCACAGGCTGCTAGAGTAGCATTGCCTGCATTATCTAATAGTTTTGTAGATATTATAAAAGGTTCTGCATTAGCTTTTACTTTAGGTGTAGTAGAAATAATGGCTGTGGCACAAAGTGAAGGAGCATCTAGCTATAGATTTTTAGAGTCTTTTACTGCAGTAATAATTATTTATTGGATTATAATTAGTGCTTTTGGATACTTGCAAAATATATTAGAGAGAAAAATGAACAATCTTTATTAGTAAGGTAGGTGAAAACATATGATAAAAATAACTAATTTACACAAATCTTTTAATGGGGTAGAAGTGCTAAAAGGAATAAACTTAGATATAAAAAAAGGTGAAGTAGTTGCGGTTATAGGACCTTCTGGAACAGGAAAATCTACTCTTTTACGATGCATGAATTTTTTAGAAAGACCTGAAAAAGGTATAATAGAAATAGAGGATTTAAAAGTAGATGCAGAAAAAACCACAAAAGAGCAAATACATCAATTAAGAATGAATACATCTATGGTTTTTCAAAGTTATAATTTATTTAGAAATAAAACTGCTTTAGAAAATATAATGGAACCTTTACTGGTTGTAAAAAAGATGGATAAAAATGCGGCAAAAGAAAAGGCACTAAATATACTTAAACAGGTAGGATTAGAAGATAAAAAGGATTATTACCCTTCTAAGTTATCTGGTGGACAACAACAGAGAGTAGGAATAGGAAGGGCTATGGCAGTAGATCCAAAAATAATGTTGTTTGACGAACCTACTTCAGCATTAGATCCAGAGCTTGTTGGTGAAGTTTTAGATGTTATTAAAAAGTTAGCTGAGAATGATACAACAATGATTATAGTAACCCATGAAATGAGATTTGCAAAAAATGCAGCAGATAGAGTTATATTTATGGATGGTGGGAATATAGTAGAACAAGGTACACCAGAAGAAGTATTTAATCATCCTACAAATGAAAGAACAATAAAATTTTTGAATAAAGTTAAAAATAAATAGAAATAAGAGGAAATGGATTAATATTTTTAATTAGGTTCAATTAAGATCTTCTAAATTTTATCTATATGTTTATTTAATATTTAAAAATCAAATTTAGTTTTATATTAATATTCTTCTTAGATTTTACATAGTATACAGTAAATATGTATATAAATTTTTTGAATTTTGAATTATAATTAAATTGAAAACTAAATATTGCTTTACCAATTTATAAGGGGGATTTATATGTTAAATGGAAAAAAAATCCGAGAAGCTAGAATTAAGTTGGGATATACCGCTCGGGACATTGAAAATCTTACTCATAATCCTAAGTTTACAACATCTATTTCAAAATCTTATTTAGAAGAATTAGAAAGAGGGGATAAAAAAAATCCAAGTTTTGAAAAAGTAGTAGTTTTATCTCAGGTATTGATGTGTAAATTAGATGATTTAGTCATTAGGTAAAGCAGTTAATATTAAAATTATAGAATTAATTTTTGTATAAGAACATAAGATGATATAATTTGGAAAACAAAAATAAAAAATATTTATGATTATTCATAGTTTAACATAATAAAAACACTATCAAAATATAAGTGATAGTGTTTTTATTATGTATTTGAACTGTTTTAAAATATATTTTATTATATAAATTGTATTTTAGAATTTAATACCAGTACTTATTTTTATTTTTTTTATTCATTTTACCTTTTATAAATTTAGCTACTGTTAATATTATGCTAATTATAGCTAATACTAAAATTATAGAAACTATATAAAAAGGCATATTTTTTTTCATTATTTCTTGTTTAGATAAACCAGAATATAATTTATATTTTTTTTGATATTCTCTTTCTTTTATAGTTAATGTGCCCATACTTTCTTTTCCAGAAAGAGCAGCATATGAAGTATTAACTATATTAATTGTTTCATTAGTTTCTTTATCATTTACTTCATTTTTATAGTAAGTAACATCTTCTTTTGAAATTACAGGTACATCTACAGTTACAGAAGGTCCTATAAATTTTAAAGGTTTATAAATTACTGTTTGTGTTTTTAAATTAGAATCCTTTTTATATAGAGTGGAGGGTTTTTCATTATAACTCCAATCTATAATTTTTTTCATATCTTCAAAAACAAAAGAATCTTTAGCATCATATACAGATCCTAGAACTATACCAAGTATTTCTCTACCATTTCTATTAAATAAAGCTACTAAACATCTACCTGCAGCATTAGTATAACCTGTTTTACCTGCAACACATCCATATTTACCTAAAAGTTTATTACTATTTTCTATATTCATTTTTGTACCTTTGGAAGTTGTTATAGAGCTTTCTTTTTTATGGGAAGATTGATAAACCCAAGTATTTTTTAATGCTGCTCTACTAATTACGCTTAAATCATAAGCTGTAGTATAATGATTAGGATTATGTAAGCCGTTAGGAGTTACATAATGAGTGTTTTTTAAATTTAATTCTTGAATTTTTTTGTTCATCATATTTTCAAAATTTTTACTATTGCCAGCTAATTCATCTGCTATCATATAAGCTACATCATTACCGGAAAAAAGTAATAATCCGTCCATAACATCCTGAGCTTTTATAGTTTCCCCTATATTTATAGGATGAAGATTTATATTTAGAGAATATTCTGGTTGCTTTTTAGCAGTAGCTGTATATGGTATATTATCATTTTTATTTTTGTTTTCAGCTAGTAAAAGAGCTGTTAAATATTTTGTAGTACTAGCAGGATACATACGCTTGTCAATATCTTTAGCATATATTATTTCTCCAGTTTTAACATCTATAGTCATAGCTGTTTTCCCATAAATAGTAGGAAGAGGATTAGTTGAATCTCCTGCAGCAAATACATTAGATGCAAAGATAAAAATAAAAATTAATATTGAAGTTAAAGTCATTTTTCTTTTTCTCATAGGCCATCTCTCCGTTTACTTTTTTCTAATTTAAATATAGTATTATAATATATGTATACACCTTGATAGTATAGCATTAGAGAGGGCATTTTACAAATATAATATTTTATGATTAGAATGTATAATATTATCATAGACTAAAGTAAAATAAAAAAAATTAATGTACACATATGTATTCACAATAATATTATGAAATAAAAATTAAATGTTTGGGTAATAAATACCTTATTTTTATTTAGGCAAATATTATTTTTAGGAGGAAATATGGATAAACAATTAATAGATAAAATATATGAGAAATTTGAGGATAGAAAAGTAAAACCGATAGGTGAATTTAAAAGAAGTTCAGTAATGATATTATTAAATAAAGTAGGAGAAAATATTAATATAATATTTGAAGTAAGAGCATTAACTTTAAAAAATCAACCAGGAGATGTTTGTCTGCCAGGTGGAAAAATAGAAAAAGAAGAAAGTCCATTAGAAGCAGCTTTAAGAGAGACTGTTGAAGAACTTAATATAAATAAAGAAAAAATTAAAATAATAGGACAAATGGATTATTTTATTAGTCCTTATAATTTTTTTATGTATCCTTTTGTTGGAATAGTGGAAGATGCATCTATAGTATCTAATAAAGAGGAAGTAGATCATACATTTGAAGTTCCTATAGAATTTTTCTTAGAAAATTCACCTACTTGCTATGAAATAGATATAGTACCTAGTATAAAAGGAGATTTTCCTTTTTCACTTATAAAAGGTGGTGAAAATTACAAATTTGGAAAAGGGACTATTCCAGAATATTTTTACCAATATGAAGGAAAGGTTATATGGGGATTTACAGCACTTATAGTAAAAAATTTTATAGATATAATTAAAGGCGAAAAAAATTAATAAATTCAAATTAAAATCTTCCACTAATTAATTAAAAATTGATGGAAGATTTTAATTAATTTTGGATTTTAAGCATCTTTTTCTTGTTTTTTTATACCAGCTACTGCAACTGATATAACTATTAAGAAAATATAACCAATAACATATAATAAAGAAATTATAGTAGGCATAGTAAAAAATTTTAAATAAATAAATAAACACAAAGATACAATACTCCAAAATAATGATACATATGCCATTTTATTATTTCTATTTAACCAGGATTTAGAATCTTTCATATCTCCAACTATTTTTTCGCTTTTTTTAGATGAATTACTTGTTAATATTTTAAAATAAATAAAAAAACTTAAAGATATTAGACCTATGCCCAAAAATAAATAAGCCAATGATATACTTGTTACGTTCATAATGAATTTCCTCCTATAAAGTTACTTTTGGCAATTATATATTGTTATTTTAACCAATAATGTACAAAAAATACCCATTATAGAATTGCTCTCTAAAAGAATTCAAATATTTAACAGTTGATATGAAATAATAAAATTTTATAACTTAAAAAATATATACGAAAAGTAAATAAGGGTAGTATAAACAAAATTTTTGGATTAAAATAAATTTTTTATTATATCTAAAATATAAAAAATAGTTGTCTGTGGATATAATCCGTATTTATTTTAACTAAGATGTAATTATTAAGGTAAATAGTCATTATATAAAAAGGAATTTAATTAATAATATAGAATTATTTATTAAAAAGAATTAATAATTATAATAAAATAATAATAGTTCTTATATAATAACCTAAAAAGATAATTTATATTGAAAGATATGTTTTAAAATTATTTATTAAAATAATATTTAACTAAAGTATAGTTAGGAGGATAAACAATGTTAAATTTTAATTATTCTATACCAACAAAAATATTTTTTGGGAAAAATCAAATAAATGTTTTAGGAGAACAAATAAAAAAATATGGTACAAAAGTATTACTTACTTATGGTGGTGGAAGTATAAAAAAGAATGGAATATATGATAAAGTTGTAGAAATTTTAAAGAATAATCATATAGAATTTGTTGAGCTTTCAGGAATAGATCCTAATCCAAGAGTAACTAGTGTAAGAGAAGGAGTAAGATTATGTAAAGAAAATAATATAGATTTTATATTAGCAGTAGGAGGAGGAAGTACCATAGATTGTTCAAAGGTAATAGCTGCATCATATTATTATAAAGGAGATCCTTGGGATATAGTAACTAAGAAAGTTAAAATAAGTAAGTCATTACCTATAGGCTGCATATTAACATTAGCTGCGACCGGCTCAGAAATGAATTCTGGAGCAGTAATTAGTAATGTGGATACTAATGAAAAATTAGGAGTAGGACATCCTTCTATGGCTCCTAAGTTTTCTATATTATATCCACAATATACTTTTACAGTACCTAAAAATCAAACTGCAGCAGGAATAGTAGATATAATGAGTCATACATTTGAAGCTTATTTTAGCAAAACAAAGGATGCTTATATTCAAAATAGAATGGCTGAGGCTATTTTAAAAACTTGTATAAAATATGGTAAAATAGCTATAGAAGAACCAGAAAATTATGAAGCTAGAGCTAATCTTATGTGGGCTTCTAGTTTAGCTATAAATGGATTATTAAGTTATGGTAAATCAGAACCATGGAGTGTACATCCAATGGAACATGAGTTAAACGCCTTTTATGATATAACTCATGGTGTTGGATTGGCTATATTAACACCAAATTGGATGGAATATGTTTTGAGTGATGAAAATGTGAATGATTTTTATGAGTATGGAGTAAATGTATGGGACATAAATCCAGATGGAAATAAATATGAAGTAGCTAAAAAAGCTATAAATAAAACAAGAGAATATTTCAATGAATTAGGAATTCTGTCAACATTAAAAGAAGTTGGTATAAATGAAAAAAATTAGAATTAATGTCAAAGACTGCCACAAGAGGTGGAACTTTAGGGGGATATAGACCTTTAAATAGTGAGGATGTTTTAAATATATATAAAATGTCTCTGTAATATTAGAAAAGTATATTAATTTTAAAGGTAAGTTTTTGTGCAAAATAAATAATAATGATATTTATTTAAAGTAAAGATTAAAGGCTTGTTAATTATTTAATTAATGATTCTTTAATTTTTAAATTAAAGTAGATATCATTATTATTTAAATAAATTTAATTTATACTGTAATTACAAAAAATTATTTAAACATATGTAAAATTGAAAAAAATTCATGCAAAATTTTAAAAAAATGTAGGTAATAATTAAATTTAATGAAAATTTAGTTAATTTTATAACAAAACCATTTAAATACTTTTTCTTCTGATGTATAATATTACTTGTATTATAGTGGGAGAAAGGGGAATTTTCATGGATTGTCCATTTTTAACTACTTTTGATGAAGAAATAAAATGTTTTAGAGAATGTGCTTTGTATGAGTATAAAAATAATGAGGGAGTATGTCCTTTTAAAGAACTAGAGAATAATAAGATAAATATCGAAAAAGATTTTGATAATATAGATGAGGCAGCTATAAATGAAGGATTAGATTTTATAAAAGATCATTATAAATTTATAACAAAACAATATTTATAGTAATAACATTTGTTTTGACTTACAATAAAAAGTTTGTAAGAGATATTCAAAATCTAACAGTATGTAGTAAAGATAGAGAACGTAATCAGGTATGTCTTTGGATAATAATTTTCTAAGTTTTAGTAACAGTAAATACGGTCTCTAAAATTTAGAAAATTATTTATGGGGATTTTTTTATTTATTATTTTAATATTTTATATAATACTTTTTACTAGTTTCTGGAATATGCATTTTAGCTATTGTAATGTTTTTTTAATTAAAATATTATATTTTAAATGTATGTGAAGGAAGCTATGATTAAGAAATATATTAAAAATAGGGGGGGATTGTTGTGAAAAAAAAGAAAATAAATTTTCCAACGGCTTTTACAGTATTATTTATTGTATTAATTATTGCAGCTATACTTACTTATATAGTTCCAGCAGGATCTTATTCAAAATTAAGTTATGATAACGATAACAAGGTTTTTGTTGTAACTAAACCAGATGAATCAACAAATGAACTACCAGCAACACAAAAGACTTTGGATAAACTTAAAATTAAAGTAAGTGTAGAAAAATTTAAAGATGGAAGTATTAATAAACCTGTAGCTATTCCAAATACTTATGAACGAGTAGAACAGAGACCTCAAGGTTTTTTTGAAGTAATTCAAGCACCTATTAAAGGGGTATATGATACTATCGATATTATAATGTTTGTACTTATTTTAGGAGGAGTTATTGGTGTAGTAAATAGTAGTGGTGCATTTGATGCAGGAATTGCGAAGCTTTCTGTAGCTACTAAAGGTAAAGAATATCTGCTTATAGTTATTATTACTACATTAATTGCTTTAGGTGGAACTACTTTTGGTTTAGCAGAAGAAACTATAGCATTATACCCAATTTTGGTTCCAGTTTTTATAGCTGCAGGATATGATGCTTTGGTATGTATTGCAGCTTTGTATATGGGATCATCCATAGGGACTATGTTTGCTACGGTAAATCCTTTTTCTGTTGTTATAGCATCTAATACTTCAGGGATATCTATTGCTTCAGGATTTATATTTAGGATAGTAGGACTTATCATAGCAGTAGCCATAACTGTTGCTTATATTGTAAGATATGGAATGAAGGTTAAAAAAGATCCAAGTAAATCTATAATATATGAAAAAAGAGAAGAAATAGAAGAAAAGTTTTTAAAAGACTATAGTAAAGATGATGTTATACCAAAATTTTCTTTAGGTCGTAAGCTTATGTTAATAATATTTGCATTAACTTTTGTAGTTATGATTTGGGGTGTGGCTAAAAAAGAATGGTGGTTTACCGAAATGACAGCTTTATTCCTTGTTGTAGGAATTATTTTAGGAGTAATTTCACGTATGGGAGAAAAGAAGTTTGTAGATAAATTTGTAGCTGGTTCAGCTGATTTAGTAGGAGTTGCATTAGTAATTGGAGTAGCAAGATCTATTAATCTT
The DNA here is from genome assembly GCF_002008345.1 of Clostridium tepidum. GTDB lineage: Bacteria > Bacillota > Clostridia > Clostridiales > Clostridiaceae > Clostridium_F > Clostridium_F tepidum. The sequence goes on from NZ_MRAE01000032.1 coordinate 20,014, forward strand.
ATTATGGAAAATGGTATGATTTCTGATACTATTTTATACCATTCATCAAATGCAATAACAGGAATGAATTCAAGTGTATTTATAATATTCATGTTAATTGTATTTATAGGATTAGGATTTTTTATACCATCATCTTCTGGTCTTGCAGTACTTTCAATGCCTATTATGGCACCTCTTGCAGATAGTGTAGGATTGCCAAGAGAAGCTATAGTAAATGCTTATATGTTTGGTCAAGGACTAATTTCATTTATAACTCCAACAGGGCTAATATTAGCTACTTTAGCCATGGTAGATGTTACCTATGATAAATGGCTTAAATTTATAATGCCTCTTATGGGATATATAGCCGCATTATCAGCAATAATGTTATTAATACAAAGTTTTGTTGCTTAATAAAAATTCTATTAATTAAGGTATATTACATTTAATTATTAATATAGGAATGTAGTATTAAAAATGAATCCTGTAATATATTATGTTAATTTTAAATTTGTAAAGCTATATATTGTGTATAGAATTCTACGACTACATCCTAATTAAAAGAATATTTTTTAATTTAAAAGCTATGAATTTGGAATAATTTAATATGTTTCCAATTCATAGCTTTTAAATTAAAAATGATTAGTTTAATTTATAAATATAATTTATTCTTCGTAAAAATCTGAGAATTTATGCAGAAGCTCCTGTTTAATTCTCCAAAGTTTTGGAGAAAGATCTACATAATAGTTATGAGGATTTTCAAATCTTAATACTTCTGGCCAAAATCTTTCAGTTTGTTTTTTCGCAAAAGCTTTTATCTCCATAACATTAGGGCTTTCATACACTTTTTTACCTTTATCAAAAATTTTAACTAATAATTCTTCTACATAGTAATCTTTAATTTTTTTCTTTTTCCATGTAAATAAAGGATTAAATATTTCTAATGGTTTACTTTCATCTATTTTTTCATCATGCATAGTAATAAGATCTGCTATAGCTTGATGCGTGTTTTTATCATATATTCTATAGACTTTTTTAAATCCCGGATTGGTTATTTTTTCTTCATTTTCACTTATTTTAATTTTAGGTGTTATTATTCCGTCGCAAGCTTCTACTGCAGCTAATTTATAAACACCACCAAAAACTGGTTCGGACCTTGCTGTTATAAGTCTTTCACCTACACCAAAACTATCAATTTTAGCTCCTTGATTTAGTACGTCTCTTATTATAAATTCATCTAAAGAGTTTGAAACCACAATTTCTACATCTTCATAACCTGCATCATCTAACATTTTTCTACAAGTTTTAGTAAGATAAGTTATATCACCACTGTCTATTCTAATACCTTTAGGTCTAATACCTTTAGGTTTCAATACTTCATTAAATACTTTTATAGCATTAGGAATTCCAGATTTTAAAACATTATAGGTGTCTACTAAAAGTACACAATTTTTAGGGTTTACTTCTGCCCAAGCTTTAAAAGCTTCATATTCTGTAGGAAATAGTTGTACCCAGCTATGAGCCATAGTACCAGCAGCAGGTATTCCAAACATTTCTTCAGCTATAGTACAAGCAGTTGCATTGCATCCTCCAATAACAGCTGCTCTTGCACCATATATTGCGCCATCATACCCTTGAGCACGCCTAGATCCAAATTCCATAACAGAACGATTTCCAGCAGCTCTACATATTCTATTAGCTTTGGTAGCTATTAAAGTTTGATGATTTATAGTAAGAAGTATCATAGTTTCTACAAATTGCGCTTGAATGGCTGGGCCACGTACTGTAACTAAAGGTTCATTTGGGAAAACAGGATATCCTTCCGGCACTGCCCAAACATCACAACAAAATTTGAAATTTCTTAGATAGTCTAAAAATTCTTCAGAAAATTCTTTTCTAGACCTTAAATATTCTATATCGTCTTCCGTAAATTTTAAGCTGGATAAATATTCAATAAGTTGTTGTACTCCTGCCATAATACAATAGCCACCACCATCAGGTACTCTTCTAAAAAACATATCATAGTAGGCTATTTTTTCTCCCATACCACTTTTTAAATATCCATTACCCATGGTAAGTTCATAAAAATCTACTAACATAGTAAGATTTCTATTATTTCTCACATCGAAGTTTTTACTGTATTCCATTATTAATTCTCCTCTATGTAATAGTAAAAATATATAACAACATTGTAATACTTTACAAAGTCTATTACAATACTTAGTATTTAAAATTAAAATACTGACATTCTGTTTTTCTAGGATTAACTAAAGAATTCATAATAAAATATTATATTTATTTTATTCTTATTTATTATAAATTATTAGTATGTTAAATAAACTTATTTTGTAAATTTGATATTTTCTTTATCTTTTAGTAAAGTATACTTAATCACTAATTAGAATATTAAGGGAGTTTTAAGTATGATAGACTATAATTTTTTAGATAAGTATCAAAAGGAAGCCGTAAAATGTAATAATGATAATACATTAGTCGTAGCTCCACCTGGATCTGGAAAAACTACTGTTATTATAAATAGAGTTGTACATTTAATAGAGAATTTGAAGGTGAACCCTAATAATATATTAGTAATAACTTTTACTAGAGCAGCAGCTATGAATATGAAAGAAAGATATAATAAAATAAGTGGTAATATAAAATCACCTTTTTTTGGTACTTTTCATGGCCTTTTTTATAAAATATTAAATAGACATTTTAAAGATATAAATATAATAAGTAGTAAAGAAGCATATTCATTGATAAATAATATTCTTATATCTTATTTAGATTCTGTAAATGAAGATAAAGTAAGAGATGTTTTAAATGATATATCATTTTTAAAAACTAGCGGATTAACTATAGATAGTTTTTCGCCTAAAATTGACAAAAGTATATTTGAAAATTGTTTTAATAATTATGAGGAATACAAAAGTAAAAAGGAACTTTTAGATTTTGATGATTTGCAAATAAATATGTTTAAACTTTTAAAAGAAAATGAAAGAATACTTAAAGGATATAATAAATTATTTAAATACATATTAGTAGATGAGTTTCAGGATTGTGATACATTACAAATAAATATTCTCCAAATGCTATGCAAAGGCAATTCGTTATTTGCTGTAGGAGATGAAGATCAGTGTATATATTCTTTTAGGGGTTCTAAGCCAGAATGTATGGTTAATTTTAATAATTATTTTAAAAATGGAGAAAAAATATATTTAAGATATAATTATAGAAGTCCTAAAAATATAGTAGATATTTCAAAAAATCTTATTATAAATAATAGATTAAGAAATAATAAAAAAATAGAAGCGTACAATAATTATGATAAAAATATAGTGTTAAAATCCTTTTTAAATGAGAGAGAGCAAGCAGAGGAAATAAGCAAAATAGTTGAAGATAGTATAAAAAGAGGATATGACTATAAGGATATAGCTATACTTTACAGAACCAATATGGAAAGTAGAAGTCTAACAGACTTATTTTTTAAAAAAAGGATACCTTTTAGGCTTTTAGATAAAGGTTATAATTTTTTTAATCATTTTGTATGTAAGGATATATTAACTTATATGCAAGTCTGTATAGACCCTTATGATAAAAAAGGGTTTTTAAAGATTATAAATAAACCTTTCAGATATATAAGTAAATTAAATCTAGAAAGAGTGAGAAGATACAAATATGCTAAAAATAGTTTTGATATATTAAAAGAACAAAAAGATATACAACCTTTTCAAATAAAAAATTTAGAAAATCTTGAAAAGGATATAAATAAAATGAATAAAATGAGTGCCCAAGATGCTATAAATCATATAATGCATGATTTAGGTTATGAAGATTATATTAAAGAATATAGTGAAAGAATAAAAATTGATAAGGAAGAACTTTTGCAAATAGTAGATGAATTAAAAGAAGCAGCAGAAGGGTATACAAGTATTTTAACCTTTTTAGTTCATGTAGAGGAAGTTGAAAAAAAAATAAATAAAAAAGAAGTTGATGAAAATAGTGTAATATTAAGTACCATACATGGAGTTAAAGGAATGGAATTTAAAAATGTAATTATTATAAATTGTAATGAAGGCAATATTCCTTATAGTAAAGCTGAAGAAGAAGTCAATATAGAGGAAGAGAGAAGACTTTTTTATGTAGGTATTACAAGGGCAAAAGAAAATTTGTATTTAACTGTCCCAAAAGTTATAAGAGGTAAGAATAAAAAGACATCCAATTTTATAAAAGAATGTAAGTTAGACAAGGAATTATTAAAAAATGACTATTTTAAAGGAAAAGAAAGAGTAGTTCATAAGGTGTTTGGGGAAGGGATTATTGAAAATCAAGAAGAAGATTATGTGGAGATAGAATTTCTAGATGGGACTAAAAGAAAATTTGACATAAATGTTATAACTAAAAGTAATATTATTAAAAAGAAAAATGTATCATAGGATTGTTCCATACATATAACAGTAGAAAAACATGTTGGAGGTATGGAACGAAAATGGCTAAACTAAAATTGAAAAACTTAAATAAAACTACGGATAAAACTATAAATGAAATATACAAAGACTATTTAAATTATTGCATTAGTATAGGGCAAAGGGAAGCTACTATCACATCTAAAGAAAAGTTTTGTATATATGAATTAACTAAAGTTATAGACTTAGATGCTAATATTTCACAACTTACTAAAGATAAGATACAAAATCATATTAATAATATGAGAAAAGAAGGTTATAAAGGTAATACTTATCAAACTTTTGTTATTAAGCTAAGAGCATTTTTGACTTATTGTTTTAATAATAATTATTTAAATAGTTTTGATATTAAAATTCCTAATATTCTACTAGAGAAAAAGGAAATATATACAGAAGAAGAAATATTAAAATTATTAAAGAAACCTAATGTAAATAACTGTTTAGTAGGAGATTTTAGAAGTTGGGCAATATGTTCATTTTTGTTGGGTACAGGCTGTAGAGCAGAAACTTTACTAAATGTTCATGTAGAAGATATAGATTTTAATACAGATAGTATATTATTCAGGCATATGAAAACTAAAAGACAAATAACTATACCACTTTCTAATACTTTAAAAGTTACCATGATGGAATATATACAAAGGATGGGATTAAAGCAAGAAGATTTATTATTTCCAAAGCTAAATGGAGAAAAAATGAGTTATGATACTTGTCACCAAAATTTAAAAAATTATTTTATTCATAGAAAAGTTAGTTTTAGAGGTGTTAATACATTTAGAAATACTTTTGCAACTATGTTTATTAAAAATAGGGGTGATATATACAGGTTAAAAGTAATTCTAGGACACTCCAATATTAAGACTACAGAACGTTACATAAACCTATTACCATTAGATTTAAATAAAGATATACAACAATTTAACCCTTTAGATGTATTATCGAAAAAGAATATACAACTTAATAGAGGAGGTAGAAAGTAATGACTAATTATACTATTATTCAAAATACAGATATTACTAATCTATCTCTTTCAGATGGTGCTTATAGATGCTATAACCTACTATTAAGTATGTGTTATGCAGATAAGAATACTTGTTATCCTAGTATTAAATATATTGCAACAGCTTTAGGTAGAAGTTGTAGAACAATTAATAGATATATAAAAGAATTAATCAAACTAGGTTATATCAGCAAACGTAGAAGAGGTTCTATAAGTAACGTATACACTCTATTACAGAAGAAAGTACAACAAACAGTACAAAACATAAAAGATAAAGTTAAAAACCGAGAGAGTGGCTATAAGAAAAATACGTCTGATAAGCAAAGTTTGAGTAATACCAATAGCAAAAAGAATAATTACAATAACAAACCTAAAAAAGATAAATTTAATGATTTTGAGCAAAGAGATTATAATTTTGATAAACTAGAAAAATTGTTGCTTGAGGGTAAAGGCAATTTATCCGATTGCCAAATTACACCTTCAGCTCGATGAGTGTAAACTCACACGCATTGAAAAAGTAAAAGCACCTGCCAGAGCCACCAACTCTTACAAGTGCAACGAACTAAATAACCAAATTTTAAACCTATTTATATTATACCAAATTTTAAAAAAAATATAAAGAGATAGGTTTATTTGTCTTGTTTAAAATTAAATATTTTCGCTATCACTCAGATTGATAACGACTTTAAATAGTATAAAAGACTATATAATATAATTTATTGTATCGTGTTTTATACTATTTTTTATATATATTTTTATAATAAAACATAAATGTCGTATTAAAAATGACAATAGAACAACATAAGATAAGACAATAGATTAGTACAAATAAATAAAAGAAAAGAATTAATTATACTTAATATGTATGTAAGGTAAGTATTATTTACATCACATACATATAGTCTTTAAAAGCTATATGTAATGTAAACACAACAACTAACTGACCTTTAGAACGAAGAACAGTTAAATAAGCCAATTACCCAAGTTGGGTAGTATTTTGTGATCTTCAATCGAGGATTCACAAAATAAATTAAGGATACTCAAAAAAATGAATATCCTTAATCATTCTGATAAAATGTTTAACTGTCTAAGATATCAAACAAATCTTCAATTTTTAAATTATTGTCAATTTCATAAAAAGCTTCAAATATATTTTCTAAATCTTCAATATTTATTCTTTTAATAGTTTCATAATAATAGTTTTTAATTGTTGCTGGTCTTATGCCAGTTTTATCACAAAGCCATTTTTGACTCTTTTTATATTTTCCTAAAAGGTTAGAAACTTTTATTTTTAACTTCATATAAGCACCTCCTATATTAATTATTATAATATAACTATAGAGATTTGACAAACTACTCTTATGGTAGTATACTATAAATATAAAGTAATAAAACTACTGCAAGAGGTGATTATATGAACATAAAAATCTTAAGAAACTTTATCCAACTAGCAAAAACTTTTAATATAACACTTAATAAAGAAAACTTATATAAATATTATCAATTACAAAAATAAAAAATAAAAACAGGGGGATTAAAAATGATGAATAACAAAAAAACATTAGAAACATTGGTTAAAACTTTAAAGGTATTGAGTCAAAAGGAAATAACAATAACAGACTGTAAAAAGAGAGAATTGGTAACATTCGTAGACAAAATAGAAGTAGAGGAAACAGAAAATAGTATATATTTAAGTGGACAGGCACAAGTCCATAACGGGGATATATTCAATAAAATTCAACCAGAATATGAAGATTTTGGAGTTATAATAGATAACTATTCATTCAAATTAAACAAAGATATTATAGAAGATTGGGATATGAATTGCGACTTAAATATAGAGTATATAGGACATACAAACACAATTACAATAGAATTTCAAGAAGAACTATTAGAACAGATAAGAGATAAATATATTAATGACTTAGCCAAAAAAGATAATATGTCTACAGAACAAAAAATAAAACAAATTTTTGAATCTGATGAAGAAGTGGATTTTAAAGAAATGACATACAAAGAAATGAATTACTATTACAAACATTATTATGAAGATTTATATAAAAATGCTATATAATAACATTAAGGGAGTTATTCCCTTTTTGTTATTTTTACATATTTAACCCCGTTAAATGGCTTGAATTGGTGGTTGAAATGATGTTTAAATGAAAATAAATACATAAATGATTAATGGATATAGAAAGTAATTTGTAAGCGTTTAAAATAGGTATAGATAAATTAAGACAAAATTTAAACAAAAAAATCATACTCAAACATAGTCATATCAACGTATATATGGATTTTAATAGTCGTCTTAGTATAGGAGAAGGGATATAAATAAAAAATACAAAGAAAGGTTAAAAACTAGGAAAATAGAAAACACCTTAAAATATAGTAATATCAATAGCTAGACCGTATTTTATTGTTATTTTCCTTTTAATGAGTAGCAAGAAAAAAAATCAAATAAAACTAAATATTGCAAAGAGTGCAGTAGGAAAATATCACAAGAACAAAAGAATAAATGGAAACGTGAGAAGTGGAACAAAAGTAATAAAGAAGAAAAATAGAAATCACCTTCAAATGCAGTTATACCAATAGATACAGCGATTTGATAAAAAATAAGCTTTTTTATCAATGTGGCTCAAACGTAGTCATACCAATACTTATAGCGATTTTATTTATTTCCTATTAGGGAAAGAACATCTAAATATACAAAACCCCAGAGATATTTAAGTACTCAATAAAGAGGGTATGGAAATATTTTTCATACCCTAAATAAGATAAAATCAAGAATTTATAAAAATGTTTAATATATATTATTTTTTTTTTAAATAAACTTTTGTGGAAAGGAGAGATTAAGATGCAGGAAGATTTAAGACAAAGATTAATAAATTATTGTACAAAAAATGGTACTAAATATGTGTTTGTAGCTAAGAAAATTGGAATAAGTAAAAGCTTGGTAAGTAAATTTATTCATAATAAATATATTCTTAGACAAGAAACTGTAGAAAAATTAGAAAAATTATTAATGTAACACTTCGGGAGAATCCGAAACGCAAAACCGAGATTTCTCGGACGCAAATATCAAACAAATAACAAAATAAAAATCGAAAGGTGGAATTATTATGGAAAAATTAACAATGGAACAATACAAACCAAAAATGGCAGAACCGAATAATTCGGATGTGGCAAGTGGAAATAATCAATGGGTTGGACATAATGTCGTACCCTCTAAATCACAAGAAGATTTAGCAAAGATTTAGCAAAACACATTGGTGATGGAAATAATTTCGTTCACCAAAAATCACAAGAAGATTTAGCAAAACAAAAATGGGGTGTTTAGATCGCGAAATAGCGAAAAACTATTAATGAAAGGATTGATTTATATGAAAAATAAAGAAAATTATATTATTGAAAATAGATATTTAGCCGAATCATTAGCATTTTTAGGTTTTAGATATTACAAATTCACAGGTGATAAAGGATTTACAGTATATGGATTTAAAGACACAGATAAATTTAGAAATGCTATGAACGACTTATTTGACTTAAGAAAAGAAATATATAATAATAAAATGTAACCGACCATTTTCACTTCTCTAACTATTATATATACAATTATATTATACTTTATAGTTAGTGTTTTGAAAATGGTCGGTTAAAGAAATTAAGAAAGAAGGTTATCAAATATGAAAGTTATCAAATTAGATGAAATAAAATTAAATTATAAATATAAAAACTTAAAAGAATTATGTGAGATTACAGGAATTGAATATAAAGACAGTACAAATAGTAGAAAAAAAATAATTAAGGAATTAGAATGTTATTTTCTACTAGAGAAAGATGGTAGAGGTTATATTGTTACAGAAATTTATGATACACCAAAAGAAAAAATTGATGGTCGTGGAAAAAGCGAAGGTAGTAGAAATAATTCTACATATGGAAAATATATAGATAAATTAATATTAAACTATATAAAAGATTGTAAAGACAATGTAATTTATACTACAAATAATAATATAGCAAACGCTATTGGAATTGTAGGAATTAATTATAAAATTATAAATAATAATAGATATAGATTTAAACAATACTTATATAATAAAGAAGAAAAAGTAAGTATAACTGCTATAAATAATGTTCTACAAGATATATACAATACAATAAAAAGCGTAATACCTTCTAGTTTAAGAAGATTAGAGAAAAAAGGATATATAACAGTTGTGCAGGATTATATTTTAAGTAAAAATTGGGAAAATAGATTGCCTACAAAAGAAGAAGAAGAAATTATTTTAAATGCAGAAAAACAAATAATGAAAGATATGAAAATAACAACTACACAAAAAAATTATAATTATAGAATTAGAAAAGAATATTATAAAGAAGTAGAAAAATTAGTTTTACAAGAAATAGAAGATATAGATAATTATTTTATTGGATATAGAATTATAATTAAAAATAGAGATATAGAAGATATAGATTTAAAAGAATATAAAGAAAAATTAAAAGAATTATTAATTGAAAAGGTTAAAAATAATATGATAAAAAATAAAAATAAAATTGAAGAAGAGCATGGAGATTTTTTGGGAAGCATTAATCCAAACTGGAAAACATGGATTAAGGATACATTAAATTGTAATTATATATCCTATACAGATTGTATTATTTATTATGTTTTAGAGAAAAAACAAGATATAAAACAAGAAATATTAAATACTAAATTAAAAAGTGAGATGGATAAAAAAAATATAGAATTAGCAAAAGAATGGTTAGAGAATTAATAATTTTCCCAAGGGGGTTTGGGGGCATAAGGGGAATTTGATATTTGTGTAGCGTAGTGGAACAAATGTCAAAGGGGAATAGCCCCCAATATAGTGATTAATATTACAATTTATATAATAATACTACCGCACACTTTCCCTTACGGGAACGCTTACGCTAAGTGTTTGGTTCACATAACATTTATTTTTCCCTAAGGTCAAAATAAATGTTATGTGTAGATATAATTTTCTTATTCTTATTTGATTATTAAAAAAGTCCCCCTACCATTTCTTATATATAATATATTATATAGAAAATGGGGGGGTGAGTTTTAGATTAACATAAAAAATATATAATATTAATGTTGAATTTGCGTTAGCAATTTACAGGGTATAAGGTTTCCTTATTACCTTCTTTTGTTTACAACATATGTGCAATAGAATTAATATAGTAATGTATGATGGAGAAGGAATGGCTATATTAGTACGCTATAAGTGTATGAAATG